>CAJUJG010000001.1:0-18450 GCA_910586715.1 uncultured Lachnospiraceae bacterium
TCCGCGATACGGATATGGCGTCTGAGATGGTGACATATTCAAACAACAATATCCTTTCACAGGCAGGTCAGTCAATGCTCGCGCAGTCGAACCAGTCAAACCAGGGTGTTCTTTCAATCTTAGGATAAGATTTTCTTAGGATAAGATTTTCTTAGGATAAGATTTTCTTAGGATAAGATTATCTTAGGATAAGATTTATCAGGATAAATGAATACGCTTTATTTAAGCAGAAAGCAGCCACTTTTACAATTTTGTATCAGCGGCTGTTTTTTGTTCCGTATATCCAATGAAAACTTTTCTCATACAATATTGCGAAGATGCTGACAATACAATATAATGACATTAAACATTCGGAATATTCAGAAAAGACAGACAGGAAAATCTAAAGAAATTATAAAAATAAAAAATGACCAACAGTCACTATTGCAAAATAAAAAGTAATGTATTATACTAAGCAAAGATTTGAAAAATAAAGGAGATATACGCGTGCCTTTATGAAATGGAGAGGAAATAAGCTATGGAAGAGAAACTGAAAAAGAATGGTGAAGACGGCGATTTTATGCTGAAGGCTGCGACCTTTATCGTAGACAGGAGAAACCTGTTTTTTCTGCTTTTTGGTATTGCAATTATCTTTTCTTTGGTATCCATGAACTGGGTGAAAGTAGAAAATGAGCTGTCTGCGTATCTGCCAGACACCACGGAAACAAGCCAGGGACTTGATCTGATGGAGGAACAGTTTATTACATATGGTACTGCGAAAGTCATGGTGACAAATATTCCGTATGAAGAAGCGTACACACTTTATGAGAAAATAGAAGCGTTGGATTCTGTTATCATGCTTGATTTTGAGAATACGACAGAGTATTACAACAACTTTTCCGCGCTCTACAATATTACGTTTGGATATTCGGAGGATGATGACAGGGCGCTTGAGGCATTAAATGAAGTGGAAACAATGCTTGACGGATATGATATTTATGTGTCAACTTCGATGGGAGATGCCTCGGCGGAACAGCTTGCACAGGAGATGTCAACCATCAGTATCCTTGTTGCAATCGTGGTTGTAAGCGTACTGTTGTTCACTTCACAGACATGGGCAGAGGTTCCCGTTCTTTTGCTGACCTTCTGTTCGGCGGCGCTCATCACAAAAGGTACGAATTTTATAACCGGAACGATTTCCTTTGTGTCAAATTCCGTTACGATTGTATTGCAGCTTGCGCTGTCGGTTGACTATGCGGTTATCTTCTGTAACAGGTATAAGGAAGAACATCAGACGCTTGGTATCAGGGAAGCGGATATTGTCGCGCTCAGCAAGTCCATACCGGAAATTTTTTCTAGCTCCCTTACAACAATGGGCGGTTTGCTGGCGATGATGTTTATGCAGTTTGGTATTGGTGTGGATATGGCGGTCTGCCTGATTAGAGCCATTCTTTTGAGTCTTCTTGCCGTGTTCCTTTTGATGCCGGGCTTGATTATGCTGTTTGGTAAGGCAATGGATAAGACGAAGCACAAAAGCTTTATTCCGGATATTCCGTTTGTCGGAAAGTTTGCATACAAGACACAATATGTTATGCCGGTCATATTTCTGATTGTGATTGTTGTGGCATATTTGATACAGTCGCGCTGTCCGTATGTGTATGGATATACAATGCTTGAAACGCCTGTTCAAAGCAATGCGATGCTTGTCGATGAGCTGATTGATGAAAGCTTTGGTACGGACAATTTTGTGGCGCTAATTGTTCCGGCGGGAAACTATGATAAGGAAAAGCGGCTTTTGCGGGAAATCGATGCAAGAGAGGAAGTTGATCATTCGCAGGGATTGGCAAATACGGAGGCTATGGATGGCTATATGCTGACTGATAAGCTGACTGCGCGCGAGTTTTCAGAGCTTATGGAACTGGATTATGAGATGGCGGAAGTCTTATATATGGCGTATGCCGTAAATGACGAGAACTATGCAAAGATAGTCAACGGTTTTTCCAATTACAGCGTTCCTCTGATTGACATTGTTACGTTTTTGTACGACGAGGTCGAGGAAGGCTATGTGACGCTTGATGATGACCTGATGGAGGACCTAGAGGAGGCGCATACGAAGATGCAGATTGCCTTAGACCAGCTTCAGGGTGAGCAGTACAGCCGCATGCTGGTTTATCTTACACTTCCCGAGGAGGGTGATGAAACATTTGCGTTCTTGGAAGAAATGCATACGATTGCAAACAAGTATTATGAGGATGCGCAGATTTTAATACCAGGTGAATCGACAAGCCAGTATGATTTGTATAAAACGTTTAAACGTGACAATACAGTCGTCAATGTCATGTCAATTCTTGCAGTTATGGTGGTATTGCTGTTTACCTTTATGTCGGCGGGGATGCCGGTGCTTTTGATAGCGGTGATTCAGGGTGCAATCTGGGTGAATTTTTCGTTCCCCGCAGCACAGCAAAAGAATGTGTTTTTTCTGAGCTCGATGATTGTTTCTTCTATTCAGATGGGTGCAAATATTGATTACGCAATAGTTATTTCAGGGCGTTTTATGGAACTGAAGGATAAAATGCCAAAAAAAGAAGCGATTATAGAAACGATGAACTTTGCGTTCCCGACGATTGTCACATCGGGTACGATGCTTGCGCTTGCAGGAATCTTTATCGGTCAAATGTCGTCAGACGGCGCTGTGTGCGGTATCGGTCAGTGTTTGGGAAGGGGGACAATTATTTCGATTGTTATTGTTATGTTTATTCTGCCGCAGATTTTACTTGTGGGTGAGAAGATTATTGACAGGACTTCGTTTGCCGTATCCATGCCGCTGAAACTTGAAAAGGCTTCAGGACTGATGCGGGTTGACGGTGTAGTGCGGGGACGTATCAACGGTACGGTTACGGGCGAGATACATGGATTTGTCCGCGGCGATGCAAGTCTGTTCGTAAATATGGGAAAAATGGAGCAGCTTGAGGATGACGGAATTGATATGGAGCGGCTGATTGAGGCAGCAACACAGGTGGATGAGAACAATGAGGAGGAGAGCCATGTTTAGGAAAACGAACACAAAAAGAATAACGGCGGCATTTTTGACGGCGGCGCTTGTATTTGGCATGCTTCCTCCTGACAGTGTGCGTGCGGCGGAAACGGAAAAGACCGTTACGACGGAAGACGCCGCGGCACAAACAAGTGAGGAGACCATAACCTATGAAAGGATCGAAATTCATACGGCAGAGGATTTGCTCGCGCTTGCGGACAATTGTTATGTGGATGCATGGTCGAAAAACAAGTCGGTGGCGTTAAAGGCGGATATTGATTTGTCGCAGGTTGAGGATTTTTTTGCGGTTCCGGTATTTGGCGGTATTTTTGACGGCGAAGGGCATACCATTTCAGGTTTTAATCATACAGGAGCGGGATATGTGACAGGATTGTTCCGCTATATTGAGAGCAGTGGACTTGTTAAAAATTTGACATTAAAAGGAAATATAGAGGGAGACAATGAAGAGGAATGCATTGGCGGTTTGTGCGGCGTCAATTATGGAACGATTAAAAATTGTACGTTTCGTGGAAACGTTAAGGGACGTGACACGGTCGGCGGTCTTGTGGGCATCAATGAGAGCAGCGCAACGATTCAGAACTGTACCGCAAAGGGGCGTATCTTGGGAAATTATTCCACTGGCGGCATTGCGGGCGTTAATCATGGCGTGATTAATCACTGTACCAATGAGGCGGGAATTAATGACAATACGGAATGGGTCGAGGAGGACGATGAGCTTGGCACGGGTATTTTCCTCAGCATCAGCGTAGACGACGAGGAAACCGAGATTTACAGCGGTGTGGACGCGGGAGGTATTGCAGGGTATTCCGACGGAATGATTTCGAGGTGTACCAATGCCGGCACGGTGGGATATGAGCATTCGGGTTATAATATCGGCGGAATCGTGGGTCGGCAGGCGGGACTTGTGTCAATGTGTACGAACGCAGGCGAGGTTTACGGCCGCAAGGACGTCGGCGGCATTGTCGGACAGATGGAGCCGTATATTGAGGTGAATGAGGCGGAGTCCTTGCGCAGTGCAATCAACAAGCTGCACGACTTGATTGACAAGACGCTCGATGACATCAAAAGTACAAAGGACGTGCTGAAAAAGGATGTCGATTCGCTTCAGGATCATGCTGAAAAAGCAGTGGATACGGGCGACGAGCTTGTGACACAGCTGACAGATTTTGTGGATGACAATTTGGATCAGGTGAATGCGTTCGCGGACCGCATGGATTATGTGATTGAAATGTTTCCCAATATCACGGACAATGTCAATGCGGCGCTTGACGAACTCTCACATTTAAACGGCATTATTGATGATTTGAAAGATGATCTGGATATTACGTCGGACGCATACAAGCCGACGCAGTATACGCGAATTTCGCTTGTGACAACCGTTGGCGGAAGGCTTTCGTGTGATAAGACAGAGCCGGCGCAGGGAGAAACGGTGACGGTTACGGTAAGTCCCGAACCGGATTACCGCATGAAGGAAAAGGGATTTGCAGTTAAGGATAAGAATGGTAAGAAGGTTGCGTTTACTGATGCAGGAGGAGGCGTCTTTACGTTTGTAATGCCGAAAAATAATGTGTTGGTGACGGCAGAGTTTGAGCATACAGGGACGTTCGCGTCCTCGGGCGTCAGCGGTTTGAATACGATAGACGGCGCAGCATCGGATGCGGCGCAGACGGAGTCGGAAACACTGAAGGAGGATGCCGCAGAGGAAACGGCTGCGGAAGAAACGGTTCAGGAACAGACACCGCAGGAGGATACAGAGGATTCGAATGTAAGTTTTGGCAACGGGGAAGATATAACAGAAACGAAGAACCAGGAAGAGACCTCTCAGACGCCGCAAGACAACACAGAAGAAGCAGCAGATGTGACTTCTGAAAATGTACCAGACGCTTTATCAGACATTGCGTCGGATGGGGCATCAGATACGGAGAATAGTGAAAGCGCTGCGTCGTCAGCACAGGAAAGTTCCAACCGGGCTGAATCAGAAACAGAGCGAAGTGAGGCTGAATCTTCTTCAGAAAGCGGCGGTCAGGTGACAACGGCATTGATAAAGCTCTCCTCGAATCTTGGAGGTACGGCTTCGTATACATGCAATACAGATGGCGTTGTAACACTTACGATAACGCCGTATGAGGGCTATGAACTGAGCGGAAACCCGACTGTCAAGGACAGTAAAAATAAGACGGTTTCCATTTCAAAACGTAAGGCAAACGGCACGGTTTATGCTTTTAATATTTCAAAATCCGTTCAGCCTTGTACGGTGAAAATCAGCTTTAAGAAGCAGAACAAGGGGCAGGCGGCGGATAGTGCGTTAGAAAACGTATCGGATTGCGCAAAAGAGCTTTCAGAGGCAATAAACGGCGTCAAAGAATCAATTGACAAGATTAAATCTATCATACAAAACAGCGACGGTTCCATGAAACGATGGAGTGAGCTGACGGATGCGGAAAAAGAGGCGGTTAAGATGGAAATCCTAAAGCTTTCGGCGAGCCTGTCAGATATTTCAGCATCGGGCTCAAGTGCACTGTCTGCACTTTCCGCACTTGCAAACGTGCTGTCAACATATGATTTGTCAGGGGCGGCAGATGATGCAAGAAAGGATATTGACCGTGCGACAGATTGTCTGCAAAAGGTGGTCAACAGTTTTAAGGCGGCATCCAACACGGTGCGCGATATTATCAATTATCTGAACGCGCAGCCTGATATTGAGTTTGCTAAACTCGGTGACGGTTTTGACACGACAAAAGAAGATCTTCACGACCAGCTCAAGGGCATTTCGAACAGTCTGTCAAGCCTGAGCGATAATGCATCGGTGTATTCCGATCTTGTAAACGATGATTTGCGCGAGGTAAATGATCAGCTTAATGTGGTATTTAATCTGCTTGCGGATACAATGACGGATTTAAATGAACTGGATCTTGATAAGTATTATGAGGATGACATTGACGACGAGGCGCTTGCGCAGCTTACGACAGGAAAAACCGATATTTGCACCAATAAAGGAATTGTGCGCGGCGACATCAATGTGGGCGGCATTGCAGGCTCCATGTCCATAGACAGCGAGGATTTGGAAGGAAATGCGGCAGGAAGCGTTGATTTTGAGCTTGGCAGCAAGTTTATAACAAGATGCGCGATTATGGGCAGTGTCAATGAGGGTTATGTTACGGCAAAGAAAAACGGAGCCGGCGGTATTGTGGGCTACATGAACCACGGTGTGGTTGTTGATTCGGAAGGCTATGGAAGCGTGGAAAGTACCGAGGGCGATTATGTCGGCGGTATCTGCGGTGAGTCCCACACGATAATTAAGCGCTGCTACTCGCTCTGTTCCGTGGCAGGCACAAAGAACATCGGCGGAATCGCGGGATATGCGGAAACGCTCAAAAACTGCTATGCAATGTCGCAGATTACGTCAGAAAACGGCAGAATGGGTGCGATTGCGGGACAGATTAACGGTTATGAGGATATTGAGGATGACGAGGAAGAAATTAAGGTGTCGGGCAACTTTTACGTTGGCGATGACATCTACGGAATTGACAACATCAGCTATACAGGCGTTGCCGAGCCGATTACATATCAGGAGCTGCTTACGGCGGAAAATCTTCCAAGGGAATTTTGGCATTTAAAAGTAATCTATAAGATTGAGGATACCTGTCTTGGCGAGGAGGAGATCGGGTACGGTGAGCCGCTCAATGCGCTCCATTATCCGCAGATACCGGAAAAGAGCGGTTATTACGGTGTTTGGGAAGATGTAACGGACAAAATTATGACAGGTACGCTTTTGGTAGAAGCGCAGTATCGGGACAATGTGACCGTGGTGCAAAGCGGCGACGGCGAAATGATGAATGAGGGAAGCGGCAAAAAGCCGTATGCGCTTGTAAGTGAGGCGTTTACCGAAAACACCGTGTTAAAAGCGGTGGTTAACAATCAGATTGCGCCTCCGGAACGGGCAGCGCATAAAGACTATGTCGTTTATGAGGTATCTCTTGAAAACAGCACGGTTGGCGCTTCTGACAGCTTTGCGGTGCGGCTGCTGAATCCCTATGAAAAGGCGCAGGCTTGGGGATACCGGGATGGTATATGGACTCAGCTCGAGAGTAAAGTCCGAGGGAAGTATTTACAGGTGGATATGGTTGGCACGGACAGCGTATTTTGTTTGGTATCGGATGAAAAGAATATACTGTTTATCATAGGCGGCGCTGCAGCAGGCGCAGCGGTTTTGGCACTGGCTGTGTTTATTTTGAAAGGCGGTATGAAGCGCGGAGGAAAAAAACGGAAAAAAACACGCGTTAAAGAATAATCTGATGAAGCAGGATATTGACATAAAAAACGGCAAATCGCAAATCGGTTTGCCGTTTTTGCTATATTTTGTTGTTTATAGAAAATTTATTGAAATATTTTATGTAAATCTCTAGCAAAAATAAAAGAAATGGTTTACTATAAAAATGTAGGAGGAAATTTGTAGTTTTTCAGGGAGGAGAGAAATGCAGTATAAGGGGTTTAAAAGAATGAAGCGTATGGCTGCGGTAATATTATCCGCGGCAATCGTACTGACAGACGTACCGGGCGTGTCCGCGGCGGAGTATGGACAGACAACAGAAACCGGGGCGTCCGAGGAAATGACGGCACAAGATGCCGTGGCAAAAGAAGCTGTGGAGGAGAAAACCACGGCAGAGTATATGGCGGAAGAAACTGCCACGAAAACTGCCACGACGGAAGAAGCTACCGAAACGGAAGGTTCCATGACGACAGATACTGCATCCGTGGACGAAACATCAAAGAATACGGAAGCGGATGATGAGGCAGCAGGAGAACAGACAAATACCCAAAGCAGTGCAGACGCAGATGAGCAGGCGTCTGATTTTGGCGTTGAAACAGGAACTTCGCAGACGGAAACACAGACAGTAAATACAGAGACGGAAGGCTCTGAAACGCCAACGGCAGAAACAGAAGAAACACAAACGCAGGAAACATTAACGGAAGAGCCGGTAACGGAGGAAAGCGCATCACAGCAGGATACATATGTGCCAATACCCGATGTGGACGATTCGGTTTACGCGTTAGAGCACACGGATGATACATATATGGATAACACTGCTCCCATTGTATCTTACAATGCAAAAGGAACACTTGAGAAAAATGAGCAGGGTGTATACAGCATTGACAACAAAGACCAGTTTATGCTGTTTTTGTCATCCGATACGGATTACAGTGACAGCACAGTGGCTTTGAACTGTGATGTGGACATGAAAGGCGAGACGGCACAGCGTGTAAAGGTATTTGAAGGAACGTTTCTCGGAAACGGTCATTCGATTTATAATTATAAGGCGGACGGTGCGCTTTTTAAGGAAATTGGCGCAAATGGAGAAGTGAAAGGACTGCATTTCAGTGCAGTTACGTTTTCACAGGAACGGGCGTCTGCGGCGCTTGCTTTGACAAATAACGGAAGTATATCGGATATAACAGTCAATGCAGATATGAAAGTTACAAAAGATATGACTGCGGCGGCAGGAATTGTACTGGAAAATTCAGGCAGAATATCCGGCTGTGTCTTTGCGGGCAGTATTACGGCAGATTCGGAGACTGACAATACAGCAAAAACAATCGGCGGTATTGTGTCATCCAATAAAGGCACGATAGAAAACTGCCATGCGTTAGGAAGTATTCAAACGAATGCAGCGGCGATTGGCGGAATTGCGGGGGCAAACTCCAAGACAATTAAAAACTGTACCAATCATATGAGTATTACAGGCGCATTTTACCTTGGCGGAATTGCAGCGGAAAATACGGGAACCGTATCAGGCTGTGCAAACTATGGTGCGATTACACAAAAGAGCAGCTCTGAGGACGGTCTTGCGGGCGGAATTACGGCAACCAATACGGAGAAAATATCAGACTGTGAAAATTATGCGGCGATTTCAGGAGAATACAAGAATATCGGCGGAATCACGGGCAGCAGCTCGGGCACTGTTACGGATTGCGGAAACTATGCGGGCGTGTCAGGTTCTGAAAACGTCGGCGGTATTATCGGACTTTTTAACGGAACGGGCGATGATGAAACAAACCTGATTCAAAACAGCTTCAATAAAGGAAGAATTGACGCAAAGGCAAACGGCAGCAGCAGAAATTTAGGCATTGGCGGAATCCTTGGCGCAGCTTCCAAAAATGTTACTTTGAAAATTGAAAACTGCTATAATACAGCTGCAATAAACGGTGCGGCGGAAACAAAAAATATCGGCGGAATTGTTGGTGTTCTTTACAGAGGCAGCATCAACAATGGATACAATACAGGCAATATATCTGCGGCAGAAAGCACGGAAAGCTTCAATCCGTATGCTGCAATGATTGCGGGATTTATGGGAGCAGAGGAAGAAGCTGCATATGCAAACTGCCTGTTTTTGGAGGGCAGAAGTGACACGCTCTGTTATCGGGAAAGCGGTGCAGTAGCGGGGGAAGATGCAAAAAGGACAGCCGGAGAGCTCAAAAGCGCAGATACGGTTACCGTTTTAGGAGACGGCTTTGCGTCAGATGACAGCAATATCAACGATGGTTATCCCGTCATAAAGGGACAGCATGCCCAAACACGCAAATATGTTTTGGTGTATGAGCCAAATGGCGGCTGTGCGGATTCCTATTTTTCGGTATCGCAAAACGGCGCGTTCGTATCAGAACCTTCCTCTCCTGTAAAGAGAGGCGCTTCCTTCATGGGATGGTTCAAAGATAAAGCATGTACAGTAAAATACAATTTTTCAGACAGTGTTACGAAGTCAGAAGTGCTTTATGCCGGTTGGGAGAGCGGCAAGCTTGTCGAGGATATTATATTAGAACAGACTGAAGTGACCCTTGTGAGAGAGGAAACGTTTAACCTGAAAGAAAAGGTTCGGTTTGTTCCGGAAAGCGCGGAAAACACCGCACTCTCTTTCCGTTCCAGTGATTCATCCGTAGCGACGGTTGACGATGCGGGAATTGTGAAGGCAGTCAGTGAAGGAACGGCAAAAATTACGGTCACAATGGCTGACAGTTCGTTGGATAAGGAATTGACTTTTGAAGTCAATGTTTCGGATAAGGCGAATATTGTAAGATTCAAGCTTTATGACGATAAGAGCACTGCAGAGATTACAAGACTTTCCATATCCGTAAATGATCCGGTTACGGTACAGGCGGTATTTGGTTCGGAGGTGCCCAAGAACGCGACAGTGCAGTGGTCAAGCAACAGACCGGATTATGTAAAAGTAACGGAAAGAACAGATTTGGTCAATGTCAATGCGGTAAGGCTTGACGGACTGAAACCGACTGCACAGCTGGATGAAAACAGTGTGGATATTACGTGCACTTTGATTTATCCGGATCAGAAAACGACATTTACAAGTATCTTAAAGGTTACGGTAAAGCCGCTTGCGGAAAAGGTATCGGTGCAGGCAGGAAGAGAAGATGTCACGGATAAGACGGTTATTTATGACCTTGGCATGAAGAAGTTTATTGCAGTTGGAGAGACAAAGCTTTCGGAGCCGACCGATACGCTTACGGCATCCATTATTCCAAAGGCTGCAAACCAAAAAGTAAAATGGAGCTCTTCTGACAGTTATATTCTGAAATTTAATGATGATGAGAGCGGAAAAGCGGAGGGACGCGTAGTTGGTGAGGCAACTGTCACGGCAACCGCAGCAGACGGAAGCAAAAATAAAGATGGCAAGCCGGTTACCGGAAAAACAACGGTAAAAGTAAGGCGTATTATACAGGAGCTTTCCTTTACACCAAAACCGATGGATGGCAAAGGTACCATATCGATTGATAAGTATGGCAGAATAGAGATTGCAGAGGGAACGAGTATTAAGCTTGTACCGACATATAATCCCGTTGATGCGACAGAGAAAAAATTAAAATGGACAAACACAAATAAAAATGCAATCGAGCTGACAAAAGTAGAGGAAGGAACGAATATTCTAGTTGTGACTGCGAAAAAGGTTGCACAGGATACGATTGTTAAGCTCACAGCTGAAGCATTGGATATGGGTGCGGCTTCCTGCGAGGTTGAATTTATCATAAAGCCCAAGGTGGAAAAGATAAAGATTTTCCGAACAGATGATACCAACAGGGATAATAATCTCAGCGGAAAGAATATCGGCATAGATCCGGAAAAGGACGATATGACCTTTAGCCTGATGACGGTAAATGAACCGGACAACGCGTCACAGATGGTTACATGGAAAATCAGCAATACAAAGGTAGCAGATTTCAAGGACAATGAGGACGGAACCTGTACGATTCAGGTAAAAGGAATGGGTACTGCGGCGATTACGGCGACCGCAACGGACGGCAGCAAAACGACTGCAACCACGACGCTTAATGTAACTTCTCTTGCATCCAATGTTGATATTGAGGGAAGCAATGTTGTCATGAAAGGAAAGACGATTAAGCTCAAAGCGACCGTCTATCCAAAGTCTGCCCAAAATAAGAACATCCGGTGGACGTCATCTGCTCCGGATCTTGCAAGTGTCAATCCTAATACCGGAGAGGTCAGAGGAATCAAGGCAGGTTTTGTGCTGATTACGGCGACTGCAAATGACGGAAGCGGTGCGTCAGGAACCCATGCGATATGGGTAAAAGATCCTGTGGAAGATTTTGATATTATGGAGCCTGACGGTGATGACAATATTAAAAATGACAAAATCCTTACGGGAAAAACAATCGGTCTTGACCCGGATGATGATAAAGGGACCTATACGGTTGTTCCCAGGATTCTTCCGGATACGGCATGTCAGGATGTAGAATGGAAGTCAAGCAATGAAAAGATTGCGACGGTAGAAAATGGCATTATCACGGCAAAAGCGCTTGGAAGAACGACAATTACAATGTCTGCGGTTGACGGCAGCGGCAGAAAGGCGAGCATTACGGTCAATATTGGTACGCTTGTAAAGAATATTGAGATAACAGGCGGGCATTACGTCGGAATCGATCAGGAGCTGCAGCTCAAAGCAAAGGTTGGCAACAAAGACGCGACAAGTAAGGCTGTTATTTGGAAAAGCGATAATCCGAGAGCCGCGACGATTGAGGAAAACGGTCTTGTCACAGGTATAAAAGACGGCGATGCGATTATTACGGCAGAGGCAGCCGACGGAAGCGGCGTTATTGCAGAGCACAGAATATATGTGATAAAGGAAAAAAATGACGTCAGCATCAGCGCATATGATAACTGTACAATATCGACGAAAAACAAGAAAAAATATGTAAAAGATAATTCCGGCTATGATGATATTGACTTATCCAACAGAAAGAATTATGTACTGCGCCTTAGGGCAGAATTAAGCAATGGTTCCAGCATCAGGGATGGTGTGCCTATGGATATTAAGTGGAGCACTTCCGACAAAAGCATTGCTTCAATCGAGCCGGAAGAGTACGATTCCAGCATTGGAATTGTTACAATTCATAAGGCAGGCACGGTTAGGATTACTGCAACGACTGCAGAGGGATATGAAAAAAGTGAGTATGTGACGATGACTGTCACAAACACGAACCCATATGTGGAAATTACCGGACCGGGGCACCGACTTGCCAATGGAAAGAAGATGAAGCTTTCGACGGGAAGCGTAGCGGTGGACTGGGCATCCGATAATGAATCGATTGCGAAAGTAAACGACAAGGGACAGGTGACGGCATGTAAAGGCGTGTCAGGAACGGTCAATATTGTAGCGACAGCGATTGATGGTATTAATGGAAAAGGAAATTCCGATACATATGTAATCGAAGTAGGAGATCCTGTAAGTCAGGTTGACATAACAATGAATGGTTATACTGTTACTGGCGAGAAAATCGGGGTTGACCTTATGAAGGGTTACAAGGAGTCGAACACCATACGTCTTGACGCACTCTTGGACGGTGCGGTAAGCGAGGATGTCACTTGGAAATCCTCCAATAAGGGAATTGCCGAACTGGATGAATACGGCTATGTAGACTTTAAGAAAAACGGGACGGTCACGTTTACGGCAACGGCAGGTGACGGAAGCAACAAAAAGGGAAAGGTAACTTTTGTCATCACAAAGCAGATTACAGGCATGAGTCCGGCAGGGGACATCAGCAATATTGATTTGGGCTATAAAAAATCCGTCCAGCTCAACATTGACTATAAACCGCTTTCCTGCACAATGAAGAACGCAAACTGGGAGAGCAGCGACCCGTCAGTTGTCAGTGTAAACAAAAAGAGCGGGAAAATAACAGGTAAATCGGAAGGCGTTGCAATTATCACGGCAACGGCGGCGGACAACAGCGATGTAAGCTGCAGCTTTACGGTATTTGTTGACCGTGCGGTAAGCAAGGTTGAGATTGTTAAAACGAATCCGGGCACTGAGCTGCCGGACGGTGATTATCAGGATGTAATCGGTATTGATTTAAGCACAGCGGTTAATACGGCTGCGCTAAAGGCAAATCTTTATACAAAGGTTGGCAAAGAATATGAAGAAATCGGCAGCCAGCGCGTAAGCTGGAAATCAAGCAATGAAAAGATTGCCCAGGTTGACGAGAACGGCGTGGTTACCGCGATAAAGAGCGGCGAGGTAACCATCACTGCGACAGCGCTTGACGGAAGCAAAAAATCCGGAAAGGTCAAAGTTTATATCGGGAAACTGATTAAAACCCTTACACCTTCTGATAAAATTAAAGACGGCATTACGTTGAATTTGCGGACGAGAAAAACATTAGAGATTGCAAAGGAGTTTAAAATCGGACCGATTACAGCTACCAATCAGACACTTGTATACACAAGCAGCGATAAAAAGATTGTAACGGTCAATGCAAAGGGAAAGATTACAGGGAAAAAAGTCGGAGAAGCGGAGATTATTGTCACGCCAAGAGACGGTTCGGGAATTGTAATCAGAATACCTGTTGAAGTAACAAGATAGAACAAACGCAAGCGGGGGACGGCACATGTGCTGTCCCTCATTTTGGGGTTTAAAGTAACAGTTCAGCCGTTGGCTTCCTGTTACGGTTTAAATTATTTTGTCAGGTCAATACTAGGAATTATAACGAAATTGTGATAAGATAGATGCCATAAAGAGTGTGAAGGGAGCAAGGTTATTACTATGTGTGGAATCGCGGGCTTTTGCAACAATGCTGCAAACTGGAAGGAAAATATCGAGCGCATGAATCAAAGAATGTACCACCGTGGTCCCGATGCGGGCGGTATTTGGGCAAGCGATGACAAGCGAGTGGTGTTTGGTCACAGAAGGCTTTCCATAGTTGATTTGTCCGAAAACGGTGCGCAGCCGATGCATTCCGCGTCGGGGAGATACGTGTGCGTATTTAACGGCGAAATTTATAATTACCGCACCATAAGGGATAAACTGCTCGCCGAAAAAAAAGTAACGGCATTTCGCGGCGGTTCGGATACGGAGGCGCTGCTCGCGGCGTTTGAGGCGTATGGCGTCAGGGAAACGCTTGCGTTGTGTAAAGGGATGTTTGCCATCGCACTTTTTGACAAGGAGACAAAACGCATTACCCTGATGCGTGACCGCGTCGGCGAAAAGCCGCTGTATTACGGTTTTGTCAACGGAAGCTTTGTGTTTGCGTCCGACATTGGCAGCATCCGTGCGCTTGATGGCTTTCACAACGACATTGACACTGCCGTGCTTCAGATTTATTTTATTCACGGGTATATTCCCGCTCCTTATTCCATCTATAAGGATATTTATAAACTTGATGCAGGCTGTATTTTGGAGCTTGACGCGCCTTACGATACGCCAAAAATCAGCCCTTACTGGTCGGTTCGGGAAGCGGCAAAATATGGGGAAGCACATCCGTTTCATGGTTCAAGAAAAGAAGCCGCGGATGAGCTGGAACGCCTGTTAAAGGCGTCAATTAAAGAGCAGATGGTGGCGGATGTTCCTGTTGGCGCATTTTTGTCGGCGGGAATTGACAGCAGTACGATTGTTGCGCTGATGCAGGCACAATCGAGCTTAAAGGTGCGGACTTTTACCATCGGCATGGAGGACCCGAAATATAACGAGGCGATTTACGCAAAGGAGATTGCAAAGCATTTGGGAACGGAGCACACGGAGCTGTATATTACGCCCGACGACGCAAAAGCGGTTATTCCAAAACTTGCACATATATTCGGAGAGCCGTTTGCAGACTCTTCACAGATTCCGACCTATCTTGTCAGCAAGATGACGCGGGAGCATGTGACGGTATCCCTCAGCGGGGACGCGGGAGACGAGCTGTTCTGCGGGTATATGACATACGCTTCCATTGATCGGATATGGGGGAAAATGAAGGCGTATCCGTATGCACTGCGCAAAGCGGCAAGCAGCCTTCTTATAAATTGTCCGCTCCTGAGAAACAGACAGATTTTGCAGACAAAGGCGTATTTGCTCGGTGCAAAAGGACCGGAGCATCTCTATGAGCTGTCGAATGCGCAGGAGGCGGGAAATCTGGCGATTGCGCTTGACAAAAACGCGCATCCGTACAAGCATAATACCAAGCCTTACGGTGATTTGAGCGACCCCAAAAGCCGCATTATGCTCATGGATATGGAGCTGTACCATCCTGACGATATTTTGGTAAAGGTTGACCGGACCGCAATGGCGGTATCACTGGAAACGCGCGTTCCAATGCTGGATAAAGATGTGGTGGAATTTGCGTGGACGCTGCCAATTGCATATAAAAAACAGGGCGATGTCGGAAAGCTTGTTTTACGGGATGTGCTTTACCGCTATGTACCGAAAGAAATGATGGAACGACCCAAAAAAGGCTTTTCCATTCCGATTACAAAATGGCTGAAGGAGCCGGAGCTTCGGGCGTGGGCGGAAGCGCTGCTTGACAGAACGCTTATCAGGAAACAAGGCATATTAGACGCCGATGTCGTGTGGCGGATGTGGACGGATTATATTGAGAACGGAAACTGGCGCATTCAGATTTGGTACATTCTGATGTTTCAAAGCTGGCTTACTGCGGAATATGCGCAAGGATACGGTAAAAGATAAAAGACGCGGATAAAGGGGAATACACGATGAAAAATGTGATCAGGGAAAAATGGCACTGGCTGCTGATAAGCTTCTTCCTGCTAGTTGAAACGGTGGTGTTATTGCTTTTGGGCGATAATATCTATGCAAGCGCGCATGATAATTTGGAGCTTCATGTGCTTGATTATCACCTGCTAAGGGAAAACGGGCTGTTTTTTGCGCACGGGGCGGAACTTCCGGTACTAAACGGCGTTTCAAGGGACTATTTTTTCTCTGAATTTAATATATACAGTGTTTTGTTTCTGCTGTTTCCAACCTGCTATGCGTATATTATCGGAATTATTTTAAAGACGGTTGTCGGCGTATTTTTCACATGGATTTTGGCACGTGATATTTTAAAAGACAATTACCGCAAGTACGAGTCTTTGGTGGCGTTGGTAGGATTTGCTTACGGATTGCTGCCCCTGTATCCGATGTTTGCCATTTATTTTACCTCCATTCCGTATCTGCTTTGGATATTGAGAAGGGTGTGTAAACGGGAAAAAGGTGGGTTTACGCTGCTGTTTACGTATCCGTTTTTCTCATACTTTACATTTTTCGGGATGTTTATACTGGGCTATATGGCGCTCTATGTCATTTATTTGGCGTTGACAAAATCTAAAAATATGATAAAAATGTTATTGAGCGTTGTTGTTCTTGCGGTAGGTTACATGGTATTTGAGTACAGGCTTTTTGGCATAATGCTGTTTTCCGGCACAAAGACGATTCGGGATACGATGGTCTTTGCGTCCTACAATGCGGCTGAATTTTTTACGGCAGTCGTTGAAGTGTTCTGTAAAGGCATTTTTCATGCGGAATCGGTACACACATATTTTGTGATGCCGGTGGTTTTGCTGTATTTGGCGGCAAAGCTTGTAAACAGCATGTACCGAAAAAATATAAAAGGATTTCTGAAAAATCCCGTTTTACTTATGATACTTGCGATTGTATTTAATTGCTTTGTATACGGATTGTTTTATCTTGAGCCGGTAAGGAATTTTGTCGCGTTTCTTGTGCCGCCTGTAAGAGGGCTTCAGTTTAACCGTACAATCTTCTTTAATCCGTTTTTGTGGTATGCGGCATTTTTTGCGGTGCTCAAACAGATGTACGATGCAAAGCTGTTTCGGCTTTCCAATACGCTGGCAGTTGCCGCGGCTGTTGTGGTGCTTTTGTCAAATACAAAATACAACGACTTGTTTCAGACTGCGTTCAACCATACATATGAGATTGTAAAACAAAAGGAAACAAATAATTTGTCGTACCGTGAATATTTTTCCACGGAATTGTTTGACAAAATTAAAGAAGAAATCGGTTATGAAGGAGAGAAAGCCGTGGCATACGGATTGGACCCCGGAGTGCTTGCCTATAATGGAATTTCTACATTGGACGGTGTGTTAAGCTACTATCCGTTAAGCTATAAGGAGGCGTTTCGGCAGGTAATTGCGCCTGCGCTTGACAGAGAAGGCAATGAAGCGGCGCGCGTCTATTATGATGACTGGGGAGCAAGGGCATATTTGGTGTCAGGCTCCGGAGAAAGCGTTTCGCAGCCTTTGCGCAGCTATGAGGTTTCCGACCGAAATCTGTATATTGACGTACAGGCGCTTCGTGCGTTGGACGGCGTCTATGTTTTTTCGCGGATTGAGCTGGGGAATGAAGATGCGCTGGGGATTGCCCTTGTTGGAACGTATGTTCAAGAAGGGCTTCCATATACAATCTATTTATATCAAGCATAAGGAGAAAGATACAAATGAGTGAATACAAAAGCAGGGAAGATATATCACAGATTAAAAATTATATCAAAATCGCACGGCCTGACCATTGGATAAAGAATGTATTTATCCTGCCCGGACTTGCGCTTGCGCTGATTTTGATAGAGATGCCGCAGGACTGGGGCAGTTTTATGATAAAGCTTGCGGCGGGATTTTTGGCAACCTGTTTTATTGCGTCGGCAAATTATGTAATCAACGAGTGGCTTGATGCGGAGTTTGACCAGTATCACCCGACAAAGAAATACAGACCGGTGGTAAGCCAAAATATGAAGTTTTCACTGGTGATGGCAGAGTATGCCATTTGTATTGTCATCGGCATTGCGCTGTCTTTGGCGGTGAACCGGCCGTTTCTGCTGACGGAGCTTTGGCTTTTGGTCATGGGCGTTTTATACAATGTAAAACCGGTGCGGACAAAGGATGTGGTATATCTCGACGTGCTTTCCGAGTCCATAAACAATATGATCCGTCTGCTGCTGGGGTGGTTTATAGTATGTGAGAACGTGTATCCGCCTTCGAGCATTATGCTTGGTTATTGGCTGGCAGGGGCATTTCTGATGGCGGTAAAGCGGTACGCGGAATACCGGATGATTGGAAATCCTGAAATTGCAGGTTCTTATCGAAAGTCCTTTGCCAAATACAGAGAGGAAACGCTGTTGTGTTCGGC
>CAJUJG010000001.1:18462-56940 GCA_910586715.1 uncultured Lachnospiraceae bacterium
ATGCGCTCTGTGCAACGTTTTTAATCGGTATCTTCTTATTAAAATACCGAATTGAATATTTAATTGCGATGCCTGTGCTGTTTTTCCTCTTCTGTTACTATCTCTACATAGCCCATAAGCCCGATTCGGCGGCGCAGAAGCCGGAAAAGCTTTTCCGCGAGAAAAAACTGATGCTGCTTGTTGCGGCGCTTGTGGTACTCTTTGCAGTGCTTACGGTGGTTGACATACCCATTATGAAAATGTGGGAGACGGCATTTTTCATTCCGACAGGTCACTAAAGAGAGGCAATCGGCATGAACCGGATAAAACTTAGGAAACCAAATATATTAGAGTATAAAGCGTTCATTTTTGATTTGGACGGAACGCTGTACTATCAGAAGCCGTTTCGGATAAAAATGCTTATGACCTTGATAAAATATGTGCTGCGGCATCCGGCAGCGATAAAGGATTTGTTTGTGATTAAACGATACAGACAGGTGCGGGAGCATTGGGATGAATACGAGAAAGAATATATGTTTGATAAAGGACTTGGACTTGACGAAAAACAGTATGCAGCCGTAGCGGCAAAGACTGGTACAACGCCCGGACGGGTAAAAAATGCGGTTCGGTTTTTTATGCATGAGATGCCGCTGAACCTGCTTTTGCCTTATCGGGACGAGATTCTAAAAAGCCTGATTGACATCGTAAAAGAAAAAAAGAAAACAATTGTTATTTATTCTGACTACCCTGTGGAAGCAAAGCTGGCGTGTTTGGGAATTACGGCGGACGCCTGTTATACGTCGGGTGATGCGTGCATCGGCTGCATGAAACCCGATCCCAAGGGACTGAAAGTCATTTTGGATACGCTTGGGTGTGACAGCGTTGATGCGGTTATGATAGGCGACCGGTACGAAAAAGACGGGCTTGCCGCACAGCGGAATAATGTTGATTATGTAATTGTGGACGGCTCAAAAAAGGAGCGCGAAAAGTTGAGGGACATGTGGGCTTAGTATCATATGTCCTTAAAAAACCCCTTGGAGGTATACATGGTTCTGATTTTTTTAAACTGGCTTTATATATTCATTACCGTGTTTTTGTGCGGTTTTGCGTTTTCAAGGCTTGCAGGGAAGCTGTTTGGCTGCCGCATGGAAAATATGCTTGAACAAATGTTCTTCGGTATAGCTGTCGTAACGGTATATGCACAGGGTTTCAGTCTGTTCGGAGGGGTTGGGGCAGCGGCAAATGTGCTTTTGTCTGCTGCATGTATTTTCATTGCGGTGGTGTGGAGGAAGGAAATAAGGCATTTGGCGTCTGAAAAACTGCACAGCAGGACCGTATTATATAAAATTCTGTCAGCGGGTATCATAATGCTTTGGTGTTACTGCACTTCAAGGGGTTACATGCACTATGATTCGGACCTGTATCATGCGCAGAGCATCCGGTGGATTGAGGAGTACGGTATCGTCAAGGGGCTTGGAAATATTCATGTGCGATTTGCGTACAACAGTTCTGTTTTTGCACTGTCTGCGCTCTACAGTATGAGAGATGCCGCGGGGCAGTCGCTTCATGCGGTAAACGGTTTTATTGCGCTGCTTTTAAGCATGGAGGCGCTTGCACTGTTTGACAGGCGCAGGTTTTGGCGGGCGGATGCGTGGGGACTTTCTGATTTTGCAAGACTTGGGGCATTTTACTATCTGACGCTGATTTACCGTGATATCGTATCGCCTGCGTCTGATTACTGCGTAATGTGTATCGTGTTTTATATTATGATACGATGGCTCTCGCATCTTGAGCGCGGTGAAAAAGATGCAGCTCCGTATAGTCTTTTGTGTGTTATGGGGGTCTATGCCATAACGTTGAAGCTTACGGCAGGTGTAATACTGCTGCTTTGTATCAAGCCTGCCTGCATGTTGCTAAAAGAAAAACGGTATAAGGAAATTGCGCTGTATCTGTTACTGGGAGGGAGTGTGATCGCGGTATGGATGGCTCGAACGGCGCTTCTGTCAGGCTATTTGCTGTATCCGTTCCCTGCTTTGGACGTGCTGAATGTAGATTGGAAAATTTCCGCGGCAGCAGCGGCGGCAGATGCCGCAGAGATTAGAACATGGGGACGGGGGCTGAACAATGCCGCGCTTGAGAATGTTCCGATTTATGAATGGTTTCCGAACTGGTTTTTAACCATGCTTCCCACATTGGGAAAGCTTTTGATTATTGCCGACATCGTGTGTATTATAATTACCGCAGTGCTTCTGACAGGCTTTGTGATTAAAACAGTACACGGAGAAAAGACGAGGGATACAGGAGGAATTTATCAAGCCGATAAGCTTTTGGTGCTATGTACTGCGGCGGTGTCCTATTTATTTTGGCAGTTTTCGGCGCCGCTTTTGCGGTACGGATATGCCTATGTGTTACTGCTGATAATGCTTACGGCGGGAATGCTGTATCAGCGTATACGGGGCAAAGGAAGGCTCATTTGGTGTGCGGCAGTTGTTTTTGCTGCGGTAAAGACAGTATCGCTTGCGGAATATATCGCCGGCACGTTTCAGCAGCCATACTACATCGTCCAGCAGGAATACGGCGCTTATGAGGTGGACAGCTTTACCGCGGAAGGCGTGACGTTCTATTATCCGAAAAGCGGAGACCGGGTAGGATACGAAAATTTTCCCGCCGTGCCGCGCAGGATTGAGCCGAAATTTCGGGGAGAGGGTATAGAAAGCGGATTTCGGGATGCGCAGCGTTCTTTGCCGTGAAACAGGGAGAGGAAACTTGACAGATGAGAAAAGTATAGTAGGATATAGTTGTAAGTTTTTGCAAAGGAGCGTACAAGGAAATGAAAAACTGGGTTATCAATGTTATTGGGATTATCTGTGGTATTATATTAATATGCCAGCCTTCTGACTGTGTTGCGGCGGCAGAGGAAGTACCGGTCAGTCCGATACCCGAGAATGTGGATTACGAGACTGCGCTTTTGCTCGAAGCGCAGGCGGAAGTTGTCGCACAGGGACTGCCGCTTCACCAATACCATACGATTAACATCCTTGGGGATTCCCTGACGGAAGGCGTCGGAGCAAGGACGCCGGATAAGGCATATCCGGTCGTTTTGTCCAAACTGACAGGGGCCGTGGTCAATAACTACGGGGTATCCGGCTCAAGAATCACGGATATATCGGCACGCCCGTCAAATCCGGGGTCTTTTATAGACAGAATGTATGCAATGGATAAATCGGCGGATCTTGTGATTGTCTTTGGAGGAACAAATGATTTTTGGTTCGGCGACTGTCCGATTGGGAAGAGAACGGATACGCAAGTCAGCACCTTTTATGGCGCACTCAATAAGATGCTCCCGTACTTAAAAAGAGAATATGCGAATGCGGATATTGTGTTGATTATTCCGTATCAGCAGAGCAAGGATGCGGATGCGACGCATCCCTATAAGCGAAGCACTTACAGTAATTTTGGTACCGGGACATTTAAGGAGTACAGGACGGCTATGCTTGACCGGTGCGAGTATTATGGGATACCGGCGCTTGATCTGTATGCGGATTACGACCTCAATCTGGCGGATAACAGGGAGGCGCTTGAGCGGTACGGGAATTTTATATGCGACGGCTGTCATTTGAATGATGCGGGCTACAATCTGCTTGCGCGCAAAATATACGCGTTTATTATGCAGGATTTTTCAACCTACGTGCCGCAGTATACGGAAATTCATGATATGGTATTTGAGACGGCGGCGCTTCCGGCGTTGATTCAAAACGGCAGCTTTGTTATGCCAAACGGCGAGGTTATTTTAAGCAAGCCCGGATTTGAGGTAGAGCCAACCATGCCGCTGCAGCAGCTTTATCAAAATTTGATTGTTTCTGCAATGTATTAAAAGTGTTACTGTTCAGACATCCACCAAAATAGTGGGAATCATGCGCCAAAATGCTTGCCTTTTAGCATTTTGTGTGCAAAAGCTGTTATAATTCACGCCTCAATAGCTTGTATGCAGATAAAAGCTGGTGTGGGTGTGAATTGTAACTTAAAATTTTTTTAAGAGAAAATTAATTTTTATTTAATCTTTACGTTTCTTCTGAAATATGTTACCATTGATAAACGCGAATGAATAAGAGGTGGGAACGGAAAGATGAATGCAATTAGAAAATACTGGCATTTTATGTTAGCAGCAGGTATTTTTGCTTTTGAGGCTGTTGTTTTGCTGCTGCTTCGAAAAAACATTTATGTAGGAATCTGTGACAATTTGGATTTGTTTATCACACAATTGAAAATGATGCATGACAGAGGCGCCTTTTTTGCACATCATTATGAAATGTCTGTGCTGGGTGGTCTTGACAGGAACTATTTTCCATCGGAATTTTCGCTCTACAATCTTTTGTATTTGGTTTTGCCGGACATCTATGCATATATTGCCGGATATTTGCTAAAGCTTGTTATTGCTTTTTTCTCGTGCTTGTTGCTGGCAAACTTCATATTGGGGAAAAAATATCATAAATATGAAAAACTTTTGGTTTTAGTGGCGGCGGCATTTGCGCTTCTTCCGGTTTATCCGATGTATGCGATTTGCTTTGCGTCCATGCCGCTGATTTTATATCTGATCATCCGAATATATCAAGAACCAAAATGGTGGCTGTATCTGCTGACATTTTTGTATCCTCTTTTATCTTATTTTACATTTTTTGGTGCGTTCATCATTGGTTATCTATTCATAGCAATCATTATTTTATGGATCAGGGATAAAAAGCTGTCTTTTTCGCTGACAGGCGCCTTGTTTGTCCTGATGGCTGGATTTGTGTGCTCTGAGTACCGTTTGTTTTACATTATGTTTTTGGCTGATGAGGAGACGATTCGGAGTACGATGGCAGTTGCAAGCTATGGATTGACCGATTTGTGGAATTTTTTTTGGGACGTGTTTTCGCGGGGCTATTCCCATGCGCGGTCCGTTCATACGTATGTTGTGCTTCCGGTTTGCGCCGTATATTTTGTATGGAATAATTTCCAATATATTACGCGCAGGAAATCAGGAAAGGCATGTGCAGATGTGTTTAATCTCACGATGATGTTTATCGTGTTTAACTGTCTGATATGCACGCTTTATTTTTGGGAGCCGTTAAGGAGACTGATTGAGACGATTCTTCCTCCTTTAAAGGGATTTCAGTATGGAAGGACGATATTTTTTAATACCTTTGCATGGTATTTTGCTTTTTTCATTGTGGTAAAGGACTTGATTGAGGAGATACATGGGAAAGCGGCTTATATAATGGCGTATACCGCCTGCATTGCCGCAATTTTAGTCGTAGGGAGTACGCAATGTGAATACAGTGATTTTTATAACACGTGTTATTGTAACCTGTACAAGCTTGTAAAACATACAGAAGTCAACCAGCTAAGCTACAATGAATTTTACGGAGGCTCTTTGATTGGAAAGATTAAGGATGATATTGGCTATACACCGGATCAGTGCGCCTGCGTCTATGGCTTTCACCCGGCGATGCTTTCCTACAATGGCATTTCCACGGTTGACGGTTATTGCGGATACTATAGTCAGGATTATAAAGAACAGTTCCGCACAGCGATTGCACCTGCGCTTACGGCAAATCCGAACTGGCAAAGCTATTATGACGACTGGGGGTGCAGGGCATACTTATATTCGGCATCAGGAGAAAATACGTATGATTTCGGGGCAAATGCAGAAGCGGATGCGCAGGAGATTCTGATTGACGAACCGGCGCTCAAAAAGCTTGGATGCGATTATATTTTTTCAAGGGTTGAAATTACAAATGCCGAAGCGATGCAAATCAACCTGCTTCAGGTTTATCAGGATGATGAAATGCCGTATTGCGTCTACTTGTATGAATTAGAGTAGGAAAAAGACATTGGAAAGGAAAAGAATGCAAATGAGTAAGAAAAGGGTACTGCTGTTTTATCCGCCCGGGGCGCTTTTTCAAAGAGGAGAGGACCGCTGCCAGCAGAATATCGACGACGGTTCCGCACAGGCGATGCGCGCGTGCAATGATTTAGGCTACGCAGCGGCAATCCTCATGAAAAGCGGCTATGAGGTAAAGCTTCAGGACTATCAGACACAGGGAGATACGTTTGATACGCTTTTGAAGGATATGGATGACTTTGCGCCGGACATGATTATGATGAGTATCACGAATACAACCATATTTGACGATCTCAAGGTTGTGAATGAGCTGAAGGCAAAACATGATCCGGTTGTCGTACTAAAGGGCGCCTTGTTTTACGCGCCGGAACAGGCAATGCTTGATATGCTGGATTTATCCAATGTCGATTATCTGATTGGCGGGGAGATTGATTTCTGCATCGGAAAGATAGCGGATTATTGTTTTAAAGGCATCGGAACGCCCGGAGAAATCAATAACATTTTATATAAGAATGCGGACGGTGCGCTGGTGCCTACAAAATTTCACGTGTGGGACGATGATCTTGACGCACAGCCGTTTCCGGCAAGAGAGCTGATGCCGAATGAACTTTATATCCGCCCCGACACAAAGGAGCCGATGGCAACCATTCAGACGGCGAGAGGGTGCCCGAGTCAGTGCGTCTTCTGCCTGACGCCGGAAATATCCGGCAAGCGCGTGCGCTTCCGCAGCCCGCAAAATGTACTGGAAGAAATGATTGAATGCTATGAAAAGCACCATATCAGAAACTTCTTTTTCAAGGCGGATACATTTACCATTGATCCAAAGTGGGTAAGAGAAATGTGTGAACTGATTATTCACTCAAGGATTTACGGAAAAATCGAGTTTACGGCGAATTCGCGTGTGCGCCCGCTCAGTAAAGAAACACTGGAACTGATGAAAAAAGCGGGGTGTTTTTTGGTGGCGTTTGGCTTTGAGTCCGGCAGCGACAAAATGTTAACGGCTATGCGAAAGGGAACAACAGTTGAGGAGAACAGGCAGGCGGCAAGATGGTGTAAGGAAATCGGATTAAAGTTTTGGGGATATTTTGTGATTGGCTTTCCGTGGGAAACAAAGGAAGATATTCTTCTGACGAAAAAGCTTGTTATGGAGACCGACCCTGATTTTATTGAGGTTACCATTGCGCTTCCGTTTTACGGAACGCCGATGTATGAGATTTGTAAACAGGAAAATCTGCTTGAAAAATCCGTACTGGGAAGTGACTTCTTCCATTCCAGCACAAAGGGAACCATACACCTGACACTTGACGAGGTCATGAAGCTTCGCAAGAATATCCTGCTTGGCTTTTACCTTAGACCAAAGTATATTATCAGGCGTATGGGTGACTGCATTCAGGACCCGGGCATTTTTGTGCAGTATGTAAAGTACGGATTCAAGCTGGTAATTAATCTGTTTAAATAAGAAACGTTTAGACACAAGGTCTTAGTTTCTTGTCAATTCCGTCTAAAATACGCTTCATGCAAAGCCCCAGTCCATAGATTGCCAAAACGGACGGAATATATAGGATTAAGTAGAGCGCTAAGTCCGGATAATCATAGCCTTTTAAGGTGAGAAACCATGTAAGGTCTTTGATGGCATACCAGCTGATAAAGGCATGGACCAAATACATTCCGTAGGAATTTTTTCCGCAGGATGCAAGAAATTCCGTGAAAATATGCTTTGCATGCTTTTTCGTATGCAGCTCGACATGAATAAAGCTTACGGCAAGCCAGTAGAACGAGAACCCGACGAGCGAAGGAAGCACGGAATAGAGAAAATTTTGCTCCGGTATCAGATAAAGACGGATGGAGCTGTAGCAGGTCACCGCAAATAACGCGGCGGAAACGGGCAGGGGACATTTATAGGAAAAATCTGTTTTTTCCTGAAAATAAAGCAGAATGCCAAGGGAAAAACACGGCAGCTGGTTGGCAAAAAAGTAGTACAGAAAAGAGTTGTTGTAAGGGTAAAGCTCATACTGCGTCACTTTTGTCATGTGCCGGACGAACACCCCGTTCAATATCAGTAAAATTATCGGGATTGCCAAAATCAGAGGACGTTTCAATGCATAAAGTTTTTCAAACAGAAACATTAACAGCGGAAACAGCGCATACAGTATAAACGTAGTGCCGATATACCAGCCGCCTGGAAAAACATTGTTGATGCAATCCGGGAAAAAACCGTGGAGAAACAATAAATTCGTGATAATGGCGGCAGGCTTTCTGTTGATGATAAAACCGGGAGAATGGTCAAGAAGATCCATAAATAAAACATTAAGAAGATAATTGATACACAGAATAATGATAAAGCCCGGTGCAAGACGCAGATAGCGGCGCAGTAAGAACTGTCCGCTGCAGGAAGCGCGCTGCTTTAAGGTAAGCGTTCCGAAAGAATTTTGGTATTTTGACGCAAGATGTTCCCATGAATAGCACAGCGCCATTCCGGATACGAAAAAAAAGAGCTGGCATCCCATCTGACCGTAGTTGATAAGAGGGCGCAGACCGGACATATCCTTCATGATAAAATGGCGGTTGTGTACCATAATAATCATCAGAATGCCGATTCCCTTTAAAAGGTTCAGTGCATTAAGCTGTTTTTTCATATGTTAAGAATTCCTTTCAAAATATATTTTATATTATTCTGCCACTTTTTTGAGGGTTTGTAAACCGGATTTATTGAAGAAAAAAAAGGAACAATATTGACTATTTTACGCTAAAATGGTAGAATTAGTATACTTGTTAAGTAAACAACGAATATAAATTGAATTTGTGTATCAGGGGGTCATGATGGATAAACAGAAGATTTTAATTGTGGATGATGAAGAAGTAAACAGAACCATACTCGAAATCATGTTTCAGACAGAGTTTGAGGTGATTCAGGCAGGCAACGGTGAGGAAGCGATTAAACAAATTGAGGAAAATCCGGATATTGTGTTAATTCTGTTAGACATCGTTATGCCGGTGATGGACGGATTCGGTGTACTGGAATATATGCAGTCGAAAGAACTGCTTGAGGTTAAGCCGGTTATTCTGATTACCGGAGAAACGATTCGGGACAGTGAGGATAAAGCATACTCATACGGTGTTGCGGACGTTATACATAAACCGTTCTACCCCGATATTGTAGAGCGCAGGGCGAAAAATATTATTGAACTGTATCAGAATAAACATAATATGGAAGTGCGCTTAAAGGAGCAGGAGAAAGAGCTGCGTGCGCAGCAGAAGCTGCTTCAGGAAAATAATGAATTTATGATTGATGCGCTCAGTACGGTTGTCGAGTTCAGAAGCTTGGAGACGGGAGAACATATTCGCCGTATTAAGTATTTTACAAGGATTCTCTTAAAATATTTGGATAAGTATTTTCCGAAATATGGTCTTACAAAGGTGCAGATTGACGAGATTGCAAGAGCGTCCGCGCTGCATGACGTCGG
Organism: uncultured Lachnospiraceae bacterium; assembly: GCA_910586715.1. Taxonomy (GTDB): domain Bacteria; phylum Bacillota; class Clostridia; order Lachnospirales; family Lachnospiraceae; genus COE1. The sequence continues at coordinate 27,790 of CAJUJG010000001.1, forward strand.
AAAAATCGGTATTCCTGATGCGATTTTGTTAAAACCAGGTCGTCTGACGCCTGAGGAATTTGAGGAGATGAAGAAACATACGACAATCGGTGCCGAAATCCTGGAGAGCTTCCGTGAAAAACAGTCAAATGAATTCTTCCAGTATTGTTACGAAATCTGCCGTTGGCATCATGAACGCTGGGATGGAAACGGATATCCCGATCATTTGGTAGGAGACGAAATACCAATCAGTGCACAGATTGTAGCGATTGCGGACGTATATGATGCATTGGTAAGCAAGAGAGTTTATAAAGGAGCATATGCCAATTCTGATGCATACAAGATGATTTTGGATGGAGAGTGCGGTCAGTTTGCACCGGATGTAATCGAGTGTTTCCAGCTTGCAAAAGAAGATTTCTTCAATATTGTTGAAGTAATCGGAATGTTTGATTTTGCAGATTAGAGTTTAGAGGATGCGTAAAGGACAGCGAAACAGAATTTTAGTTTTGCTGTTTTTACGTACACGGACGCAGGAGGAAAAGGGAACAGAAATCGTTCGCTTACAGGCTTGTATAAACACAGGCTTGCAGGTTGTAGTTAAATGGGGGCTAATTATGAGTCAGAGAGACTTGGCGGTACTTCTTTTCGATAATGCTTTGGAGATTGTGCTGGCATTTGACAATAAAGGATTGATTATATACGGCAACGTTGCTGCACACGAGAAGCTTGAATACGGTGAGGACTTGGTGGGTGTGTCGATTGACAGTATTTTCCCGAACGCTTTCGAGAAGGACGGAGACAACTGGATACCGGCATGCTCTGTCGGCAATGAAATCAGCCGCATGACTGCATACCGTAAAAATCAAACGTGTTTTCCTACAGATATGCGTATTGTAAAGGAAGAAACGACAGGCATCTTTTTGTGCATGGCGCAAAGCGTATTGGAAAAAGAGTTTTTAAGCCATGAGTTGGATCAGGTGAAGCAGGAAACTGAGGCGGCAATGAAGGTAAAGTCTGAATTTGTGGCAAACGTAACGCATGAGCTTCGAACGCCGGTAAACGGTATATTGGGGCATGTGCGGGAGATGCTGCCGGAGGAGACGGACAAAAAAAAGCTTCGCCAGCTGAATTTGATTGAGCATTGCTGCGTACAAATGAATAAGCTGATTAACAATATCTTGGATTTTTCCAAGTTGGAGGCAGGAAAATTTGTCCTGGAACCGCGGCGGTTTAAGTTCCGCGATATGATTGATTATGTGGTGGCAAACCATAAGGGCAGAATTACGGAGAAAGGATTGGATTTTTTCGTGACGGTTTCGCCCGGTGTGCCGGAATATATTGTCGGTGACGAGCTTAGGATTGTACAGCTTTTAAATAACCTGCTGTCTAATGCGCAGAAATTTACCAGTGTCGGAAAGATTTCGTTGGAAGTGATTAAAACATCCAAAATGAAGGATTCGATAGAGCTGTTCTTTTTAGTAAATGATACGGGAATCGGAATGGACGCAAAGGAACAGGATAAACTGTTTCAGAGCTTTTCGCAGGTAGACGCTTCAATTTCACGCAAGTACGGCGGAACAGGTTTAGGGCTCAGCATTTGTAAACAGCTGGTAGAGCTGATGAACGGAAGTATCAATGTAGAGAGTGTGAAAGGCAGGGGAACGACATTTACCTTTTCCGTATGGGTGGAAAGAGATCCCGAAGAGGCGGACACGGGCTTGGAGGAAGAAAACTTTGTGCTGCCAAAGCCGGTCAGTGCGTTTTCAGATGCTTTGGAGGATGAGGAGCAGGAAGAAGGCTTTGCATCTGCAGCCAACAGGGAGAAGCTGACTAAGAGCTTGTCGAAATTGATTTTGTGTGTGGAAATGGAGAACTGGGAAAAGGCGGAGATGTTTATGGAAACAATCCGGCAGCTGACAGTTAATGCGCCGCAGGAAGTGAGCAGAGCGGTGCTGCGCTTAAAAATGGCAATTCAGAAAGAAAATTACGAAAAGATTTCTACGGGTATTGAAACTTTGAGAGGTTTAGTAGAGGCACAGGAGGAACCAAGCATTGGAGAAGCATAAAAAAAATACAAGGAATGCACTTGTTCTGATTGTCGATGATGTAGAGATTAACCGGGAAATTTTAGGTGAAATCGTATCGGATATGGGGTATCAGACTCAGCTTGCGGAAAGCGGCATTCAGGCATTGGAGCGCATCAGGGAGCGCCCGCCGAATTTGGTTTTGTCGGATATTTCCATGCCGGAGATGGACGGATACGAATTGTGCAGGCGTCTGAAGGCGGACGTGCACACAAGGGATATTCCGATTATCTTTATTTCAGCGTTTGACAAAACGACAGATATTGTAAAAGGATTTGAACTGGGCGGCGGGGATTATATTACAAAGCCTTTTATACCGGAACTGGTAAAGGCGCGTGTCAATGTGCACCTAAAGCTGTATGAAGCGACAAGAAAGGTTACCGAAGCCAACAGGCATCTCCAAATTTCAGTGAATGAACAGATCAAACAGCTGGAGCAGGAACGGCGCGGCGTGCTTTATGCGCTTGTGGGAGTTGCGGTAAAAAATTCACAATACGATGAAAAATACATTGAACGGATGCGCCATAACTGTCATATTTTGGCACAGAGCATGCAGCTCTCGCCTCTGTTTTCCGATGTGATTTCGGATAATTTTGTGGATACCGTACAGCTTGCGGCGCCGCTGTGCGATATTGGAAACATTGGGATTCCCAAGGATATTTTACAGAAAAAAGCGGCTCTTACGGAGGAAGAGCGGGCAATTATGCGTGACCATACCAAGATCGGCGCCAAACTTTTGGGTGATTTGAAGGTTTCGAATGATTACAATGATTTTATGCAGATTTCGATGGATATTACACATTATCACCATGAGAACTGGGACGGAAGCGGCTACCCGGAGGGGAAACAGGGAAATGAGATACCGCTTGCCGCACAGATTGTCGCAATGTCAAGTATGTTCTGCGCGCTGACTGAGGAGAGAAGCTTCCGCCGCAGCTACGACAAGGAGGAAGCATTGGAAATTATGCGTCAGGAAGCGCAGCAGAAGTTCAATCCTGATATTTTTAATATATTCTGTAAGGTCGCAAGACAGCTTCGATGATTTGTCGGAAAAAAATAACAGTTTCTGCTAATTGAAAGAAAACTGTTATGAAAGGCGTGCCGAAGACCGATATGCTATATGACGGAGGACGAAAAACGATGATAACGGATGAAGAGTTTTTAAGAATTGCCGCGTATATGAAGAGTCATTACGGAATTGACTTAGGACAGAAAAAGGTCATTATGAACGGCAGACTTGAAAATCGTATTAAGGCAGGCGGCTGGGGAACTTTTAACAATTTCATGGATGCGATGGAAAAAGATCAGTCCGGCAAATTGGAAAAAGAGCTGGTCAATCAGCTGACTACCAACTATACTTATTTTATGAGAGAGTTCGAACATTTTGAATTCTTTAAAAGCCAGGTGCTTCCCTGGGCAAAAAAGAAGGCGGAGAAAACCAAAGATTTAAGGGTTTGGTGTGGCGCCGCCTCCACAGGGGAAGAGCCCTATATGATTGCGATGGTACTCAAGGACTTTTTCGGACTGGAGCATAATTCGTGGGACACAAAGGTATTGGCAACGGACGTATCAACAAAGGCTTTGCAGCGGGCGGTGGCAGGAACTTATGAAGAAGAGGCGCTCAAGGATATGCCGGACCAGTGGAAGCGGCATTTCTTTCAGAAACCGGTCGCAGGCAGGTACACGGTGACGAATGAGCTCAAGCAGGAAGTTTTATTCCGCCAGTTTAATTTAATGTCGCCTTTTCCGTTTAAGAAAAAAATGCACACTGTATTTTTGCGCAATGTTATGATATACTTTGATAGTAAGACAAAACAGGAGCTGCTTCAAAAAGTATATGACTGTTTGGAACCGGGAGGATACCTGTTTATCGGAATGACGGAGACGCTTGACAGAACCCAAACGCCTTATCAGATTATACAGCCCTCTATTTTTAGGAAAAGAGAGTAGAAAATAAGGAAGGATTTGATGATTATGCGGCCAATTAGGGTGTTAATTGTGGAAGATTCCCTTGTGTTTCGGGAATTGTTGGTACAAAATTTAAACAGAGATCCGGCAATTGAGGTCGTGGCGACGGCAAAGGACCCTTTTGAGGCGCGGGACGCCATTTTGGAATACCGGCCGGACGTTATGACTTTGGATGTGGAGCTGCCCAGAATGAACGGAATTGAGTTCCTGCAGAAGCTGATGCCGCAGTATCCGCTTCCGGTGGTGGTAATCAGCGCATTGAGCGATAAGGTATTTGACGCGCTGAACGCAGGAGCTGTTGACTTTGTGGCAAAGCCATCCGTTACGGGACGTGCGCAGCTTGAGGATTTCATACAAAACGAGCTGCTTGTAAAAATCAAGATTGCATCGACTGCAAAAATCAGTCAGATTAAGCAGAAAGCGGTTGCTGCGGCGCAGCATGGATTTTCGGGAACGGGAAAAGAACTGATTGTGGCAATCGGAGCGTCCACAGGCGGAACGGAAGCAATTTTTTCGGTCGTTAAGGATTTTGGGGTGGATATTCCCGGCGTGATTATTGTACAGCACATGCCGCCGGGATTTACAAAGATGTATGCACAGAGATTGGATAATCAGTGCAGGGTACAGGTAAAGGAGGCGCAGACGGGAGACAAAGTTCTTCCCGGACACGTGCTGATTGCGCCCGGCGGAGACCAGCACATGCGTTTGGTTAAGGTGAACGGTGTGTACCAGGTTGAGATTAAGCAGGGACCGCGGGTAAACGGACATTGTCCGTCGGTAGACGTATTGTTTGATTCCGTGGCAAAGGCGGCGGGACCAAGCGCTTTGGGCATCATTCTGACAGGAATGGGCGGAGACGGCGCGAAAGGTCTGCTTGCAATGCGCAAGGCGGGAGCACGGACAATCGGGCAGGACGAATCGACCTGCGTAGTATATGGAATGCCTAAAGTTGCTTATGATATCGGAGCAGTGGAGTTTCAGGATAAGCTGCAGGATATTGCCAAGAGAACTTATGCAGTATTAAATAAAATGTAAAGGAGAGGAAAAATGAGGATTTTACTTGCAGAGGACGATTTCGCAACAAGAAAATTCATGATCAGCTTTCTGTCGAAATATGGTGAATGTGATGTTACCGTAGACGGAATGGAGGCAGTGGACGCTTTTATGATGGCGTTGGAAGATGATGAGCCTTATGACCTTGTGTGCCTTGACATTATGATGCCGGTTATGGACGGCTATCAGGCGCTTATGGGAATCAGGAACTTGGAGAAGGAACGAAACATTCCTCAGGAGGAAGGAGTCAAGGTCATTATGACGACCGCGCTCAATGATGAGCAGAATGTGAAGATGGCGTTTGATTTGGGATGTACGATTTATTCCGGAAAGCCGATTGACAAGACAAGATTTGAACAAGCGATGAAAAAGCTGGGCCTGATATAATCAGGGATTAAAATATGAAGGAAAGGAGAAAATATGGCTGAAGAATTTAACACAGAGGGAATGCTGGACATATATCTCTTTGAGAACCAACAGCTTTTAGAGCAGCTGCAGGAGATGGTTTTGGAACAGAAGGATGCGGATAGCTTTGACGAGGACAGCATCAATGAAATTTTCAGAACCATGCATACCATCAAAGGATCTTCGGGTATTATGATGTTTGACAACATCACGGCGATTGCCCATAAGTTGGAGGACGTTTTTTATTACCTGAGAGAGTCTCATCCGGATAACGTGCCGCATGTAAAACTTGTGGAACACGTATTAGAGGTTGAGGATTTTATTAGTGGTGAGCTTGATAAAATCAGCAGCGGAGATACTGCCGACGGCGACCCGAAAAATATTATCAAAGAATTGGATGCCTTCTTGGATCTGATAAAAAACGGTGCGGGAGAGGGAGCAGAACCGCCTGCCGAAAATGTGCATGAGGAACCAAAGCAGTTTTACATAGCGCCGGTTGCAACCGATGCAAGTCGTTTTTATAAGGTGTATGTCACCTTTTCGCCGGATACGGGTATGGCAAATATCCGCGCATACAAAATCGTTTATGCAATGAAGGAGATTGCCGAGGATTTACTGTATTATCCCGAAGATATTATTTCCGACGAGAGCAGTGCCGAAGTTATTATGAAGGAGGGCTTTAAAATCCTGCTTCAGGCGCAGTGCACAGAGGAGGATATCAAAAAGATTATCGGAATCGGCTACGACATTCAGCGTGTAGATATTTATGAGTGTAAGGCAAACGAGTTCTTACAGGGCTTCTCTGATCCGGATCCACAGACGATTGATCTTGAGTCGAGTGTGGAAGCGATTGAGGCGAAGGCGGATCAGGGCAAAGAAAAGGAAGGCGAGCCGGAGAAGAAGAAACCTGCGAAACCGCAGATTGCACCCGGTGATTTCGTCATTAAATCCAAAGAACCCGGTAAGCAGAAGAAGCTTGCAAAAGACCGTCCGAAAAATGAAAAAGCAGCCTTTATCAGCGTCAATGTCAACAAGATGGATCAGCTGATGGATTTAATCGGTGAGTTGGTTATTTCTGAATCTGTAGTGCTTCAGAACCCTGATTTGAAGGTGCCGGGATTAAATCTGACCAACTTCACGAAGGCAGCACAGCAGATGGCGAAGATTTCTACGGATTTGCAGAATGTCATCATGTCAATGCGAATGGTGCCGCTGACAACGCTGTTCCAAAAGATGAATCGTATTGTGTTTGACGTTTCAAGAAAGCTTGGAAAAGATATTGAGTTTGAAATGGTTGGCGAGCACACGGAGGTTGACAAGAACATCAGTGAGAATATTTCCGATCCTTTGATGCATATGGTGCGTAACGCGGTGGATCATGGTATTGAGACAAACGAGGAGCGTGCGGAGAGCGGAAAGAAGGAAAAAGGAAAAGTAACGCTTTCGGCAAGGACAGAAGCCGGAAAAGTATGGATTAGCGTGACGGATAACGGTAAGGGACTGGAACGCCAGAAAATCATTGCAAAGGCGAGAAAGCAGGGGCTTTTGGATGACGATAAGCCCGACAGCGCATATAGCGACAAGGAAGTGTTCCAGTTTATTACACTGCCCGGATTTTCAACCAATGAGCAGGTGACGGAGTATTCTGGCCGAGGCGTGGGAATGGATGTCGTAGTGCAGAACATTCAGGCAATCGGTGGTTCATTGGAGATTGAGAGTGTTGCGGGCTTGGGAACGACGATGTCGCTCAAAATTCCTTTGACACTTGCGATTATCGACGGTATTGTACTGGAGACAGGCACGTCATCTTTCGTGGTGGAGACCGGCGTTATCAAAGAGTTTGTCAATGTAAAAGAAGATATGATGATTCACGAGCCAAACGGTGAGGAATACATTATGATTCGTGGAGAGTGCTACCCTGTACTCCGTTTGGGAGAATGGTACGGGCTGAAAGAGTACCGTAAATCGGTAGAAGACGGTACTATGCTGATCTTTGAGGTTGAAGGAAAGACCATCTGTCTCTTTGTGGACAGACTGATTGGCAAGCAGGAGATTGTGGTAAAACCGATTCCGTCGTATGTCAAGAAGGTGAAAGGTCTGTCCGGCTGTACGCAGCTTGGAGACGGCAGCATCGCACTGATACTGGATCCGGTAGGGTTCATAGAATAGATGTTACTGTTAGCGCAGGAATTGGCATTTACTGCCAATTCCGTATGAAAACTTTATGGAATCAAGTAAAAATTCATTACCCAAGGTAATTATGTATGGATTTTTACCTGTTACTGGAACTAAGAGAACAGTAACAAATAAATGGAGTGAAAGGAAGCTAGTCATATGGATGAAATCAGCGAACTGAAGAGGCAGGCAGAGGATGGATCCGGTGTGTCCGACGAACATGACGCACAAAAGGGAAAGTATATGACTTTCAAATCCGGGAATGAATATTTTGGACTGAAAATCCAGTATGTAAATGAAATTATTCAATTTCAGTCGATAACGGCTATTCCGGAGACAGAGGATTATATCAAAGGCTTAATTAACCTCAGAGGAAAGATTATACCTGTCATCGATGTCAGACTTCGTTTTCGGCAGGCCCCTTTTGAATACGATGACAGAACCTGTATCATTGTCATTGACGTGAAGTCGACAGTGGTTGGTCTGATTGTAGAGAAGATTGCCGAAGTAGTGGAAATCAGAGAAGAAAATATTTTGCCGCCGCCAAGCATCGGACGTGGGGATAAGGTACAGAACAAGTATGTGTACGGTATCGGTAAGGTTGGCGATTCCGTGAAGCTTTTGCTGGATCCGGATAAGCTCTTAAACGATGAAGACATGTCTGTACTGGAACAGACGGGCGAAATAAATAATAGCGAAGAAGTCGATGATAAGTGAAAGGAGAATAACTGACATGAGAAACTTAAAGATGAGAACGAAATTAATCTTGGGATTTTGTATCCCTGTTATACTTACCATTGTCACAGTGGCAATAAGTATATTTATAACCTCTCAGGTAATTAACAATATCAGTGATATGAACCATGAGAGCGCGGCAGCATTGAATGCGGAGCTTGAAAGCGTTGCAGGATTAGATGACGCGGAAACCGCAAAGTTGATGGATATTGTAAATTCGGGAACGGAAGAAAGACTGGATCGCATGCACACTGGCATTAATGTCTCTAACGCGATCAGTATTGGACTCTTGACAATTTCCGTTATTTGTACGGTTGTTATAGCGCTTAGCCTGATTAAGGCGATTGTAAAGTCCGTGAATCAGTTATCCGATGCGGCAAGAGAGATTGCACAGGGTCATGTCGATATTGAGATGGTAAAATTCAACAATGACGAGTTTGGCGATTTGGTTGACGAGTATACAAAGGTAATTGAAAATATTAAATATCAGGCACGTGTGGCAGAAGAAGTTTCCAACGGAAATCTTACGGTAGATGTAAAGCCCAGTTCTTCAGGAGATCTTCTTGGCAACTCTTTGAAGAAGCTTGTGGATGATAACCGTAACACGCTTGGCAATATCAACGATGCAGGTCATCAGGTTACGGTTGGCGCTTCCCAGGTGGCAAGTGCGAGCCAGTCTTTGGCACAGGGCACAACGGAGCAGGCGAGCGCAATCGAGCAGATTACCGCTTCCATTGATGAAATTGCAGACAAGACAAAGCAGAATGCGGAGCAGGCAAATTCTGCAGCAGATTTGGTAAAGACGGCGATTGATGACGTTAAGCAGGGTAACGAACAGATGCAGGATATGATGATGGCAATGCAGGATATTAATAAGTCATCTGAGAGTATTTCCAAGATTATCAAGACGATTGATGATATTGCGTTCCAAACAAACATTCTTGCATTGAACGCGGCTGTAGAGGCTGCAAGAGCCGGTGAGGCAGGTAAGGGATTCGCAGTTGTGGCAGAAGAGGTTCGAGGTTTGGCGGCAAAGAGTGCGGCGGCAGCTTCGGAAACAGCAGAGTTGATCGAAGATTCAATCAGCAAGGTTAGTCAGGGTTCTAAGATTGCGGATGAAACGGCAAAGGCGCTCGGAGTGATTACTGAGGCGGTTCAGCAGAGTGAAGTACTGATTAACAGCATTGCACAGACGTCGAATTATCAGGCAACGGCAGTTGCACAGATTGAGCAGGCGATTACACAGGTTTCTCAGGTTGTTCAGACAAACTCTGCAACCAGTCAGCAGTGTGCTGCTGCGAGTGAGGAGCTTTCAAATCAGGCATCAAGAATGCGGGATATGCTTTCCATTTACAATCTTGGCAGCCAGTATACGGCTTCCAGCTCAAGTTCAGGTTCTTATTCATCTTCAGCTTCATCGAATGCAAACGAGCAGATTATTTCGCTCGGCGATGGTTTTGGCAAATATTAAATAGAAAAATAGTTGAAAACAGCCGTGTGTGGAGTATGCACACGGCTGTTTTTTGTGCTGTTTTAGGCGATTTTGACTTCTTGTGCTGACAGGTAAGATATGGTATAATATAATATCCAAAAAAATTGCAATATAAATGAGCGAAAGGCGAGATAGGAGAAGATACAGGAATGCAGCAGATGGCAAGTTATGTACAGGAAATTATTGACGTGCTTGGTGAAATGGATTTTGCGATTTATGAGGTTAATCTTCAGAGTGGATATGCGACGATAATACGTGCCACGGAATTAATTAAAAAGGGGACGGAGAAGTGCGGTTTTTTATGGGAAGATTTATTTAAAAAAGGGCTTGGCTATATTGTCCTTGAGTATCGGGAAGGTTTTCGGGAACGGTTTTCTTTGGAGTCAATGCGTCAGGCTTGGGAAAGTGGGGAAGAAAAAAGAACGTTTGTATGTCAGGTATTGCTTCACGGTGCGTGGCGTTATATTGCCGTATCCGCTTTTTTTAAGGAGAGTAAGAGCCGGGGACCGTATGCGGTCCTGACATTTCAGGATATTGATGAGCGGACCAAAAATGACATGGAGCATGTTCAGAATGACCAGCGCATGGTTTCGATTATCAGTAGTTTGAGCAGCATGTTTTTTGCGGCGTATTATATAGATTTAGAGAATGACACGTTTCGGCCTGTGACGCAGGAGGAGGCGGTCGGTACTATTTTGGGAGATGAGAGAAATTTTACGCAGGCGATTCACCTGTTCGCTGAAAGTTTTATTTGTCCGCAGGACCGTGAAGAATATCTTCGCTGCCTCGACAGAACGTATTTAATGCATACGCTGAACGAAGAACATACATTTGTTGCAACGGAATACCGGAAACTGCCGGACAAACATAATCAAAGAAAATGGATTCGTGCAACGGTCGTGCTTGCGGAAACGTCATCGGATGGCACGCCGCGCGGTGCGGTGTATGTGGCGCAGGATATTACGGAAAGCAGGCTGCGGGAGGAGAAGGAGCAGCAGGCGCTGCGGGAAGCGTGTGAGGCGGCAAACCATGCTAATGAGGCGAAAAGTGAGTTTATGTCACGCATGAGCCATGATATCAGGACTCCGATGAATGCGATTATCGGCATGACGGAGATTGCAGGGCGGTATTTGGATGACCGTGAGCGTGTGACGGACTGTTTGGAGAAAATTAAGGTTTCAAGCAGGCATCTGCTGTCGCTTATCAATGAAGTGCTTGATATGAGTAAGATTGAATCAGGAAAGATTGAGCTGGCGGAGGAGGAGTTTTCTCTATCTGAGCTGATTGATAATCTTGTGACAATGATACGTCCTTCCGTGCAGCAAAAGAACCATACGCTTCAGGTGCAGATTGCGGATATGGAGCATCCGCGTGTAGTTGGAGATCCGGTCAGGCTTCAGCAGATTTTTATGAATATTTTGGGGAATTCGGTGAAATATACGCCGGAAGGCGGGACACTTTCGGTCGAAGTTCGGGAAAATACGTCCGCCATGCGCGGATATGGCTCATATGTGTTTGTCTTTGCTGATAATGGTATCGGAATGAGCGAGGAATTTCTGGCGAAGCTGTTTGAGCCGTTTAGCCGCGAGGAGGACTCGCGTGTGAGCAAAATTGAGGGCACCGGACTGGGAATGGCGATTGCAAGAAATATTGCGCGCAAGATGAGCGGAGATATTCTCGTGGAGAGTACAGAGGGCGAGGGATCGCGTTTTACGGTAGAACTGTCGCTGAAAATTGTCGATGCGCCAAAACAGGAAGCAGCTGCAGCATCGGAAAAGAAAGTACAAAAGGAAGTACAGTCGCTCAGTAAAGACACACTGGCAAAGAAAAGGCTGCTTTTGGTGGAAGACAATGAGCTCAACAGAGAAATTGCCGAGGAGATTATTTCACAGACGGGTGTGCGAGTGGAGAGTGCGGAGAACGGCAGGGAAGCCTTGGAGCGGTTTGGGCGGATGCCTGAAAACTATTATGATATGATTTTTATGGATATTCAGATGCCAGTGATGAACGGATATGAGACGACGCAGGCAATTCGGAATCTTTCGCGTGCGGATGCCGTCCGCATTCCGATTATTGCCATGACGGCGAATGCTTTTACGGAAGATGTTCGCAGGAGCAGGGAGGCGGGCATGAATGAGCATCTTACAAAACCGTTGGATATTGGGGAGCTTATGAAGTGCCTGGAGAAATGGCTTGGGGGAAATGAGTTTGTCGGTTAAAAGAAACTATTATATTATAGCAATTATGGCACTCGCGGTTTTTAGCAGAGCCGTGCTGATTACCAAATGCCCCGGCGGGATTCATGCAGATGAAGCATTTTCGGGATATGAGGCATGGTCTCTGCTTCATTATGGAATAGATTCAGCGGGATATTCCAATCCTGTATACTTAACTGTATGGGGCGGCGGCATGAGTGTACTGAATTCAATACTTATGATACCCGGTATCGCATTGTTTGGATTAAATTCGGTTACGGTAAAAATACCGGCTATGGTTATGGGTGTAATATCTGTTTTCGTTTTTTACCTGTTGCTGAAAGAGATTGCGGATATAAAAATGGCATTGTGGGGAAGTTTTCTTTTGGCAATCAGCCCGTGGCATATTATGATTAGCCGATATGGTATGGACGCGAACCTGTGTCCGGCGTTTGTGTTGATTGCAATGTACCTGACTGTGCTTGGCATTAAAGATAACCGCAACCTGAAATGGGCTGCTGTTTCATGGGGCATTGCGCTGTATTCCTATGTTGTGTTATGGATTTTTGAACCGATTTTTTTGCTGCTACTTTTCTTATACTGTATGAAATATCATAAGATAAAGGATTACAAACAAGTTTTGCCTGCTGTTGTTATTTTGGCATTATTTGCAGCGCCGCTGCTTTTGTTTATCGGGGTTAACATGGGAATCATTCCGGAAATAAAAACAGATATTCTCTCAATTCCCGTACTTCCGGGATTTCGATCGGGTGAGCTTGGAATCGGCGGCTATATATTGAATATTAAGCGTCTTGTGAAGTGTTTTGTGCTGCAAAATGACGGATATATGTGGAATAGTGTTCCGCTGTTTGGTGTGTATTATATTTTTTCCACACCGATTTCCGCAGTTGGTTTGGCGGTGGTTATAAAGAGGGCTGTAATCAATTTTAAGAAGAAATGTTTTGGATATGAGGCATGTTTGCTGATATGGTTAATCGCAGCAATAATTATGGCATTTACGCAGACTACAGGAACTAATTTGACAAGAATTAATCCAATTAATCCGGCAATGTTTATTTTGGTTGTGGTCGGGATTCAATGGCTGCTGAAAAAAATCAGATACCGAAAGACGGAATTTGCGATAGCAGGAATTTATATGACAGGATTTGCCTGTTTTATGTTTTACTATTTTACCGGTTATAGTGATGCGGTTGCAAAAATGCAGTTGGCGGGGGCAAAAGAAGCATTGGAGTATGCAAAAGCACAGTATGAAACCGGCGCTTATGGAAGCGAAATTTATATATCAGGTCCGCTTCGGCATTCACAGGTGCTTTTTTATACACAGTTTCCGACAGAAGACTATATACAATCGGTGGAACAAACGGTTTTATCAAATGGTACATATCATGTAAAACAGTTTGGAGAATATGTATGGGAAACGCCTCAGGAATATGGAGGGATTCGTGTAATGCCAGTGGATGAAACAAAAACATTTATTAGTTCCGTGGAGGAATATACAGTTGAGCTTTTTGACAGTTATGCGGTTGCAATACCTTGCAGACTGGCTGACGGGGACTGACGGAAATACGAAGAAAAGATAGGAGGCAATCCAGCATGAATTATATGAATAACAAAGAAGAAACACTGTTGCAGCTTGACGAAGAGACGATACCCATTGTGAAGCGGATATCGGATCGGATGCCGGGTGGTTTCTTTATTTATCATGCAGATGGAGACGAAGAGCTGATTTTTACCAACAATGCGCTGCTGCGCATCTTCGGCTGCGAGACATTGGAGGAATTTAAGGAGCTGACGGGGTATACATTTCGCGGAATGGTTCATCCGGAGGATCTTGATGCGGTGGAGAAAAGCATTGCAAATCAGATTGTGAACAGCCGTTATGATTTGGACTATGTGGAGTACCGCATTTTGAAAAAAGACGGAAGTGTCCGTTGGGTGGAGGATTATGGGCACTTTGTACATACACAGCTTTACGGTGATATTTTTTACGTATTTATTGACGACGCAACGGAGCGTATGAAAACGCGGATGGAACATCTTGAGACAGTGAATAATGAGCTGGGTGAGGTCTATGCGCGCGAACTGCAGTACCGGAAGGCGATTTTACATGATGCCCTTTTATTTTTTGAGGTGAATTTGACCAAAGACGTCCTGATAACAAAAACGCTATTAAATATAGACGGCGTACAGGAGGATGATCTGTACGGATTATCAGAGACAGAGCAGATAAAAACATATTCCGATTATGTAAAAGGTAAGGAAGCAAGTATTGATTTCAACAGTATTACCGGATACCGGCAGTTTTTTGATGCAAAGCGCCTGATTGAGTGCTGTGAACAAGGTGAGATTGAGCAGACGCATGATGTTTGGATGGCGGATGCCTTGGGAAGAAAGCGGCTTTGCCATTATGTATTTTTGCTTGGAAAAAATAAGTTTACGGGAGATATTGTGGCGCTTGTTGTTGCAAAGGATATTACGGAGCAGATGGAACGCCAAAAATTGCTGCAATCCGCCCTGCGGCAGGCACAGGCGGCAAATATTGCAAGAGATACGTTTCTTGTTAATATGTCGCATGATATCCGAACACCGCTCAATGCCATTATCGGTTATACGGAGCTGTTAAAGAACCGAAAGTCTGATCCTGAGAAGATAGATGCGTACTTAGATAAAATCCGTGTTTCAAGTGAGCAGCTTTTGTCGATTTTAAATGAGTCGCTTGAGGTTACCCGAATGGAGTCGGGCAGGGTAAATCTGATAGAGAGCGAGTGTGATTTGGGAGAACTGTTTGTGGAGATTAAAAAGTCGGTGCTTCCAATCATGAAGAAAAAGTCCATCCGCTTTTGCATTGACAGCACAGGCGTCGAACATTTTGCAGTGATTGCGGATTTTATCCGTATTAAGGAAATTTTAATGCAGCTTCTTGATAATGCCGCAAAGTATATGAATCCGGACGGTACGATTAAGCTGACGATTGTTGAGACCGAGATTGATATGAAAGGATATAAGAAATACCGTTTTATTGTTGAGGACAATGGTATCGGTATTTCGGAAAAGTTTCAAGAGCAGTTATTTGATCCGTTTAAGCGGGAGAACAATACGACGCACAGCGGTGTGCTGGGAATTGGTTTGGGACTGACGGTTGTCAAGAACTTTGTAGAGATGATGGAGGGAGATATTGCGGTTGAAAGCGAGCTTGGGAAGGGCAGTAAGTTTACGGTCAGCCTGCTGCTAAAGCTTCAGGAGACAGGCGAAAAAGCACAAATCCAGGCGGCTGATGTTGTGCGTAAACATAAGAATTCCCAAAACAGGCGCCTGCTTGTCGTGGAGGACAACGAGATTAACTGTGAAATTGTGGAGGAGCTTTTAAAAGATAAAGGATATTTGGTGGAAACGGCGGCAAACGGCAGAATTGCACTGGAAACGGTTGAGAATGCAAAGGACGATTACTTTGCGGCGATTTTGATGGATATTCAGATGCCCGAGATGGACGGCTACGAGGCGACAAGGGCGATTCGTAAACTGGAAAATCCGGCGCTTGCGCAAATTCCGATTATTGCGCTTTCAGCGAATGCGTTTGCGGAGGATTATCAGAAATCAATTGATGCGGGAATGGTTGCGCATTTTCCAAAGCCGATTAACATCGATGCGCTGCACGATTTAATCAGTCATACTTTGGATGGTAAATAAAGGAGGAAGAAGGACAGATGAACAGTGTGCAGTGGAACGACCGGTTTAATATCGGCGTGGAAGTTGTGGACAAGGCGCATCGGCGGCTCTTTTCAATTGTTGGAAAAATGATTGCGCTCAATGAGGACGAACAGAAACGCGAGCACGCGTGTCGGGAGACGATTAAGTATTTTAAGAGCTATACGGTGAAGCACTTTGCAGAGGAAGAGGGGTATATGCGCTCCATCGACTATGACAAGTATGAAGAACATAAGCGCCTGCATAATGATTTGCGGGACAAGACGATTCCTGCTTTGGAGGAAGAGCTGGAGGAGCAGGGGTATTCGGAGGAAGCGGTGCAGCATTTTTTGGGTATATGCCTCGGATGGCTGACGGGGCATATCATGATGGTTGACCGTGCAATTACGGGGAGGATTGATACCCGCTGGCATGTTAATCCCGTGCGGGAGGAGCTTTTTGCGCTGGAGGAGGCGATTGCCTGTGTCGTGAAGGAGATGCTGGGGATTACACCGCGGCTTGTCAGTGAGCACTACAATGGAGAAGATTTTGGAAAAGCGATTTTTATTCGTCTGACATACCGCGATGAGGCGAACATGCGTGTGCAGGTTTATATGGCGTTTGAGGAGCGGATGGTGCTTCAGACGTTTGGTGAGATGCTTGGGAAAAAGCTTTCGCGCGTGGATAAAACGGTGCTTTACGCAGTCAGTCAGCTTGCACAAATAATGGTAAGGCGCATTCACCGGAATTTTGAGCATTTAGGGGCATTTCGGCTGGAAAAAGAAAATATGCTTAGTTATGAGCTGCTGCTCAAAGAGTTCGACAGGGTGCCGCTTTGTTACAGCCTGCTGTACGATGGCTCCGGGAAGGGATATTTTGCGTTTTCCGCGTCAAAGCAGTGATTGATAATTTTTTTGACAATTGTGCTGTATGCTTGCAATACTAAAACGCATTCGATATAATATAAGAAGTAATATACGGAAATGGTTATCATAGCAGAGTATATGGAAAGGAAAAGACAATGAGCGAGCTTTTAAAACAAAAATTAAAGGAAAACGGAGCAGATGTGGAAGGTACACTGCACCGGTTTATGAACAATGACGCTTTATTCTTAAAATTTATTTTAAAGTTTAAGGATGACCAAAATTATGCAAAATTAAAGCAGTATTTGGATGAGAAGAATTATGAGGAGGCGTTTAAGGCGGCGCATACGCTCAAGGGTGTGAGTGCGAACTTGGGGTTGAATCCGATTTTTGACCGTGCGTCCGTAGTGACGGAGCTTCTGAGGGGGAAAGATGCGTCTGAGGTAGATGACGCGAAAGTGGAGGAGGAGAAGAATGCGCTTGAAGCGGCGTATAAGCTCTTTATTCAAATCATCGAAGAAAATGCATAACCCCATTGTTATGGAAAATGATAAAAAGGAAAGGTGCTATGCGTCTTTTGCATAGTGCCTTTTTTGGCGTATATACGTTTGGGTTCATAGAAATTTAACGAAATATGTGCAGTATAGGAACTGTACAATTTGGGAAAAATGGTATAAAATGGCGTAATGGAAGAGGTGCATGGCGGAGTGGAGAAAAAACGGTGAGAGAACGAATTGTACGGTTTGGAAAGCGGCTGCCGGAGTGGTTCACGGCAGGCGCGGCATTTGTTTATTATTGGATTATGGCACTGTACAAGCTGACGCAGACGCCGATTTGGCAGGACGAGGCGATGGAATTTTACTGTTCCCTTCCTGTCAGGGGACCGATTGAGGGTGTGACGAAGCTTACATCGATGTATGAGCGGATGGCGTATATCCAGCAGCAGCCGCCGCTGTACAACTGGGTGATGTGCCTGTGGCTTCGGGTCAGCGAGGGCGAGTGGTGGTACCGGTTTTCGAGCGTGGTATTTGGGTTCGGGGCTGCCATTGGACTGTATTGCGTTATAAAGAGGCTGTGTGACCGCTATATGGCGGCTTTTTGTGTTGTGATTTCTTCGAGCATTTATATTTGGATGTACTATATCAAAGAAGCATCGGAATACGCGATGCTCGTGATGGTTTTGCTTTGGCTGGTGTATGCATTGATTTTGATTTGCGAGGAGCTAAGCGTCAAACGGATTATCATTTTCACGCTGCTGTGCGTGGTTGCAGTGTATACGCATTACGGCGCGGTGTTTGCGGTTGTGCCGATGGCGGTCGGCGTGCTTGTGATTGCATGGATGCGAAAGGCTTTCAAGAGCTTTCGCATTGGTCTTGGCGCCTTTGCCGTGGCAGGGATTGCAGGAGGCGTGCCGCTGATTTGGTTTTTTATGCTTCCGCAGTCGACCAATCAGGTATCTACACTGTTTTCGGAGCGTGAGATTATCATTGAGAACGGAAATCTTTTCGGGGATTTTTGCTTTAGTCTGGCAAGTGTTTTTAAATGGTGCCTGATTGACATTGACAGGGATACGCAGCGGCTGGGGCTGTTGCTGAATCTTCTTTTGATTGTGTTGATTGTCACGCTGGTGTATACGGCTGTAAAGACAGACTCCTTTTTTATCAAGACATTCTTTTGGTGCAATGTGGCGGTTTTTATGCTGTATTATGTTGTTACGAAGTTGAATCTGTATGCGTATGGCTGGTACGGGAACCGTTACAATATGTTTATCTTTCCATTGTGGCTGATATGGATTTTGGTGTCTTTATATGAATTTGTGAGGATATTAGGGAAAAGCAGGAAAAAAGCGGTTTCAAGGCTGTCCGGTTTTGTGGGTGTCTGTCTTGTGATGAGCGGTTTGCTGTACTGTCTGTACGGGGACTACCGTATCAGCAATCACTGGTGGAAAATGGACTTGCGGACGGTTGTTCAGGAATGGTATGATTTGGAAGGGTATGACACACCGACCATTCTTGATTTTCATCAGCGGTATGCGTTTGTATATTATTTCACGCATGATGCGCGCTACGATGAAGCGCAGTGGGAAAACATTCATTATAATGATGAGGTTGAAACGTATTCAAACAACCGTTCGGAACCATTTCGGGAATATATACAAAAAATATATGACAATCAGCTTCCCGAAGAGGTTTATCTTGTGACGGGGCAGTGGAATGCATTTTGTAAAGCGTTTGAGCATTTGGGATATACGGTGGAGCCGGTGGTAGACACGACGGCAAAGCTCTATCGTGCGGTAAAAAACGAGGAAGTAACGCAATGATTATTATTCATGTGATGGGCGGACTGGGGAATCAGCTTTACCAGTATGCACTTTCCGAGAAATTAAAGCAGCTCGGAAAGGAAGTGAAACTGGACCTTTATGCATATACAGATGCCAAGGGCGAGGACCGCGAGTGGCGTGAGCTGGAATTAGAACGTCTTGAAGGTTTGGAATATACGGTATGTACAAGTCAGGAGCGTACATTGTTTTTGGACAACAGCATGAAATTTTCGGACCGTGTGCGCAGAAAGCTTACGGGAAGGAAGGACAGAACGGTTGCCGAGACTGCCGACTACATGCCGGAAATCTTTGAGATGGACGATGTCTATCTGTATGGCTTTTGGGGATGTGAGAGATACTATAAGGATATTACGGGGCTTTTGCAGCAGAAGATACGCTTTCCAAAGAGCAGTAATCCTGCCAATATTGAGACGCTTGTGCGCATGGAGCACGAAAATGCGGTGAGTGTGCATATCCGCCGCAAGGATTATCTGACGGTAGCAAGCGGGGCTAGGTATATGGGCATTTGTACGCAAGCCTACTATCAGGGAGCGTTTGACTATATTCGTGAGCGTGTGGAGAAGCCTGTATTTTATATTTTTTCGGATGATGCGGCGTATGCGAAGGCGCATTTTAGCGGACAGGATTTTCGGATTGTAGATTGGAATACGGGGAAGGACAGTCTGTACGATATGGAGCTGATGAGCCATTGCAGGCATAATATTTGTGCAAACAGCACATTCAGCATTTGGGGCGCAAGGCTGAATCCGTATCCTGATAAAATGATGATACGTCCGCTGCATCATGACAACTATGAGACAACATCACCTGAGGAGATTCATGCAAACTGGGAGGACTGGGTGCTTTTGGACGCGGCGGGAGAGACGGTTTATGGAGAATGAGGTCATTTCAATCATTGTGCCTGTTTATAATATGGAGCAGTATTTGGAACGCTGTGTCCGTTCTATTTTGTGCCAAACGTATAAGAATCTTGAAATTATTTTGGTGGACGACGGTTCGACGGACGCGTCGCCTAAGATGTGTGATGCGTTTGCAGAGCGCGATGAACGGATTAAGGTGGTCCACAAGAACAACGGAGGGCTTTCCGACGCGCGTAATGCAGGACTTTTGATGGCGTCGGGGGCATATATCGGGTATGTTGACAGTGACGACTGGATAGAGCCGGACATGTATGAGAAGATGTACCGGGCGTGCGTGGAGAACAATGCGCAGGTCTGTATCTGCCGGTATTTCAGCGAATATGCCGACCGGACTTTGGACGGCGCAAGCGGGGCATGCGTGCCGCTTACAAGGGAGGAGCTGCTTCGGATTTATATTGGCGGACATGCGCAGTATGTGATATATAATTCGGTTTGGAGTAAGCTGTTTCGCCGCAGCCTGGTAGAAAATACAAAATTCCCCAAAGGGCGCAACTCGGAAGACATTGTATATACCACAAGAGCGTTTTGCAGGCTAGAGAGGGCGGTTTATCTTGACGAATGCCTTTATCATTATGTGCTTGACCGGGAGGGCAGCATTATGAATGTGTCAAGAGGAGAACGCATGTTTCGCGACGAGCTGCCGTTTTGGCGGGAGCATATTGCGCTTATTCGGACTCTCGTCTCAAACCGGTTGGGGGATTTTGCTGCGTATCATTTTTGGAGACGGCTGCTTTTTTACTATATTGATTTTAGGAATGCGCAGCGGGCGGGTGACCGTACGGCAAAGGAATATGCGCGGCGGATTGTGGGCGAGATCAGAAGTGACAGGGAAGAAATCAGGCGCGTATATTGCAGCGGCAGTGTGCCCAAGGGGGACAGGGTGCGGATGCGCATGTTTTTGATGAGTCCCTCACTGTATGCGTTTGTTGTGAGTCTTTATGAAAAATTTGTGATACCGATAAGAGGTTAAAATGCTTTTTAATTCCTATATTTTTGTATTTTTATTTTTTCCGCTGGTGGTGTTTGGGTATTATGCGTTTCACCACTGGAAAAAGCCCAAAATGGCGCTTGGCTGGCTGCTTTTGATGTCCATGCTGTTTTACGGCTACAACAGCATAGAGTACCTGTTTATTCTGATTGCAAGTGTTATTCTGAATTTCGGCGTGGTCGAACTGATGAGCCGCGCGAAAAAGGCGGTGCAGCGCAGACTGCTGCTTGCGGCAGGTCTTGGCGTGAATTTGGGTATTTTATTTTATTATAAGTACTATGACTTTTTTATTGAAAACGTCAATGCATGGCTTCGGACGGATTATGCGTTTTTGCGGTTGATGCTGCCGCTTGGCATTAGTTTTTATACATTTCAGCAGCTTTCCTATGTGATTGATTCCTATCGCGGGGAGTGCGAGAAATACGGCTTTTTGGAATATGCCTCGTATGTGACTTTCTTTCCGCAGCTGATTGCAGGACCGATTGTGTATCATGACGAGCTGATTTGGCAGCTTCGTGATGAACGAAATCATAAAATTAACTACGAGAATTTAGCCAAAGGGCTGTATGCGTTTTCATTAGGGCTTGCGAAAAAGGTATTAATTGCGGATACGCTTTCGAAGATTGTGACGATTGGATATACGGATATTCATCATATATATACAATAACCGTTATTATTATAACAATCTGCTATTCTTTACAGATCTATTTTGATTTCAGCGGATATTGCGATATGGCATATGGCATCGGGTATATGTTTAATGTGAGACTGCCGATAAATTTTAATTCGCCGTACAAGGCGGTTTCCGTGACGGATTTTTGGGACCGGTGGCATATGACGCTGACGCGTTTCTTTACAAAGTATGTCTATATTCCGCTTGGCGGCAGCAGGAAGGGGAAGCTGCGGACGTATTGCAATATTCTGATTGTTTTTTTGGTGAGCGGTTTTTGGCACGGTGCAAACTGGACATTTGTGCTTTGGGGTTTTTGGAACGGTGCGGCGAATGTGGCTGACAAGCTTGTGGGACGTTTCTTGGAGCGGATTCCGAAAATAATCCGACGGATTGGCATCTTTCTTCTTGCAACATATGCGTGGGCGTTGTTTCGTGCTCCGTCGATTATGCAGGCAAAAAGGATGTGGAAGCATTTTAAGGAATTTGGAGGCGGTAAAGTATATCCGCCTATTTATGAAACCTTTAACAATCTGTTGGAAACGCGTGTATTGTATCGTCTGGGGCTGGGAGGAATCATTGACCGCTGTCCGCTGCTTCCTCTTGCGGTTTTTATGCTGGCATTGATATTTGCGTGCTTTTTCCTGAAAAATACGCAGGAGAAGGTGGAAGACGGACATTACGGCAGGCGCCGTTTTATTGTGACGATTGGGCTGCTGTTTTGGAGTGTTCTTTCGCTTTCGGATGTGAGTGAGTTTTTGTATTTTAATTTTTAAAAATGGAAGGAGAGAACGGAGTGCGTAAGTGGGTGATTGGATGTTTGACGACAATCCTGACAATTATAGTGATTATGACCGCAACGGCGTGGATTATCGACCCGTATTTTCACTTTCACAAGCCGTTTCCGTTTGTTTCTTACCGTCTTTATGATGAGCGTTATACAAATGACGGCATATCAAGGCATTTTGAATATGATACTATTATTACCGGAACTTCAATGGCGCAGAATTTTAAGCCAAGCGAAGTGGATGCAGTCTTTGGCGTAACATCCGTGAAGGAAACCTTTTCGGGTGCCGGATTTAAGGAATTATCGCAGAATCTTGACAGGGCGCTTGCAAGAAAGAATGATTTAAAGACGGTAATTTGGTCAGTTGATTTTAATGCGATTATACGGGATAAGGATTATGATATATACAGCGGTTATCCAAAGTATCTGTACGACGACAATCCATTCAATGATGTATGTTATATATTTAACAAAACAGTTTGGTATGAAGGAATTATACCGAATCTGATAATGACGCTTTTAGGGCATGAGCGTACGTCGCTTGACGAATATTCTGCGTGGGACAAGGAGCTTGGCTATGAGCATGTGATGGCAGGCTATGACCGCTGGGAGGAGCGCGCCGAAATGCGGCCGGGGCTGAGTGCGGAAGAACAGAAAATGGTTGAGGACAATATCCGGCAGAATTTTGTGGAGCTTGTTAACAAATATCCGGATACGACATTTTATCTGTTTTATACGCCGTACAGTATTTGCTGGTGGGATTTTATGAACCAGGAGGGACTGATGCTTCAGCAGTTTGAGGCGGAGCGCATTACGACGGAATTGCTGCTGCAATGTCCGAATGTGAAGCTCTATAACTTTAATGACAAATATGATATGATTACGGAATTCGACAACTACAGGGACAGGGAGCATTATGGCGCGCACATTAACTCGCAGATTTTGGAGTGGCTTGCCAAAGGAGAGGGGCTTGTGACTTTGGACAATTACGAGGCGTTGTTGGAACAAGAGAAGCAATTTTATCTCAATTACAACTATGAGGAGAAGCTGAAAAATCCTTGATTTTTCAACTGGCAAATTTGTGCGGAGGCACAAATTCGCAAAGAAAGGAAAATAAATGAATAATATAAAAAAACTCGGCTATATTTTTGACAAAAAACAAAAGCGCAGGCTGGTATTTTTGGGAATACTGATTTTTATCGGCGGTGTGCTGGAAACGCTTGGCGTATCGGCGCTTCTGCCTGTAGTTGCAGCGATTGTGGACGTGAATGCGACGATGGACAAGTGGTATGTGCGTCCGGTGCTTGACGCGCTTCACATTTACGACCCGACACAGTTTATCGTCATTCTGCTGTCTGCGCTGATTGCAATTTATATTATCAAAAATGCGTATCTGCTCATTCTTGTCAATGTGCGGACGAAATTTATTACCTACAACAAAAATACCCTGATTAGCAGAGTGCTGCGGGAGTTTTTGAACCGTCCGTATGAATTTTATTTGGACGCGGACATTCCGACGGTTTTTCGTCTGACGGACAGCGATATTCCGAATGTGTTTAATATGATTATGGCAATCATATCGCTTGCGTCCGAAGTGATTGTGTTTGTGATGATTTGTATGGTGCTTGTCCTCAAGGACTGGAAAATGACGGGCTTTCTTGTAGTCGTGATGCTGGTTATGACACTTTTGCTGACAAAGATTTTAAAGCCGCAGTTAAGCCGCCTTGGAAAGAAAAATCAGGATATTCAGTCGCGGATTGCCAAATGGCGCATTGAGGCAATTTATGGAATTAAGGACGTGAAAGTGCTGCACCGAGAGGCGTTTTTTGCGGATAATTATGAGGCGTCGGGCGAAATCGGCGCAGGAATTGCAAAGGTTTACGCAGTGCTCAACAGTCTTCCGCGGATATTGGTGGAGACGATTTTTATATGCAGTATTTTAGGGTATATTATGGTCTATATGCTGCTTGGAAACGATTTGCAGGCGCTGATTGAGACACTGACCGTGTTCGGCGCGGCGGCAGTGCGCCTGATGCCCTGCGTCAACCGCATCAATACGTACATTACAGAGGTGGCATATGCGCAGCCGAGTTTGGATTATGTATATGAAAACCTGAACATGAGTGCGATTACGCGCGCAAATGACAGAACGGTCGAGGCAAAAAATCCGCTTGTTACAATTGCGTTGAAAGACAAAATTGAGCTGAAAAACATTCAGTACGCGTATCCGAACACGGACGCCATGATTTTTACGGGAGCGGATATGGTTGTGCCATACGGAAAGTCGGTCGGAATTATGGGACCTTCGGGTGCGGGAAAATCGACGGTTGTGGATATTTTGCTTGGTCTGTTAAGGGCGAAGGAAGGAACGATTACCTGCGACGGCGTGGACGTGTTTGAGAACTATCCGTCATGGCTTGCGCAGATTGGATACATTCCGCAGTCGATTTATCTTGTGGATGAGCCAATCCGCAATAACATTGCGTTTGGCATTGCGGATGATGAGATTGAGGACAGGCGTATTTGGGAGGTTCTTGAGGAGGCGCAGCTAAAGGAGTTTATTGAAACGCTTCCAGAAGGGTTGGATACGACAATCGGGGACCGTGGTGTGCGGCTTTCAGGCGGGCAAAGGCAGCGTCTTGGCATTGCGAGGGCGCTCTATCACAATCCTGAAATCCTTGTCTTTGACGAGGCGACAAGCGCGCTTGACAATGAGACGGAGGCAGCGGTTATGGAGGCGATTAACAGCTTTCACGGAAAAAAGACAATGGTTATTATTGCACATCGGTTAAATACGATTGAAAAGTGTGATATGATATATAGGGTGGCGGACGGGAAGATTGAACAAACCACTCTTTGAAAGTACTGTGAAAAATAAATTTTTCACAGGGCAAATTTGTGCTTATGCCCCAATTTGCAGGTTGTGAAAGGAGCATGGTTAATTTATGAGCAGGAAACCGATTATCGCCACGGAGCTTTTAAAGGGGCAGGGACTGGGCAACCAGCTGTTCTGTTATGTGACGGTGCGCAGCCTTGCGCATGCAAAGGGATATGATTTCAGCATATTAAACAGGGAAATTTTTGCAAATAATATACACAGTAACAAAGGCATGTATTTTATGGACCTTGACTGCGGTCCCGTTGTGCCCAGGGAAACGTTTGATACCGTGTACCATGAGCGGGAGGAGCGGCTGTTTATCGGAAATTCAACGCATGACCTTGTGCATGGCTGTTATGTTGCGGGAGCGGATGAGGCGCTTTTGGAGCTTGATCAAACGACGCTTGTCTATGGAAACCTTCAGGCATGGGCGTATTTTGGCAGGTACAGGAACGAGATTAAAAAATGGCTTGCGGTAAAACCGGCGTATGACTGTTATGCATACACCAGGGAGAACTTGTGTATTATCAATGTGCGCGGCGGCGAATATGCGGGAAATCCGGAGCTGTTTTTGCGGCGCAAATACTGGCTCGACGCGATAAAAAGGATGCGGGAAATCCGTTCCGATATGGAGTTTATGGTTGTGACGGATGACGTGGACGCGGCAAGGCGCGTGCTTCCGGAGGTGGAAGCGCATCATTTTGATCTTGCAAAGGATTATACAATAATAAAAAACGCAAGTTATTTAATTTTGTCAAATTCAACGTTCGCCTTTTTTCCTGCATTTACAAGCGAAACGGTGAAATTTGTGATTGCGCCGAAGTATTGGGCAAGACATAATGTGTCGGACGGTTACTGGGCTTCGGAGCAGAATATCTATGATGGATTTTCTTATATGGACAGAAAAGGCAGGCTGTTTTCGCCGCAGGCGTGCAGGGATGAGCTTGCGGAATATAAAAGGACTTCAAAAAAATATCAGAGAATTGGCGTACCGCTTGCAGGAACTGTATTGAGAGCGGCTAAGGTGAGAGCCAAAAGTCTGGTTTACGGTGATTTGTCGGTAAGGGCGCTGCGGTCATTAAAACGACGGCTGATTTACCGTTTATTTTAGGAAAGGGGCATGGTGAGGAATGCAGGATAAGCTAAAGTTGTCAAATGTCACACTGGCGGCGATGACAAGCGTCAATATACGTGCAACAATCAAAGCCATGCGTTACAGTATGCGGGGTATCGAATTTGGCGATGCGGTGCTGATTACGCACAAAAGGCCGTTTGGACTGCCAAAGAGTATTCGCTACAGCCATACGGACAAGCTTTGTAATATTGACGATTTTAACTATAAAATGGTTTACGAGCTCGGCAGTCATATTCACACGGAGTTTGCGCTGATTGTGCATGCAGACGGCTTTGTGGTACATCCTGAGCTGTGGCGTGATTCGTTTTTGGACTACGACTATATCGGTGCGCCGTGGCCGCTGCCGCCAAAGGGCGATACGACTACTTACCGCGATAAGGACGGAAACATCTGCCGCGTGGGAAACAGTGCGGGGATTCGCAGCAAGCGTCTGATGGATTTTCCGAAAAAGGCAGGAATTCCGTGGGAGGGCGAGTATGCTTACGGGCGGATGTGGTACTATGAGGACGGCTTTATCTGCTGTAAAATCCGTCATCTTTTGGAGGCGGAGGGAATGCGGATTGCGCCGCTTGAGGTGGCGAAGTATTACAGTCATGAGAAGATGATTCCGGAGATTGCGGGGATTACGCCGTTTGCCTTTCATAAATGGGAGGGAACGAATGCGCAGTATCCGAATTTTATAAAAGAACCGATAAAAAAGCGCATCAAGAGGATATTAGGAGGAAAAGACACAGTCAGTCATGAAAAATGAGGTAAGCGGGCATATAAAGAAGTTGGTTTTAAAAAATAAAGTTTTTATGGGTTTATTGCTGTTGCAGGCATTGATATTATTCCTTTTGTTTATAAATCTTTTTTGTGAGCGCACAAAAATGCTGTTTGATGCATCAAATTTTGAGATAGCAGATGAAAAAGTAATATCAAATCAAGACAATTCAATTTATATTACAGGGAAAAATGATACGGAACCGTTTGGAAGATGGATTGCGGGAACAGAACCGTTTGATATAAGAGGAGGAATGTATGAAGTTTCCATAAAGTACCAGTCCCGTTTGAGTGATGTAAAAGAGCTGGCAGATTATGAGAATATTACGGGAGCCTTGGAACTGTTCCGGGAAGAGCCGACGGATAATATATGCTATAATGCGATTATCCTTACCGAAGGAGACACTTATAGGACAACCCGGATGTGGGTTAGGAATTACAGCGGCGAAAAGGGATTGCAGATAAAAATAAATTTTTTTGGAACAGGTGAGCTGAAAATTGACAGCATTATGATTCAGGAGCTCACCATGTGGCGTTTTATGCGGTTTTTGGCATGGATTATCGGATGTATCGCATTTGACAGTATGGTCTTTTATTTCTTTCTGTATGACAATGCGCAGCATAAGCTTAAAAATACCATGTTGATTGTTACAATATTTTTTGTAAGTCTGCCGATGTTTACGGATATGCTGTTTGACGGGCATGATATGAATTTTCATTTGACAAGGATTTTGACATTGGCAAAGAGTCTCTCGGCAGGAAATATTTTAGAGCCGATACAGACGCAAATGCTTAACGGATACGGTTATGCGACGCCTCTGTTTTATGGGCAGCTGTTTTTGTATTTTCCTGCGCTGTTATACAACCTTGCAGTTCCTATGCAGATCTGCTATCAGATTTATGCTATTACGGTAAATATTGCTACATGCCTGATTGCGTATTACAGCTTTAAGGGGATTGCTAAAGATAATAGAATTGCCGCCACGGGCGCTGCGGCTTACACGCTTTCTATTTATCGTTTCACGAATCAGATGGTGCGTGCTGCGGTTGGCGAATATACGGCGATGGCATTTTTTCCTTTGGTCACATATGGTTTTTTCCGCGTGTATACAAAAAAGGAAGATACAATTGGGATTAAGGATTATCTGCCGATTGTACTCGGACTTAGCGGGATTATTCAAAGTCATGTGCTTTCATGTGAACTGACGGCGATTTTTATTTTGGCGGTTTGCATTATAAATTTTAAAAAGACAATTGCAGTCCGGCGCTTTATCGCGCTTGCAAAAGCGGCAGCAGCCACATTGCTTATTAATTTAGGCTTTTTGCTTCCCTTTTTGGATTCCATGACAATGGATGTTCAGGTTAAAAGCGCGCCGGTAAACAGGATACAGCTTCATGGTACGTATTTGGTACAGGTATTTGCCCCGTTTCAGCTGGGATTTGGCGGAAGCATAGAAGGTATGCGGGATGAGATGTCATATGCGCTTGGGCTGTCATTGACGGCAGGCGTAACCATTTTCTTAATCTGCTATATCATGCAGAAGGAATGGAATATCGAAAAGAATAGTCTGTTTATTGCCGGAATTCAATGTGCTATTCTTACAATGGTGTGTATTCTTTTATCTTTGAGGTTCTTTCCATGGGACAGCATTCAGGGATACAGCGAACCGCTTGCAAGAATCTTTTGTATGATTCAGTTTCCATGGCGTTATCTTGCGCCTGCTACTGTCTTTGCGACGATGGCAACCGTTATCGGGCTGGTGGCTGTTAAGGAGTCGAAAGGCAGGCAGACAGCATATGCATTGTGTATGGCGATTTGTATCATTGCTGTGATAACGGGCGGATTTTATATGAACATCTATACGAACGGAACGGATACAATCAGTGTATTTGGTGATTCGGATGTTAATATTGAGATCGGAAAGGACGAATATTTATTAAAGGATACGGTAAAAGGAGAACTTAATCAGAGAGAGGTATCTTTTGACAGGAATGTGATCATGGTGTCTGACTAT
>CAJUJG010000001.1:56950-81193 GCA_910586715.1 uncultured Lachnospiraceae bacterium
ATCAGTATGAAAACGGAGTTACAACGTTTGGCTGTAAAAACACTGCCGATGTGGAAAAGCCGGTTGAGCTTCCACTGCTGAATTATGATAATTATTATGCGTATGATGTCGATACAGGTGAAGAAATAGGGATTATGAATGGCACCAATAACCGGGTGAGCTTAGCGGTTCCGGCGCATTTTGACAGCGACATTAAAGTCTTTTATAAGATTCCGGTTATTTGGAAAGTGGCATATGTTATTTCAGCAGTTTCCGTGATTTTTGTGGTTGCGGCGGCTGTACGAAACCGCAGAAAAGAGAGGTTAAACTAAGTGGTTTACGATTGCTTTCAGTTTTTTAATGAACTTGATATTTTAAAAATCCGCCTGAATGTATTAAGCCCCGTGGTGGACCGGTTTGTCATCAGCGAGGCGACGGAGACGTTTTCGGGATTAAAAAAGCCGCTGTATTACGAGGAAAATAAGGAGATGTTCGCCGAATTTGCGGATAAGATTATCCATGTCGTCGTTGAGGATACGCCGCAGGGAGATACGCACTACCGTGATACCTTTCAGAAAAATGCGGTGACGCGGGGGTTAAAAGACTGCACGGATGATGATGTTGTGATATTCAGCGATTTGGATGAGATACCAAATCCGGACAAAATCCGCGAAATCCTGCAGGATTTTCAGAAGGACAAAATATATCACTTTGCACAGCGTCTTTTTTACTGTTATCTCAACATGGAGGAGATATCGGGCAGCCTGCTCTCCTATGCGGGAGAGTTTGAAGGCGTGGAGCGCAAAAAGTGGATTGGCACGAAAATGTGCAGCTATCAGCTTTTGCGGGAGCAGGACTTAAAGCTTGGCGAACTGCGGTTTCCCGAGCGCAAAGAAATCGGTATCCGCGTGGATGACGGCGGATGGCATTTTGGTTATATGGGCGGTCATGGGGAGAAGGATATTCGAAAGCGCGTGCAGCAGAAGGTTGTATCGGCGGCACATCAGGAGTATAATTCAAAACATGTGTTATCAAATGTGACGGACCAAATTAAGGACGGCAAGGATATATTTGGAAGAAATGCACAGTTTGTGCGGTGCGAGATTGACGAGAGCTTTCCAAAGTATATCAGGGAGCACCAAAAAGAGCTTGACTTTCTGATTATGCATGAGGAAAAGACAGTCAAAAGGGTATTGCGCCGCAT
The DNA here is from genome assembly GCA_910586715.1 of uncultured Lachnospiraceae bacterium. Taxonomy (GTDB): domain Bacteria; phylum Bacillota; class Clostridia; order Lachnospirales; family Lachnospiraceae; genus COE1. Next base: position 58,134 of record CAJUJG010000001.1, read on the forward strand.
GAAAGTGACAATAAAAAACGTATGTTACGATATATTGGTAACCATAAAAAGAGCGGGAAAGAGAGTGTTGGGCAAATGACGGGAAATACGCCGAAGGTTTCGATATGTGCGCCTGCTTATAACAATGCGCCAGAGGTGGAACGGCTGCTTTTGTCTGTATATGCGCAGACGTATACGGACTTTGAAGTCAATATCTCGGACGATTCTACAGATGATGAGGTAGAGCAGGTTGTCGCACAATATCAGAAACGCCATAAGAATATTCATTATATCCACAACGAAACGCCATACGGACATATTTTCAATTGGAATGCGGCGATAAAAATGGCACGCGGTGAATATATCAAGATTATGTTCAGTGATGACTGGTTTACCGACGCGGAAAGTCTTGGTGCGTATGCGGCGCTTTTGGATAAGTCGCCCGACGCGTATCTTGCGTTTGCAGGCAGCAGGCAGGTTTCGCTGGACAACAGTGTGAAAATAAATTTTCACACGGCAAATTTGTGCAGTGGCACAAATTCGCAGGAATTTGACAGCTGTACGAGAGATTTGATGAAGTATTACGACAGGCACGCCACGCCGCAGTTTATCGGCAGGCTGCGAAAAGATTACAGACATTTGTTTTTGGGAAATGAAATCGGCGCGCCAAGCGCAGTGATGTATCGGCGCGGTACATCGCTCACACTGTTTGATGAGAAGAGCAACTGGGCGTCGGATATGTACTTATATTTTGATTTGCTGAAAAAAAGTCCCAAATTTGTTTTCACTACAAAGCCGCTGATTTCGATAGGGGTACATGACCACCAGTATACGGAGAGCTTTTCGGAGAAAGATCTGCGCATTTACAATGACTACCGTTATATGTACGAGAAATACCGTCTGCGGGAGAGTAAGGAGTGCCGTGCATATTTTACAAAGCAGTTTATCGTGAAATACGGTAAAGGTTTGAGAGAGGCGAAGGCGCTTGGGATAGAGCCATCCTTGTATATCAAAGCGTGTGCCGGTGAGTTTTGTGACAGCGTGCGTTGCTTTGTCCGTGCCCGTCTTGGCGCAGGCAAAGAGAAAGGTTGAAAATGCAATGGAAAAAACAGATAACTTTTTCGTTATACACAATTTCAATACGGTTCCAACCAATCTTTTGGCGTATTGTAAGGAGTATGTGATTTATGACTGCTCCACGGACAGTGCAGTCAAAAAGCAGTTAAAGGATATGGGACTGAATGTAAAAGAAGTGGAAAATACAGGGCACAATATCACAAGTTATTTTTCTTATTTTGACGAGCATTATGATGCGCTTCCTGAGGTGATGTGCCTGTTAAAGGGAAACATGGTAGGCAGGCACTGCTCTAAAGCGTTTTTTGAACATACGTACAATAATAAGAGCTTTACCTTTTTGTACGATGAAAAGCAGTATTGGGACAGGTTTTCAAAGTATAATGAAAACGGTGAAAAAAACGATGTGGGAAACACGTTTCTTGCGATGGAAAACGTCTATGTGGAGAAAAACGATTCATGGTATGCCGCGTCGGAAAACCATCCCAAGAAATATTTTAACGATGCGGACGACTTACTGCGTTTTATCTACAAAAAGCCCATGATTCCGCAGTATTTCATGTTTGCGTCGGGCGCGTGCTATATTGTCCGCCGTGAGCAGGTTTTGCGGCACAGCAGGGAATTTTACCGGAATCTGAACAAGTTAATGAACTATGGGATGTCGCCGGGTTTTCCTTCGGAGGCGCATCAGGTAGAGCGGATTTTGCCGATTATCTTTCAGTCTTTATCGGAAGTGCAGGATTATATGAATGACGAGGCGGCGTTTGAAGCAAAATTACCGGAATGCAGCGCGTATATACAGTATAAGTACGAAAACAGACCAAGAAAATTCAAGAAGCTAAGAAAAGCGTTAGGGCTGATACAATGAATACGGACAAAAGGAACAAAATAGAACAAACAGGTATGATATGCTTTTGGCTTGCTTTGATAACAGAGCTTGTCATTGTGATGATTGATAAAAGTGCATATATCAACCCGATAGAAGGGCAGTTGTTCCGGGTTACATTTCTTCTTTGCTGCATCAAGATTGCGGCGACGAAATATTCGCGCAGCGAGTGGCTTTGCATTTTCCTTTTTGGCGCGGCAGCGTTTCTCTCATACTTTGTCAATGAGCGCGACGAAACCGTCCGGATAGTGGCGTTCGTGGCGGCATGTAAGGGCGTAAATCTGAAAAAAATGCTGCGGGCGGCGCTTTGGATTACACTCACGGGATCAGTGATATTGTTTGCCTTATCAGGACTGGGGATTTTTGGTGATTTTAAGATTACGGCAAATTTCGGAAGAGGAGAGTATCCGAGCATTATTGAAACGCGTTACTGTTTTGGAATGGGGCATCCGAATGCGTTTCAGTGCATGCTGTTTATGATGATTACGCTCTGTTTGTATTTGGATGCAGAGCGAATGAAATGGTATCATTTTCTGCTCCTGGAGTTTTTGAATTATTTTTCGTACCGTTATACGGATTCGAATACCGGATTTTTGGTGTGTACGGCAGTGATTGCAGGCGTGGCTTTGCTAAAATACTGCAAGCCGCTGCAAAAAAGCAGGATAATTTATCTGTTGGGCGGATTGTTTGTAATCGGCATTGTCGTGTTTTCAGCGATTGGTTCCCATACGGGGATTGAGAATGAGCTGATAGACCGGCTTGATACCATTTTAAACGGAAGATTTAAGTTTGCGCACAGGATAGAGGCGGCGCGCGTTGAAAACTGGCTGCCGTTTGCCTCAGCGGCAAATACGGAATACTTTGATGCGGGGATTATCAAGCTGTTCTATTGGTATGGCATTATCCCCGGAGCGCTCTATGTGCTGATGAATTTGTATCTGATTTATCAAAGTTTTCGTAAACAGGACTACACGATTGTCGTGATTGTGGCGGGATATACGCTGTTTACGATTATGGAGGCGCATTTAATTTCGTTTTATATTCTGCGAAATTATTTGTTTATCCTTATGGGCTTTTACTGGTATCAGCCGTTTGCAAAGCAGAATCGGTTTGAAGGATATTTTTGGCAGGTAAGAAAATGGATCAATCTGCAGGTAAAGAAAGAGTAGGGTGATTGACATGAAGTTGGTTAGCGTCATTGTCCTTGCATACAAATCGGCGGAAACGATTGTGCAGACGCTGGACAGTATTAAAAATCAGACATATCAAAGGATAGAACTTATTATTACGGACGACTGTTCTCCTGACAATACGGTTGCAGCGGCGCAGGCGTGGCTTGCGGACAATCAGGGTGCGCTTTCAAAAATGCAGCTTGTTACGGCACAGGAGAATACGGGTATTCCCGGAAATATTAACCGTGCGCTGGCGCAGGCATCAGGAGATTATGTAAAACTGATAGCGGCGGATGACTATATGACAAAGGATGCAATCTCTGAGTATGTTCAATTTTGTGAGAACAATCCGAAAGCCATTCCGATAGCGAAGGTGCATCTGTTTGCGGATGAAAAGGAGAGAGAAACCGTTGATTTTGCGCCAATTGAGAAATATTGTAACAGATGTTATGAATTTGCCAGGGAAACGGATTATAAGAAACAGTATCGTATGTTATTAAAACAAAACCACATTGTCGCCCCGTCGGGCTCGTTTTATCCGATGTCTGTTATCCGCAAACTGGGCGGCTATGATGAGACGTACCGTTGGTTTGAGGATTATCCGATGAATCTTAAGGTCATGAAGGCAGGTTACCGCTGCGGACTGATTAACCGGGAACTGATTTATTACAGAATATCTGGTGGCTCGGTTACCGCCTCACAGCAGCTTCGCCTGAAAAGAGCGGAAATGCAGTTGTTTTTTCGGGAGCGGATGCACGATATGATGCGCGCAGGAATGGGCTGGGAAGCGGTTAAGCAGTCTCGGTACTGGGCAAAAATTGCACTCAAAAGAGGAGGCGCACAATGATTATTGCGGCAAATTATGCGGACAGACGGTTCCGAAGGGCACAGCGGCTCAACAGTAAAACTGCGAGGCAGTGGGGAGCGGATCGTGTGATTGAATATACCGCAGAGGATATTGATCCGGCGTTTCGCGCCGCAAATAAAGAAATTCTCGACAATCCAAGGGGCGGCGGCTACTATCTTTGGAAGCCGTATGTGTTTTACAGGGCATATCAGGAGCTTGGAGAAGGCGACTATCTGATTTATACGGACGCAGGCTCCGTTTATGTGGACAGGATTCAAAAGCTGATTGACTGTATGGAACAGGAGCACGTCAATTTAATGCTGTTTTCGCTGCAAAATGAGATGCTCGAGCGCAGATATACAAAACGGGACGCCTTTTTGCTTACGGGATGTGACGAAGCGCGGTATGCGGATACGCCGCAGTCAATCGGCGGGTATATGGTGTGTAAGAAGTCGCAGGAGGTGGAGGCGTTCTTTCGGGAAGTTTTATTTTATGCGCAGGACATCCGTATTATCTCAGACCGTCCGAACACGATGGGAAAAGAGAATTATCCGGATTTTGTTGATCATCGGCATGACCAGTCGGTAATTTCGTTGATTTCCAAGAAACAGGGGATTAAAAAGTTTCGTGACCCCTCGCAGTATGGTATGATAAACCATTATCCCAAGGATGTGGAGGAGCGAAGCACATATCCGCAGATTATTGATTCGCACAGACTCAATGTCGGCAGTATGGCGGAGCTGCGTTTTGGACGGACAAAATTTATGACAGCGCTTCATAAGTTTCAAAAAAAGGTGGAAAATAAATTACGGAGGCATGCATAGATGGACAAAAAAGAAAAGTGGATCCAATATGAAAAGCGTTGGAAGTGGCGGGATATTTATTTTAATAAGGCGCTCAGACGGCACGGGATTGTCAAATATTTTCACCGTGAACCGGTAATGCCGCACTATGCCGGCAAATGGGTTATGGGCGCGAAAAAGACGAACGATTATATTTACGACAGAATTAAGCAAGGAAAACCGTTTATGGCGTGCCGGTTTGGAAATACGGAACTGCAGACGATGGTGGGCGATTTGGCAATCCGCTATAAAGGAAATTCACCTGAAGATGACGCATATTTGGACAGGTGGTTTACAAGGCTTGGCGCAGGCGCAGGTTTCTTTCCGGTTGATTACAAATATCTGCACGCCTTTACGGATTTGATGCTTGATTCGTGTAAACAGATTGATTTGCTTGCAATGTGGCATCTGAATATGGAGGATTTTATCATAGAGGAATATATTTCCCATGCGGACCTGACTTTTTTATTCCGGCTGGAACCGTGGCTTTATCACGGACGCCCGTGGACGGCAGCGTTAAAAGGGAAAAAGGTGCTTGTGATTCACCCGTTTGAGGACAGTATTTTGGCACAGTATCCTAAGCGGAAGGAGATTTGGAAAAAGCATCCGATCTTGCCGTCGTTTGAGCTAAAGACGCTCAAGGCAGTGCAGACTATCTGCGGTGTGAAGGATGAGCGTTTTGATACATGGTTTGATGCATTGGAATACATGTTTTTGGAGGCGATGAAGATTGACTTTGACGTGGCAATCATAGGATGCGGCGCATATGGTTTCCCGCTTGCTGCAAAGCTGAAGGCGGCAGGGAAACAGGCGATTCATTTGGGCGGGGCGACACAGCTGATGTTCGGTATTAAGGGATACCGCTGGGAAAATAATTATCCGTCCAAAATTGCGACATTTTTCAATGACACATGGATTCACCCGAGTGCGTCGGAGACGCCAAAAGGCGCCGAAACAGTAGAAAAGGGATGTTATTGGTAATGAAAAGGCAAAGCTATCGGATTTACAGAAAAATAAAGTACATCTGTAGGAGAATATACGTTCAAATTGCTCCAAAAAGGGATGCATTGAACCGTCAAAAAAGAGAACCACGCATTATCGTGTCGCTGACAAGCTATCCTGGGCGGTTTGCGCATATCCATACCGCGCTGAAAAGCATCATGCTTCAGACACTCAAGCCTGATAAGATTATCGTGTGGCTTGATGCGGACGTAGGAAGGGAAAAACTTACCCCGAAGATGTTGGAATTAGAGCAGTACGGGGTCGAATACAGAGTGGCGGCAGGGGATTTGAAGCCGCATAAAAAGTACATTCACGCGATGCGGGAATTTCCGGATGACATTATTATTACGGTGGACGATGATTTGATTTACGCAAAAGATGTGATTGAAACACTGATGAAAACGCATATGCGGTATCCGAATGCAGTATGTGCAAGACGCGTGCATAAGATTACAAAAGATGCCAACGGCGCAATTGCCCCTTACAATAACTGGCTTGGCGAATATTGCGGCTGTGATACGCCTTCCCATGCGCTTGTCGCGACGGGGGTGGGCGGCGTGCTTTATCCGCCGCACTGTCTTTGTGAGCGGGCGTTTGATGAAGAACTGATTACAAAGCTTTGTCTCAAGGCAGACGATATATGGCTGAAATTTATGGAGCTGCTGCATGATACGCCTGTTGTTTGGGCATCATGCAAAATCCCAATGCCCGATTTAATAGAAAAGGAGCAGGCGACAAGCTTAAAGAGTGAAAACGTGGGACTTAACAGAAATGATGTATATTTTGAGCAGGTACAAAAGCATTTTAATGTGCGGTCAGATGCATTTGATAAAGCATAAGGAGACAAAAAAGAGTGAATGGTAAGAAACTTATCAAAAGCAAACTTTTCAAAAGTGTTCTCAAAGCTGTGATTACAGTAGCGGCACTGACAATGGATTACAGTCTTGTCGCCGATGATACAGCGCTGTTTGGCTATACGAATCCGGAAACGCTGTTCGGACCGTTGTCGAAACTGTTTTATGCGCTCGAAGCGCCGTCGATTGCTGCACTTATGTTAACGGGCTTTTTGACGCTCTTTTACTTGCGTCTGCATGATGTGAAAATACAGTCCCAACGTACAATGTCAGGAATTTGGGGATTGGCATTTTTTGCGGCCGTTTGTGCCGTAACTGGGAAATTGCTTTATAATTACAATGATATATGGCTGTTAACCCGTGGGACGGTACAGGTTTTGAAAGGTCTGATTGTACTTGGCGGGTTGTTTTTGCTTTTTTCGGGGGTGCTTCAGATTGCAGTGTTTGCTCTCTTAAGACCTTGTGCCCAAAATGGGAATGACAGCAGAATTATGCGGATATTTGATAACAGATATTCGTTTGCCATGATTGCGGCATTGTTGTTTGCAGCGTGGCTGCCAGTCATAACAGCATATTATCCCGCAGTATTTATGGGAGACAGCGAGGATATTATTTATATGGCATACAATTATCCGTCGGGGATTGAAACAACGGTATTGCCACTTAAAGAAGGATGTTATGTTACCAATCATCATCCGGTTTTGTATACGGGATACGTAAGCCTGCTGCTGCATGCTGTAAAATTGTTTGGAGGCAGCAATAATCTTGGTATTTTTTGCTGTGCGCTCGTCCAGTGTCTGCTAACACTGTGTGTTCTTGCCTATAGCTGTCTGTACTGTGCAAATAATCTTGGAAATAAAAGGCTTGCATTTGCGGGAATGTGTTTTTACGCATTGTTTCCGCTAATGCCTAAGTATGCCATTATGATTTCAAAAGATACATTCTTTGCCGATTTGCTGCTGTTATGGGCGATTTTGATGCATAAGGCAGTAAATGCAGCGGATATAAGGAAAAATATGGCAGCGCTGGCTGCGGTTTCGGCAGCAATTGTGTTAATCAGAAAAAACGGAGTTTATATCATGATACTGACATTGATTCTTGCCGCGGCGCTTTACCGGCACTTGTGGAAAAGGTGGCTTTGGGTGCTGTTTGCCGTTGTAGCCGTGAACGGGGTTTATTCCAATATTGTGCTGCCTGCGGCGGGAATTCCGGATGGAAGCGTGAGGGAAATGCTGTCCGTTCCGTTTCAGCAGACAGCGCGATATGTAAAATATCATGGTGACGAGGTTACGCAGGAAGAACGCCGTGCAATAGAAAAGGTGCTTGATTATCAAAATCTTGGCAGTCTCTATTCGGAAAATCTTTCCGATCCGGTAAAGCGTACTTATAATAAGGCGGCATCGGGCGATGAATTAACGGATTATCTTGCTGTATGGTTCCGTATGTTTTTTAAGCATCCAACAGAGTATGCGGCGGCATTTTTAAATAATTATTATGGATATTTTTATCCTGTGGTAAATGACACAATGAAGATAGCAAGGACAAGTGTCGGAAGCATGGCAAATGTAAACAGGGATGGCTATTTTGATTTTTCGCATTGCTATGGCAGGTTTCATACAGGATTGCGTGATTTGCTGACGTTCTGTGATCTTTTGTGGATGCGCATTCCTGTTTTGAATATTATGATGACGAGTGCATTATATGTGTGGATTGTGCTCACCGCCTTTTTTCTTAATGGCATCAGGCATGACAGGGCGGCTGCTTTGCCGGTATTTATGTATATTGCATTAATTCTGACAGTGCTTGTGGGACCGAGTAATGCCATAAATTATGAACGTTATATTTTTCCGTGTATTATGGGAATGCCGTTTTTGGTAACATTAACTTTGCGTGAAATGAAGCAGACCGCGATATTGGAAGGGAGAAAAAATGCGTGAAATATTAGTATCTGTGATAACACCGTGTTATAATAGCAGCAGTACCATAGAAAAAACATTGGCGTGTATTGAAAACCAAACCTACAAAAATATAGAATATATTATCATCGACGGTGGTTCTGCGGATGATACGGTAAAAATTATTAATCAGCATAAGGACAAGCTTCCGAAGCAGCTTAAAATTGTGTCGGAAAAAGATAACGGTATCTATGATGCCATGAATAAAGGCGTGCGCCTTGCTACAGGTCAGCTGATTGGTATTGTGAACAGTGATGACTGGTATGAAAACGATACTGTTGAGCAGATTGTAAAGAATTATGCGGGGAACCGGTATGAGGTGATTTACGGAATGCAGCGTAATTTCCTGCGGGAAAAAGAGAAAGCGGTATTTCTTTACCACCATGATTTCCTGCCAGAGCAGATGATAACACATCCCACATGTTTTGTGACTGCTGATACGTATCGTGATTTTGGCGTATTTGACACAAACTACCGTTCTGCGGCAGATTATGATTTTATGCTGCGCTTATATGAGAGTAAAAAAGTTGTCTTTACACCGGTTATGCGTGTGCTTTCCAACTTTAGGCTGGGTGGAATGTCAGGGAGTCAAACAGGTGTTCGAGAAAACGCCGCCATTCGTTATCAGCGCGGTTATATGGGAAAGAAGAGATACCGTTTTGTGATATTTAAGAGTTATGTTTACCAATGGATGAACCGGAAAAAAAGGAGAAAAAATAAGAGGTTTAATGCATGAGGATTGCAGTAATCTCCCTGAACACGGAGAACAAAAATTTAAGTAAATATTATAATTCACAGGCTGAGGGACTTGCAAAAGCGCTTGCGGGAATGGGGCATGAGCTGACCGTATACCATCCGGTACCTGACCTTGGGCAGGAACGGGAAAGCATAATGAAGAAAACGGTCCGGATTGAGTACATCCGGTGCAGACATATAGGGAAACATGCCCTCATAAATCTTTCCATGCTTGACGCGGACAAGGACTGCTATATTACAGCGTCTGACAACTATCTCTTTTTAGGGAGTTTTTACCGCTGGTGCAGAAAAAACAAGATTCTTTGCCTGCCGTATATAGGCGTGATTCACAGTAATAATTCTTCTCCAATAAAGCGAAAAGCTGTTGACATTTTCTGTAATAATGTTAAATATTATAAGAGAATGCCTACCGTTGTAAAAACGCCTGCATTGGAGCAGGATCTCAGGAACAAAGGGGCAAAGCAGCTTTTTTGCGTGCCGGTAGGGTTAGATATGGAGCTTTTACGGCAGGATTATAAAGCTTATCCGGTAAAGTCATTGAAAGAGGAGTGGCATTATGGGGAGCGGGATAAAATCATTCTTTTTGTAGGAAGGATGACATCTGAAAAGCAGCCCGAAAAAATGATTGATATTTTTAAAAAGATGTATGCACAGGACAGTGCATACAGACTCCTTATGGTAGGACAAGGGGAGCTTTTAGAAAATGTGAAAAGCAAAATAGCTGTATGCGGGCTGGAAGACAAAGTTTCCATTTATGAAAAGGTGCCAAATGACAGGATGTGGGAACTCTACTGTTTGTCAGAATGCTATATCAATTTGAATACACATGAGATATTCGGTATGGCCATTTTGGAAGCAATGTATTATGAAAATGTTGTAATTGCGCTGCGTGCACCTGGACCGGAACTGATTATAGATAACAATAAGTCCGGTTATATTTGCGACAGCCAAGAGGCGCTTATTCAAAAGGCGCTGGTGGCTGACAAAAAAGAAACCGGAGCTGCGGCACACTGTCATGTTACAGAACATTTTTTGTGTGAAAGCGCAGCCAAAAAGCTTGAGAGCATTATTTGTAACATCATAGAGCAGCAAAGGAGTCAAATTTGAAGACAAATAATATTTTGAAAATATATCGCCATGAAATGAAATTTCTGCTTTCGACTGTGGAATATGAGCATCTTAGGAGACTGTTAGGAGCATTGCTTATAAAGGACGAAAATATGAAACAAGGCAGGGATTACTATATACGTTCGCTTTACTTTGATACGCCTGAAAATAAGGATTATTATGACAAACTGATCGGGATAGCGCAGAGAAAGAAGATCCGGCTTAGGATTTATGATACATCTGCGGATAAAGTAAAGCTTGAAATCAAAAATAAACAGAATGAGTATTCCGTCAAAGAGACGATGACAATAAGCCGTGAAGAAGCAGTCTTGCTTTCCAAAGGGGATTATCATGCGCTGGCGGAATATGACAATGATGTGGCAAAAAAAGCACATTTTAACTTGAGTGCATACGCATATATGCCAAAGGTGGTTGTGGACTATGAGCGGGAAGCATACCTGCTTCCTGTTGAGAATATCAGGCTGACCTTTGACAAAAGGGTGCGCGCGTTTAAAGGAAACGGGCTTTTTGAGGAAAAAAATGCGCTTGTGGGAGTGCTGGCTCCGGAGTATATCATTTTGGAGGTAAAATACGATCAGTATCTTCCGGCATATGTAGAAAATATGCTTTCAAGCATTCGCATGCAGCGTATGTCAATCAGCAAATATTGTATGGCACGGGAAACAGTTGGTTAGGATGAAAGAAAGGCATGGTTATGAAACATGAGTAAAAAAGAAATTTTTAAGTATTTAATTGAATCAAATTCGAGCATCTCCATTTATCAGGTAGTACTCGCAATGACTGCTGCATTGGTGCTCGGTCTCTTTATGTATTTTATCTATAAAAAGACCTATTCCGGTGTTGTGTATTCAAAGAGTTTTAATCAGACACTGGTGGTTTTGGCGGTAATTGTCACAATGGTTATGACAATCATTGGAGGAAGCCTTGCCCTCTCTCTTGGTATGGTCGGATCTTTGTCCGTGATTCGTTTCCGTACAGCAATCAAAGAACCAAAAGATATGGCGTTTCTATTTTGGGCGATTGCAATCGGACTTTCCTGCGGCGCGGAAATGTATGTTGTTGCCGTGGTCGGAAGCGCTGTAATAGCAGTTGTGCTTTTCGTCTTTAGCAGGGATGCTTACGATGGAAATAATTATCTGATTGTGGTGCGGGGAAACAGGATTGACAGCGATGCGCTTGAAAAGCTGATTGACGAAAATACAAAAAAATGGCGCGTGCGTATGCAGAATGCAACAGGCGACTATGAGGAGATTACTTATGAGGCGGGGCTTAAGAAGAATAATCTTTCAGAGCTTGCAAAGGCAATAAAAGAGATTGATGGGACCGAAGCAGTCAACGTGGTGACATATACAGGAGAAGTCATAGGCTGATGAAAAAAAGAAATTTGTCGAAGATTTATGGAATTTTAATCGTTGTGGTACCGATTGCAGTGATAATGGTGCTTTTGTACGCTAAAGTATTGCAGTTACAGACACATAGCAGCAGGGGAACGCATCTGATGATTAATGAGGTGGTAGCAGATAATCTTTCCACATGGAAGGATGAAAAGGGGATTTATGCCGACTGGATAGAGCTGTACAATCCTACAAAGAGTACAATAAACCTAAAGGGATATTATTTGTCTGATACCAAAAATGAGCTTACAAAATGGGCATTTCCAAATGTTGACATTGAAAGTGACGGATACTTAATTATTTTTTGCGATGGAGATATGGAGGAAGGCAATTTACATGCTAATTTCTTCATTAATGCGGGTAAGGAAACAATTTATTTAAGTGATGAAAATGAGAATATAATAGACAGCATAAAGCTTGAGGATCAACAGTGTGATATTTCTTATGGAAGAATGCATGCAAATGCGGATGCAGTGGGTTTTCTGCCGTACAGTACGCCGCTGGAACCCAATCCTATGTATTTTACACAAGGCAAGGAGCTTGAGGCTGATTGGGGAGAGGTTCATTTTTCCCTTGAAGGCGGCTGCTATGATGAAAATATTGCAGTAGAGCTGAGCTGTGATGCAGAAGGTGCGGCAATTTTATATACACTTGACGGAAGTGAACCGGATATTGATTCGCTTGTTTATAGCGGACCGATTGAGATTACGAATGAAAAGCGCCCCAATCAGTATACAACAAAAAAGTGTGTGCTGACGCCGAGTGAGAATGCAGACAATTCGGAAACACAGTATGGCGTGAATGAGGTATATAAAGGAACGGTAATAAGGGCCAGAGTATTGAAAGATGCGAAACTTTCAAGGTCCGTACAGACCAATACCTATTTTGTCCAATCCGATTATACTTTGCCGATTGTTTCGGTTACGACAGACCCATATGCGCTTTTTGATGACAGTGAAGGCGCTTATGTGCTTGGATATACGTATTACACAATGAGAAAGTACGGGGGAAATTCAAGGCGCATTAATAGCAATATGCCAAAAGACCTTACAGGGCATGTGGAAATCTTTGATACGGACGGCAGTGTGTTCGAGGACGATATGACATTTGCAATTGCGGGAAAATCAAGTATTTCAAGAAATATACAAAAAAGTTTTAATGTTGTGCTGGATAACAAAAAAATAACAGGCGATATGTTTGGGGCTTCTGACGAACTGGCATACGAACGTTTTACATTGCGCGGACCGGGAAGCGGTGTTGTCAAAGAGAATCTTTTTGCATATTCCAGCGCGTTTGTCTCTAATTTTATCAGTGATTATGGTGCAGGAGCACAGAAAAGCCGGTTCTGTATTTTGTTTATTGATGGGGAATATTGGGGTTTATACAGCCTTATGGAGCCAAAAGGCAAGGAGTATATTCAGAAGCATACAGGCGCATCTAAAAAGGATATTACGCTTGTTATACCGTGGAAAAATATTTCGGCAAAAGAGTTTGATGAACTTTTTGAGGCGATTCGTGCGAGAGATTTTTATCAGGAAGCGGATTACGAATGGATTAAGACAGAGATTAACGTTGATAATTTTATAGAATTTGTGTTTGCCGAGGCATTCTTTGGAAATACGGATGCTGTGAGCAACGGAGACCATAATCTGCATATATGGAAAGAAAAAGGCGGGTTGTGGAACTGGTATTTATTTGATTTTGACTGCACAATGGTAGATAATGAGAATTATTTAAAAGAAATGTTAGAACTGGGGTTTGGAGACAGCGCTGCGGAAGAAAAGAAAAATTTTTCGGCGTGGCTTTTTCAAAGACTTTGGCGGTGTGAGGCATTTCGCAATGATTTTACCACGTATGTGAGGCATAAGTGCAGCACGGTCTACACAAAAGAAAATGTGACCGCTGCGTTTGAACAACATACGAAAGCATATGCAGCAGAAATGCAGGAAAATCTGCTTCGCTGTGAAATGGGCTATACGAGGCTGAAGCAGCTTAGCTTTGCCGTAAGGGGAATCAATGCTGCATATCAGAATTTTACAATGGAGCAATGGAAGACAGTGGCAAATGATATTTATCGGTTTTTGTCAGGAAGAACTGCGCGTGTATTGGAGTTTTTAGACGAGCTTGAGCAGGAAGGATACATGCTGCCGCAGTCGGAAGGGTAAGGGGATACAGATGCAGATTAAATGCAATGTTTTAGACAGGCAGTTTCAGATGCACCAGGAGGAATATGAGGAAGCCGCGCTTCGCGTGCTGCGCTCTGGCTGGTATATTCTGGGAAAAGAAGTCGAACAGTTTGAGGAAGCGTTTGTTGTTTATACAGGCAGAAAATACTGTGTTGGATTAAATTCAGGGCTTGACGCACTGATCATGTCAGTTCGCGCGCTTGGAATCGGCGCGGGGGATGAAGTGATTGTACAGGCAAATACGTATATTGCAACAGTGCTTGGCATCACGGAAAATAAGGCAGTGCCTGTGTTTATAGAGCCGGATGAATATTTTAACATGGATGCGGAGCAGATAGAACAGGCAATAACGCCGAGAACCAAAGCAGTCATGGTGACACATCTCTATGGGCAGGCAAGCAATATGGAGCGGATTGCACAGATTGCAGAGAAGCATCGGCTGGCACTTATTGAGGATTGCGCGCAGTCGCACGGCGCCAGGTTTGGCGGTAAAATGACGGGGAGCTTCGGCATTTCGGGATGTTTTAGTTTTTATCCGACGAAAAATCTTGGCGCATTTGGCGACGCGGGTGCGGTGGTGACAGATGACAAAGCATTTGCGGATCAAATCAGAATGATGCGTAATTATGGCAGCCGTGTCAGGTACTATAACGAAATAGAGGGCTTAAATTCGCGGCTTGACGAGATGCAGGCGGCGCTTCTTCGCGTAAAATTAAAGTATATGGATGAACTGAATGATGAGCGCAAAAAGTTAGCGGCAGTCTATGACAGAGGGATTCAGAATGATAAAATCATACTTCCCAAAGTAAGAAACGGTGCGGACAGCATTTATCACCAGTACGTCATCCGCTGTAAGGAGCGCGAAAAGCTTCAGGAGTTTTTGCAGGAGCGGGACATTCAGACACAGATCCATTACCCGATACCGCCTCATCTTGCGGACTGTTATCGGTATTTGGGGCATGAAAAGGGCGAATTTTTGCTGGCGGAGCAATATGCCAGGGAGGTTTTAAGCCTTCCGGTTTATACGGGCATGACGGACGAAGAGCAGCAGTATGTGATTGCCGCGATCAACGCATTTTGATAAAATAGTAACAATCAGACAGCGAAACGGGAGGATATATGATAGAGGATTGCAAATTTATTGAATTTCCGCAGAAAGGTGACGAGCGGGGACACCTTGTCATCATTGAGGGGAATCAGGATATACCGTTTGACATAAAGCGGGTGTTTTATATATACGGCTCGGACCGGGAGGTAATCCGTGGGCGCCACGCCAACTATAACTCCGAGTTTGTTCTAATAAACGTCTCAGGAACTTCTAAAGTAAAGGTGGACGATGGGACAAGTCAAAAAATATTTAACCTCGACCGGCCGCATGTTGGAATATATCTTCCGAAGCTTGTTTGGAAGGATATGTATGACTTTTCGGAGGATTCGGTGCTTTTGTGCCTGTCCAGCGAGCATTATGACGCAGGCGAATATATCCGGGATTACGATCGGTATTTAACCGTGATGAAAGAGGGAGAATATGCTAAGACGCCTTGAAAAAAAAGATGCCCCCCTGATGTTGGAGTGGATGCATGACTGCGAAATCAACTGCAATTTTCAGGCAGATTTTGCCGCCGCAACAATGGAAAGTGTGCTGGGCTTTATTGATGAGAGCTTTAACGGCGACAACAGGAACTTTGCGTTTGTGGACGAAAATGACGAATATTTGGGTACAATAAGCTTAAAGCACATTTCATTCAAAAACGGGAATGCGGAGTATGCGGTTGTCACAAGAAAAAAGGCACAGGGTACAGGAGCTGCCATGCGTGCGACGCAGGAAATACTGCGCTATGCGTTTGAAGAGCTTGGGCTTCATAAGGTGTATCTAAACGTGCTTGAAGACAATGTGAGAGCGCAGAAATTGTATGAAAAGTGCGGATTTGTGTATGAGGGAAGCGCCGTTGACGCGGTAAAAATAAATGGAATGTACAAAACGCTGAAATGGTATGGCATTATCAACCGTTTGAGCAGTTTTAAAAGTGAGGATAAACTTGAATAAGTATATAAAAAAGATAAAAAATTTTCCGAAAAGAATATACCGCAGCATCGAGAGCAGGCGTTACCGTGACGGGGCATATAAAAACAGCCTTTCGGTGCTGTCTCCGTGGCAGACGCTTGAGAAGCTTACGGAACGCGAGCGCTGTTTTTGCAGATTCGGCGACGGGGAGATTGCGGTGATACGGGGAGAAGGGATTGCTTTTCAGAAAGCGGACAGAGCACTCGGCGCGCGTCTTTTGGAAATCCTTCAGTCACAGGAAGAACAGCTTCTCGTTGGAATTAATTATTTTTATTTGAATCCGGTGGAGGGCGTCAACGGGTTTACGCAGAATTTTTTAAACTGCCTCCAGATGCAGAGAAAATTCCTGATAAAAAATTGTAATAAGGAACGGGTGTACATTGATGCGGCAATCACACAGATGTACCAAAATTATAATGAATATGACTTTGCCGGGCATTTCAGAAGACTTCAGGCGCTTTTTGCAGACAAAAAGATTACCCTGATTTGCGGGGAACGCGTTTTAAGCGATATTCAATACAATGCGCTTGACGTATGTGCGGATGTTGAATACATTTACGGGCCTGCAAAAGATGCGTACGATCAGTATGATACACTGCTTAAAAAGGCGCTTGCAGTTGATAACGGGCGGATTATCTGTGTGATACTTGGTCCGGCGGCAAAGGTTTTGGTGTATGATTTATATAAAAATGGCAGGACGGCATGGGACATCGGTCATTATTTAAAGGATTATGACTCCTACATGCGGCAGCAGCCGCGTACAGATGCGGAAATTGAGGCATTCTTTCAGCCGGATTAAAATTTGGAGAAAAACGAAACAATGTATAAAAAGATAAACTATATTTTGGACGACGGGCAAAAAATAAAATTGGTGATTATGCTGTTTGTGATTTTGGTGGGAGCGCTCTTTGAACTTTTGGGTGTGTCTGCGATTATGCCTTTAATTTCCGTGGCGACCAATCCTGATTCGATAAATGAGACGTGGTATTTGCTGCTTATCAGGGATTTATTCGGATTTGATGAGGCGAAGCAGATTATTGTGTTCCTGGCACTTGCACTTGTGATTGTATACATTGCAAAAAACGCATATATCAGTGAGATGTATAATCTGCAATATCGTTTTATATTTAACAATCAAAGGCGGCTTGCCGTTAAAATGATGAAGTCGTATATGCACCAAAACTATCTGTTTCATGTTTCCAGAAATGTTGCGGAGCTGCAAAGAAACGTTACGGAGGATGTAAACGGGTTCTATACGGTGGTGCTCAATGCGATGCAGTTTATCGCGGAGGCGAGTGTGTGCGTGGTGCTTGCCGTGTTTTTAATGCGTGTTGATGTGATGACGACGCTGGTGGTTGCGGGACTTGTATTTGTATTTGCGGTTCTTGTCGGCATAGTGTTTAAAAAGACACTTGTCAAAAAGGGGAAAGAGAACAGAAGTGTCAGCATCCGGCTGACGAAATGGGTGCTGCAGTCCTTTTCCGGCATCAAGGAAATTAAGGTTATGAACAAAGAAGACTTTTTCCTCAAAAATTATGAAAGCACTTACCGCAGGTTTACGGTGCTGCAAAGACAGCAGTCGATGCTGACGTTTGTGCCGCGGCCTGTAATGGAAACAGTCTGTATCAGTGGTCTGCTGCTCACAATGGCAGTAAAGGTGTATGCGTTTGACACGGATTTAACTGCGTTTATTCCGTCGCTTTCGGCGTTTGCGATTGCGGCATTTCGTATGCTTCCGTCGTTTAACCGGATTTCGGGCTTTATGAGTGCAATGATGTTTAACAGACCGGCGATTGATGTGCTCTATGATGATTTGACAGAGATTGAGCGGTTGGATAAAAAACGTGCAAAAGAAGAAAAACAGGGGAAACCGTTAACGATTCAAAAAGGTATTTCCATAAAAGACGTATCGTTTCGCTATCCGAAGGCGGACAAAAGAGTGCTTGAACATCTTGACTTGGAGATTGCAAATAATACGTCCGTAGCGCTGATTGGTGCGTCGGGCGCCGGAAAATCGACGCTTGCGGATGTGATACTGGGCGTCTTGGAACCGGAGAACGGCAGTATTCTTGTGGATGGAAAGGACATTCGCAGTGATATGGATGCATGGCATGCAAGCATAGGATATATACCGCAGGCAATCTATCTGATGGACGATACCATTCGGGCAAATATTGCGTTTGGCGTGGAACAAAACGAAATTGACGAAAATATGCTGCAAAAAGCAGTGCGTGAGGCACAGCTTGAGGAGTTTGTAAAAAGCCTGCCGGACGGACTGGATACCGTGATTGGGGACCGGGGCGTCAAACTCTCGGGAGGGCAGCGCCAGCGTATCGGTATTGCACGCGCCTTATACGGCAATCCACAGGTATTGATTTTGGATGAGGCAACTTCGGCGCTTGACAACGATACGGAAAAGGAAGTTATGAATGCCATAGACAGCCTGCATGGCACGAGGACGCTGATTGTGATTGCCCACCGGCTTACTACGATAAAGAAGTGTGATCAGATTTATGAGGTTGGAAACGGGGGCGTTACGCTTAGGAGCAGGGAAGATGTTTTTGGAGGATAAGGATGAAAAAGTTTAAGACAGTTATAGTGCAGATCCTTGTATTTATATTGATTCTGCTTACATTCAGCATGGGTTGGTGTATTGATAACTTTGGAAATATTGGTTTAAACGAAATTATTTTTACGCTGAATATGCCGCTAAAGGGAACGGCAAACTCCTATTTTCTCACCTATTTCCTATATGCGTTTTGTCCGGCAGCAGTATTATTTGGATTGGAGTTATTTGCGGCATTTCACACACCCAAACATATGTATGGACTTCGGTTTTCGTTTCGGGATAAGATTTTTGAGATTCCGATACTGCCTTTTCGGCTTAATGGTGTGGTATGGACGATTGTGATGCTTATATGGTTCGGTGAGATTATCAGTATTGCAGACGATAATTTTGCGGTGTTTGATTATGTAAAAAGTCAGATGGACGCTTCGGAGTTTATCGAAAATGTATATGTAGATGCGGGAGAGACGAATATTACATTCCCCCAGCAGAAGCGCAATTTGATCTGCATCTATGTAGAGTCGGCAGAGACTTCTTTTCAGGATAAAGGAAACGGCGGATTTCTTGATTACAACATTATTCCTGAGATGACCGCACTTGCGGCGGAGAATGTAAGCTTTTCCCATTCAGAGCTTTTGGAGGGTGCGGCGGTAGCGCCGGCGTGCGGCTGGACAATGGCGGGGCTTGTGGCACAGACATCCGGGCTGCCGTTAAAGCTGTTTAAGTATGAAGCCACAAACGGCGGCGTAGATAATTCCATGGGAAAATATGCTGCGTTTATGCCGGGAGCCACTGCAATTGGAGAAATTCTTGAAAGTGAGGGATATAAAAATATTTTTATGGCAGGTTCTGATTTTACGTTCGGCGGCAGGCGCGATTATTTTACGCAGCATGGAAACTATGAGATTTGGGATTACAATACGGCGGCGGAGCTGGGGAAAATACCATCAGATTACAAGGAAGGCTGGGGCTTTGAGGATGCAAAGATGTATGCGTTCGCAAAGGAAAAGCTGACAGAGCTTGCCGCAGCGGGACAGCCCTTTAATTTTTCGCTGCTTACGGTGGATACGCATACAGGGGGCGGTTACTTGTGTGAATTGTGTCCGGATACCTATGACAGGCAGTATGCAAACGTGTGGGCGTGTGCATCCAACCAGGTATATCAATTTGTAGAGTGGATTAAACAGCAGGATTTTTATGAAAATACGGCAATCTGCATAACAGGTGACCATTGCAGTATGGAGGCAGGCTTTTTTGAAGAGCACGAATATTATGAACGGCATTCGGGAGAGACCGAGCGAAAGGTGTACAATGCGTTTATCAATGCCGCAGTGCAGCCTGTCAATATGAAAAACAGGAAATTTACGACTATGGACATCTATCCCACTGTACTTGCTTCCATCGGAGCAAAGATAGACGGTGAACGGCTTGGATTGGGGACCAACTTATTTTCCGATGTGCCTACGCTTGCGGAAGAATACGGATATGAGCAGATGTTTGCCGAGTTGAATAAACGGTCGCGATTTTATGATAATACCATTTTGTATCCCGAGAAGTAAAAAGGAGGACTGATAAACAATGAAAAGGCTTGCGGCTATGGTAAGACAGCTTTTGGTATTTTTTATGCTGCTTCTTTCGTTCAGCCTTGTATGGTGTATCAATAACTTTGGGAATATCGGATTAAGTGAGATTGTATTTACACTCAATATGCCGCTGAAAGGAACTGCGAATTCTTATTTTGTATCCTATTTTCTACTGGCTTTTTTACCGGCGGCGGTCTTTTGGGGCATCGAACTGCTGTTAAAGTGTTTTCCCAAAAAGCGCACATATTCCCTGACACTTTCGATTGGCAAGAAGACAATGGACATTGGAATACTGCCCATTAGACTTAACTGGATCGCCTGGCTGCTTGTAATGGTAATATGGCTTGGACAGATTATCGGCATTGCAGATGACAATTTTGAGCTGTACGCATATGTGCGGAGTCAGATTGAAGCTTCAGAACTGATTGAAAACGAGTATGTAGATGCGGCGAATGCAGCGATTCGCTTTCCCGACGAAAAACAAAATCTGATTTTTATATTTGTAGAGTCTGCGGAAACCTCCTTTATGGACAAGGGAAACGGCGGGCTTTTGGATGAAAATATTATTCCTGAATTGACGCAGCTTGCGAAAGAGAACATAAGTTTTTCCCATTCGGAGCTTTTGGAGGGGGCGGCGGTGGCGCCTGCGTGCGGTTGGACGATGGCAGGACTGATGGCACAGACATCAGGAATGCCGCTCAAACTGTTTAAGTATCAGGATAATACCGGAGGCGTTGATAATTCGATGAGCAAATATGCTTCCTTTATGCCCGGACTTACGTCTCTTGGTGAAATTCTTGAGAAACAAGGGTATCATAACTTTTTCCTTGCAGGGTCCGATTTTGCGTATGCGGGGAGGAAGGATTATTTTACACAGCATGGAAATTATGAGATATGGGACTATAACAGCGCTGTTGCAGAGGGAAGAATTCCTGACAATTATAAGGAAGGCTGGGGGTTTGAAGACGCAAGGCTGTATGAATATGCGAAGGAAAAGCTGACGGCGCTTGCTGTGCAGGGAGAGCCTTTTAATTTTTCCATGCTTACGGTTGACACACATGCCGGCGGCGGTTATCTGTGTGAACTGTGCCCGGATACTTACGGGAACCAGTATGCGAATGTATGGGCGTGTGCGTCCCGGCAAGTGTCTGATTTCGTGGAATGGATCAAACAGCAGGATTTTTATGAGAATACAACAATCTGTATCACAGGCGACCATAGCAGCATGCAGACAGGTTTCTTTGAGGATTATGAGTACGACAAGCATGAGGGGGATACGGCAAGAAAGGTGTACAATGTTTTTATTAATGCAAAGGCAAATCCGGTCAATCATAAGAACCGGCAGTTTACCACACTTGATATGTTCCCGACAGTGCTTGCAAGCCTGGGCGCTCAGATAGAAGGGGAACGGCTGGGCATCGGAACCAATTTATTCTCCGATGTGCCTACGCTTGCGGAGGAATACGGCTATGAGCAGCTGTTTGCAGAGTTGAATAAAAAGTCAAGATTCTATGACAACAATATTTTATATCCCAATAAATAAAAGGAGAGGATTACGATGTTTAATTATTTAATTATATTTGGCTGTGGAGCAATCACCTATTTGCTGGCGGAGAAGTGTTCCAATAAGACGTCGCCCAACTGGTACAGTGCGCTTATTACGTTTCTTATGTGTGCGATGCTTAATATGGTGACAACCTATCTGCTTCTTAGTCCGTTTGGAAGGATCACAAGAGTTGACACGGTTGACGGAATAACCGAAATCTCTTACGGAAGTTCGGCAATATTTTTAGCAATTATCATAGCGTTGCTTTGGGGGATTGCGTTTGGATTTATCAAAAAAAATGTCGATATTAAGGCGCAGATTAATAAAAAATAGCAATTGGTACAGGTCGGGAGAGCTTAAAATGAAGCGGAGAAATTCAGCAGTTGCAATTGTAGTAAGTGTACTTGTGATAATAATAGGGGGCATGACTGCCATAAACTGGCATTGGAAGGAGTCGTGGAAGCTTTTTTGGTATGATTTGCGAAATGGC
Organism: uncultured Lachnospiraceae bacterium; assembly: GCA_910586715.1. Lineage (GTDB taxonomy): Bacteria > Bacillota > Clostridia > Lachnospirales > Lachnospiraceae > COE1. The sequence goes on from CAJUJG010000001.1 coordinate 80,459, forward strand.
TTTTCTGGTTTTGGCTGGCTTTATCCCGCAGCGCTTGCGGCAGTGTTTGTGCTGGCTGCGTTATGGTCTTTTGTCGTATACTGGATTTTGGTTCGGAAAAAACGGTATCGGTATGTAGCTGTTTATAATTTTGTGTGCTTGTTTTTGCTGGCGTTGTGTATTGTGTTCAATGTCAAAAATGCCGCGGCATCGCGGACAAAGTGTATTTGGGAACCGACAAAGACCATCGGACATTCCTTCGGCGTTGTGAACGGGGATACGTATACCGGATCATGGGAGGCATTTGAGGAGAATTATGCACGGGGACGAAGAGTTATGGAGGTTGATATTCTTTTGACCTCCGACAACAAATGTGTCCTGAAGCATGAGTGGGATGTGCCGGTGCAGGAAGGGATTTCAGAGGAAAACGTTCCGGATGAGGAAACCTTCCTGAATACAAAGCTGGACGGAAAATATACGCCGATGAGTTTTGAGCAGCTTTGCGGGCTAATGATAAAATATCCTGACCTGTGGGTAGTGACCGATACAAAATATACGCAGGAGGATGAGATACGCGAACAGTTTGAAATCATGACGGAAACAATAAAAAATACCGAGGGAGGGCATTCGGAAATACTGGACAGATTCATTGTACAGGTGTATAATGAACAAATGTACGAATTTCTGCAAAGCCAATATGGTTTTAAAACGTATATTTTTACAATGTATAAACGGTTTTATACAAATGATACAGTC
>CAJUJG010000001.1:81203-103527 GCA_910586715.1 uncultured Lachnospiraceae bacterium
TGTGCAGGTATTGTGTCAATCATGGGATAGAAGTGGTTATGCTAAAGCACCGCCGGTACGACAATTATAGTGAGGAAATTCAAAAGATAGCGGATGAATACGGGCTAAAGCTGTATATACATACCGTGAATGACCTTGATGCGGCTGAAGAACTCCTTGATGCCGGAGTTGCGGGCATTTGTACGGACGAGATATATGACAGCGATTTGTAAACGGAATTTATGATTTAAGAATAGAGAGGGATGGCGTTTGGACAGGGTAGATGATGTTTTAAAAAAAGCATATAAAAAAGTGAGCAGACGGTTCCGTACAGCTTTTGCAGCCGCTATAATTGCAGGTCTTGTTGCGCATATGTATATGTTTACCAATAAACTGCCCAATTTCGATGACCTGATTGGAATCAATAGTTTTGGTGCGACTTTTCGAAACGGAAGGTGGTTTTTGTGGGTAGTTGGTGCGATTGCCTATCATTTGGATTTGGTATTCAGCCTTCCGTGGATAAACGGGCTTATAACGCTTTTGTTATTGGGGGTGTCTGCCGGAATAATGGCCGACTTGTTCGGCATGAAGAGCAGAAGTGCAAACGCGCTGCTTGGAGCGGCGCTCGTTGTCTTTCCAAGTTGGACAGGGACATTTTTTTATATGTTTACGGCGCCGTACTATGCGCTCGCCGTTCTTTTGTCGGTTGTTTCGGTACGGCTTATGGTGCTCTGCAAAAAGGGACTTTTGCCTTCGGTTCTGTTACTTGCATGTTCGCTTGGCATCTATCAATCCTATCTGCCGTTTACCGCGACGTTTTATGTGGCGCTTTTAGTTCTCATGCTGTTTGAGGACAAGTATGGATATTGGGATATTTTAAAGAGAGCGTTATCGTATCTTTTTAATCTAATCCTTAGCGTGCTGCTCTACTTTGGATGTATGAAGCTCTCCCTAATGATTACCGGACAGGAGCTTACCACATACAAGGGAATCAGTTCAATGGGCAGAATGGAGCTTTCGCGGATACCTGAGATATTAAGGACCATCGGGGTGAATTTTTTCGGGATATTTTTAAACAACAATATGGAAATCAGCTATAATTACATTACAAAGGGAATGTATTTTACGCTGTTTGCAGTAAGTACCGCAGTTATCGTGCGGTTGTTTTTGCGGCTTCAAAAAAGAGGAGAAATGCTCAAGGCGATAGAGTCCGCGGTGCTGACTGCGGTGTACGTCCTTGCGGTTAATTCTATTTATATTATGTGTGAGGACGGCATCTATTCCTTAATGTATTTTTCATATGTGTTCCTCCTTATCTTTCCGCTCACGCTTCTGGACCGGTGCCTGAAACAGCGAAAGGAGAAGCTTGCCGTCCTTGCGGAATATGTGATAACGTTTGCGGCTGCAGCCGGTATTTTGAGCTATTGCCATTTTGCAAACGGTCAATATGTTAGTATGCAGCTAAGCTTCAATCAGGCGTTAAGCTATTACACGACAATGATTACACAAATAAAAGGCTTGGACGGGTACCATGAGGATATGAAGGTGGTATTGAGCGGAGTTGACATTGTGGATAAAACATTATATCATAATGAAATCATGAACACGTTTTCTATGAGCGGGCGTGACGACGCTTTGGCGGATGCGTACAGTAAACAAAATTTTATTCTGCATTACTGCGGATTTCAGGCAGAGCTGGCAGAGGTTTCTGACTTGTCTGTGCAGTCGCAGGAAGTATTAGAGCATATGCCTGCATATCCGAACGCGGGTTCGATGCAGATTGTGGAAAATGTTGTTGTGGTGAAACTGTCGGATGAAATGACAGAGGATTAGGGCAAAAATGAAGCAGGATAAAAACGTCAACAGTATTGATTTATTTAAGCTGCTCATGGCGGCTGCCGTGGTGGCAATACACACCAACCCCATTGTGAGCTGGACGAATCAGGCAGCGATTAAAGCAGTTGTGATTGTGGAGGAGTGGGCAGTGCCGTTTTTCTTTACGGCATCGGGCTTCCTTTTGTTCCGTACAATGAAGCAGCCTTATGAGACGCAGATAAAGCGGGTAGACCGCTATCTTGTCAAAATTGTAAAACTGTACTGTGCATGGACCCTGATTAGTCTGCCGCTTACGCTGTATGGATATAGTATTTCCGGAAACAGTATCATTAGCTGTGTCTTATCATACGTGAAATATTTTCTGTTTGTGGGAAAGCTGTATAATTCATATCATTTATGGTATCTGTTATCCCTGATTTATGCGCTTGCCGCGATTCGGATTATGATAAAGAAGCGTTTGCAGGTTGGTATGATCGTCGGTATTTCCGCGGCTGTATTTGTGTTTCGCGAATGGATGTCATTTTTGACAGGGCATGTGGATTTGTTGGGCGGGATTGGGCAAAAGGCAGTTTCGCTGTATCAATATGTGTTTAATAACGGGGGCATTTTTACAGGTTTGATATACGTATCAGTGGGAATGCTGATTGCAGACCGACACCTGCGCATTCATAAGCGGACGGGGATTATGGCAATTGCGGCGCTCAACGGTTTGAAGCTGTTGCTGGAATGGGGAACGGGATACGGCGCTGTCACGCAATTGATAATGCCTGTGGAGGCGTTGCTGCTTTTTATGACATTGTTAGATGTCCGGCTTTGTGAATCCCCGATATGGGAAAAGTGCAGAAAAGCAAGTACCGTGATTTACTTGTCACACCTGATTTTTTTCTCGGTTTATACGTTTCTTATTATTAGAAATCCCAATAAACTTGGGTTTGATTCCTTTATTGTGACGCTGACACTGAGTGCGCTGAATGCGGTTATACTAGGCGCGGCACAGCAAAAAGGCCGTTTTAGGCTGTTAAAACATATCATTTAGGGAGGATGCACACGGAGGCTGTCATGAGAGTAAAAAAGTGGATGTTATGTCTTTTATCTGCATATGTTACGCTGCTTGGAATAAAGACCGATTTATGCGCTCCGGGTTCGGAGCGGAGCATGATCGTGCAGCTTTTTGATGCCGTGACGGGCTTTTCAGTACAGGATCTGATACTGTTTGCCGGCATTGTGTGCCTTTACGGCGTTTCTCTTTCCTATTTAAAGCGTACAGATTTTCGGGTTCGGGATGTTGTGTGCATTGCGGCGCCGGCCTTTTTGTTTGCCGGATTTATGGTTTTAGGACAGGCATTTGCATATGACGGCAGTCTTAGGTACGTGGTATCTGACGGTCTGCAAAGGATTAAGGCGATGCTTGTGTTTCTTGGGTTTTTAATGATATTTGCAACCGTAATTGCTGTTCTTTATCAAGGACTGGGTGAATTTCAAGTATGCGGTCGGCGTACCAATACGGTGAAAAGCAGATTAGGGTTTGGACAATATAAGAGATTTTTTTGTGAACATACATTCATGGCAGCGTTTCTTACAATTTTTATTTTTTACATTCCTTACATGTTCTTGTCATATCCGGCAATTCATATGGGAGATACGTGTAATCAGCTTGCACAGGGCTACAATTTTTTGGAGGGGACATCGGGTTATCTGAAGCTGATTGATGAAAGTGTGCGGTTAAACGGTCATCATCCGATTCTGCATACCTTGTATCTGCATCTGTGCATGGTAATCGGAGATACGGTATTTGGTTCTTATAATATCGGAATCTTTTTGGTATCGGTGACGCAGATGCTTTGTATTGTGATGACGGTTGCCTATGCCTTGTCGGTTATGGTGAAGGCGGGGGTAAAGTTTGAAGCTGTCTTTGTGACAATGCTGTATTATATGTTCACTCCAAGAATGCAAAACTATATGTTTCTGATTACAAAGGATGTTTTTACGGCATGTGCACTCTTGGTTTTCGCAATATCCATATGGCAGCTTCAAAAAGAGAGGGAGGATAAGCGTTCGTATCTTTTGTTTACGGTATCAGGAATGTGCCTGACGCTATTTCGCAATGATGGTAAATATATTGTGCTTGTAAGTGTGTTGGTGCTGCTTTTATTTGTGAAAAAACGGCGTAAGAAAGCAGCTGTATACGGCGTTTTGATGATGCTGGTGGCGGTGTTGCTTTTTGAGGTGCTGATGCCGGCGTTTAAAATCACGCCTGCAAGCAGGCGGGAAGCCCTTTCTCTGCCGTTTCAGCAGACAGCGCGCTATATCCGTGATTATGAGCAGGAGGTTACGCAAGCGGAACAGGAAGCAATTTCCAAAGTGCTCCGCTATGATGTGCTGGCAGAGAAGTATGTGCCTGAAAACGGAGATTTCGTCAAAGAGAACTTTAACGAAGAAGCCAGTGCAGCAGAGTTATCCGCGTATTTTAAGGTATGGTGGGAAATGCTAAAGAAGCACCCCGAAGTGTATCTTGAGGCGGCATTGAATAATTATTACAATTATTTTTATCCGGGCGGGGAGCTGGCGCAGGCGTATACGTATGAACAATCCGCGGTTTTTATGACATATGTAAATGATGCACTCGATGAAATCGGCATGTCAATCCATTATCCGCAGTGGAGCCATAAATATCAGCAGATGTATGAAACGCTGCGGGAAAAGGTCTTTGAGCTGCCGGTACTGTCTGTGTTCAAAAGTTCTGCATTGTATGTGTGGACGCTTATTTTATGGTTTTTCTATTTGGCGAAAAATAAAAGAACGAAGTTGGTGTTACCTGCAATTCCGCTGTTTTTGTCGCTTGGGGTTGCCTTGATTGCGTCGAGAAACGGAGAGTATTTCAGATACCTTTATGGAATTGCATTTAGTCTGCCTGTGATTATGGCGCTTGGACAGGCAAGGATACAGGAGGCTGTTAATGATTTGGTTTAAAAACGGTGATAAAAAAACAAGGCTGGCTTATGTTCTGATTGCGGCGGTATACTTAGTGTTTTTCTATGGGTATTTTTACTCGGATATTCTTATTACGACGAGCCACGGTATCAACTTTTGGGATGTTATCTTTAGCGGAGGATTGTTTGATTTTCATGCATTGTGCTGTTCTGATGTGGAAAATGCCGCATACACGATAACGACAATTTATGCAGGTTACGATTTTCCGATTTATGTTTTGTTTGGCATTTGGAATTTTCCGCTGTGGGTTATAAGAAAGCTGACAGGCGTAAATATTTGGGAATCGGTGCTTGCCCTGATGTGGGCAAAATCGATTATTTTGGTTTTTATTGCCCTTACAGTCAGAGCGCTTTGGAAGCTTTGCGATACAATGGAGATGTCTAGGCAGAAATCGCTTGTGGCGTTGCTTTTTCTGACGTCTCCGATTATTGCCGGAAGCGCTGCTGTTAATTCGCAGTATGACGTTATCACGGCTTATTTTATGCTGGAGGCGCTCAATTGCTTTTTGAACGGAAAAAAGAAGGGCTTTGCGGGCAATATACTGCTTGCCACGCTGATTAAGCCGTTTGCGCTATTTATGTTTGTGCCGCTGATTCTCTATGCGGAAAAAAATGTAATCAAAATCGGGTTGTATACATTGTGTGTGCTGGCGCCGTATTTGGGGTTCAAGATTATCATACCGAATCATACACAGCTTACAACCTTTGGAACGGTGCTGACGCTGTTTAAAAATAAAATAAACATAAGTTCGATAGAAATTCCCGTGTTTTTTCTTGTGTCGTTTTTGTTTTGGATCATCTGTTATATGTACCGGATGCCGGATGATAAGAAGGAATTTTATAGGAAAAGCGTGCTTATTTCCTACCTGTCGCTTGCGATCTTTTTCCTGTTATGTGCAAGTAACCCGTATTGGGTCATTATGCTGCTGCCGTTTCAATGTCTGCTGACTTGCGCGTATAAAAAGTATGCATTTTTGGGCGTGATTTTAGAAACGGCCGGTTCTATTTGTCTGATAGGACATTATGTAATAGAACTCCCGTGGTGTTTTGACGTAAAGATTTTGCGAAGCTCTTTTTTTGCGAAGCTGTTTGGACTGCGGGCGGATACGACGGATAACGTACTGGATCTTGTTCATAATATCTCGGAAGGCTTGTACGATATGAGGGACAGGGGAAGCGGCTTCCTGTTCGGATTGTTTTTTACGGCAAGTCTTGCGTTTATATGGCTGAACCTGACGCAGCACAACAATATTGCGTTGGAGGAACGGGCAGTGCCGCGGTATATGATGTGGATCAGGCTGCTGCTCTCACTTGGAGTATGTCTGATTCCGATGACTGCGTACATTTTGTAAAAATACGGATTATGGAGGCTGAATATGGCAAGGATACGACAAGAATTTAAAAATTGGTTTGTTTGTGCAAAAGCGCCGGGGATAGCGGATTATGTGCTCTTTTTCGGGCTGTTCCTGATTCCGTTTATCACGATTATGTACGGCGATACAAGAGCGTTTGTGCATTACGGGGTAAATTTTTGGAAATGCATTACGCAGGGCGGCGGTCTTCATAACTTTTATGAGTATGGCAATGACATGCTGGCGTTTTACAGGGAAAACGGGATTGGCGGAGCATACGAGGTCATTTATGACTTTCCGGTTTATATCGTGCTTGGCATATGGGGTTTTCCGCTGTGGATTGTATGCAGTAAATTTGGTATAGAGGAAACGTCTGATATGTGGACAATGTTGTATTTCAAATCGGTATACATTGTGGCGCTCCTCATCGTGGTGTATCTGATTTACAAAGTTTGCAGAAATATTGGCGTGGATGACGCTATGGCAAAATGGGCAGGATTTTTATTTTTGTCATCGGAGATGGTATTTGTGCAGATTGGCATTGCAGGGCAGTTGGACGTGTTTGGAATGCCGTTTACGCTGCTGGCAATATATTCTTTTCAGAATAAAAACAGATGGCGGTTTCTGTTGTTTTTTTCGATTGCCGTTAGTTTTAAGCAGTTTCCGCTGTTTATCTTTCTTCCGCTTGTCATGCTGATTGAAAAAAACGCCTTGAAAATTGCGCTCGACACGGTTATTGTGTTTGCAGTGACGATTCTTTCCGGTCTTCCTTTTCCGAAAGGAACGGAGGCGATGCAGGTAAAGGATGAGGTGCGCGGACATTTTATGCAGGCATTTTTGGGCGTGAAGGCGCCGCTGCACAACAGCGCGGTTCCAATCATTGTGCTTTTGATAGGCGGAATCTGTGTTTTTTGCTACTTAAAGAACCTCAGGGACGATATGGAACGCGAGCAGTATTCCGTCTTTATCCCTGCGCTGTCAATGTTTGTGCTGTTTATCTCGTTTGACAGCAATCCATATTGGTTTATTCATCTTGCGCCGTTTTTGGCAATCCTTGTTGCATACAATTCAAGTCGTTTTCATCAGTTAATGCTGTTTGAGACGGTTGGAATGCTGTGTTTGGCGCTTAGCCAGTTTGGCGCAAATTATTGGGTGTACGAGAGCTATTGGGCAAAGGGAATGATTTTGGAGAAGCTGTTTGGTTATCCGGAAAATCTGATTACAATGGAGCGCTTTGGCGCAGGCGTGGGATTGGATGAATATTACGGGGTGCTTTTTGCAGGGTTTGTGCTTTGCATTGGAACCTGCCTTGCCATTAGCTTGCCGGGGAAAATGAAAAAAAGTGCCAATGTTATCGTGAGACCTTACTCGGCGCTCAGACTGGTTTTGAATGCCGGCGTTTCGTGGATACCTGCATTTTTGTTTGTGATTTCGCACTATATATCGCTTTAAAAGGATACTCGTAAAGAAACGGTTTAAGAAAGAGAAAAACGGAGGATGTGTATGCAGGCGGTAATTTTGGCAGCCGGAATGGGAAAACGGTTAAAGGAGCTGACAAGTGAGGCTACAAAATGTATGGTGAAGGTCAACGGCGTCGCCATAATCGACAGGATGCTGGGATATTTGGACAGGCTTGGACTCTCAAGGATTGTTGTTGTGGTGGGCTATGAGGGGGAAAAACTCAGGGCGTATATTGATGCCCTTGCAGTATCCACGCCGATCATATATGTTGACAATGATATATACTACAAGACAAACAATATCTATTCCCTGTATCTTGCAAAGGACTATCTTTTGGAGGAAGATACGCTGCTGCTTGAGTCCGATCTGGTATTTGAGGAGGCAGTCTTAAAAAAGATTGCAGAGCATCCGTATCCGAGCCTTGTGCTGGTGGATAAGTTTGAAAGCTGGATGGACGGGACGGTTGTGACGCTTGATGAGCACGATAGTATCAAGGCGTTTGTGGCAAAACGTGAGTTCGATTTTGATAAAACAGATGCATATTATAAAACCGTGAACATTTATAAATTCAGCAGAACATTTTCACAGCTTTACTATGTGCCGTTTTTGGAGATTTATTGTAAGGCGATGGGCACTAATGAGTATTATGAGCAGGTTTTAAAGGTTATTACGTTTATGGAAGACCCTCAGATTAAAGCGGTTAAGCTTACCGGTGAGAAATGGTATGAAATCGATGATGTGCAGGACCTGGACATTGCGGAAACAATCTTTTTGGAGGGAGAAGAAAAACTTGCGCGTTTTGAGAAACGCTATGGCGGATACTGGCGTTATCCAAAGCTTTTGGACTACTGTTATCTTGTCAACCCGTTTTTTCCGTGTAAGAGGCTGATTGCAGAAATGCAGTCGGCGTTTCAGACGCTTATTTGCCAATATCCTTCCGGAATGCAGATCAATTCTTTGGTGGCTGCGAAAAATTTCGGATTAAAGCAGGACCAGATTATTGTAGGCAATGGAGCCGCGGAGTTGATTAAGAGTCTTATGGGAAAGCTTGACGGGCGCATAGGGGTGCTTCACCCCTCGTTCGAGGAGTATGCAAATCGAAAGACAAGCGATGCGCTTATCGAGTTTGTTCCAAATAATAGGGATTATTCCTATACTGCCGATGATTTAATGCACTTCTATTCGGATAAGGATATTCAGTCTCTGCTCGTTATAAATCCCGATAATCCTTCGGGAAATTATATCTCAAGAGCAGACTTGCTTCGGCTGGCGAAGTGGGCAGGGGCACGCGGCATAAAACTTGTGGTTGATGAGTCATTCGTGGACTTTGCGGATGTGCAGGAAGATAAAACACTCCTGGAACAGGAGATTTTAATGCAAAATCCACATTTGTTTGTGGTCAAAAGCATTTCAAAGTCCTACGGCGTGCCGGGACTGCGCCTTGGAATAGCGGCGTCAGGAGACAGGGATTTGATTGCTGCTATGAAGAAGGATGTGGCAATTTGGAATATTAATTCGTTTGCGGAGTTTTATATGCAGATTTATGAGAAGTACCGGTCAGAATATCAAAAGGCGCTCTTAAAATTTTATGATGTGAGGCGCAATTTTGTAGGAGAACTGACAAAGATACGGTTTTTGCGCGTGATTCCTTCGCAGGCAAATTATGTAATGTGCGAGGTGCAGGAACCTTATACAAGCAGGGAGCTTGCGGTAAGACTGCTTGAGAACAATATTTTAATTAAGGACCTCTCAAAGAAAGCAGGATTTGATCAAAAACAGTATGTGCGTATCGCTGTTCGGGATGATGCGGACAATGAGAAACTGATTGCTGCACTGAAAGGGCTTGCATAGGTTAATAGGAGAAAAGCGGATGGAAGTTATATACAATGTCTTTGAGGCGGCTATGAATGGCTGTTATGCGCTTTGCAATAATTATGGAGCGGCAATTGTACTTTTTACACTGCTTAGCAAGATTGTGCTGCTGCCAGTTTCCGTATGGGTACAGAAAAATTCAATTAAGATGGTAAAGATGCAGCCGGAAATCAATTCGATTATGATAAAGTATTATGGTGATAAGGATGCCATAGGGGAAGAGCAGGCAATGGTTTATAAGCGGGAAAAATACCATCCGACGGCATCAGTTTTTCCGCTGGTGATACAGCTTGTGCTGCTGATGTGCGTAATTGAAGTTATCAAAAGAGGAATGGATAATCCGCTGATTGACATGCGGTTTGCAGGAACGGATTTAAGCCTTGTGCCAAGTGTTGAGGGGATTGGTCTGATATGGTCTCCAATCATCGCGGGAGTCTCTGCATGGCTTTTGTGCGTGGCGCAAAACGCAGGCAATGTGCTCCAAGCCGAGCAGTCAAAGCTCAATAAATACGGTCTTATGGCATTTTCTGTGGGATTGTCCCTTTATCTGGGCTGGTTTGTTTCTGTGGGAGTAGCGCTTTATTGGACTGCCAGCAATCTTTTGGCTATTGTGCAGCTGTATCTGTTAAATTGGGCGGTTAACCCTAAAAAGTATGTGGATTATGAGGCGCTTGAGAAAAGCAAGGAGGAGCTTGCGCGTTTGGGAACTGTAGGCGGGGAAAAACGCAGGCGTTTCAATGACCCAAAAAGCAAAAGGGAGAGGCAGGATTATAAAAGGTTTTTCTCAGTGGTGAATAAGCATCTTGTGTTTTACTCCGAGAGCAGCGGATTTTACAAGTATTATAAAGGAATGATAGAATATCTTTTGGAGAATACCAATTTGGTAATCCATTATATTACAAGTGATTTCGAAGATGCGGTTTTTGAACTTGCTAAGGAGCAGACGCGGATAAGACCTTATTATATCGGAGAAAAAAAGCTGATTACGCTTATGATGAAGCTGGAGGCGGACATCATGGTGATGACGATGCCGGACCTTGAGACCTATCACATCAAGCGCAGCTATGTAGACAGGAAGATTGAGTATGTATATATACCGCATGGTATGGACAGCTTAAATCTCACCATGCGGACCGGTTCTATGGACCACTATGATACCGTGTTTTGTGTAGGAAAGCATCAAAAGGAAGAAATCGAAAAGACAGAGGCCGTATACGGACTTCCCCAAAAAAAGCTTGTGGAGTGGGGGTATTCCTTACTTGACGAGATGCGTACGGATTATGCGCGGTTAGAACCATCTGACTGTGATAAGAAGCGTATTTTAATTGCGCCCTCATGGCAGGAGGACAATATTGTTGACAGTTGTCTGGAAAAAATACTTGATAATTTAAAAGGACAGGGGTATTATGTAACGGTACGCCCGCATCCTCAGCATGTGCGCCATAGAGCGGAGCTGATGGAGCAGTTAAAAAAGCGCTATGAACAGGATGCGGATATTGAGATACAGACAGATTTTTCTTCGAACGCTGTGGTGTTTGAGGCGGATCTTATGATTACAGACTGGTCGGGCATCGCTTATGAGTATGCATATACCACGAGAAAACCTGTATTGTTTGTTAATACACCCATGAAGGTGATGAATCCGGAATATCAGAAAATTGATACGGTACCGCTTAATATTCTCCTTCGTGATGAGATCGGATGTTCGGTTGATTTGGACCGGCTTGATCAAATTTCAGAGTCTGTGCGAATGCTGCTGGAGAACAGCGGGGCATATTATGAAAAGATTGGGCGTTTTGTGGAGGAGTACGTATATCATAACGGTACGAGCGCACAAGTGGGAGCAAAATATCTTGTTTCGCAGATACAGAAGAAAATTGAGGAGAGGAAGAAAGGATGAAAAGGAGAACGATTATGAAAAAAGGATTTTTAAAGATATTTGGAGTGGGGTATTTATGCGTATGCGGAATGCTTTTGTTCGGTGAAAATTCGCAGGCATATATTGACCCTTCCGTGGCAACCTATGCGATACAGGCAGTGGCGGGGATTGTGATTGCAATCGGCGCTGTTGCGGGAATTTATTTTCGAAGGGCTAAGAGAAAGTTAAATGATACGCTTGGGATTGATGAAAACAAGAATAAAGAAGTTGAATCGGATGATATTACAATAAAATAGCATGCGCAATTTAAAAAGCAGTCTAATTTATAAGGGACTGCTTTTCACATTGCGGGGGATGGTTTGGAATCAGGCGTCCTACGATATGACTGCGGTCGATACACCCGATTTCCTCATATCTGCTGTCTCTGCTCTGCGCAGGATTATCGCCCATCACAAAAAAATGGTCCGCGCTTATCGTAAGCGTGTCACGGGCAATGCCGCCGTATGATACAGAATCACAGACGTAAGGGCTTGGATTATCGTTTACCTGTACAATCCCGTTTGTAATTTGAATGACATCGCCGGGACCTGCGATGATACGTTTTACCATAGTACTGTTTTGTGAAGGGCAGTAAAATACAATAACGTCTCCGCATTGAAAATCTGCGGCACGCCGGTCAATTAAGGTAAATTGCATATTTTTATAAGTCGGGTACATGGACGCTCCCTGAATCAGATTAAGCTGATAGTAGTTTTTGGAAATATACAGGGTGAGGATCAGTACCAAAAGTATAAGAATCAATTTTTTCCGCATATTAATACCTGACTGTTTTTGGGTGAATGAATATATTTAATAATTACATAATAGCATATGTGGAGAAATTGTAGTATAATAAATCGGGAAATTTTGACAAAGATAATGAATTCCTTTGGAATGCTATGGAGTAAAGATAAGGGAGGACTGGAAAACGATGGAACGTAATATGGTGATTATCCTGCTGTTTTTTGCCCTGCTCGCGTTTCTCTCGACCGGAATATGGATAGTTGCCGAGAAAAAGGCGGACAGACGCAGTTCTGCCATGCAGTGGATAAGGACAGGCATCTTCTTTTTTCACGGCTTTTATTTTGCGGCATCTGCCGTGAAGTATTTGATTGGAAATTGGGAAGATACGCTGTTAGAGAGCTTTTGGGACATGAGGATACATACGTTCGTGCATTACGGTGCGCCGCTTGCAGTGGCGGCGGCACTTTTTCCGGTGGCGGTCAGTCTTGTTTTCCGGGGAAAATGCGTTCGGTTTATTACTCTGCTGAACCAATATGTGTTCTTTGGCGTATTTTTGCTTTTGCTTAGCAACGGAAAAATAAATAATAAAACCTTTACGTGGTTTTACGCGGCAGGAATTATCCTTTCCGCCTTGTTTGCTGTCTTTCATAAAAGAGACATGACCTTTGCAAACGGCAGGGAGTACAGAAAACATGTGTTCGGATTTTTGCCTGTGATTGGCAGCTGGATTGTGATGAACGGGATTTTTCTCCCCAATGAGCTGTATTTAACCAATATGGATGAATTTAAAAATGCTTACGCCGGTTTTTTTGGATCCCTGCTGTTAGGAGCAATTGTTTTAGGGGGCATTGTTGTGCTTCTTGCAGCAGTAGTTCTGACTGTGCGGTCATTTCGTCTTTTTAAACTGCTGCTTTTTGGCATTGTGCTCATGAATTATCTGCAATATATTCTTCTGAACGGAAAACTTGATCTGCTAGACGGGAATGAGCAGAAATGGTCTGCGGCATCAATGGCGGTAAATGCGGGTCTGTGGATTGCGATAATTGCTGCTGTCATAGCAATTGGTATAAAGAAGGGAAAGATAATCAGGGTTTATAACGGAATCTGTCTGTATATTATTCTGATACAGCTGGTAACGCTTGGCGTGATGTGTCTGACGACTGAGCTGGATAATGCTTCTTACAGGGCGGGGCTTACGGATGAATATTCACTGGAGCTGTCGGGCGGAAACAATATTCTTGTTTTTATTCTTGACAATTTTGACAATCGGTGGTTTCAGGAGCTAAAGGCTGAGGATCCGGAGTTTGTTGTACCTTTAAATGACTTTTGCTTTTATGACAATGCAACTTCCCAATTTGCACATACCAGTACGGCGATTCCATATTTGCTTACGGGCGTTGCGTGGAGTGAGGAGATGGGAGAGCTGTATGGACGTACTGCATATGAGAATAGTGATTTTTTGCATGATCTCAAGGAGTGCGGATTTGATGTCGGGATATATACGCATGGAGGGTATCTGACAGAGAAAGAATATGGAGATATTTCAAACTATAGCGAAGAGATTAAGAGAACGAGCAATGTTTTCAATACCATTTCGACTATGTGGAAATGTTCGATGTATAAAACGCTGCCGTTTGCATTAAAAGATTCATACATGTATTATACGGATGAAATCAATGGCATGACGCAGGCGCAGGGGCAGTGGGATATTGACAATGATTTTCCGTTTTATGAAAGTCTGATTGGCGAAGGGTTATCCGTAAACGACGCATATGAAAATGCTTTTCGGTTTTATCATATGAGAGGAGCGCATGCGCCCTATTATATGTCGGCTGATTTGAAATTTGACAAATCGGGGAGAGAGGTTGGCAGAGAGGAACAGGAACGAGGCTGCCTGCGCATTGTATATGAATATTTGGAACAGTTAAAGGCACTTGATTTGTATGATTCGGCGACGATTATCATAACAGCCGACCACGGAAACGGTGTGTCTTATACGAGTGGAGAACAGAGGCCGGAAACGGTTTCCATGCCTGTTTTGCTTGTGAAGGAAGCATATCAGACGAGTGATGAGATGCAGGTTCTTCATGCGCCTGTCACGCAAGGGGAAATTCTGCCGACCATCATAAGAGCTGCGGGCGGGGACAGTGCGGTATATGGCGCATGCCTCGACGAAATTCCTATAGATGCGAAGCGGGAACGGTCGTATGTGTCCATTTATAAAAATTACATCATACAATACACGATAAACGGTGACGCAAATGATATAAACAGTTGGAAGACGAAGAAAGCGGACTTTAAATGAGAATCCGCGAATGGCTTAATCGGGCACAAAGTCGCAGACTGGGAAGGGAATGCAGACATTTCAGTATTTTGGATGGTGGGGTCTTGCCTGCTTTATGCTTCAGGGGCTGAAAGTGCTTGCTTTTTACTATAATATAATATATACTCTAAAAAAAATATTTTGAGTGGCAAAACAGTAAAAAATAAAGCAACATATTTGGGGTTATGTGACAATTCAGACAGTGGCGCTGACGTTAAATCTGATTATTCCAATAGGATTGTCTTTTTATACACTTCAAGCGATTAAGGGGTAAATCATAATGAAACAGGAAAGAAATCTGCTGCACATAGAGCTTATTCGAATCATAGCTGCATTTTGGGTCATTTTTAATCATACGGGCGACCGTGGTTTTTTTCTTTTTTCGACATATGATATTGACACGGTGTATTATTGGATCTCTTTGTTTCTGTCAATCGCCAGTAAGACTGCCGTACCGCTGTTCTTTATGATAACGGGGGCGCTTTTGCTGGAGAAAGATTATTCACTGAAAACGATATGGTTAAAAAAAATTTTTAGAATAGCAGTCGTATTGGCATCATTTTCGCTATTCTTTTATATTAGAAAATACTTGATGGGAATATCGTCACAGTTAAGTCTAAAAGCATTTATCGTGGAACTTTATGAAGGGAATATTAAAGTTTCGTTTTGGTATTTATATGCATATATAGCGTTGTTAATCAGTCTTCCTTTTTTGAGAGGACTTGCAAAAAACTTGACGGATAGAATGTTTTTATATTTATTGGGAATATCATTTTTGTATGAAACCATTCTTCCATGCATTGAGTTTATTTTGTGGGAAGGTGAAGTATCTGTAAATACAAGTGTTCGGTTAACGTGGCTTTTATGTAATATCGTATTGTACCCCATAACGGGATATTATCTTGAGTACAGATTTGACATAAGTAAAATCAAAAAGCAGCATGTTGCTGCAATGTGGTTTTTGAGTGTCACGGGGGTTCTTATTTCCTGCTTTATGACGTGCTACAAGCAAATGATAACAGGAGTGCTTCCGGAGTCGCTGTCACAGGAATTTCACAATATTTTTATGTTGTATCTGTGTATATCGGTCTATATTACAATAAAATATCTGTGTATGAAAATAAAGGTAAACAGATCAATCAGCAGACTGATAATATCAGCGGGTTCTTGTACCTTTGGCATATATTTGATACATACTGTAATTTTGGAGAGCAGATTAGTTTCGGCTCTTTGGTATATTTTGGCAGACGGGATTCACATTAATCGTATACTGCTGCCGCTGATTATCTGTTTTGTTGTACTGTTAATCGGATATATGATTACATTTATATTAAAGAAATTTCCTGTTATCAAAAGCTTTATTTAGAAATTGATTGGAAATACTGTGTTCGTATGCTGTTTTTTCAGCTATGTTTATACATTTTTTTATTCCCGCGAGCAACGAACCAATCCGTACGGAAAAGCAGGATAAAGTGGAGGATTTTATGAAAAGGCTAATCGGTGAACTGCCGGTTTTGGCAGCGGCAATATTTACAACAACAGCACTTTTTGCGGATGTCGTATCAACAGGCAACCTATCAATGGCGATTAACGGCGACGGAATACCACAGCTTATCGTGTTTGTGGCAGTTTGGACAATCTATCACAAATGGATTGTGGAGCGAAAAATCTTTGTTCATACAGGTATTCGTGAAAAACGAAGTAGTTTGATAACGGCGTTTTTGTTCTCTGTTTTTATGATCATCGGAAAAGCACAGACTGCGGAGCCTGATTTAAAGTATGAATTCTTTGCCATAATTCTGTTTTTGGGATATATGCCATTGTTTTATCTTGCAACAATGTTTTTGATGCATATGATTGATACACATTCCAAATCGCAGGCAGCTGTCAAATCCGGTGCGTTTACGGAGTGGCTTTTTGAAAAACATGTGACGGCAGGCGTAATGCTTGTGGTCATTTTGTGCCGCTTGCCGTATCTTTTGGCATTTTACCCATGCTCCATGTCGTGGGACGGCGGCGCTCAGATTTGCTGTTTTTTTGGAACGGAACCGTTTACGGACCATCATCCGCCGCTGATTAGTTATCTGTATGGTGCGATTGCATGGTATTCGCAGGAATGGGGCATTCCCAATATCGGAATGTTTGTAATTCCCGTGATGCAGACCCTGCTTTCGGCGTTTGCCGTGGCGCAGGTGTGCGCGCTTTATAAGCGGCTTAAGACGCCTTACTGGGTACGTTGGGGAAGTCTTGCTTATTATGCGGCATTTACGGTATGGTGTATCTTTGATGTGACGGTTATAAAGGATACGCTCTACTATCCGCTGACGCTTTTATTTACCTTGCAATTGATTTTCTGTGTAGTGAACGGTGCGCTGTTTTGGCGCAAAAAGAGCAATTGGGTATGGATGATTGTTTATGCAGTGCTGATGATGCAGACGAGAAACAACGGCGTGTTTGTGGTATTGTTTGCCGTTCCGTTTGCCGCGTGTTTTGCGAAAGGGAAACGAGCGCTGTTGATTGCAGGAGCGTGCGTGATGCTGATTGTCAATATGGCGCTCAACAATATGCTGTATCCGGCGCTTGGCGTGACGCGTCTTGAAACGAAGGAGGATACGTACTGTATTTTGTTTCAGCAGACAGCAAAATACGGGCAGGATCATCCTGAGGATGTAACGGATGAAGAGCGGGCGTTGTTAAATACTGTTTTTGATTATGACGAGATGGTGGAGGTATACAATCCACAGCTTGCGGACTGGGTGAAAAACTGCTTAAAGCTCTCGGAGTACCATTCAGCGGATCACACCAACAAAGAATTTTCCGCGGTGAAAGGAGACTACTTTAAAGTATGGTTTGCGCAGTTTTTGCGGCATCCGATGTCTTATGTCAAAACCTTTCTCGAATGTTCGTATGGATATTATTATCCGGAGGCAAAGCCGTACAAGGAAGGAACAGGTTTTTACGAGAGTGAGCGCAATATGCTGACAAGCGGTATGCATGCATACAGGCAGATTAAGCAGCTGCAGCCTGCACGGTTCTTGCTTCAGCAGGTGAGCAAGGCGGAGTATCTGCCGGGTATCGGGCTTTTATATCGCTGCGGTTTCTATACGTGGTGTGTGGTTCTTGCAGGGATGTACTTGATTGCAAAAAAGAGGTACCGGCTGCTGACGGCAGTGATTCCTCCGGCAGTCAATATTTTAGTATGTCTGATTTCGCCGGTGAACACCTGTATCAGATATGCAATGCCGACGATGTGCATGGTTCCGGTGTTAATCGGGCTGTTATATGCAGGGAATGAGGAATTAAGCTAAGAGAAGGGCGGTGCTTATGAAAGATAAGGCTCCTATTAAAACTGTAGAAATAATCGCAATGCTTATTGGCGCGTTCTGCTTTCTTGCAGTTTACGGTTTGCGTGTCCTGAACCCGCTTTATGACGATTGGCTTTTAAACAGGGGAGATTTGACGCAGCATTATTTGGGCTGGTGTTTTTTCCGCGAAGGCGCCTGGCGGTTTCCGTTTGGTCTGACGGACAGGTTAGCGTATCCTGACTGTAGTTCGGTAATCTTTACGGATTCAATACCGCTTTTTGCCGTGTTTTTTAAACTGCTGTCGCCTGTTTTGCCTAAGACATTCCAATATTTTGGCTGGTTTGGTTTGGCTTGCTTTATGCTTCAGGGGTTGTTTGCGGCAAAGATTTTACGGGAGTTCGGGGTAGGAAAGCTGCAAACGCTTATCAGCAGCGTCATTTTTATCCTGTCGCCTGTCGTGATTGAGAAAATGTTTCGCCATACGGCGCTTGGCGGGCACTGGATTATCCTTGCGGCGATTTATCTGTTTATACGCCATCGAAAAATCTATACGGATGTGAAACGGACGGCGCTGTACTGGGGACTTGTCGGTGCGTATATCGGTTCGGTCCATATGTATCTGCTGCCGATGTGCGGTGCGTTTCTGTGCGGTTTTGTGCTTTGCAGTCTGTTAAAAAAGGCACGGCTGAAAACGAAAATAAGCTACCTGCTGCCCGGTGCGGCATTTGGGTTGGGACTGTTTGTCTGTACGTATGTGCTCGGCGGTTTTTCCACGCGGGCAGATGCGGGAAGCAATGATTTGGGGGAATTCAGTTTTAATTTAAACGGCTTTTTCAATGCGAAGGGTTACTCACGCCTTTTTCCGGCGCTTTCGACGTACCGCGACGGGCAGTATGAAGGCTTTGCGTATTTAGGGCTTGGCGTGTATTTGCTGCTTGCGGCGGCGCTTGTCTATGTCGTGCGTTTGGCTGTAAAGCGTGTGCGGTTTGCACAGCGCAAGGATAAGGCGGATTTTATTTTGTATGGAACGGTAGTTATTCTGATGTCTGTCGGGCTGATTCTGTTTGCGGCGTCTCCGGAGGTGACGTTTGGCGATAAGCTTTTGTTTGTGCTGACGGACAGCAGTACGCTGACACACTATTGGGGGATGTTCCGCTCGTCGGGCAGGATTGTGTGGCCGGTATGCTATCTGATCATGATAGGTGCGGTTGTCTGCTGTGACAGGTTGATTTCTCAAAAGCGCATAGCGGCGGCAGTGCTTGCAGTGTGTGTATGCGTACAAATGTTTGACATCAGCGGGAAGCTTATAGCGCAGCACAAGACCTTTGCGGGTGCGGTGACATACGAATCACCGCTCAAAAGTGATGTTTGGACGCGGCTTTCAAAAAGCGGCGCGTTTTCGCATATCGTTTGGGTATCGCATAATATTGACAACAATGGTATAATGCATATGGCAAAGTTTGCCTACGACAATGGGCTGACAATGAATAACTATTATTTTGCGCGCGGCATCAATGTCAATGAGAATACGGAAAAAAGCCTTGCGCGTAAGGACGCGGACTGTATCTTCATCTTCCGGCGCGACGAGACGCGAAACATTGCAGAGTACGGACTGCATCTTTACGAGGCGGATGAATACATTGTCGCAACGGTGAATGAGATTGACTAAAAGGTCATATGGAGGAGCAGATGAAACTTGTAATCGACTGTTTTAAGCAGGTAAAGGGAGCCGGAAAGAGCATCGGCATATACAATCTTGCGCGTCATCTCGTGTGGGAGCTTGCGGGAAAGCAAAATGCAAAGCAATCCGGTCAAAACGAGATTATTGTGTTGGGAAATTCATGCAATCGGAAGGATTTTGACGTTGCGGGCGTAACGTTTATCGAAATCAAAAAAAATCCGCTCAGTAAGCTTACCTGTATCAAATGGGAGCTTTTTGACGTGTCCCTGCTTGCCAAAAAGCTGGGAGCGGACAAGGTGCTTTTTGTGCGCGGATATGCGTCGATGCTGCATTTGACGAAGGAATACGTGATTATCCACGACATGATACCGTTTTATTACCATGAGCATTTCAAAGGCTATTTTAACCGTTTGGAAAACTTTTATATTATGCGGCGGCTCAAAGCGTCTGCCAAACATGCGGACAAGGTGATTACCATATCGGAGGCGTCGAAGCGCGATATTATGAAATATGCGCATACAAACGAAAAACGGATTACGGTGATTCATAATGGTTATACTCCAATCAAAAAGGAGGTTTATGCTGCGGGTGGGGAGGATTACATCATAGCGGTTACTTCAAAGCTTCCGCACAAAAACGCTGAGGGAATTGCAAAGGCGTATATGCATTACCGTAAAATTGCGCAGCATCCGCTGCCGCTTGTCGTAATCGGGACAAACGGTGTGCAGCTTGAAGGCATTGACAAGAAGCTGGAAGGTATTACATGGATTGGATATGTGGAACGCGACGAGGAGCTTCACAGGCTGATGCACAACGCCAAGGCGTTTTTATTCCTTTCGGTTGCGGAAGGGTTTGGGTTTCCGCCGATTGAGGCGATGCAGTTGGAGACGCCGGTGGTGTGTTCAAACGTGAGTTCGCTTCCGGAGGTGGTCGGGGACGCGGCGCTTTTGGTGAATCCGCATGATGTGCAGGAGGTGGCACAGGCGCTCATCAGGGTCACAACGGACAGTGCGTACGCAAAGACGCTTGTGGAAAAGGGGCTTCTAAATGCCGAACGCTTTAACTGGAAGAAGACGGGAGACAAATACAGAGAGGTGCTGTTTGATGAAGTTTGATATTTTGGCAGTTTTGTATAAAAAAATGCCGAAGCATACGAAAATCTGCCTGTTAACAGGACTGCTTGCAGGCTGGGTGACGCATTTTTATATGCTGACACATAAGCTTGTAAATTGGGATGATGCGAACAATATGAGCGCTTATGGAAGCGGCGACTATCTCGGGCGTTGGTTTTTGAAATATATTCATCCGCTTGGGAGCGTGCACAGCATTCCGGCGGTGCACGGCGTGCTGTTTATACTGCTGGTTGCGGTTTCGGCGTGCCTTATTCTTGAGATTGTGGGAATTAAGAGCACAACGGGGGCGGTTCTCGTTCCGGTAGCGCTGATGACCTTTCCGAGCATGGCAAGCACGATGACGTTTATGTTTATGGCGCATACGTCAGGTCTGGGGATTTTCATGGTCGCTCTTGCGGTGTATCTGCTGCGCCGGTACCGGTACGGCAGTATTGCGTGCGGTGCGCTGCTAATCTGCGTGCTTGGCACGTATCAAAGTTATATCAGCTTTGCGATTACGCTGATGCTTATGGGCATGATTCATGATTTAATCAATAACGACAAGACGTTTCGCGAGGTTTTTCAGGAAGGCATTCTCTGTGTGATTGTGCTTGGGGTGAGTGTGGCGCTGTATATGTGGCTGTCGCATGTGATTTATCCAAACCTTGACAATGAAACATACGGCGGCGTGGGGAATATGGGACAGATTGCGCCTGCGCAGATGCCGATACTGATTGCGCGCTGCTATAAGCGGTTTTTGGAATTTTTCCTATGGAAGCCTTTCGCATTTATGACCGGCACAAAGCAGGCGGCAAATATTGCAGTCTGTGTGCTTGCGGTGGTTTTGTTCATAACACTCGTTATAAAAAAGAAGCTGTATCGGGATATTTTAAAGCTTGTGCTTTTAATTGTGGTGTGCGGTTTTGTGCCGCTTGCGGCGGCGTTTGTTTATTTTATGGCGCCTGAGGTTGACTATTCGATGCTGATGCTTTATGCGTATGTATTGATTGATGTCCTTGTGCTTGCACTTTTGGAGTATTGCCTAAAGGAGTGGGGAAGTGTGCTCCGCGTGGAGAAAATCAAAAAATACATGTGTTATTTATTGACGACGGCAACTGTTGCCGCAGTTGCGTTAAGCTGTTATACGGATTACCTGCTGACGAACAAGGCATATCTGCGGACGGATTTGGCGTCACAGAGGGTTGCGTCGTACTTTAACCGCGTAATTGCCTTTGCGGAGACAACAGAGGGTTTTGCGGCGGGGGACGCGCTTACGATACTCGGCGAGTTTTATTATAAAGACAATCCCAGTAGTGTTGAGATTGATGTGCTCGATTCGGAGGATTTGCGCTCTTTGGATGGCGTGGCACTGGAAAACGGTCTGATTACGTCAGGTGTGCGGGACAATTTTATCAAGATTTTTGTAGGCTATGAAACAGCGCTGTTAAGCGACGGCGAGAAAAAGGCGATTATGGAGACGCGGGATTATCAGGAAATGAGCGTTTATCCGTCGGATGGCAGTGTGAAGAAGATTGACGGCGTATGGGTCGTGAAGATGTGCGAATAAATTCTGTTGTCATTTGGGACCGGATTGTATTATGATAGAAGGAGAGCAAAAGATTACCGGCAGAAGGGGTGGAACAGTGGAAGAAAACAGAAAAAAAGGGATACTTTACATTGTAGTGCCCTGTTATAATGAGGAGGAGGCGCTTTTGCCGTCGGCGAAGTCGCTTTTGGATAAGCTGAATGCG
>CAJUJG010000001.1:103537-181870 GCA_910586715.1 uncultured Lachnospiraceae bacterium
TGAATGCGCTTAGGGAGAGCGGGATTGTTTCAGAGAAAAGCCGTATCGTTTTTGTGGATGACGGTTCAAAAGACAAAACGTGGGAGCTGATTACGCAGCTGTATCATGAGCATTGGGAGATAACGGGGCTGCGGTTTGCCCACAACAGAGGTCATCAGAACGCAATTCTTGCAGGCATGCTGTACGCGAAGGATTACTGTGATTACACGATTACCATTGATGCGGATTTACAGCAGGATATTAATGCGCTTTCATTGTTTATAGAGGAATATGAGAACGGGAGCGAGGTGGTTTTCGGGGTCCGCAATTCAAGAAATACGGACGG
Source organism: uncultured Lachnospiraceae bacterium (assembly GCA_910586715.1). Taxonomy (GTDB): domain Bacteria; phylum Bacillota; class Clostridia; order Lachnospirales; family Lachnospiraceae; genus COE1. Next base: position 103,863 of record CAJUJG010000001.1, read on the forward strand.
GTTTTTCAAAAAGTTTTCCGCGACCCTGTTTTATAAGGTGATGCGGTTTATGGGCGCGAATATTTATGAAAATTCAGCGGATTACCGTCTTATGAGTGCGAAGGCGCTTGATGCGCTTTCAGAGTACGGTGAGGTTAACTTATTTCTCAGGGGGATTATACCGGATATTGGACTGAAGTCCTCTGTCGTGCATTTTGATGTGTTTCCAAGAATGCAGGGAGAGTCGAAGTATTCGCTGTCAAAGATGATGACTTTGGCGGCGGACGGCGTTACGTCTTTTAGCATTAAGCCGATCCGGATGGTGTTCGGCATGGGCATTGTGGCGCTGCTTGTGGGAGTTGGCATGGTTATCCACATTGTGTACGAACATTATTTTGGATATACGATTGACGGCTGGTCATCCATTCTGATGTCTATTTGGGTGCTTGGCGGGGCAGTTTTGCTGTCGCTTGGCATTATCGGGGAATATGTGGGGCGAAACTATTTGGAAACAAAACGCAGACCGCGGTATTATTTTTGGGACGTGCTTTCGCACGATAATACGCAATCAGGAGGAGGAGAAAACTTATGATCGCATTGGCAGGATACACGGGATTTGTAGGCAGCAATATCTATGCGCGTGCCAGTAACCGTATAGACGGCATCTTTAATACACAAAATATAGAAAAGGCATACGGCTTGGAACCGGATGTGCTGATTTTTGCAGGACTCAAGCCTGACAGAAGGCTTGCGGAGCGGGCACCGTACCAGCATTTGGAGATGGTGCTGGCGGCTCAGGAGACAATTAAAAAGATCAATCCGTACAAGCTTGTGCTGATTTCGAGTACGGAAGTGTACAAAAACCCGGTCGGTGTGGATGAGGAAAACTCGGTGTTTGCGGTCGGAAGCGATAAAGTCGATAAAAAGGAAGTTCTGCCGTACAACTTAAACCGCTATTATTTTGAGGAATGGGCACGTAAAAATTATCCAAATGCGTTGATTTTACGGCTTGCGACGCCGTATGGGCTTAATTTTAAGCATAATCGCATTAAGGAGTTTGCCGACGAGCGCAGAATGCAGGAGATTGACAGTGCGGCAACGTATCAGTTTTATCCGCTCAGCCGTATTTGGGAGGACATTCAGACGGCGATTGCGGAGCGGCTCACACTTGTGAATCTTACATCAGAGCCGATAACGGCAGGAGAGCTGTATCACTGTCTGACTGGAAAAGAGCTTTCTTTGAAGACGGCAAAAGATACCATAAAGAAGAAGCTGGAAACGCATGATGTAATGTCGGTGCATGCTCCAAAATTTGGCGGCAGCGAGAATTACATATGCACGAAAAGTGAGATATTGGGAAGCATTAAGCAGTTTGCCGAGTTGTAACCGGATTTGTACAGGCAGGAGGCGGACTGAGAAAAGGGCACGGTTGTAGCAATGGAAAATGTCAGAAGAAAAAACAAAATGATAGAAACATACAGTATTTTAATCATGGACTTGTTCTGTGTGCTTGTTTCCTATGCCTGCTCCGTGTATATCCGGTTTCACATTATTCACGCAGAGCGGTATCCGAGGGATTTTCACATTACCGTGGGCGCTTATATTGTGGCGCTTTGCCTTTTATACAGCCTGTTTTTGGATGCGAACAGCAATTTTTTCTATCGGGGATGGCTGCGCGAGCTCTACTATACGGTGCGCTATACGCTGATTCTCGTCATAGGGCTTGTGGTTGTGCTTTATCTCACGCAGCAGGCGTATGATTTTTCCCGGCTGATTTACGGTATCTTTTTGGTATTGAACATCCTGATTACGTATGCGGTGCATATGGTGTTTAAGAAGGCGATGTGGAAATACTACAGAAAAAGCGAGAGCAGTACGAAAATGCTGGTGGTAACGCTTGATATTATGGCGGGCGAAGTGATTGACAGTCTGATGAAAGGTAAGGAATGGTACTATGACATCACGGCGGCGGCAGTTTACGACGCCGACAGGGTGGGGAGCAGTATCCAAAGCGTGCCGGTGGTGGCGTCGAAGGAACGGCTCTACGAGGTTGTCGTGCAGATGCTTGTGGACGAGGTGTTTATCTGCCTGCCTGGCGTGCCGACGCTTGAGATACGCGATATGATACAGCGTTTTGAGGAGATGGGGCTTGTATGCCATTACAATGTGGATATTTTCAGCCGCTCCAATCCAAACACGTACGTACAGAAGATGGCGGGGTACAGCGTCATTTCGTTTGCATTAAAGACGATGGATTCGAGAAGGCTTTTGGTAAAGCGTCTGATTGATATTTTGGGAGCGGCGGCAGGACTTATCATAACGGGTGTTATTACACCGTTTGTGGCGCTTGCGATTAAGCTGGATTCACCGGGACCTGTGTTTTTTTCGCAGACGCGGGTAGGGAAAAACGGCAGGCGTTTTCAAATATGGAAGTTCCGTTCGATGTATATTGATGCGGAGGCGCGCAAAAAAGAACTGGAAGAGAAGAATGAGGTGAAAGGACTGATGTTCAAAATGGAGGATGATCCGCGCGTTACACGTGTGGGGAAATTTATCCGAAAGACGAGCATCGATGAGACGCCGCAGTTTTTAAATATACTGGTGGGGGATATGAGCCTTGTGGGGACGCGCCCGCCTACGGAGGATGAGTTTGAGCAGTACAATGGCTATTACAGGAGGCGCATGAGCATTACGCCGGGGCTGACCGGCATGTGGCAGGTGAGCGGCAGAAGCGACATCCGCGATTTCGAGGAGATTGTGAAGCTTGATTTGGAATATATCGACAACTGGTCTTTGGGGCTTGACATCAAAATCCTGTTTATGACCGTGTTTGCAGTGCTTGGCAGAAAGGGTTCAAAGTGATGGAGGAATTGCAGTATTGTGAGATTTTAGGGACGCGGATTACCGTCACGGATATGGAACGGACGCTTCGCTTTCTGAACAATTATTTGGATGAACTGCGGGGCAATTATATCTGTGTGTCAAATGTCCATACGACCGTAATGGCGTATGAGGACGCGGATTACCAAAGGATACAAAACGGCGGCGCAATGGCGCTTCCGGACGGTGCGCCGCTTTCGGTATACAGCAGAAAACACGGTTTTGCGGATGCACAGCGCGTCACGGGACCGGATTTGATGGTGGAGCTGTTGAAGATATCCAAGGATACGGGGTACCGGCACTTTTTTTACGGTGCGACGCAGGAGACGCTTGAGGCAATGCGGCGTGTGATTGAAAAGGAGTATTTTGGTGCGTGCATTGCGGGAATGTATGCGCCGCCGTTTCGTCCGCTTTGTCCGGAAGAAGATGAGGCAGTGATAAGCCTTATCAACCAGACAGAACCGGATTTTATATGGGTAGGGCTTGGCGCGCCGAAGCAGGAGCAGTGGATGGCTGCGCATAAGGGACGGCTTTGCGGTGTGTCTGTCGGCGTGGGTGCGGGGTTTCATTATCTTGCGGGCGATATTAAGAGGGCGCCGAAAATCATGCAAAAGCTTTGCCTTGAGTGGTTTTACCGCCTTTTGCAGGACCCGAGGCGGCTTTGGAAACGGTATGTTACGACAAATTTAAAGTTTATGGGATATATTCGGAAAGAGGCAAAAAATGGTAGATAAGGTAACGTGGTATCATGCGGACGATTTTGGCGTCAGTTTGGAGCAGTCCGAGAAAATCCTGTCCTGTTATCAGGAGGGCGCCTTAAATAGCATCAGCATTCTTCCGAATGTTCCGGATTTGGATGGCGCGCTTGCGCTTTTGGACAGAGTTGACGCTAAGGGTGTCATACGGCGTGTGCTGCACTTGAATTTTGTCGAGGGAAAGCCGGTTGCAGGAGCCAATAAGGTACCGCTTTTGGCGGATAAGGAAGGATACTTTGATAAGTCGTTTATCCGGTTTTTCCTTTGGAACTATACGGCGTGCGGGCGTAGGCGCGCGAAGCTCAAAGCGCAGATTCGGGAAGAGATTCGGGCGCAGCTTCGTGCCGTGACGGCGGAGCATGATTTTCGTATTACGGCAGTTGACTCACACCAGCACTACCATATGATACCGATAATTTTTGACTGTCTGCTTGCGGTTTTAGACGAGGAGGAGTTTGCACAGCTTAAAATCCGGCAGATTCGGATACCGACAGACCCGATAAAACCTGTGCTTGCAGGAAAAAAGCCGAAAAGAGTTCCGGCGGTCAATCTTGTAAAATGGCTGATTCTCAAGACTTCATCGGGGAGAAACAGGAAACTTTTACAGCAAAAGGGGATTGAAATTCCGGTATTTTTTGGTATATTTTATACTTGTGAGATGAAATGGGAGATTGTGAAGACGCTGTTTCCGGCATATAAGAAATGCGCAAACGCGAAAGGAACTTCACTCGAACTGATGTTTCATCCTGGGAATCTCACGGCGGATTATGAGCTTTTGGATCAAAGACGAGGAGAGATGCGGGAATTTTATATGTCGGACAACCGTTTTTTTGAGGCGGAATGTTTAAAAATGCTGAAAAGTCAATGTGCCCGTCCGGCGCATTAGATTGACAGCAAAGTAAAGAGGAGTAATATTATGAAAAAAAAATCAGTAACAGCAGTAATTACGGCGTTTGCGATGGCGCTGTCTCTTTCGGCATGTGCAGAGCGTGCGCAGGAAGATGAAAATGTGATTGTGCGGGAGAGTGAACCTGCAACGATTGCCGGTTGTGCGGCGGACTGTGGATGTGGGTGCAGTAACTGCTTCTGTGATGGTGCAGCCAAAACGGCGGCGCCGGAAACAAGTGTGGCAGCGTCAATCGAGACAGTGCCGGAAACGCAGACGGCATCTGTAATGGAAACGCAGACGCAGACACCGCCAGGCGAGACACAGGAAACAAACGAGACGGAAGGCGGAATGGTAGTGGAGCTTACCGAGGGTGAGCTTGCGGCAAGACGCGAGCAGCAGGCGAATTTGGCAAAAGCAAGAGAGGCTCTTTACAAAGCCGGAGATTCGCTTGACAAAACAACAAAAATCAATCAGCTGGACAAGCAGATTCTTGCAAATAATGCGTATGATTTTAGTGATAAGACCGTCGTGTTTATCGGCGACAGCATTACGGAGGGTATTACAAGTTCCGTGGACCAAAACGGAAATTATATCAGTTACGTTACATACGTAAATTCGTATCTCCATTTTGGCAATGTGCTCAATCACGGCATGGGTGGCAGAATGTTTGCGCAGTACGGTGGCGACGAGCTTTCGCTTGCCATGAATTTTGAAAATGTGACGAACATCAATTCGGATATTATTGTAGTGTTTGCAGGCGTAAACGATTATTTGTGTACTCCGCCGAACAAGCATTTCGGAAGCGTCACCGATACGATGACGACCGGAAATTTCTGCGGTGCGGTGCGCTATTTTATGAAACAGCTGAAGGAGTATTACGGAGACCGGGAGATTTTCTTTGTCACAATGTATGATATTAATAAAAAGCCCAACTGCACGTATGTAGACTTTAACGGACAGCCGACGCTTGCCGATTTTATGGAGGCGGAACGCAAGCTTGCAAAAGAGTTTGGCTTCCATATTATTGATTTGCAGGGGACAGGCTTTATGGACTGCTCTACCAAAGAGGCGTCCGACTATTACCTGCGCGACGGGCTACACCCTAAGGACAGCGGAAGCATTGCCTTAGGAGAGCATATCGCTGCCGAGCTGTCGCTTTACTTCGGACAAAAGGAAGGAAATTAATGGAGAGGGAATTAGGAGAGTGACAGTGGAAATACTACAATGGTGCATTTTGCTTGCGCTTGTGCTTTTGCTTCCGTTCTTTTTAGGAATGATACCGGTAAAATATATGAACAGCTTACAAAGAACACCCGCGATGACATATGTCTGCGGGTGGTTTGTGAGCTTTTTTGTGTTTGAGCTGACTGCGGTGCCGTTTATTTTGCTGCAGAAGCGGTTTACGACGTTTGTCACTGCTTATACGGCGGTGATTTTGGCGCTTTTTGTGTATGGGGTTTGGACGTCAAAATCGGTTTGGGCGGATTTTGCAAAAAACATCAAGGGGGCTTTCCGGCAGCAGCCGCTGCTTGTAAAAGCCGGATGGCTGCTGGCTTATGCGCTGATTGGAGTGCAGCTTTATATTGCCGTGTTTTACGAGTATTACGACGGCGATGACGCATACTATATTGCAACCTCCGTGCTTACGGATACCTTTGACACGATGTATCTTCGGGATGCGTACACGGGTTACAGTTATTCGTTGGACGCAAGACATGCTCTTTCGCCGACTCCAATCTATCAGGCATGGCTTTCAAGGCTGAGCGGCATCCACCCTGCGGTGATTGCCCACAGCGTGCTCTCGGCGGTTTGGCTGGTGTTTATGTATGGTATTTACGGGCAGATTGGCAATCGGCTTTTGCCGATTACAAAAAGTGCGGGGAGGGCAAAAAGCAACTTCCGTCCTGTGTTTTTGATTTTGACTGCCGTGTGGTTTGCGTTCGGAAACATTTCGCTGTACACGTCGGAAACCTTTGCGATGACAAGGACGTGGCAGGGCAAGGGAATGATGGCGGGTATGATACTGCCGGCGCTCTTTTTATGCCTGCTTTCTTTGGCGCGGGACAAGGTCAGTCCCGGCGTGTGGATGCTCTATGAGTGTGTGCTGGTATCGGCGGTGTTTGCAACGAGCGTTTCTTTTATGCTTGTGCCTACGATTGTGGGCGTGGCGGCGGCGCTGATTGGATGGAAAAAGAAAAGCGTACGCGCGGCAGCAGGGATTTTTGCCTGCTGTGTGCCGTGCCTGCTGCTTGCCGTATGTTATCTTGTTGTGAAGTGATTGAAAAAGAGTAGGAGGGTATAAGATGCTTTCTGCACTGTGGACGGCTGCGGGAACCGTGCTTGAGGATATTGTACTGTATAATAATAAAAGCTTTCTTGTACCGCTCTTTTTGATTGCGCTTTTGTTTTTGTGGGTGACGGAGAGGTCAAAAAGGCTGCGGGTGGTGCTTGTGTATCTCGTGACGGTGCTGGGGGTGGTGTTTGTGTGTCCGCTGTATGCTTGGATTGGAATGCGCATCGATGCGGAGATTTACTACCGTGTGCTTTGGTCGTTGCCGATGGGGATTGTGGTGTGTTACAGCGCGGTAAAGCTGATGATGCGGTTTCATCATATTGCCGGCAGGGGGCTTGTGTTTGTGCTTGCGCTTCTTGCAATCTGCATTAACGGTGATTTGGTCTACACGAAAACACTGCACTTTAAGGCGGTAAATGCTTATCACATGCCGCAGCAGGTGATTGATGTGGCAGAGGCGCTGAAGCTTGAAAATTACAGACCGATTGCGGTGCTTCCGGCAGAGCTTCTTCCGTTTTTCAGGCAGTATACGGCGGACGTGTATACACCGTACGGAAGAAATATTTTAGAGCCTGCGTGGAGTTTTTCAAATGAGCTGTATGACGCAATGGAGGGGGACAAAGAGTATGATGCCGTAGAAATCGCGCGCTGTGCAAGGCAGGAGCACTGTGCGTTTGTGGTACTCTCCTGTATGAAGCAGATACGCGGCGGCATGGAGGAGCAGAATTATTTTCTGTTTGATTTTGTTCAGGGATATTATATATATATGGATTACAATTATTATGATGTGTACAAGGAGCAGGGACTTTTGGATGCCGATGTGATTGCGGTCGGCGAGACAAAACGCAATTGAGAATGGGGGACATCTTGATGAAAACAAAGATAAAAAACATTATCCTGCTGCAGGGAGTGGTCATTATTTATACACTCTCGGGGATTATGTCAAAAAACGCGTCGGCAAACGGAGGCTATCCTGTTAAATTTTTGATATTTTTTGCGCTGGAATTTCTGCTGCTTGCTGTCTATGCGGTGTTGTGGCAGCAGATGATCAAACGGTTTGAGCTTTCCGTGGCATATGCAAACCGTTCTATGGCAGTATTGTGGTCCATGCTTTGGGCAGTGCTGTTTTTCCATGACGAGATTACGGTAAAAAATATAATGGGCGTCTTGCTGGTAACGGCGGGAACCGTGATTATCAATACGGACGTGCAGTCCGAAGAAGGGGAGGGGCGGCAATGATAAATCCGTTTATACTGTGCATGCTTGTGTCCGTGAGCATCGCTTCCGTATCACAGATTTTGCTGAAAAAAAGTGCGATGAAAACATATGCGAACGTTGTGCGGGAGTATGTCAACCCGTTTGTAATTGGCGGATACGGGCTGATGTTTGCCTCCATGCTGCTGACAATTTTCGCCTACAGCGGGATGGAATACAAGAACGGTCCGGTGCTTGAGTCTTTTGGAAATGTGTTGGTGCTGGCGCTTGGCTGTATTTTTTTGAAGGAGCGGCTTACGATTCGCAAGCTCCTTGGTGTGGCGTTTATTATGGCGGGTATGGCAGTATTTTACATGTAGAAAATAACATAAGTAGTTGCCATAATATTAAAAGTTTGGTATTATTGTTGCGTAATGATTAAGATTGTTACAAAAATATTAAATTTTAACGAGAAGGAGGATGTCGGAAAGACAATATCAGGATGAAAAGGAAAAGAACATTTGGACTGTACGGTACGAATAAGAGAAAAACAGCCGGCAAGAGAGAACAGTATCAGGCTGATGATTATACAGAAGAGTCTTATGAGACATATGGGAAGGAAGACTACGGATATGAGGAGAGCGATGACGTCGAGGAGTATGAAGACGAGGACGAATACATAGTCGGTTATGACGATGAGGAGTATGACGGAAACGGATACGACGCAGATGAGGATATGGAAGCGTCTGAAGAGGAGTATTATGAGGAGGAGTCCGAAGAGGAGTATTATGAGGAGGAGTCCGAAGAGGAGTATTATGAGGAGGAGTCTGAAGAAGAGTATTATGAGGAGGAGTCTGCTGACGAATATGAATATGAGTCTTCTGATACTTCCGAATATTATGCGCAGGACTATGCGGAGGATACGGAAAGCTATTACGAAGAGGATGGTGCGTACTATGAGGATGACGGCGAATATTATGAATCGGAAGAGTACGGTGACGAGTACGAGGCGTATGAGGATTATGACGAGGACAGCTTTGACACGGCGTACGGCGGTGTAGACAATCGATATGATGCGTCTTATGACGATGGATATGACAGGGAATATGAGGAGGACCGTGATGTTGTTTTTGGCATGGGCTTTTCGGGAAAACTGCAGTCTCTTATTCATAATTTGAAAAAACATGCGACAGATATGACGCCACTTGATGCAGTGATTGCGACGACAGGCGTTGTGGTTGTTGTAGCGGTTCTCGTGCTGATGAGCATGTTCTTTTCGAACAAGCGTGTAAACGAACATGTACAGGCAATCGCGCCGATTGGTACAGAGCTTGCAGGTATCGGAGTTGTTGGAGACCACGGTCTTTCATCCATCACGGACGCGGCACTTCTTGGCGGCTTTGGAAGCGAGGCGGAGAGCAGCTCGGAAATGATGTCGGAAACGGGCGTTGCAGGCGGTAAGGTCAGCGTCAGCTTTGTTTCGGTGGAAAAGGATTTAAAGATACGGTTTACGGACGTAAACAGTGGAGAGCTGATTACCGGCACAAAATTTGAGGTGAAGCTTGTCAATACATCGAGTAAAAAGGAGTTAGTCCTGACTGACGACGATATGGACGGCATTATTTATGCCGAAAATATTAAGGCAGGCGTTTTTGATGCAGTCATAACCTCGACAGACAAGTATCAGTTTCCTACAATGGCACAGCAGGTTACGGTAAAGGATAAGGTCGAGTATGTCGTGATTAACGTGCAGGACGAGGTCAAGAGCGAGAAGCAGGTCAATGTGGCGGCAGAGGATACCCAAAAGCAGGATGCGGTCACGGAAGAGGTAAAGCTTACGGATACCGTGGAATGGGTAGAATCGACTAAAACGCCGATTGGCGGTACGGAAAGTTATCTTCCCATAGACAAGAATACGATACCCGACCCGTCAAAGGTTTCCAGGGCAGCTGCAAGAATGCTGTTTGATACAATCAATGTTACGCTTGATAAGTCGAGTCTGTCCCTAAAGGTGGGGGCAACGGCGAACCTTACAGGCACTTCCTTTAACGATAATGCGGAGGGAAATACGGAATATAAATATACAACGGAATGGAAGTCGTCGGATGAGTCGGTGGCGACGGTAAACGGCGGCGCTGTGACGGCAAAGTCCGAGGGTACGGCGACGATTACCTACACGGTTACCCGCAAAACTATCACGACAACGTATGAGCCGGAGCAGCCGGTCGAGGAGACGGTTCAAATTGATCTTGACGAGTATGCGGGGCTTTCGGCAGCAGAGAAGGAAAAGTGTACGCCGATTAAGGATGACGCGGATCAGGTTATTGCTTACGAGTACAAAAAAACGATTGAACCTGAGAAAAAGACGAGTGAGACAACAGATACGGCGAGTGCTTCCTGTGCGGTCACTGTTGAGGCGGCAAAACTGTCTTCCGCTAAGCTGGAGCTTTCGGCAGACAAGACAAGCTGCAGCGTCAACGAGACAATAACGGTAAAACCGTCAAAGCTTACGTATACCAAGGATGATAACAGCACGGAAACCATTACGCAGAATTTTCCTGCCGTTACATGGTCGAGCAGCGATAAGGCAGTAGCGGAGGTGAATGCCGACGGCGTTGTGACTGGCAAAAAGGCAGGAAACGTCGTGATTACGGGGCAGATGAAAGGCATTAAGGGTGCGGACGGCAAGGAGCTTGATATCAAAGCGCAGATGAATATAACCGTAAATGCTGACAATACGCTTACGGTGGCGCTTGACCGGACGGACGGCGTGTATATTGGAGTAGGTGGTACGACGACGCTTACGGCGACGGTGGCAGGTTATCTTAATGATGCGGGCGTCACATGGGAAACCTCTGACAAGAAGGTGGCGACTGTCAACGAAAAGGGCGTGGTAACCGGCGTGTCGGCAGGCAGCGCGGTGATTACGGCTGTCACAAAGGAAAAGGACGGCAAAGGAAATCCGGCAAAGGCTTCCTGCACGGTGACGGTCAATTCCAATGCATCAGGTGATACCGTTACAAAGTTAAAGGATGCGAACGGAAATCAAATTTATCTGAAAAACAGCGACGGCAGCTATCAAGAAGCGGTTCATGCGGATTATTACACGTCTACGGAATTTTATATTAAAACTGCGGCACAATATAAATATACAGGCTGGCAGACCATAGACGGAAAGACGTACTACTTTGATAAGAACGGAACTCCGGTGACGGGTGCACAGGTCATTCAGGGCGTGACGTACAACTTTGGTTCCGACGGGGCAATTGCCACGACCGTAAACGGTTCGAAATTCGGAATTGACGTGTCAAGGCATAACGGCGAGATCAACTGGAATGCGGTGAAGGCTTCGGGTGTCGATTATGTGATTATCCGCTGCGGTTACAGAGGTTCCGCGACGGGCGCGCTCATTCAGGATCAGAATTTTACGAAGAATATCAAGGGTGCGACGGCAGCAGGATTAAAAGTCGGCATCTACGTATTCTCGCAGGCAGTAAACGAGGTGGAGGCAGTCAAAGAGGCGTCGCTTGCGGTCGCATGTGCCAAAGGATATAATCTTACGTATCCAATCTTTATTGACACGGAATCAAGCGGCGGAAGAGCTGACAGGATTGATAAGGCGACGCGTACGGCTGTGGTCAATGCGTTCTGCCAAACGGTGGTAAACTCAGGTTACAAAGCAGGAATTTACGCATCAAAGACATGGTTTGAGGATAAACTCAGCATGGGCGCAATCAGCGGAAGCTATCGTATATGGCTTGCACAGTACGCGGCGGCGCCGACTTACAAGGGAAAATACGATATGTGGCAGTATTCGAGCAAGGGTAAAATCAGCGGAATTAATGGAAATGTTGATTTGAATCTGAGCTATATGGGATATTAGTTCAGCTATGCAGAAAATGCTGTGGAATATGACTGTGTGAGCTTGCTCACGAAAGGAATAGTACACAGCATTTTCTATAGGGTGGATGCCCGACATGAATAATTTGCCGCAAATTACGTAAATTTTATAAAAAAGAAATAAATTATGGCAAATTATGAATGGCATGGCGCCATATTTACTTGCAATATTTGCCAATATAGGATAAAATTAGGCGAGACAGCAAAACATTAAGAAACGCTAAGGCAGCAAAAGACGCTGCCTAAGCGTTTCTAAATATTTGGAAAAACGCGAAGGACAGCGTTTTTCATGAATAATTGGGTTGCCTGTTATGGAATTATTATTAAAAATGTAGATTATTTTGGAGGTATTCATTTCATGAGAACTTATTTGGTAACAGGTGGTGCGGGATTTATCGGCTCAAATTATATTCATTACATGTTCAAAAAATATGACAATGAAATCCGCATCATCAATGTGGATGCGCTTACGTATGCGGGCAACCTTGAGAATTTAAAAGGCGTGGAGTCAAGAGAAAACTACACCTTTGTGAAGGCGGACATCACGGACAAAGAGGCGATTGCAAAAATTTTTGAAGAAAACGATATAGACAGGGTCGTTCATTTTGCAGCGGAGAGCCATGTTGACAGAAGCATCAGAAATCCCGAAGTTTTTGTGCAAACAAATGTTCTAGGAACGGCGGTTATGTTGAACTGTGCAAAGGCTGCATGGGAAAACGAGGACGGCACGTTCAAGGAAGGAAAAAAATTCCTGCATGTTTCAACCGATGAAGTATACGGTTCGCTTGAAAACGACGGGGAGTATTTTTATGAGACAACTCCTTATGCGCCGCACAGCCCGTATTCGGCAAGCAAGGCGTCATCGGACATGCTTGTGAGATCTTATATGGATACCTATCATTTTCCAGCGAATATTACAAACTGTTCCAATAACTACGGACCTTACCAGTTCCCTGAAAAATTAATTCCATTGATCATCAACAATGCATTACAGGGAAAGAAGCTCCCGGTTTACGGAGACGGCAAGAACGTGCGTGACTGGCTTTACGTGGAGGATCACGCAAAGGCGATTGACATGGTTCAGGAGCAGGGCAGGCTGTTTGAGACTTATAACATCGGCGGACACAACGAAAAACAGAATATTGAGATTATCAACATTATTATCGAAACGCTTCAGGAGCAGCTTTCTGATGATGACCCGAGAAAAGCGCTTGTTTCAAAGGATTTAATCACATATGTCGCGGACAGAAAAGGACATGACAGACGTTATGCCATTGCGCCCGACAAAATCAAGGCGGAGATTGGCTGGGAGCCGGAAACGATGTTTAAGGACGGCATTAAGCAGACAATTCAGTGGTATTTTGAGCACGAGGACTGGATGAAAAATGTCACAAGCGGCGATTATCAGAAGTATTACGAAGAGATGTATCAGTCATAAAAAGAACAGAAAGAATGTCAAAGGCAGACATTCTTTTCTGCGTTCACAGCACGAAGAGAATTTCTAAGTATGCAAAAGACGCAGACTAAGAAATTCTAAAGCTTCGTGCGAAAGAACGAAAAACAAACAGGCTTGCTTTTCGTTCTTTATAGTTTTTTTGAAGAAATGGGAGGTTTTGAAACCATGAAAGGAATTATTTTAGCAGGCGGTTCCGGCACGCGGCTTTATCCGCTCACAAAGGCGATCTCAAAGCAGATTATGCCGGTATACGACAAACCGATGATTTACTATCCGCTTTCAACCTTAATGCTTGCGGGTATCAGAGATATTTTAATCATTTCCACACCAAGAGATTTACCTGTTTTTGAGGAGCTGTTCGGAACAGGGGAGCAGCTTGGGTTAAACATGCAGTATGCGGTGCAGGAGCAGCCCCGCGGACTTGCCGACGCGTTTATCATCGGCGCGGAGTTTATCGGCAAAGATTCGGTTGCGCTTGTGCTTGGCGACAATATTTTCTACGGTCAGAGCTTTTCTAAACTGCTGCAGCGCGTGGCGGCAAAGGAGAGCGGCGCGACAATCTTTGGATATTATGTGCGTGACCCAAGAGAATACGGCGTTGTGGAGTTTGACGAGAACGGAAAGGCGATTTCGATTGAGGAAAAGCCTGCGAAGCCAAAGAGCAACTATGCGGTTCCGGGACTTTATTTTTATGACAATGACGTGGTGGAGATTGCAAAGAACGTAAAACCTTCTGCGCGCGGTGAAATCGAGATTACAAGCATTAACAACGAATATCTGCGGCGCGGTACGCTGTCCGTTGAGACAATGGGGCGTGGGTTTGCATGGCTTGATACGGGAAATCACGATTCGCTGCTTGACGCGTCCGATTTTGTGTGCGCGTTCCAAAAGCGTCAGGGCTTATATATATCCTGCATTGAGGAGATTGCCTACAAGAGAGGTTTTATCACGAAGGAGCAGCTGTTAAAGCTTGCCGAGCCGCTTATGAAGACGGAATATGGAAACTATTTGACAGAGGTTGCAAATGGACTCTAAAGCAAAACGGATTGCCATTTTCATTGTGCTGTGTTCGATGGTTGCCGTGATGGCGGCAGTCGTGGCAGTCAACTATCAGGCGCTAATGGAAAAGGGCAATGGCAGGAACGATAAAAATAGCGGTGCGGCAGATGCGTCATCGCCTAAAATCGAGGAGGACGGCAAGGTCAGCGGTGCGGATTTGTCGGCGTTTTTAAGGGATGATAATTTTTTCGACAAGGACGTTCCACAAAATACGGAGAATGAAACGCAGACGGACGAGAACGGAAATCCGGTTCAGGCGCTTACGCTGCTTGCAAGCTCTGTAGAACGCGATATTCGTGTGAAGATCGTGGACGATAAGGGCGATGTGGTAATCGGGCAGGAATTTACGGTGACGGTGGAAGACACGGGCGCGTATGTCGATGAGGATAGGGACGGTGTTATCCGCATTTCGGATATTAAGCCGGGCGAGTATCAGGTGTCGTTAAATGCGGCGCAAGGGTACGATGTGCCTGCCAATCCGGTTAAAGTGCGGGTGAAGTCGATTGTATCCTATACGGTGATTGACGACATTGAATTTTTCGTGCATTCCGAGGATGAGGTTGACGTGGCGAAGGATGATACGGAGAACGGGGAGCTTGACAGCATGGATGAGGACGACACGCAGTACACGGCGCTGCTTGACATTGAGGAGGAGCGCGAGAACGCGGTGCAGCTTGGCATTGACGTGTCGAAGTGGAACAAGGAAATCGACTGGGACATCGTGAAGGCGGAGGGCGTGGATTTCGCCATTATCCGCTGCGGTTACCGCGGTTCGACATCCGGCTGGCTGGTGGAGGACCCGTATTTCTATAAGAACCTTGAGGGCGCAAAAAAGGCGGGCATCAAGGTCGGCGTATACTTCTTTACACAGGCGGTCGACTTGGTTGAGGCGGTGGAAGAAGCGAGTATGGTAGTTACACTTTTAGGCGATACAAAGCTTGACTATCCTGTGTTTATAGATACAGAGGGAGCGGGCGGAAACGGACGGGCGGACAACCTTGATCCGGGGACGCGCACGGCGGTTGTCAATGCGTTCTGCAAGACGATTGAAAATGCCAAAATGACGGCAGGCGTATACGCAAGCAGGAACTGGTATCTGAACAATTTAAACCGCGATGAGTTAAACGACCAAAAAGTGTGGCTTGCCGAGTACCGGCAGACACCGGAGTATGACGGACATTACGACATGTGGCAGTATACCTCAAGCGGCTCGGTTGCGGGCATTGAGGGACGCGTGGATTTGAACATAAGCTACTTAGGAATTGATTAAAGAATCGGAAAGGAATATTGTAAAAATGGGAAAGATTACAGTAGAGGAATGCGTTGCGGACGGTTTGGTGATTGAGGGCTTAAAGGTGATTACGCCCCAGGTTTTTGGAGATAACAGGGGTTATTTTATGGAGACCTACAACTACAACGACTTTAAGGCGGCAGGAATTGATCAGGTGTTTGTGCAGGATAACCAGTCGGCATCAAAGAAAGGCGTGCTGCGCGGGCTTCATTTTCAGAAGGAATTTCCGCAGGACAAGCTGGTGCGTGTAGTGCGCGGCGAGGTGTTTGACGTGGCGGTGGATTTGCGTGAAGGCTCTAAAACGTTTGGAAAATGGTACGGTGTGCGGTTGTCGGAGGAGAACAAAAAGCAGTTCTTTATTCCGAAAAACTTTGCGCATGGCTTTTTGGTGCTGTCAGAGTATGCGGAGTTTTGCTATAAGTGCACGGACTTTTATCACCCGAACGATGAGGGCGGACTTTTGTGGAGTGATCCCGAGATTGGCGTGGAATGGGGCATTCCCGAAGGTATGGAGCTGATTTTATCCGAAAAAGACCAAAAGTGGGGAACGATAAAGGATTTTAAGGGATGATGAAAAAGCTGTTTATGCTTCCGGCGGAGCTTTGGCAGTCGAGAAGGCTTATTTGGAAACTTGCAAAAAATGATTTTAAAAACCGGTACGCAGGCTCGTATCTTGGGCGCGTTTGGGCATTTACGCAGCCTGTCGTCACGGTTTTGCTTTATTGGTTCGTGTTCGGGCATATCATGATGGCGGACAAAAAAGAGATTCTGACTGCGGGGGTGGAGGCGCCGTATGTGCTTTGGCTTACCGCAGGTTTGGTACCGTGGTTTTACTTCAGCGAGGCAATCAATAATGGAACGACATCTTTGATGGAGTACAGCTATCTTGTAAAAAAGGTGGTCTTTAAGATTAGCATTATTCCGATTGTCAAGCTGATTGCAGCATTGTTCACGCACATTTTTTTTGTGTGCTTTATGCTGCTGCTGTATTTTGTCTATGGCTACAGACCGGAGGTTTATTTAATTCAGCTTTTATATTATACCTTCTGTATGTTTGTGCTTGTGCTTGCGTTAAGCTACAGCACGTGTGCGATTGTCATTTTTTTCAGGGATTTGCTTCAGATTATCAATATTGCGCTACAGGTGGGGATGTGGGCGACGCCGATTTTGTGGAATATTTCCTATCTTGACGGTAATCCGCTGCTGCAGAAAATATTGAAATGCAATCCGGTTTTTTATATCGTAAACGGCTACCGCAATGCCATGTTCGGACAGACGTGGTTTTGGGAGGAGCCGGGTGCGGCAATTGGTTTTTGGGTATTTACGGCGGCGCTGTTTTTTGTCGGGGCGCATATATTCCGCAGGCTGAAGGTGCATTTTGCGGATGTATTATAAACGTGTGATAGAATTGGATTAGAGGGAAAGAATAAAGGAATGGGAGAAATTGCGATTGCAGCCGAGAAGGTCTGCAAAGTATATAAGCTTTATGATAAGCCAAAAGACCGGATGTTTGAAGCTTTGGGGCTGACGAAAAAGAAGAAATACACGGAGCATTTTGCGCTGTCTGACGTAAGTTTCAACGTAAAGCAGGGCGAGTGCGTCGGGATTATCGGGACAAACGGCTCTGGAAAATCGACAATCTTAAAAATAATAACAGGTGTTCTCAATCCGACGAGCGGAACCGTGAAGGTGGACGGCAGGATTTCCGCGCTGTTGGAGCTTGGCGCGGGTTTTAACCAGGAATATTCGGGCATGGAGAATATTTATTTAAACGGCACGATGAACGGCTTTACGGAGCAGGAGATTGATGCAAGAATGCAGGATATTCTTGATTTTGCGGATATTGGAGATTATGTGTATCAGCCTGTCAAAACGTATTCGAGCGGGATGTTTGTGCGTCTTGCGTTTTCGGTGGCGATTAACATTGACCCTGAGATTTTGATTGTGGACGAGGCGCTTTCCGTGGGGGACGTGTTCTTTCAGGCGAAGTGTTATCATAAATTTGAAGAATTTAAGAAGATGGGTAAGACCATCATGATTGTGAGTCACGATTTGAGCAGCATTGCGAAATACTGTGACAGGGTGATTCTGTTAAATCAGGGCATTAAGCTTGGCGAGGGTGCGCCAAAGGAAATGATTGACGATTTTAAACGTGTTCTTGTGGGACAGTATGAGCTGCCTGCGTCAAAGTCGGAACAGAGTCTGTTAAATGATGCGGATGTGCAGGAAGCGGTGGAGAAGGATATTGCGTCAAAGAAAAAATCCAAAGACGCGGTGAACACACTGGAATATGGTACGCAGGAGGCGGAAATTGAAGAATTTTATATTTTAGATGACCGCGGTATCCGTACCAATGCGGTGATTAAGGGTGCACAGTTCAGTATCCATATGCGGGTTCGTTTCAACAATGATTTACCTGCACCGATTTTTGCGTTTTCGATAAAGACGGCGAAGGGCACGGAGATTACGGGCACGAATACGATGTTTGAGAAGGCGTTTTTGGAGCCTGTCAAGGCGGGGGCGGTTAAGGAAGTCTGTTTTACGCAGAAGATGTCGCTGCAGGGCGGCTCTTACCTGATTTCATTCGGCGTTACAGGCTATAACGGAAATGACTTTCAGGTTTATCACAGACTGTATGACGCGCTTGACGTGACGGTGATTTCGGATAAGGATACGGTCGGCTATTATGATATGGACTCAAAGGTGACAGTGACGGACGCGAAAATGGAATAAACTGTAATTCGCGCATTGCGGTCACAAAGCCTGCAGGCTGGGAAAGGAGCATGGTTATTCATATGACAAAATGCGAACAGGTGGGCAGTGTAATGCTGGATTTGACATATTATCCCGGCGAGGATTTATATTCGGACGGAGCAATTGAGGACGAGCTGCTTGCGATTGTGCAAAACAATCCGCCTTCGGCATATTCGCAGATAATTGCCGAAAAGAAGAGCTGGCCTGTTTTTTATCATTTGTCACCGTTTCGCACCAACATTATTGACTGGCTTCCATTCAAAAAAACGGATAAGGTGCTCGAAATCGGTTCGGGCTGCGGTGCGATTACGGGCGCGCTTGCAAGACGCGCGGGAAGCGTTACCTGCATTGATTTGTCGAAAAAGCGCAGTTTGGTGAACGCACACAGACACAAAGAGTATGACAATATCACGATAAAGGTCGGCAATTTTCAGGACATTGAGCCGCATTTGGACGCGGATTTTGACTATGTGCTGCTGATTGGCGTGTTTGAGTACGGGCAGGCGTATATCGGCGGGGATACGCCGTATGAGGATCTTATGCGCATCTGTAACCGTCATCGGAAAGCGGACGGCAGATTAATTATTGCAATCGAAAATAAGTTCGGATTAAAATATTGGGCGGGATGCCGTGAGGATCATTTGGGCACTTATTTTTCAGGGCTGGAGGGGTATCATGAGGGCGGTTCGGCAAGGACTTTTACAAGGCATGGGTTGGAGCAGATTTTGGAGCGCGTCGGAATTGATGCGTATTCATTTTATTATCCCTATCCCGATTATAAATTTATGACGACGGTTTATTCTGACCGCCGTCTGCCGAAAAAAGGCGAACTTTCCAACAATCTGAGAAACTTTGACCGCGAGCGGGTACTGTTATTTGATGAAAAACAGGTGTTTGACGAAATTATAGCAGAGAAGGAATTTCCGCTTTTTTCCAATTCGTATCTTCTTGTCGTGGGCGGTGCGCCGGATGTGATTTATGCGAAATTTTCAAACGACAGGGCGCCAAAGTGGGCGATTCGTACGAGTATGGCGGCGTGCGCACCGGATTGCATTCAGGTAGAGAAAATTCCCGATACTGCGGCGGCATATGAGCATATGGAGCACACGCGCAGGGCGTATGCGCTTTTGGCAAAGCGGTATGAAGGGACGAAAATAGAGATCAACAGGTGCAGCGAAAAGGACGGCAATGCCAAAAACGGTCTTGTGTTTGAGTACTGTAAGGGATTGACATTGGAAGCAATGCTTGATATGTGTTTGGACAGGGCAGATGTGGAAGGCTTTAAGACGCTTATCGCGGAATATATGGAATGGCTGCGCTATGGCGAGGTCTGCGACGGGGAAGGGGCAGTCTCCAATATCGATTTCATTTTCCCGAATATCCTTGTGGAGGGGGATAAATGGCATGTGATTGACTACGAATGGACGTTTGAGCAATATGTTCCTGCAAAGGAGATTGCGTTTCGGGCGTTCTATGATTATATCCTTGGCGGCGCGCGCAGAACGGTGTGCAGGGAGCTTTTATTTCAGGAGATTTTGGGACTTTCTGAGGCGGAGATTACCGCGGCAGTGCAAAAGGAGCAGGAGTTTCAGCGTTTTATCAGCGGGGATCATGTGTCGGTGGATGCAATGCGTGAGCTGATTGGTAACCGTGCGTATGAGCTGGACGGAATGCTTAGCCATTGCCATTATGCGGATGAAAAGTTTGTGGCGCAGCTTTATTTTGATTACGGAGAGGGCTTTAGCGAGGAACATTCCGTGAAGCTTAGGGACTGTTTTTTTGCACAGAAGGATTTGCGGATTGCGTATGACATTCCCAAGGACGCGGTGCGGGTGCGGATTGATCCGTGTTCGTACATGTGTACGGTAAGTATCCGGAGTATTATGGTAAATGACAGCCTTTATGTGGGTGAGGATATGGAGACGAACGGCGTTTGGCATTCCTGCGGAAGTCTTGTGTTTGCCAGCGAAGATCCCAATATTGCAATCCATGTATCCGGCGGGGGGCGTCTGCATGCGGATATGGAGGTTATGGAGCTGCCCGAGGTACTTGCAAAGAAACTTGCGCAAGATGCTTCAGAGCAGAATATTATGGATAAAACAAAGCATTTTATAAAGCAAAGACTAAAGGGGAAAAATTAGGGAAGAAATTCATGATTGGTAAGATAAAGGGCATTTTACAGGAAAAACTATATCAAAAATGCAAGGCGGAATATGACGAAGCGCTGCGTTATCAGACGGACCCGTATCTATTGTGGATTAAGGAAAATGAGCAGACGGCGGATGAAGGGCAGGAGTCGTCGTATCCTGCCCTTGGCGTTGTCTATATGGAAAACTGCGCAGAAGGCTTTTCGCTTGCGGACTGCGACAAGGAGATTTTGCTTTTTGTGTCGGAACGCGGGCGTATTGCGGTCGGTGCGTTTCGGGAGATTTTGCACTATTTTGATACCCACAAGGACGTGAATGTGGTGTATGCCGACGAGGATGTATGGCAGCTTTGCGAAGATGACAGCCCTCAGAACGCGGACGATGCGGATGCACACCGCATTTTTCCGTGGACAAAACCGATGTGGTCGCCTGATACGCTGTTTTCGTTCTTTTATTTCGGTAATATTTTTGCGGTCAGGCGGTCTGCGTTTTTGGATATTGCATGGCTTGGGGAGGATGACTACAGGAAGAATATCTATGACTTTATCCTCAAGGCGACTGAGGACAAAAAGCGTGCAGGGCATATTGAGAAGGTATTGTTCCATGCGTACCGTAAAGGGGAGAGCCGCGCGGCAATTGAAAAGGAACTGCTGCATTCCACGGATTTTATCGGTGCGGGCAGGCAGTATGACGGCATCAAAGAGGCAGCGATGGCGCGGCGCGGTCTGAGGGGCGTTTTGACTGTGGACGAAAAGACGGGGATTTCTTATCCGGTATATCAGTTTGACGAGGAGCCGCTTGTCAGTATCGTTATCCCGTCAAAGGATAACGAAGCGGTATTAAAACAGTGTATCCGTTCGATTTATGCGCATACGGCGTACCGGAATTTTGAACTGATTGTGGTGGATAACGGCAGTACGGAGCAGGTGCGCATGGGGCTTGAGAATTTCAGGCAGGAGTGTCCGTTTACGTATTTATATATTCCGATGGATTTTAATTTTTCCAAAATGTGCAATCTTGGCGTTCAGGAGGCAAAGGGAGAGTTTATTCTTTTGCTGAACGACGATATGGAGGCGGTGGAGGACAGCTGGCTGCTGCGGTTGGCAGGGCAGGCGTCGTTAGAGCATGTGGGCGCGGTTGGCGCGAAGCTTTTATATCCGAATACTTCCCTCATTCAGCATGCGGGGATTGCGAATACGGTTTCCGGTCCGGGTCATAAGCTCAAGAAGCTTGACGACAGTGTTTCGTACTATTACGGCAGAAATCGTTTTATCTATGATTTGATTGGCGTGACGGCGGCGTGCCTTATGATACGCAGGGAGCGCTATTTGGCGCTCGGCGGTCTGTTTGAGGGGCTTGCCGTGGCATATAATGATGTGGATTTTTGTTTCCGGCTCTGCGAAAAAGGGTTTTACAACGTACAGCGAAACGATGTGGCGCTCTATCACCATGAGTCGCTCAGCCGAGGGAACGATATGCAGGATGAAAATAAATTAAAGCGTCTGATGGCGGAGAAGGATGTTTTGTATCAACGGCACAGGCAGTTTTACAGGCAGGACCCGTTTATCGGAACGCTGATGAACGACGGAGAGCCGGAGTACGGATGCCGCTGGCTGGAGGGGTATGAGCTTGTCAATCTCTCCGACTGTGACGATAAGCTTTTGGAGGGGAAAAGGCTTCCCGACGCCGCTATGATGAACAACGCCATTATGGTCGTGGTGGAGGACTGCGGAAAGGAACAGTTTGTGAAAGCCTTAACAAAGGGCGGTAAGCAAAAGAAAGCCTACTATTTAATCAAAGGCTGGGCATATATTCCGGGTGTGGATAACGCGCGCTATACGTTCAAAATACTTTTGGTAAACGGTGAAGGACGCGTTTGGGAGCTGCCGGTGCAGAAGCGCTATCGCAAGGATGTGGCGGCGATTTTGCCGGACGAGGTCAATGTGGAACTTACGGGCTTTTGCAGCTGGATTTTTGAGGGCACGCTTCCGGCGGGAACCTATCAGCTTTGGATAACTGCAAAGGATGGCTGCTCAAGGCAGCGGCTGTACCGGGATATGGAGCGAGAGCTGGTGATTGAAGAGGAATTGTAAATGGACTATCAAAAAGAAGACTATCAAAAAGAACTTTTTGCCCAATCCACGCCGTATTTACAGTGGCTCAGAGAGCATGAGCCTGTAGCAGGCAGTGACAAAAAAGATACGGGGAAACCGCTTGACGTGTTTCCCTTTTCTTCGTGTGAGGACAGCGTAGAGGATATTTTGGGCGGTCCCGCTGATAAGGAACGGATTTATCTGTTTGCGGGTAAGGACGGCGTGCTGCAGGAGGGGGCGTGCGCGCGGATTGCACAGGTATTTTCGCGGCACGAGCAGGCAATGCTGGTTTATGCGGACGAGGACTATTACGGGACGCTTGCCGAATTATATGGAATAGAAGAACGAGAGTTTGGAGATAAAGTAACATCAGCATTCTGTGAGTCTTCAAACGGTCTGTACCGGGGAGAACCGTGGTTTAAACCGGACTTTTCGCCGGACACGCTGGAAGCCTTTTTTTACATTGGAAATCTATTTGCCGTGCGCGGGCAGGCGATTGCAGAAATAACAGATGCACTTGGCGCGGAACTTTCGCTCTGCGGACTCGTGCGTGCGCTTTCCCGTAAGGCGCTGGAACGAGGGGGCGGTAAGCATGGAGCGGACTTTTTTGTGCATATTCCCGAAGCGCTATATACCAATAACAGGCTTTCTAGGAAGGATACGCTTGACGGTTTTGTGCCGGACGCGTTTGCAAATCAGGATACCGTACGCATCGGCGGGAAAAGGGCAAGTCTTGGCAAATTATCCGTTATCATCCCGTCAAAGGACAACCCCAAACTGCTCAGGCGGTGTGTCGAAACGTTTGTTTCGTGTGCAAAAGATATTGACTATGAGTTAATTGTTGTGGATAACGGAAGCTCTGACGAGAACAGAATGTGTATAAAATCTTTTTTGGAGGAGTACGGCGCAACGTATCTGTACGAACAGGCCAAATTTAACTTTTCTAAAATGTGTAATCTCGGTGCAAAGGCGGCAGACGGCGATTTTCTGCTGTTTTTAAACGACGACATGGAAGTCGCCAAAGCGCAGCAGGACGGGCAGTGGCTCCATAACATGATGCGTTATGCCGCAATGGAGCATGTGGGTGCAGTCGGAATAAAACTCCGCTACCCCGACGGCAATCTAATCCAGCACGCAGGCATCACAAACATGGGAATCGGTCCCGCACACAAGCTTGGCGGTATGCCCGATGACGGCAGTCTGTATCATGGGCACAACCTCGCCGATTACAATATGCTTGCCGTGACGGCGGCGTGTATGATGGTTTCCCGCGACAAGTTTGTGCGCGCAGGTTTTTTTGACGAGGAGCTTGCCGTGGCGTATAATGATGTGGAGCTGTGTTTTCGGCTGTACCGGATGGGACTCTACAATGTGCAGGTAAACAGCGCGTTTTTAATCCACCACGAATCGGTCAGCCGCGGGGCGGATACCGCGCCCGAGAAAAAAGAGCGGCTGTTACGGGAAAAGCGCAGGCTGTATGAAAAGCATGTGTGGGCAATGACGAAAACGGGCGGTTATGACCCGTTTTACAGTCAAAATCTCGTACAGTGGGAAAAAGATGCGGCGTATCATGTGAATTATTTGTATGCGTGCGAAAAACCGAAGCCGTTAAAACCGCTTACGGAGGAAGGAAAAAGAACGCTTTTAAAGTGGTTTATGCAGGACAACATACGGCAGCATTTGGAGCGAATAAATGTTCGACTTGCGGACGGCTACAGGAAGCTGACAGGCGAGAACCGTCAACTGTTTCACATCGACCAAATTGTGCAGGAGGACGGCACCGTGACGGTTACGGGCTGGCATGTTCTGCGGGGAAAGGATAATGCAGGGCTTACGAAAACGCTTTTGATTTTTGGTCCGGCGTGGAAAAAATATGAGGCAGAGTCAGCCCCAAAGCTGCGCCGCGACGTGGAGGCGCTTTTTGCACAGGACCGCCGTACGAAAAACACGGCGCTTTCGGGCATCTGTCTGAAATTTGACGCCGATAAGCTTCCAAAAGGACCATATTCCATTGGAATTGTTGTGGAGCGCGGGGGCAGAAGACGGTTTGTGCATTTGAAAGCGTCGTTTGAAATATAAAAATCATCAGACTTTTGGGGAACCGCAGATAGAAGAACAGAAATGGAGAATTATAATGGAAAACGGGAACGAACACATTGACTATAAACAGGCATATGAGCAGGAAAAAGCGCGCGCCGCGTCTTTGGCGGGCAGGCTTGCCGACGCTAAGAACGAGGCGGACAACCTGCAATTCCAGCTTGACCGCATTAAAAACAATCCGATGTGGAAAGCGTCAAAGCCGCTGCGCCAAGTGATGCACTGGGGACTGCGCAACTACAGAAGACTGCGCAATTTAGGCGGTCCGCGCGGCATTGCGAGAAAACTGAAGCAGAAAAAAATTGAGGCGCAGGCAAAAAAGCTTCATGGTACGGCGAGCTTTCCTTCGGCTGATGAGGCAAAACGGCAGCAGGAAACAAAATTTGACCGCATGGTAAAAATCAGTATTCTTGTGCCGCTCTACAACACGCCGCAGACGTTTTTAAACGAAATGATTGCATCTGTCCTTGCCCAAACCTACCAAAACTGGGAACTTTGTCTTGCGGACGGCTCCGACCACGACCATGACGATGTGGAGGCGCGCTGTAAAGAATACGTCCAAAAGGACAGCCGCATCCGCTACAAGCGTTTGGAAAAAAACGAGGGTATTTCAGGAAATACAAACAGGTGTTATGAAATGGCAACAGGCGAATACATCGGGCTTTTTGACCATGACGACGTGCTGCACCCCTCCGTATTGTATGAGTATGTCAAGGTCATCAACGAGCAGGACGCGGACTATATTTACTGCGATGAAACGACCTTTAAGGGCGACAGCATTGATAATATGATTACCCTGCATTTTAAGCCGGATTTTGCGCCCGATAACCTTCGGGCAAATAATTACATCTGTCATTTCAGCGTGTTTTCGCGCAAGCTTTTGGAGGGCACGGAGCTGTTTCGCAGTGGATTTGACGGCAGTCAGGACCATGATATGATTTTGCGCCTGACCGCGAATGCCAAAAACGTAGTTCATGTGCCAAAGCTCCTTTATTACTGGCGTTCCCACAAGGCAAGCGTCGCAAGCGACATCAGCGCAAAGCCTTATGCGATTGCGGCGGCAAAGGGCGCGGTGGCGGCGCATCTGCAAAGCTGCGGCTTTCAGAACTTTGAAATCAAAAGCACAAGGGCGTTTGATACCATTTTTGAGATTAAATACGAAATTGCGCGCGAGGACAAGATTTCGATTTTAATTCCGAATAAAGACCATATAGACGATTTAAGACGCTGCATTGATTCGATTAAGGAGCGCAGTACCTACGAAAACTATGAGATTATCGTAATTGAGAATAACAGCGCGGACAAGGCGACGTTTGACTATTATAAAACACTGGAAGAACAGGACAAAATAACAGTTGTTACGTATGAGGGTGATTTTAACTATTCCTGCATCAACAATTTCGGCGCACGCTTTGCAACAGGAGAATATCTGCTGCTATTAAATAACGACACGCAGGTCATCACCATGAACTGGCTGGAGGCGATGCTGATGTATGCACAGCGTCCCGATGTGGGCGCAGTTGGCGCAAAGCTTTACTATGGCGACAGGACAATCCAGCACGCAGGCGTGGTCATAGGCTTGGGGGCGCACCGGACGGCGGGGCATACGCACTATAAAATCAACTATGATAATTTGGGATACATGGGAAAGCTTTGCTATGCCCAAAACGTGTCGGCTGTCACCGGAGCATGCCTGATGGTGAAAAAGAGCCTTTACGACGCGCTTGGCGGACTGGACGAGCAGTTCAAAATCGCGTTAAATGACGTGGATTTCTGCCTGCGCCTTCGGGAACAGGGGTATTTAAACGTGTTCACGCCGTTTGCACAGCTTTATCATTTTGAGTCGGCATCGCGCGGGATTGACGTGGAAAACGAGGCGAAGGCAAAGCGGTATGAGGAGGAATCCGCGCTGTTTCGCGGGCGCTGGAAGGCGCTTCTTGAAAAAGGCGACCCGTACTACAACCCCAATTTTTCCCTTGACCACAGCGATTATTCGCTGCGCGTGGAAAAAAATGTATGAAACCTTGTGATTTCCTTGAAAAATTTCCATTTTTTTGGTTTAATAGAATTATGGTAAATGTTCAGTACAGCACTGCGCACTTGCTGCGAAGTGCGTAAGAACATGTAAATTATTTTATGCATCAAGCCTCAACAAAGTGGATTTGCATGGCTTGATGCTCGTAACGATAAAGGTACTGAATAGTTACGAATTATGTAAAATATTACCGCATACGAATACAAGAATGGAGGGTTTACAAAATGAGTTTCATGGACGAATTTAACTTTTGGCTGAAGGACGACTATTTTGACCAGGCGACAAAGGACGAGCTTTTGGCGATTAAGGACAACGAGACCGAAATCGAGGAGCGCTTCTACAAAGAACTGGAGTTTGGTACAGGCGGTTTACGCGGCATTATCGGCGCAGGTACAAACAGAATGAACATCTACACCGTGCGCAAGGCGACACAGGGACTTGCAAACTACATCATCAAGCAGGGCGGTGCGGAAAAAGGCGTTGCGATTGCGTATGATTCCAGACGCATGAGTCCCGAATTTGCAGATGAGACGGCACGCTGTCTTGCGGCAAACGGCATTAAGGCGTATGTATTTGATTCGTTAAGACCCACACCGGAGCTTTCTTTTGCACTGCGCAAGCTTGGCTGTATCGCAGGCGTAGTCGTTACGGCAAGCCACAATCCGCCCGAGTACAACGGCTACAAGGCATACTGGGAAGACGGCGCACAGGTAACACCCCCGCATGATACCGGAATTATCGGCGAAGTAAGAGCCATTACGGATTATCATAACGTAAAGACCATGCCGAAGGAAGAGGCAATGGCGAAGGGGCTTTACGAGGTGATCGGCAAGGAAATTGACGATGCGTACATGGCAGAGCTGAAAAAGCAGAGCATTCACCCTGAAATCATTAAGGAAGTGTCAAAGGACATTAAGATTGTATACACACCGTTCCACGGCACGGGAAATATCCCGGTAAGACGCGTTTTGGAAGAGCTTGGCTTTGAGAACGTTTATGTTGTTCCCGAGCAGGAGCTGCCAGACCCTGATTTTACGACACTCGATTACCCGAATCCCGAAGACCCGAAGGCTTTTACGCTTGCATTAAAGCTTGCGAAGGAAAAGGGTGCGGACATCGTTATGGCGACAGATCCCGACGCGGACCGTCTTGGTGTCTATGCGCTTGATACAAAGAGCGGCGAGTACGTTCCGTTTACCGGAAACATGTCCGGTATGCTGATTGCCGAGTACATTTTGCGCGAGAGAAGAGCGACAAACACTATGCCCGAAAATCCGGCGCTTGTCACCACAATCGTTACGACAAACATGACAAAGCCGATTACGGAGGCTTACAATGTCAAATTAATTGAAGTGCTCACAGGCTTTAAGTATATCGGCGAGCAGATTAAACTTTTTGAGCAGACCGGTTCCAACAACTATGCATTCGGTCTTGAGGAGAGCTACGGCTGTCTTGTCGGCACGCACGCAAGGGATAAGGACGCAATTGTTGCGGTGATGATGCTTGCGGAGGTCGCTTCGTGGTGCAAGAAGAACAACATGACGCTTTGGGATATGATGATTGACGTATATGAGAAGTACGGCTATTATAAAGAAACCCAGTATTCGATTACGATGAAGGGCATCGACGGCGCAAAGGAGATTGCGGCTTTGATGGATAAATTCAGAAACAATCCGCCCAAGGAGTTCGGCGAGCTGAAGGTTACGCAGTTCAGGGATTACGCAAACGACGTTGTTGTCAATATGGAGACAGGCGAAAAGGGAACGACAGGGCTTCCCAAGTCAAATGTGCTTTACTTTGATTTGACAAACGACTCATGGTGCTGCGCAAGACCGTCCGGAACGGAGCCGAAGATTAAGTTTTACATGGGCGTTAAGGGCACGAGCCTTGAGGATGCACAGAAGAAGAGCGAGGATTTGACCAATGCGGTCAAAGCTGTGATTGAAAGCTAAATAAAAAGGAAATGAAAGGATAACCAAAAAGCTGCCTCAAAAGCGGCTTTTTGGTTATCCTATATTACGTAAACCCGTAATCGGAAACATGGCGCAAGGGACATGCCTTGTTGATTTGGGACAAAGGAGTATTATGAAAAAATTATGGGAACAGATTATTAAATTTGGTTTTGTGGGAGGCGTGTGCTTTCTGATTGATTTCGCCATATCCACAGGATTATTCCATCTGCTGGGCAATATGACGTCCAAAAATATGGCGACGGCAGTCGGTGGTTTTTTTGGATTTACCATATCGGTTATCATCAATTATATTCTCAGCATGAAATTTGTGTTTGAGCGCAAGGAGGATTTGAGCAGAAGAAAAGAGTTCGTGATTTTTCTGATTCTTAGTTTAATCGGATTAGGACTCAATGAAGTTATTCTGCTTGCGTGCAGGGCAGTTTATGAGGCAAGCGTTGTTTTGATGAACATTTTTGGCGACACCTACTGGTTTGCAGTGTCAAAAATTGTCGCGACGGCAATTGTAATGGTTTATAATTTTATCAGCAGGAAGATATTTTTGGAAAAGAAATCAGCATGAAAAGAATTTCATCCAAAAAGAACGCCAAGTGCGGGCATTCTTTCAAGAACTTGACACAATCGAAATATTGAGGTATTGAATAAATGAGTTTGGCACAAAATATAAAGAAGACAATAAATTATTGCAGAAAAAACGGTTACAGCGAGGCATTTTTTGCCGCTTGGGAGCGTGTAACGGCAAAATACTACAGAAATTATACGTATCAAAGACTGGATGCAAATGAGCTTGCGCGCCAAAGAAGCGACCAAAGCATAACGGATATAAGGTTTTCTATTTTAGTACCTGCCTTTGAGACGCGCACGGAATATATGACGGCGCTGATTGAGAGCTGTTTGGAACAGACTTATGAAAATTGGGAGCTGATTATCGCCGATGGCAGCAAAAGCGATGTGGTTAAAAAAGCCGTTGCAGGTTACGCGGATTCGCGTATCCGATATGAGCGGCTTCCCGAAAACAGCGGTATTGCAGGAAATACAGGCAGGGCAATTGAGCTGGCGCAGGGGGACTACTGCGGGCTTTTGGATCATGACGATATGATTACGCCGGATGCGCTGTATGAAATGGCACATGCCATTAAAAAGAAAAATGATGAAAATAAGCCGATACTGGTGTATTCGGATGAAGATAAATGCGATTCGTCGGGGGCAAGATTTTATGACCCGCATTTGAAACTGGACTTTAATTTGGACTTGATTTTGACAAACAACTATATGTGCCATTTTACGGTGGTGGAAACGGCAACGCTCAAGAAATTGGGCATCCGCAAAGAGTATGACGGTTCGCAGGATTACGATTTGGTGCTGCGCGTCGTCAGTACGCTGCTGTTAAGAGAACGGGAGAATACGGGTGCGCAGCGTGTGGAGAAAAAGATTGCGCATGTGCCGAAAGTGCTGTATCACTGGCGTTGTCATGAAAATTCAACGGCGGACAATCCGCAGAGTAAGATGTATGCTTATGAGGCAGGAAAGAAGGCATTGATTGACTTTGTGGACCGCATGGGCTGGAAGGGCGATGTGCGTCATAATAAGCATTTGGGCTTTTACCGGATTGAGTATCGCAACAACGTGCTTACACACAGACCGGACCTTGCGGCAGTCGGCGGACTGACTGTATACCATGGAAAGGTGGCGGGCGGCACTTACAAGGGACAGCCGATTGTCTATGCAGGCTATATGAACCGCATGGATTTGTATCAGAATACACGGCTTTTGGATATTCGCAATATGGCGGTCAACAAGGCATATCAGACGATTTACGAGGAAGTGACAAAGCATCCGTATCAAAGTACGCTGTATGCGGATGAAAAGGAGCTTCCCCAGTGGCTCAGGGATCTTGACAGAACTGCCGAGGGACGTTCACAGATTGCACTTTTGAGCGTTACGCTCAGCCGCAGGCTGCTTCAGAAAGGCGGACGGCTTTTGTTAGACCCCGTATGTGTCCGCGGCGTTAAAGGAAGGGCGGACAATCTTTGCAGATAGTGCTTGAATTAAAATTATCAGAAGGGATTGGACGATGGCAAAATCGACAATAGTAATACCAAATTATAATGGAATTAAATATATCGAAGCATGTCTTGACAGTATTTATGGGGGCACAACAGCAGACGTTGAAGTGATTATGGTAGATAATGCCTCGACAGACGGCAGCCTTTCACTTGTCGAGGAAAAATTTCCGCAGGTGCGCATCATTAGAAACAGCGAAAATACAGGGTTCAGCGTTGCCGTAAATCAAGGAATTAAGGCAAGTTTGACGCCCTATGTAATCCTTTTAAATAATGACACAAGAGTGGATAAAACGTTTGTTCGAGAAATGGAACGGATACTTGACGAGGATAAGAAAAATAAAGTGTTTTCGGCGGCGGCACGGCTTATTTCCTTATATGATAAAGAAAAAACGGACGATGCAGGTGATTTTTACTGTGCATTCGGCTGGGCATTTGCAAGAGGAAAGGGGAAAGATCCTTCCCGATATGAAAAAAATGTGCAGATATTTGCAGCGTGTGCGGGAGCGGCAATTTACAGACGCGCACTTTTGTCGGCAGAAGAAGTAGGTCTTTTTGACGAGGAACATTTTGCGTATCTTGAGGACATTGATATTGGATACCGCGCAAGGATTCGTGGGTATCGGAATCAATTTGCGGCGAAGTCTGTTGTATATCATGCGGGCAGTGCGACAAGCGGTTCAAGATACAATGTTTTTAAAACAAGACTTGCTGCAAGGAATAGTGTCTATTTGATTTATAAGAATATGCCCTTTTTGCAGATTATATTGAACCTGCCCTTTTTTGCAGCAGGTTTTTTTATAAAAACCTTGTTTTTTGCCAAAAAGGGATTGGGAGGTGCATATGTTTCGGGTCTTGTAAACGGAATTCGCCTTTCATTAAGCCAAAATGGGAAATTGCATAAACAGAAATTTTGTGTCAAAAGGTTGGGGAATTATATTCAAATTCAGTTTGAACTGTGGATGAATCTGTTTAGGCTGCTAAATGGCTAGGACAAAAATCTTTTATGACAATGATACAAAAATGTTGTACTTTTTGCTCGAATCATGTAAAATGAAAAGAGCGCAGTATTTACTGTAAAATGAAAAATTCACAATCCTGATTTGGATGCCTTCTGTTATGGGGAGAATAAAGATAGAAGGCGGGGGGAGTTAGGGTGAGATAATTGATAAGAGATAATCAGAAATATTTCAACAGATTGCTGGTATTGCTTGATGCGTTGACTATAGGAGCCACATATTGGCTGTCATGGTTTTTATGGATTAATGTTTATGTCAAGGTAAATAATCCTGAAACAGGAATTCTTCCTATAGAAATTTATTTTATTGCATTCGCTGCGATAGTGCCGGGCTATCTGATTTTGTATAATGCAGTTGACTTGTATTCATCGAAACGTACTTCAAAGACGATGTACGAGGTGTTTAACATTATAAAGGCAAACACGGTGGGGCTTGTAGCCGTCATGGTGGTGCTTTTTGCGATAAACATTCCTGATTTTTCCCGTGGTATGGTAGGCGTGTTTTACGGTGTTAATATTATCGTAGAGTCGTTTATGCGAAAGGGCGTCCGCCATGTACTGCGCTATGTCCGCAGGAAAGGCTATAATCTAAAACATATGCTTTTAGTAGGATATTCAAGGGCAGCGGAAGAATATATCAATAAGATTAAGGCAAATCCTGAATGGGGTTATGAAGTATGCGGCATTCTTGATGACCGTGTTCCGGTGGGTGCGATTTATAAAGGGGTAAGCGTTACCGGTGAAATAGATACATTAAGCGAAGTGCTTACGGAAAATGAGCTTGATGAAATCGGCATTACGCTTTCGCTGTCGGATTATGACAGGTTAGAGGCAATTGTTAATATTTGTGAAAAGTCGGGTGTTCATACGAAATTTATTCCGGATTATAACAGTGTCATTCCAAGCCGTCCGTATTTGGAGGATATGGATGGGCTTGCAGTAGTCAATATCCGGCGTGTGCCGCTCACTAATTTGGTGAACCGCACATTAAAACGTATTGTGGATATTATTGGAGCGTTGGTGGCGATTATATTATTTTCGCCTGTTATGCTCATAGCGGCGATTGGCGTAAAAGCTACAAGTAAGGGACCGCTTATTTTTAAACAGGAAAGAGTCGGTCTTCATAATAAATCGTTTCAAATGTATAAGTTCCGGAGCATGGAGGTACAGCCGGCGGAAGAGGAAAAAAAGGGCTGGACAAAGAAAAATGATCCGCGGGTAACAAAAATCGGGAAACTATTAAGAAAAACAAGCATTGATGAACTGCCACAATTTTTTAATGTATTAAAGGGTGATATGAGTCTCATAGGACCGCGTCCCGAAAGACCGCTTTTTGTCGAAAAGTTTAAGGAAGAAATACCGCGTTATATGATTAAACATCAGGTGCGTCCCGGAATTACCGGATGGGCGCAGGTAAGCGGTTACAGAGGCGACACTTCGATTAGGAAGCGTATTGAATTTGATTTGTATTACATTGAAAACTGGTCGATGGCATTTGATTTTAAAATCTTATTCCTCACTTTTTTTAAAGGATTTATCAGTAAAAACGCATACTGAATTCCAGTATCAGACAGGAGAAATAAAATGCAGGATTATAATGACAATAAACAAAATGGTAGAAGACAAGGGACAAGGCGTCCGGCAAGCGGACAGGCATCCGGGGGCCAGAAACGCCGTCCGGCAAACGGACAGGCATCCGGGGGTCAGAAACGCCGTCCGGCAAACGGACAGGCATCCGGAGGTCAGAGACGCCGTCCGGCGAACGCGCAGGCGCCCAAGGGCGGTCAGGCAAGACCACGTCCGAATGCCGCGCCTAAAACAGGGAGACGGAAAAATCCAAAGAAAAAAAAGTGGAAAATTGCACTTTTTGTGTTTGAGATATTTGTGATTTGTACGCTTGTCGGCGCTTGCTGGATAATGTCAAAGGCGAATAAAATTACACATGTGCAAATATCAGATGCGGAGAAAAAAGAGGAGCTTGCAATTGACGAAAACATTGCGGACAGCGAGGTGTTAAAGGGATACCGCAATATTGCGCTGTTTGGCGTGGATTCCCGCGACCAGAAGCTGGACAAGAATACACTTTCGGATACAATTATGATTGCGTCAATCAATCTTGATACGAAAGAGGTAAAGTTGGTTTCCGTATACCGCGACACATGGCTGAATTTAAGCACGGACAGTTACAACAAGGCAAATGCCGCATATGCAAGAGGCGGATATAAACAGGCGATGGCGATGCTGAATATGAACCTTGACCTTGACGTGGAAGATTTCGTTACGATTGGGTTTGACGGTCTGATTGATGTGATTGAGGCGGTCGGAGGCATTGAGGTTGATGTCAAACAGGCGGAGATTGACCATATTAATAATTATCAGATCAGTATGTGCGGAAAGCAGGATCCCGATAATCCAACAAACGCCAAAGGTGAGCCGAATTTTATCCCCGATCCGCAGCATCGTCTGTATAAGTACTATAAGCCTGTAGGGCATGCGGGTGTGCAGACCCTGAACGGGCTTCAGGCAACGGCATATGCACGTGTGCGTTACGTAGGAAACGACATGGAGCGTGCTTCCAGACAAAGAACAGTGCTTACCAAGGTGGCAAAAAAGGCAATGACCTTAAATCCTGCCACATTGAATAAAATTGCAGATGCCGTATTTCCAAAGATTATGACTTCTCTTGATCTTTCGGAAATTTTGGAGCTGCTAAAGGATATTGCAAGTTATGATATTGGAGAGACCACCGGTTTTCCGTTTGAAGAATATATGGTGCCAAACGGTCATGTCGGAAAAGCCAGTGTGGTTGTACCTGTCGATTTGGAGAAAAATGTAACGCTTTTGCATGGTTTTTTGTTTGATGATGATGACTATGTGCCTTCAGATACGGTAAAGAAGTGCAGTCAGAAAATTGCATCGGATACAGGAATCAGTTATAAGGGAGAATAAACGCCGGTAAGGGGACCGAAAATTTGGCCCCCTTTTAGGCATTATAATAAGTACTTTAGAATTTGGGGAGAATGGAATGCAATACAGTGTGGATATTATATTGCCGACCTTTAAGCCGACAAGGGAATTGTTTGATTTAATCGAATTGCTGGAGTCTCAGACATATCCGATTCATAAAATCATAATAATGAATACAGAGGAGAAATATTTTGAGCGGCTTTTTCATGGTACCAAAATTTTGAAAGTGTATCATAATATTGAGGTGCATCATCTTTCTGCAAGGGAATTTGATCATGCAGGAACGCGCAGAAGAGCTGTAAAATATTCCAATGCAGATATATTTGTGTGTATGACGCAGGACGCCCTGCCTGTGGATACAGGTTTAATACAGGTGCTTGTCAATGCACTGATGGATGGAGAAGATATTGCCGCAGCTTATGCAAGGCAGCTTCCGCGTTCCGATTGCCGTGAAATAGAACGCTTTACAAGAGGATTCAATTATCCTAAGGAATCCTGCATTAAATCAGCGCAGGACATGAAGCGGCTTGGAATCAAAACGTTTTTTTGCTCTAATGTATGTTCGGCATATAGCCGGAGAATTTATGATGCATTAGGGGGATTTGAAAGACGTGCGATATTTAATGAAGATATGATATATGCAGGCCATGCGGTGAAGGCTGGAAAACGCATTGCTTATGCGGCGGATGCGAAGGTCATCCATTCGCATAATTTTACGTGTATGCAGCAGTTTCGAAGAAACTTTGATTTAGGCGTATCACAATGTGAACATCCGGAAGTATTTGACGGGGTTTCGTCAGAAAGTGAAGGTTCACGTTTGGTAACGGATACGGTCAGGCATTTATGGAATACAAAAAATAAAGAGCTGATACCATATCTTTTTATATCAAGCGCTTTTAAGTTCATTGGTTACAGGGTTGGAAAAGCATATCGGCACCTGCCTGCAAAAATGGTACGATGGTGCAGTTCAAACAGGAATTATTGGGTTTAACAGGAATTAGGAGGAGAATTTATTATGTGTGGAATTGTAGGTTATATCGGCAGCCATCAGGCGGCGCCCGTGATACTTGAGGGGCTTTCAAAGCTGGAATACAGAGGATATGATTCGGCAGGAATGGCTGTCTTTAATGGGGAAAAAATACAGATTCAAAAGTCAGTAGGACGTTTGAAAGTGTTGGAGGAACTTACGCAT
Organism: uncultured Lachnospiraceae bacterium; assembly: GCA_910586715.1. Taxonomy (GTDB): domain Bacteria; phylum Bacillota; class Clostridia; order Lachnospirales; family Lachnospiraceae; genus COE1. Next base: position 139,895 of record CAJUJG010000001.1, read on the forward strand.
GGGGGCGCGACAATGCCCGGAACCGTGGGAATCGGTCATACAAGATGGGCAACGCACGGCGCGCCGAGCGATGAAAACGCACATCCCCATTATAACCAGGAAGAAACAATTGCAGTTGTGCATAACGGTATTATTGAGAATTACCTTCCGCTAAGGGAAAAGCTTTTGTCCAAAGGCTATCAGTTTGTCTCTGATACGGATACAGAGGTACTTGCACACCTGATTGATTATTATTATAAGGGCAATCCGCTTGAAGCGATTACAAAGGTCATGCACCGCGTACAGGGTTCCTATGCGCTTGGAATTATTTTTTCTGAACATCCGGATCAGATTTTTGCAGTACGAAAAGACAGTCCTTTGATTGTGGGACAGAATGAAAACGGATGTTTTATCGCATCGGATGTTCCTGCTGTTTTGAAATATACAAGAAAGGTTTATTTTATAGAAAATCAGGAAGTCGTGCGTCTGCGTGTAGATCATATGCACTTTTACACTGTAGATGAAGAGGAGATTCAAAAGGAACCGGTGACAATTGATTGGGACGCTGATGCGGCGGAAAAGGGCGGCTATGAACATTTTATGCTTAAAGAAATGTATGAGCAGCCAAAGACGGTGACGGATACCTTGTTGCCCCGGATTAAGGACAATGACATTGTGATTGAAGAGCTGGGCATGAGTGATGAGGAAATCAATGCAATCCGAAAGATTTTTATTGTGGCATGCGGTTCGGCATATCATGCAGGAGTGACAGCAAAATATGTTATAGAAGGGATTGCACGGATTCCTGTGGAAGTGGATTTGGCAAGTGAGTTTCGATATCGAAATCCCATTTTTGAGGAAGGCACGATGGTTGTGGTAATCAGCCAGTCAGGTGAAACAGCGGATTCGCTTGCAGCGCTTCGAGAGTCCCAAAAGCTTGGGCATAAGGTTCTTGGAATTGTAAATGTAGTAGGAAGTTCGATTGCGCGCGAAGCTGATAATGTGATGTATACATGGGCTGGTCCTGAGATTGCGGTAGCAACCACAAAGGCATACAGTGCGCAGTTGATTGCGCTGTATCTGCTTGCGATGAAGTTTGGAAAAGTGCGTGGAAAGCTTGATGCGGATGCGTTTCACTCGATGCTGAAAGATTTAAAGCGCCTTCCGGGGCAAATCGAGCGCCTTCTTGCAAATAAGCAGAGAATACAGCGTTTTGCAAACCGCTATATCGGTGCAAAAGACGTGTTTTTTATCGGGCGCGGTATTGACTATGCAATCTCGATGGAGGGTTCGCTCAAATTAAAGGAGATTTCATATATTCATTCGGAGGCATATGCGGCAGGAGAGTTAAAACATGGTACCATTTCATTGATTGAGGAAGGAACGCTTGTCGCAGCGGTGGCAACGCAGGATGCGCTGTTCCAAAAAACGCTCAGTAATATGGTAGAGGTTAAGGCAAGGGGGGCGTTTGTGCTTGCTGTGACCAACGAAGGCAATACAGAAATTGAGAAAGCGGCGGATTACTGTATTTACATTCCGCGTACCAATCCGTATTTTGCAAATTCTCTTGCCATTATACCATTACAGCTTTTCGGGTACTATGTGGCAGTCGGAAAAGGCTGCGATGTCGATAAGCCGAGGAATTTAGCGAAATCAGTTACCGTAGAGTAGTGAGGCGTCCTATCATTTAAGGAGAAGAACAATATGAGAAACAATAAAAAGAAGCCGTCGGTTTTTAAAAATATACTGATTATTACAGGCTGCACAATGTTTGCAGCTCTCTATGCCATTACAGCGCTGTATATTTGCGGAGGTGTGTTTGATCCTGTTTTTTATGAAAAGGCATTGGACGTTTTTGAACATCGATATGCACAAATGCCTGAACCGGAAGAAACAGAATCGCTTCCGGCATGGATTGATAAAGTGGAGATTGAGTATGGAACGGAAACCGATTCTTTGGAGGCGCATGATTTTGATGTAATAGGGCAACAGCCTCGGTTTGATGAGGAGAGCGGTGCTTTGGAATCAAAAGAGGATGAAACAAATGAAGAGACACAAGAGCAGCAGGAGGCAGGAGAAGGTGACATAAAAGAACCGCAGACACGCATTGAGCAAGAGACACAGGATGCGAAGGACAATAAGCCCCAAAGGAATAATGTGCATATAGGAAATGTGCAGACGGTACAACAGGCAGATACGGCGAAAGCGGTCGTGACAGATGTGACAGAGGTTGTGAAGGCAGCAATGCCCTGTGTAGTATCAATTACAAACGAATATACCGCCTACGATTACTGGTATGACGAGGAATATGATGATGAAGCGAACGGTTCCGGCATTATTATCTCACAAAACCCGGAAGAACTGCTTATTCTTACAAATTATCATGTTGTGGAAGATTCCAACGATTTATATGTCCAGTTTATTGACGATGCAGAGGTTGTTGCGTATGTAAAGGGAGTTGCGTCAAATGAGGATTTGGCGGTTGTCAGCGTCCTTTTAGAGGATGTGTCTGATGCCACGCTGGACGAGATTGCAATTGCGGCGTTGGGAGATTCGGATGAATTAGAAGTGGGAGAACCGTCAATTGCAATCGGGAATTCTCTTGGGTATGGCCAGTCTGTGACAACGGGTGTGATTAGTGCGTTGAACTGTGATATTTTTGAGGATGATGAGGAAATTAATCTGAGCAGTCTGATACAGACGGACGCAGCGATTAATCCCGGCAATTCAGGTGGTGCACTGCTCAATGTAAACGGTGAGGTTGTTGGTATCAATTCCAGCAAAATCGCAGATTATGCGATAGAAGGAATGGGTTATGCCATTCCGATTAATACGGCAAAACCGATTGTAGATGAACTTATGAAGCAGGAAACAAGAAGAAAGGTTGCTTATGAAAAGCGTGCATTTTTAGGTATTTCAGGAACAGATGTGTCTGATGAGGCAGTAGAAAAGTATGAGATGCCGGAAGGCGTCTATGTGTCGAGTGTTCTTGAGGGCACTGCTGCGGAAAAGGCAGGAATTAAAAAGGGTGATATTGTTACAGCAATAGATGGGCAAAAGGTTACATCAATGTCTAAGGTTCAAAGCCTTTTGGAGTATTATGCGGCTGATACAAAGGCAGAAATTACGTTGATGCGTATAAACGATGGCATTTATGAGAAAGTAACCGTAGAAGTGACCTTTGGATTAAAGCAGGACTAGGGAGGAAGCAATGGCAAAGAAGGATGATTTGGACTTAGATGATTTGGATATGGAAATGCTTGACATGAGCGCCGGCGAGGGCGATGATACATTCTCAAAGGATGAAACGCTTATTAGAGAAGAAGATGAGGGATACGAAGAGGATAAGGAAAACGATTACGAGGACGTGTGCTTTATCTGCCGGCGTCCTGAGAGTAAAACAGGGAGAATGTTTAAGCTTCCGAATCATATTTCCGTATGTTCTGACTGTATGCATAAAACGATGGATACGGTCAGTCAGTTTGACTATCAGGGAATGTTAAATTACACAAACATAGGTTCTGAAAAGGATAGCAATGATGGAAAAAATAATAAGAAACGTTTTCCGAACATAAGTTTCGTAAATATTGCAGACCTTCAGGGAGACGGCGGGATTCCAAACCGTCAAAAGCTGAAAAAGAAAAAGGCAAAAGAAAAAAATAAGGACGAGGCAGTTTTTAATATTCATAATTTACCGGCACCGCATAAAATAAAGGCACAGCTTGATGATTTTGTTGTAGGTCAGGATTATGCCAAAAAGGTTATTTCGGTTGCTGTTTACAATCATTATAAGCGTGTGAGTACAGGAACAATGAACGATATTGAGATTGAAAAGTCCAATATTTTGCTCCTTGGTCCTACAGGATGTGGAAAGACTTATATGGTAAAAACACTTGCAAGGCTTTTGGATGTTCCTTTGGCGATTGCGGATGCGACTTCGCTTACGGAGGCGGGCTATATTGGCGATGATATCGAATCTGTAATTTCAAAGCTTCTTGCTGCCGCGGACAACGATGTGGACCGCGCAGAGCAGGGAATTGTTTTTATTGACGAGATTGACAAGATTGCAAAGAAGAAGAATACGACGTCAAGAGACGTAAGCGGGGAGTCTGTACAACAGGGAATGCTTAAGCTTTTGGAGGGAGCGGACGTTGAAGTGCCAGTAGGTGCAAACAGCAAAAATGCAATGGTGCCGCTCACAACAATCAATACAAGAAATATTTTATTCATATGCGGCGGCGCTTTTCCTGATTTAGAAGAGATTATTAAGCAAAGGCTTACAAAGCAGTCCTCAATTGGCTTTAATGCGCAGTTAAAGGATGCTTTTGATAAAGAAGAGAATATTCTTAAAAGGGTGACGGTTGAGGATATTAAAAAGTTTGGTATGATACCGGAGTTTATAGGACGTCTGCCGATTATCTGCCCGATGGACGGGCTGACCGAGGAGAGCTATATCAAAATATTAAAAGAGCCGAAAAATGCAATTTTAAAGCAGTATCAGAAGCTTTTGGAGCTTGACGAGGTAAAACTCAATTTTGATGACAGCGCACTTGTGGCAATTGCTAAGAAGGCACAGGAACGTGAAACAGGCGCGAGAGCGCTGCGTGCAATTATCGAAGAGTTTATGCTTGACATTATGTATGAAATTCCAAAAGATGACAATATCGGTGAAGTTACAATTACGGGTGATTATATCAATGGCACAGGCGGTCCGGTGATTGAAATCCGTACTGACAATGTGTTTACAAGGACACAAAATGAAGCGTTGGAATCCCCGGTGGTTGCGGAACCTGAAAAACCAAAGTTAGAGGAGCACAACTTCTATGAGTTTTAAGCAAAAAAAGAGAAACTGTTTTGTGCGTCCGCCTAAATTTTTAAAACGTATGGTGTTTATGCTGGGTGGTGTTATTATGATGGGCATCGGATTGTCAATTTTACGTGATATTAATCTTGGCACAGATGCCTGTTCCTGCTTTGCACAAGGGCTTAGCTGTTTCTTGCCGTTTGGTTTTGGCACATGTCTTTTACTGTTTAATATTGTATCGCTATGCTTTGTAATAAAGTTTGACATTGGAATGATTGGTTTTGGTACACTGGGCAATATGCTGTTTTTAGGGTATATATCTGATTTTTTCAAATGGCTTTGGTCCGTGGCGCTTCCGGCGGGATTTTTTGACCAAAATGTTGTCCGGTATATCCTTTTGCTTCCAGCGCTGCTTATTTTTATGGTAGGCGCGGGGGCATACATGTGTTCAGGGCTTGGCGCGGCGCCTTTTGATGCGCTGCCGTTTATCATTTCAGATCATGTGAAAAAGCTTCCGTTTAAGGGAGTACGGATTATGTGGGACATATTTTTTATGGTAACAGGCACGATTTTTGGGGGAGATTTTGGAATCGTGACGGTTTTGTGTGCTTTTTGTTTAGGTCCGATTATTTCATGGGTACAGAAAAAGTTGGAGGTATTGATATAATCCATGACAAAGCTGGAAGAATATTATAATAAGTTTAATGAAGAGAAACGCCTCAATTCCCGGCATGGACAAGTTGAATTTCGCGTTTCAATGAAATATATACAAAAGTATTTAAACAGGGCAGCCGCGGGGCTAGACAATGCGGCTGCCCTGAATAACAATCAGGTCCCCAAAGATAAGATTCGGGTTTTAGACATTGGAGCAGGGACCGGAAAATACAGCGTGGCGCTTGCGGAGCAGGGATATGATGTGACAGCAGTTGAGTTAGTTAAATATAATCTCGGAATTTTAAAACAAAAGGCGAGCACGGTACATGCGATGCAGGGAAATGCGATGAATCTGAAAAAGCTTGCGGATGACAGCTATGATGTAACGCTTTTGTTTGGACCGATGTATCATCTGTTTGGCTTTGATGATAAAAACAAGGCGCTTGGAGAGGCAAAGCGCGTAACAAAACAAGGCGGAGTTATTTTGACAGCCTACTGTATGAACGAATACAGCGTTATAATGTATGGCTTTAAAGAACAGCATATTTTGGAATGTATGGAACAGGGACGTTTTACGGAAGACTTTAAGACAATATCAAATCCCGACCAATTGTATGATTATGTGCGGTTAGAGGATATTGATGCGTTGAATCGGGCACAGGGATTAGAGCGTCTTGAGATTATATCGCCGGACGGTGCGGCAAATTATATGCGTCCGTATTTGAATCGACTTACAGATAAAGAGTTTGAAGCGTTTGTTCAGTATCAAATGGCTGTGTGTGGACGTGCAGATTTAATTGGAGCGGGAGCACATACAGTTGATATTTTAAGGAAAGTTTGAAAGAATGGAGGATTGTGATGAACTTAAATCAGGTGATGACGGAGTTGGATGCGCTTTTTACACAGGAACGCATCAGTGAAGTGCCGCAGTTCTTGGAAGAGCATATTGAGCAGGCACGTGCAGCCGGGGAACAGGATATAATGCTTACATTATATAATGAATGCATCGGTTTTTACCGGGAAACGGGACAATATGACAAGTCGATTGAAAACTGCGATAAGGCGATAGCGCTTATGGAGGAGATGGGATTAAACGGAACGATGCCTTATGCGACCACGCTCTTAAATATTGCCAATGCACAGCGTGCGGCAGGTCATCTGCAGGAATCTTTGGAGTTTTATAATAAAGTACGACCGATTTATGCAGCAAGGCTTAAGGAAGATGATATGTACTTTGCAGGGCTTTATAATAATTTAAGTCTTTTGTATCAGGAGATGGGTGATTTTGGTGCGGCGAAGGAGCAGCTTGAGAACGCGCTTAAAATCGTCAGCCATAAGGAAAATACGGCATTTGAGGTTGCCGTAACGCAGGCAAATCTTGCAAATACCTGCATTGAACTTGGGCAGGATGAAGAGGCAAAAGCAAGGGCAGAAGAGGCTATTCGCATTTTTGAGGAAATAGGAGTCGACGATGCCCACTACAGTGCGGCATTATCGGCGCTTGGAAGTCTCTACTATATGGATAAGGATTATTCCAGTGCGCTTTCGGCAATGGAAAAGAGCAGAGAGTGCGTGGCGAAATATCTTGGAGCAGAGAATATTCAATATAAAAGATTAAGCGATAATATAAAAATCATTCAGGAAAAAATAGGAGAGGAAGAACCAAAGACACAGCCGACGCAGGCAGAGGAAGAAGTAAAAGAAGAGGACAACACACCACCAATGAATGAAGAGGAAATTGACAAGATTTTGGGAATTGACATTGATAATGATGGATGGGCATCGGTGATTCGGGCGGATAGAAATACGGATGATGAAAAAGCCTGTGATGAGCATAAGGCAGATGAAGATGTAAGCGAAACCGATAAGGAGAGCGAAAGGCAGGAGGAAGCCGGCAATCCTGCGGACAGCGTGAGTACGTTTGATATTAATTCGGCTTTTGCTGACATTAAAGCTGCGGCTTCCAAAAAACTTCAGGAACATTCTGGGAAAAAATATCAGGCAAACAGTGTACTTGACATAGATCAAAAAGGCGTATCGGATAGTGAGACTGGGTCTAATGAAGAAGCCCGGTCATTATATGATGAGGAGAAAGCAGTTGACGCCATGATAGCGGAGGTTATGGATGAGATTGCAGTAGAGGTTGAAGAAGCTTCGGAGGTGGATCAGACACAGGAAAATGATACCAAAGAAGATACTAATGAGGGGAATGCACAAGAGGAAGCTGTTTTAGATTCGCCTAAGCCTGGCATATTAGAAGAGAGTGTGCCCGAAAATACGGATGCTGATTTACCAACGGATGTTATGGGATTAGAACTTTGCCGCAAGTACTATGAAGAATATGGAAGACCTATGATTGCAGAAAAATTTCCGGAATATGAGACACGGATTGCTGTAGGTCTTGTGGGAAAAGGGTCTGATTGCTTTGGATTTGACGATATGCAGTCAAGAGACCATGATTTCGGACCGCGGTTTTTGATGTGGGTTACAAAAGAGGTGTATGACAAAATAGGAAGTGCACTAGAGGAAGCATATGAAAAATTGCCGGATACATTTTTGGGTATAAAACGTATTGAGACTTTTCATGGAAAAGACAGAGCCGGCGTTATGGTGATAGAAGATTTTTACAAAAATATTCTTGGAGTTGACTTAATTGGCGCGCTTACAAATGAACGCAAAGGGCTGGCGCAGGTGAAGAGCTGGCTGGCAGTGCATGATTATGCTTTGGCGGCATCGGTAAACGGGGCGGTTTTTAGGGATGATGAGGGTATTTTTACTTCATACAGGGAACTGCTTGCGGGATATTATCCGAAAACTGTTTGGTACAGGAAGATTGCGCAGGCATGTGCATTGTTTTCTCAGAATGGACAGTATAACCTGCCGCGTATGAGAAAGCGCGGACAGTTTGTCGCAGCGGAGCTGGCAAAGGCAGAATGTGTGAAGCAGGCAATGAAGCTGTATTATTTGTTAAACAGAACGTATGCACCGCATGACAAGTGGCTTTTTAAAAATCTGCCTGACAATGCAAATATGGTGCTGGCGGAAGAAGGAATGCAGTCTCAAGAGGCAATGGTAAAAAGTGTATCACAGCTCGTTGAGGAAATCAGCCTTACAAGCGTAGACAAAGCATATGAAACTCAGCTTACAACTGCGGTAGAATCGCTTGCGGTAATTTTTGCGAATGCACTGGAACACTTGAATATTATAGGAAGCTGTGACCTTTATCTTGATGCAAATACGGCAGAACTGATTGCAAAGAGCGACGCACTGCTGGCGGCGACGATGGCTGATGCGCCGACTGTTACGGCACTTTCACTTTCCATTGCAAAGGCGGAGTTTGAGGCGTTTGATAAGGTGCAGAATGAAGGGGGAAGAGCAAGCTGCCAAAATAACTGGCCGACTTTTAAGGTGATGCGCATGAGCCAGTATATGACATGGGATGAGGACATGCTTTTACAGTATTTGTATGAGTTTAAGACAAATTATGCAAATGGTAGAAACATGGTTGAAGAGAAATATGCGCGAATGATGGCGTCAACGGCACCTGAGGAGTACGCGGCATTTGCGGATAAACTTCCCCAAAATTCAAAAGAAAAGCAAGAAATCATGGAGCAGATTATTGCGCTCCAGGTGAAATGGATGGAAGAGTTTGCGCAGCAGTATCCAAAACTTGCAGACAATGCGCGTACTATACACACAAACGAAGATTTGCCGTATGATACATCGTATGAAACCTATTTACGGGGTGAACTTGGCACGTATTCTGACAAGCTGATTGAGATGTATGGCAGATATGTGGTGGAATATGCAAGGAACGGGAAAAGCGTAGCGCGGGAAATTATGGCGAATACCGTGCGGTTTTACGGATACAAAAGCTTTGAAGAAGCAGAAAGCAAACAGATGTTAAATTAGTATATAAATATGATAACTATAAAAGTGCAGTATTTTTCATGAAATGCTGCACTTTTGTAGATGAAGTTTTCGGGGAGAGATTTGAGGGAAATGCAGTTGATAAGAATATTGACGTTTCCAAGAAATAATGCTAGTATAACAGATGATTAGAGAAATAAAATCAGTATATAAACTAAAGGGGAACATAAAATGAGTAAAATCATATTAACCGGTGACAGACCGACAGGAAGACTTCATATCGGGCACTACGTAGGCTCGCTCAGACAGCGTGTGGGGCTTCAAAATTCAGGGGAATTTGATAAAATTTATATTATGATAGCAGACGCGCAGGCACTGACCGATAACTTTGAAAATCCCGAAAAAGTGCGTCAGAATGTGATAGAGGTGGCGCTTGATTATCTTGCGGTGGGGCTGGATCCGGCAAAAGCGACGCTTTTTATCCAGTCTCAGATTTCCGAGCTGACAGAACTTACGTTCTATTACATGAACTTAGTTACGGTTGCGAGACTGCAGCGAAATCCGACCGTAAAAAACGAAATCCAGCTTCGCAATTTTGAGGCGAGTATTCCGGTAGGCTTTTTCACATACCCGATCAGTCAGGCGGCAGATATTACGTTCTGCAAGGCAAACGTTGTGCCAGTGGGTGAGGACCAGCTTCCCATGATAGAACAGACAAAGGAAATCGTGCACAAGTTCAACTCCGTGTATGCGCCCGAAAATCCTGTGCTGGTAGAACCAAAAGCACTGATTCCAAAGGCGGATGCGTGTAAACGCCTTCCCGGAACAGACGGAAAAGCGAAAATGAGCAAATCGCTTGGAAACTGCATTTATCTTGCGGACAGCGCAGATGAGGTACGCACAAAGATTATGAGCATGTATACGGACCCGTTGCATCTGCAGGTGAGCGATCCCGGACATTTGGAGGGAAATACCGTATTTACGTATCTTGACGCGTTTGCCAAGGATGAGCATTTTGAGCGATACTGTCCGGATTATGCAAATCTTGATGAAATGAAAGCGCATTATCAAAGAGGCGGTCTTGGGGACGTGAAGGTTAAGAAATTCCTGAATAATGTCGTTCAGGAGGAGCTTGAGCCGATTAGAAACAGGCGCGCGGAGTATGAGAAGGATATTCCCGAGATTTACAATATTTTAAAGAAGGGTTCCGACGCAGCAAGAGAAGTTGCGGCACAAACGCTGTCCGAAGTGAAAAATGCAATGAAAATAGATTATTTCCAGGATATGGAGTTGATACAGGAACAGAGCAAAAAATATGCAAATGAAAAAAGGGGTTGACCCTTTTTTTATTGCTTTTTTTTGAAAAGAACATTATAATAATAGATGAAAAAAATACATTTTGTAATATTTTTGAGCAAATTGCGCTATAATTAATAAAAAGGGGTAATGAAATGAAAAATACATTCTATTTATTAAATATGGATGTTTCCGGAATAAAAAGTATTCAAGAGAATGTGCACCTGAGCTTCTATAAAAAAACAGTTGATAAAGGGTTTGATTCGGAAAAGTATCGGGTGAAAGCAATTTATGGTGAAAATGGTGCAGGAAAGTCAGCTCTCGTTACTGCAGTTAAAATCTTTCAGGATTTAATATTAGATGATAATTATTTAAATGATTCGAAAACACAGATTTTTTTGGATGAAATCGTTAATAAAGTAACACAAAATTTTTACTTTGACTGCGAATTTCTTTTTTGTTCGAATAACACAAGCAGGGTATATCACTATTCAGTAAGTATAGGAAAACGTGAAAACGGAATATATGAAATCCAGTCTGAACACCTGAAGGTGAAAAATGGCAATTATGCGAATAGCAGGTATAATATGGTTTTTGAAATTGAAAATGGCGAGCTGGCATTTCTTGATTGCAGTGACAATGAAAGAGAGTGGATAGAAAGGAAAACAATGAACTTATTGTCTTCTCATTCCTTTATTGGTTTATACTTGATAAATTTCGAAGTGGACAATATAATCAAGGATTCGGTTAGTGCTACTTTATTTATCAATATCTTAGCATGTTCAACGCTTGCGATGGTAATCAAAGTATATATTGCAGAAGAGGACCAGCATGAATTGTATTTTTTGCGTAAAAAGATAAGAGGAAATGCATTGGATAAACAGAAAATGATTGATGAACTTTTGGGTTATGAAGATAGTATCAATATATTTTCCAGTGTGAATGAAAGTCATGTTGATAAAAAGAGTTTTGAGGAGTATAAGGAAAGAATTAACCAGCTGACACGGTTTATCAAAATTTTTAAATCAGATTTGGTATCTATTGATATTGACGCAAAAGAAAATGGAGGGGAATATATATGTGACTTGAATTTGAACTATGGCGGGTATGTGATTAATAAAGAGTTTGAAAGCACGGGAATTAAAAAGTTGATAAGGCTGTTTGACTGTTTTGTGGCTGCAAGCAGAGGAAGAATTGTATTTGTGGACGAAATGGATTCGAATCTGAATGATGTATATTTATGTAAACTCATTGAATATTTTATGTATTACGGCAAAGGACAATTATGCTTTACAACCCATAATTTAGACCCGATGACGGTGTTAAAGGAAAATAAAAATTCCATTGATTTCTTATCCAGTGACAATCATTTGGTTTCGTGGACATCCCGGGGAAATGCATCGCCGGATAACTGCTATAAGAATGGTATGATAGAAGACTCTCCGTTTAATATTGATGCTACGGATTTTGTGGGAATTTTTGGGGAGTATCGTGAACTGTAAAGAGCCTGTATAGTTATGATAATTTTAGGAAAAATAAATGTCATAATAAAAAATAACAGGAGGATACCACGTGGAAAACAATGCATCAAAAAACAAACCCCTCGGCACATCGAGTGTGGCATATGCAAAGCCGGTGCTGATTATGGGCAGCGGAAACATTGTAGGGCAGATGGAAAATGAAGGACCGCTTGCGGGCAGCTTTGATAAGGTAAGCGACGACAAAAATGATATGTTCGGCGAAGATTCGTGGGAAAAGGCGGAAAGCCAGCTTCAAAAGCAGGCGGTCGCGCTTACGCTGCAAAAGACATGCGCGCAGGCGGATGACGTCCGCTATTTATTTGCCGGAGATTTGCTCGGACAAAATATCGCAAGCTCGTTTGGGATAAAGGATTACCACATTCCCCTTTTTGGTCTTTACGGCGCGTGCTCGACGTGTGGGGAGTCATTAGTCCTTGGCAGCATGAACATTGCGGCAGGCTATGCGGACAGGGTAATTGCGCTGACCTCAAGCCACTTTGCAAGCGCACAGAAGGAGTTCCGCTTTCCGCTGGAGTATGGGAGCCAGCGTCCGCTGTACGCGTCGTGGACCGTAACCGGAAGCGCGGCGTTTCTGCTTCAGGAAGGAAATGCAAACGGAAAATCGACAACAGGCAGACAGATTAAAAACGTATTGGAATCAGAGCATGGATGCAAAGTCGGAATAACGGGAGTTACGGTTGGGAAAATAGAAGACTTCGGCATTAAGGATTCTTTCAATATGGGATGCGCAATGGCTCCGGCTGCGGCATGGACCATTTCCACGCATTTGAAGGATTTCGGAAGAACGCCAAAGGATTATGATGCGATTTTTACCGGCGACCTTGGAAGCGTGGGGCAGCAGGCTTTATTTAATCTGCTGTCGCAGGAGGACATTGATATTTCGGAAAATCATTATGACTGCGGCATGTTGATTTACGATGCAAAAAAGCAGGACGTTCACGCGGGCGGAAGCGGCTGCGGCTGTTCGGCAGTGGTATTGTCTGCGCATATTCTGCCAAAGCTTGCCAAAAAGCAATGGAAGCGGATTTTATTCGTGCCCACAGGCGCACTCCTTAATAAAACGTCCTTCAATGAGGGACAAAACGTTCCGGGAATCGCACACGCGGTTGTTATTGAGGCGTTATCATAACAGATTATTGCAGTAAGTGCAAAGGCGTAAACCGAACTGTTGTAACAAATATACAAAAGTTTAGGAAAACGGTAGAAATCCCGCTACAATAGTGATAAAATAAAAGGGTATGCAAAGATTGAGAATTGGTTAATTTCATCATTGCAAAAAACAAAAGCGAGGAGTTACAACAATGCCGATAACTGACATTTTAGAGAGAAACTGTAAATTATACGCAAATGACATCTGCCTTGTCGAAATCAATCCTGAGATGAAGGAGACAAGACGTGTCACATGGAAAGAGTATGATCTGATAGAGCCAAATCCCGTGACGCACTACCGCAGGGAAATAACATGGAGTGTGTTTAATGAAAAGGCAAACCGTTTTGCAAATCTTTTGATTGAAAGAGGCATCAAAAAGGACGACAAGGTGGCAATCCTTCTGATGAACTGTTTGGAATGGCTGCCAATTTATTTTGGAATACTGAAAACAGGGGCGCTTGCCGTACCGCTGAATTTCCGTTACGCCTCCGATGAGATTGAATACTGTCTGAACCTTGCTGAAGCGGATGTGCTTGTTTTCGGACCGGAGTTTATCGGGCGCGTGGAGGAGATTGCGGATAAAATCAGTAAAAACAGGCTTTTGTTTTTTGTAGGAGACAACTGTCCAAGCTTTGCTGAGGATTATACAAGCCATACGGCAAACTGCTCAAGTCAGACACCTATGATACCGTTGACTGACATGGACAATGCAGCGATTTATTTTTCATCCGGCACGACAGGCTTTCCCAAAGCAATCCTGCACAATCATGAGAGCCTGATGCATTCGTGCAAGGTTGAGCAGAACCACCATGGACAGACGAAACAAGATGTTTTCCTGTGTATTCCGCCTCTTTACCATACTGGTGCAAAGATGCACTGGTTCGGAAGCTTTTTGGAGGGCGCAAAAGCAGTGCTTTTAAAAGGCACGAAGCCCGAATTTATTTTGGACGCGGTTTCCAAGGAAAAATGTACGATTGTGTGGCTTTTGGTGCCGTGGGCACAGGATATTTTAGATGCCATTGACAGGGGAGACATCAAATTGGAGAACTACGAGCTCTCGCAGTGGCGGCTGATGCATATCGGTGCACAGCCTGTACCGCAAAGCCTGATTCAGCGGTGGAAAAAAGTTTTTCCGCATCATCAGTATGATACCAACTACGGACTGAGTGAATCAATCGGTCCCGGCTGCGTGCATTTGGGTGTGGAAAATATACATAAAGTCGGTGCAATCGGAAAGGCAGGTTACGGCTGGGAGGTTAAAATCGTGGACGAAGCCGGCAATACGGTGAAGCGCGGTGAGGTCGGTGAGCTTGCGGTCAAAGGACCGGGCGTCATGACCTGTTACTACAATGACGAGAAGGCGACTGACGAGGTTTTAAAGGACGGATGGCTTTTTACGGGCGATATGGCGCAGGAGGACGAAGATGGTTTTATCTTCCTTGTGGACCGGAAAAAGGATGTGGTCATCAGCGGCGGCGAGAACATTTATCCCGTGCAGATTGAAGACTTTCTTCGCACGAATGACAAAGTTAAGGACGTGGCTGTCATCGGAATACCGGATAAACGGCTCGGTGAGATTACGGCGGCAGTCATTGAAATAAAAGAGGGCATTGAGGCGACAACGCAGGAAATCAATGATTACTGTATGAAGCTTCCTAAATACAAACGTCCGAGAACCATTATTTTTGCCGACATACCAAGAAATCCGACCGGTAAAATTGAAAAGCCGAAGCTGCGGAAAATGTATGGCGGAGAGAGCCTTGTAGCAGCCCAAAACAGAGGGTAGCATGTAAACGGGGGTAGAAACATGAGAGGCATAAAGCTCACGGAGCTTATCGATGTGAAAATATTGCAGCGGATGCAGGATGCTTTTTCTGAATTCACAGGAATGGCGTCTCTGACGACGGATGAAAAAGGCATACCCGTCACAAAAAGCAGCGGTTTTACGCATCTGTGCATGGACTTGGTGCGCAAATGCGAAAAAGGCAGGTGCAGATGCGAGGAATGCGACCGAATGGGTGCAATCCATACATATGAGAACGGAACGCCTACAGTCTATACCTGTCATGCGGGGCTGACGGATTATGCTGCGCCGATTATGGTGGATGAATATATGATTGGAAGCGTTATCGGCGGTCAGGTACGCAAGGAGCCTTTGGACGAGGCACAGGAGCGTGCGATGGCGCGGGAGTTTGGGATTGATGAAGAAGCTTACCTTGAGGCATCAAGAAAAATTCATTTTGTGGATGAGGTACAGATTAAAAGGGCGGCAAAGTTTCTGACGGAGCTTGCGGCAGTGCTGTCCGACATGGCGTATCAGAATTATATTGCGCTGCAAAACAGCACGAAGCTTGAGCAAATATCTAGAAGTCAGACAAACCGCATGGTAGATATTTATTCCAATGTGGAAAGAACATTTTCCCTTTGGATAGAGAGCGCCAAGCTTTCACTGGCAAATCATGATCCGGAAGCGATGGCAGCTTCTATGGAAGTGCTGATTAAAAACGGCAACGAAATTTTGGCGGCATTTGGAAATACGGTAGAGTACGCAAAAATGACAGACAGCGGACTTTCGCTCAAGGAAACGGCATATAATCTTCAGCATATTATCAATGATGCAATAAAAATACAGCGAAAAGTGATTCGTGATAAGAGGAACAGGGTTAAAATCAATACGTCCGACGAGATGTCCGTCTGTTTTTTCGGTGATATGGGACGGCTTAAGCAGCTGATGTCAATGCTTGTGAAAATCGGGAACACCTTTACACAAGACGGCATAATAGAAATCAATGCGTGTACGGAAAAAGTCGATTATGCGGATATGATTGTAATGGAAGTCAAGGATGACGGAAACAAACTGCAGGAGAGCGATATTGCGGCATTAAACAAATATATGCAGCATGTAAATATGAACCTGTTAAACTGCACGGAGGAAGAGGAGAAGTCGCTGTTTATTCTGCGGATGCTGGTGGAGCAGCTTTCCGGAAGAATTCTCTTTGAATCTGCGGCGGACGGCGGAACGGTTACAAGAGTGATTGTACCGCAGCTGGAAATGAAGCAAATGAGGGATTGATATGATGGTTGATGCAAAGAGCTATGCAGATGCAATGGATCAATTTCATATACGGATTGCAAATGTCTGCGAGTTGGATTCTCCTGAAATCGCAAGTGCGTTAGATGCAGTCTGCAAGGTTTTGCGTGTGGCAAAGATTGACATGCGCTGCTATGACGCCATAAGTTTGGCGAAACGGAAAAACGGCAGATGCATTCTGTTATATAACGGCGCCAAACCTGATGAAAGCGCGGTTTTTATTAAGCGTGAGAGTACAGACAGAGGAAATGTGGTTATTTACAGCTTTTATAAAACGGACGACGGCATGGAATGGGAAGAGGAGGAGCTTGATAAGATTAAGGTTCTTCAGACCTGTCTTTTTGCCTATAATGCAAGAGTACGGCTTGCGCAGATTGCAGACCAGTTTACGTTTCATGATACACAGCTTGGCATGTATAACCTGAACTTTTTCATGAAACACGCGGGTATGCTGCTTGCGGAAGGCGTGGTGGAGCAATATGGCGTCTGTTATTTTAATCTAAAGCACTTTTCCGTGGTCAACCAACGCTTTGGCAGGGACAAGGGCACTAGAATCATGGTGGAATATATTGAACAGCTTGAGGAGCTTTTGGAAGACACAGAACTGGTGTGTAGAATTGGCGGCGATAATTTTATCGTGCTGTTTCGAAAGGAAAAGCTTGACCTCATTATCCGGCATATGAAAGGGCTTGAGATTGATACGGAAGATGAAGGAGAAAGCGCGTTTGTATCTGCCGTGGCGGGGTATTATATGGCGGATAAAACAGTTCATTACCCGTCGGATTTAATGGATCGGGCAAATGTGGCGATGAATGTGGCAAAGAACAGCAAGACGACGGACAGGGTATTTTACGATGATGCGCTGCTTGCGCTGTCAAATGAGCGCAAACAGATTGAGACGCTGTTTCCCGACGCGATACGCAACGAGGAATTTAGAGTGTACTATCAGCCGAAAGTGTTTATGAAGGATTATAAGCTCAAGGGCGCCGAGGCGCTCTGCCGCTGGTATCACGAGGGTAAAATTGTTGCACCTGATAAGTTTATACCGGTGTTAGAGCAGAGTAAGGACATCTGTGACCTTGACTTTTATATGTTGGACCATGTGTGTGCCGATATACGGCGCTGGCTGGATGAGGGCAGGCGTGTTGTGAAGGTATCGGTAAACCTTTCAAGATGTCATTTGGGAAACAGCCATCTTTTGCAGAGTATTCTTGATACCATAGACCGGCACAATGTTCCACATGAGTATATTGAAATCGAGCTTACGGAGACGACCACCGATGTCAGCTTTAACGATTTAAAGGACATGGTTAACGGCTTGCGGGAGCATGGAATTAGTACGTCAGTGGACGATTTTGGCGTGGGTTATTCGTCATTTAATTTAATCCGCGAAATTCCGTGGAACGTCATTAAAATCGACAAGAGCTTTCTGCACGATGAAGGAGATGAGCTATCGGGCAAGAACCGCGCGATGCTCAAATATGTTATTGCAATTGCGCAGGAAATGGGAATGGTGACAATCTGCGAGGGAGTGGAGACGATTGAGCAGATTCGGCTTTTGAAAGAGTACGGCTGTTTCATGGCGCAGGGTTTTTATTTTGACAGACCGATGCCGCGGGAGCAGTTTGAGGAGAAACTTTAAAACAGCAGAGGAGACCATTTATGGACTTGTTTGAATATATGAGAAATGCGGCAAAGGAGAAGGAATCTCCGCTTGCCTCGCGGATTAGACCTGCCACGCTTGATGAGGTGGTAGGTCAATCGCATATTATCGGAAAGGATAAGCTTTTGTACCGTGCAATCAAGGCGGATAAGCTTAGCTCTATTCTGTTTTACGGACCGCCGGGGACAGGGAAAACGACACTTGCGCAGGTGATTGCAAATACCACAAGCGCTGATTTTGTACAGATTAACGCAACTTCCGCAGGGAAAAAGGATATGGAGGAGGTTGTGAACCGGGCAAAGGAAACGCTTGCCATGTACGCAAGACGCACGATTTTGTTTATTGACGAGATACACCGCTTTAACAAGGGACAGCAGGATTATCTCCTGCCGTTTGTTGAGGACGGTACGGTAATCTTAATCGGCGCAACTACGGAAAATCCGTACTTTGAAGTGAATTCCGCGCTGATTTCGCGTTCCGTTGTGTTTGAATTAAAACCGCTTGCAAAGGAGGACATTAAGGAGCTGATAAAGCGTGCGGTTTACGATAAGGAAAAGGGAATGGGGGGCTTTGACGCGGAGATTGACGAGGAGGCGCTTTCCTTTCTTGCCGACGTTTCGGGAGGGGATGCAAGACATGCGCTCAACGCGGTAGAACTTGGCGTTATGACGACGCAGCGCAGCGCCGACGGGAAAATCCACATTAATATCGGTGTGGCGCAGGAGTGTATTCAGAGGCGCCGTGTGATGTACGACAAAAACGGCGATAACCATTACGATACGATTTCGGCTTTTATTAAGAGTATGCGGGGCTCCGACCCGGACGCGGCGGTTTATTATCTTGCAAAAATGCTGCACGCAGGTGAGGATGTGAAGTTTATTGCCCGCCGCATTATGATTTGCGCATCGGAGGATGTGGGAAATGCAGACCCGCAGGCGCTGAATGTGGCGGTAAGTGCGTCGCTTGCAGTCGAGCGCATCGGAATGCCGGAGGCGCAGATTGTTTTGTCGCAGGCGGCAATCTATGTCGCGTGCGCGCCGAAAAGCAATGCGGCATGCAACGCAATTTTTGCGGCGGGCGAGGAAGTGAAAAGAAGCGGTAATCTGCCGGTTCCGCCGCACTTGCAGGACGCACACTATAAAGGAGCCGCAAAGCTTGGACGCGGCACGGGCTACAAATACGCGCACGACTATCCCAACCATTATGTGGAGCAGCAGTATCTTCCGTATGAGCTAAAAGGGGAGACGTATTACGAGCCTTCGTGGAACGGATATGAGGCAAAAATCAGGGAGCATATGAAACGCATCAAGAGCGAGGCGGAAAAAATAGAGAATGGTTAAAGATACTTTTAAGCAGACCTTAGCATTTACTGCTAAGGTCGTAAGAAAGCGTAACGCAGTGAAAGCAATATGACTAAAAAAGCGTCTGCATTAAATATTTATAGATTTCTTCGTTTTTATTGTACCACCCGTCACACACGGCTTCCGCCATTTCTTCGGTAGGGACAGAGAGCCTGATATTGACAAGCTCAATGTCCTTTTCTTTTGCAATAAGCTGTGCCTCAAACTCACCGGAAACGGACTTGTAGTAGTTTGCCGTGATAGAAGCTTCGTTTTTCAGCTCCAAATGCTTTTCCGCAAGAAACGTGTCAATGTCGTGCTGAATGGCATCGCTGATGCGGTTTCCAAAATAGGACAGGGTGTTTTGCCCCTCCTGCGTAATCGAGTAATACGTGCGGTTCATGGAGGTATCAGCCTTTATCAGCTCCGTGTCAAGCAAATCCGAGATGACCTGCTGGAGCGTCATGTAGTTTGTATATTCCTTTTCAAGGATAAAGCCGCTGATTTGCGCGTTGGTCAGCTTAAATTTCACTTTGTCCAGCATGTACAGGACAATCAGTTTATAAAGCGTCGATGGGTCTTGCGTCATGAAAATTCCTGCCTTTCATCATTTCCTATACAATATGGGATTTTACTGCCTCCGCGACAAGTTCTGCAACCTTCGGATTGAACGCCTCGGGCATAATATTGTTCTCGTTTAACTCGTCCTCAGGTACAAGACCTGCGATTGCATTCGCGGCGGCAAGCTTCATTTCCTCCGTAATCTGTGTGGCACGTCCTTCCAGCGCACCTTTAAAGATACCAGGGAACGCAACCACGTTGTTGACCTGATTGGGAAAATCGCTTCTTCCGGTACCGACTACCCTTGCGCCCGCAGCTTTCGCCACATCCGGCATAATTTCAGGAGTGGGATTTGCCATCGCAAATAAAATGGAATCGGGCGCCATTGATTTTACCATTTCGGCTGTTACAATATTTGGTGCGGAAACGCCTACAAAAATATCCGCGCCCTTCAACGCGTCGGCAAGAGAGCCTGTCTCGTTATTGGGATTTGTCAGCTTTGCCATTTTTTCCTGCATCCAGTTAAGCCCCTGTGTCGAAGTGGAGACAATGCCGACCTTATCGCACATAATCACGTTTTCAAAACCGTACGTAAGCAGAAGCTTCGTAATCGCAACACCTGCGCTGCCTGCGCCGTTTACGACAACTTTACAGTTCTCCTTCTGCTTTTTTACAACCTTAAGTGCGTTGATAATCCCTGCGAGCACCACAATCGCCGTTCCGTGCTGGTCATCGTGGAACACGGGAATATCAAGGATTTCTTTTAAACGTTCCTCAATCTCAAAGCAGCGCGGTGCGCTGATGTCCTCAAGATTAATGCCGCCGTACGCAGGTGCAAGCCATGTAACCGCTTTGATGATTTCCTCGGTGTCCTGTGTGTCAAGGCAGATTGGAACCGCGTTTACGCCGCCAAATTCCTTAAAAAGAACGGCTTTTCCCTCCATAACGGGCATTGCCGCGTAAGGTCCGATATTGCCAAGTCCCAAAACCGCGCTTCCGTCAGAAACGACAGCTACGGTGTTTGCCTTCATTGTATACTGATAAGCGGCATCTTTATTTTCAGCGATTACCTTGCAGGGTTCCGCAACGCCGGGGGTGTAGGCCAGTGAGAGCGCCTCTCTTGATTTTACCGGAGTTTTCGATACGGTTTCGAGTTTTCCGTTCCATTCCTTGTGAAGTGCAAGTGCTTTTTCCTGAAGTGTCATATGTAAAGTCTCCTATCTAAAATAATTTTTTGGATTAAATTTAATAAAGTTTTGTATGAAATTCTTCTTATATTAATGTATAATAAATTTGGAGACTTCGCAATAAAGAATTCAATGCATTTCGTAATAAAGTCAAAAATTTCTTCTTTTTATGGAAAATTCAGAAAATTCTTAATTACCTGAACCGGTAACAACTTATGAATGAAACAAAAAATGGAGGATTACAGAATGAAAACAATGAGTTATGAAGAAAAATACAAAATGATGACGGAAACGCCTGTTAATCGGCTGATTCCCAGGCTGGCAGTACCAACGATTATCAGTATGCTGACTACCTCCATATATAATATGGCGGACACGTTTTTTGTCAGTCAGTTGAGTACAAGCGCTTCCGGGGCGGTCGGGGTGAACTTTTCCCTAATGGCAATGATTCAGGCGATTGGATTTACGCTTGGTATGGGAAGTGGAAATTATATGTCCAGAATGCTGGGGGCAAAAGAACAGGGAAGGGCACAGAATGCCTGTTCCACAGCAGTATACACAGCCTTTGTCCTTGGACTGGTTTTGGCGGTTTTCGGAATTTCCAATATTGACTGGCTGGTCCAGGCGCTTGGCGCAACGCAGACCATTGCCCCCTACGCTAAGGATTACGGCAGATACATATTGCTTGCGGCTCCCTATATGACGGTTTCGTTTGTGTTTAACAATCACCTTCGCTCTCAGGGAAATGCCGCGCTTTCGATGATCGGTATTACAACCGGCGGTATCCTGAATGTGATTTTGGATCCTGTTTTGATATTTGGACTTGACATGGGTATTTCCGGGGCGGCAATCGCTACAATTTTCAGTCAGTTTGTCAGCTTTACGATTTTGCTTACGCTGGTTATCCGTTCCAAAAATGTATTAAAACCCCTGCCGCATTATTTTACGTTTCAGGGATGGGTGTACAAGGAAATTCTTGCTGCCGGTATGCCGACGCTTGGCAGACAGGGACTAGCAAGCGTGGCGTCTGTCCTTTTGAATGTGGCGGCATCCGGCTTTGGAGATGCGGCGGTGGCGGCAATGTCGATTGTCACACGAATTATGATGTTTATCAATTCCGCGCTGATTGGTTTCGGGCAGGGATTTCAGCCTGTGTGCGGATTTAATTTCGGAGCGGGGCGGTATGATCGCGTATTGGAAGCATATTTTTTCTGCCGGCGTGTAGCCTTCGTATTTTTACTGACGATGGGGGTAATCATGTTCGCAATATCCACGCCGATGATGCACCTGTTTCGAAAGGATGACGCGGAGGTAATCCGCATTGGTGCAATCGCCTTGAAGATGCAATGCTGCCTGCTTCCGTTCCAGGCATATGTCATCATGGGAAATATGTTGGCGCAGTCAATCGGTTACAGCTTTCGTGCCACCCTTACCGCAGTCAGCAAGCAGGGATTGTTTTTTGTACCGGCAATTTTGATACTGCCAAGGCTTTTTGGCGTGACCGGGCTTGAGCTGGCGCAGCCCGTGGCGGATGCGCTTACGTTTGTGCTGACCTGGGTGGTCATTACGATGGTGATAAAAGAGCTTCGCGCAATGGCGCCGACAGCTGCGGATGAATGACAAAAATTTTACTTCCTATTTTTGAAAATATGAGTTATAATATGGTTAATATAATTGTTCATATGGTACTGTGTACTTTCTGCGCAGTGCGTGAGAACACCTGAATTAAAATCTAATAGCTGTATCTTTATGTAGCAGAAGCATTTCAGAACAGTTTTTCCCATTTATCAATATTTTTAGGAGGCATTCATGAGAGAAAAATACGAATCACTTGCGCTTTCAGAGCTCAGGGAAATAGCAAAGGCGCGCGGCTTAAAGGGAATAAGCGCGTTGAAGAAGGCAGATTTAATTGAACATATGCTTGAGGCGGACGAAAAGGATAAGGCGGACGGGAAAGACGTAGAGCCGAAGCCTGTACTCAAAGGTATTGGCGAGCGCTCTTCTTATGATAGAAAAGAGGGCGGCGAGAAGCGCGAATACCGGCGCGAAAAGCCGCAGACGCAGGCAGACGGCGAGAAGCAGGAGGGGTATCCCACAGAGCTTGACAGCGGGATGACGGCAAGAGGAATTTTGGAGGTTATGGCGGATGGTTTTGGATTTATCCGAAGCGAAAATTTTCTGCCGGGTGAGAACGATGTCTATGTGGCGCCGAGCCAAATCCGCCGCTTTAATCTGCGCACGGGTGATATTATCGAAGGAAATACCCGCATTAAGACAATGAATGAAAAATTCAGTGCGTTGTTATATTTGAAGAAAATCAATGGCTACCCTCCGGAAATTGCGCTAAGAAGACGCAATTTTGAGGATATGACGCCGATTTTCCCAAATGAGCGCATTCGCCTTGAGACGAAAAAAGCGAGTGTGGCAATGCGTATTATGGATTTGATGAGCCCTGTAGGAAAAGGACAGCGCGGTATGATCGTTTCACCGCCTAAGGCAGGTAAAACAACGCTGTTGAAGGAGGTCGCAAAATCCATTTTGGCAAACGCGCCGGATATGCACATGATTATTTTGTTAATTGACGAGCGTCCCGAGGAAGTAACGGACATCAAAGAGGCAATTGAAGGACCGAATGTTGAAGTGATTTATTCTACGTTTGACGAGCTGCCGGAGCATCATAAGCGCGTTTCGGAGATGGTCATTGAGCGTGCAAAGCGTCTTGTGGAGCACAAGAAGGACGTGTGCATTTTGTTGGACAGCATTACACGTCTGACGCGCGCCTATAACCTTACGGTTCCGCCCAGTGGGCGTACGCTTTCCGGAGGTCTTGATCCGGCGGCGCTGCATATGCCCAAGCGCTTTTTCGGCGCGGCAAGAAATATGCGTGAGGGCGGCAGCCTTACCATTCTTGCAACGGCACTTGTAGAGACAGGCTCTAAAATGGACGATGTGGTGTACGAGGAATTTAAGGGCACCGGCAATATGGAAATGGTGCTTGACCGAAAGCTTTCCGAACGGCGTGTATTCCCTGCGATTGATATTCCGAAATCGGGAACAAGACGTGAGGATTTGCTGTTGGATGCGGAGGAGCTTGAGGCAATCAATATTATGCGTAAGGCATTAAACGGCTTGAAGCCGGAGGAAGCAGTTGACAAGATACTGGATATTTTTACACGCACTAGGGATAACGCGGAGTTTGTTGCAACCGTAAAAAAGATGCGGTTTATTTAACATAAAAAGTTACTTTTTTGTTATAATTATGATATTATTATGAAAATACAAAAAGTGCTTGCGTAATGGAAAAACCTATGCTATACTGAATAAGCTTGTTTATAACATAGAATTAATTTTTAAGAAATGCATTTATAGAGAGGTGAAAAAGATGAGAGAGGGAATACATCCAAATTACTATCAGGCAAACGTTACCTGCAACTGTGGAAACACTTTTGTAACAGGTTCTACAAAGCCTGAAATCCACGTGGAAATTTGTTCAAAATGCCATCCGTTCTACACAGGACAGCAGAAGTCGGCAACGGCTCGCGGACGTATTGAGAGATTTAACAAGAAGTACGGCGTAGAAAGCAAATAGGAAGCGTATCATAAAAGAAAAGGTTGAGGTAAGCGGATTATCTCAACCTATTTTTTGATACGCAAAAGGGGGGAACGATGGCGAAAAACAGAAAAACCCACTACTCTGGGATTGGAGGTCAGGCGGTCCTGGAGGGTGTCATGATGAAAAACGGCGAGAAGTATGCCGTTGCAGTGAGAAAACCTGACGGAGAAATTGATGTAGAAACGCAGGAGTATAAAGGGTTTTGCGGAGATAAAAAATTTACAAAAATTCCGTTTATCAGGGGGATTTTTTCCTTTATCGACTCTCTTGTGCTTGGTATGAAAGTGACGATGCACTCGGCGTCGTTTTACGAGGAGGACGAGGAGATTGGCAAAAAGGAAGAGAAAGCCGCCGGAAGCAAAGCGGATGATATTATGATGGGGATAACGGTAGCATTGTCCGTGATTATTGCCGTGGCTCTTTTTATGGTGCTTCCGTTTCTGCTTTCCGATTTGCTTGGCAAAGTGGTTCGCAATGCAAGTCTGATTGCTATTTTTGAAGGATTGATCAGAATACTGATTTTTGTGGGATATATTGTGGCGATTTCGCTTATGGAGGATATTAGGCGTCTTTATATGTATCACGGCGCAGAGCATAAGTGTATTAACTGTATTGAGCGCGGCAGAGCGTTAACCGTAAAGAACGTAATGCGCAGTTCAAGACAGCATAAGCGCTGCGGCACGAGCTTTTTGCTGTTTGTGGTGCTTGTCAGCGTGATTGTGTTCTTTTTTATCCGCGTTGACAATTTGGCATTGAAAATTGTGATCCGGCTTTTGCTGGTGCCTGTGATAGCGGGAATTTCGTATGAGATAATCCGGCTTGCAGGAAGAAGCGACAATGTGATTGTACAGATTATCTCGCGCCCCGGTCTGTGGCTTCAGAAGCTGACAACGAGAGAACCGGATGAGGATATGATAAAGGTTGCAATCGCGTCGGTGGAGGCGGTGTTTGACTGGAGAAGCTATTTAAAGGAAGAGTTTCGATATACGGACGAACAGCTTCGGGCAGACGAAGAACCGTAGCGGAGGAGATATGACCTATAAGGAATTGTATGCGTATGGCGTTAAAGCGCTGGAGGAAGCCAGCGTAGCGGAGGCGGCACTGAATGCAAGGCTGCTGCTTGAGTATGTGTGCCGTACGGACCGCAATACGCTTTTGGTTCATGGCGACAGCGTGCGCAGTCCGATAGAAGAGGAATTTTATAAAATAACGATAGAGAAGCGCAGGCAGCACATTCCGCTGCAGCACATTACAGGTGAGCAGGAGTTTATGGGGCTTGTTTTCCGGGTAAATGAACATACGCTTGTTCCGCGGCAGGACACGGAAATTCTTGTAGAGGAAGCGATGCGGTATTTGGGCGACGGGATGCGGATTTTGGATTTGTGTACCGGGTCCGGCTGTATTTTGCTGAGTCTGTTAAAGTATAGCAATGAGTGTGAAGGGATTGGGATTGACATTTCCGAAAAGGCGCTTTTGGTGGCGCGGGAAAATGCCGGAAGGCTTGGATTGGACGCGTCGTTTTTGTGCGGCGACCTGTTTGAACCGCTTGCGGTTTTTTTGTCCGAACGCACGCGCGATAAGCTGTTTGACATCATCATATCCAATCCGCCGTATATTCCAAGCGGTGAGATTGCAAAGCTGATGCCGGAGGTGCGGGACCATGAGCCGCATATGGCGCTTGACGGTATGGAGGACGGATTATATTTTTACCGTAAAATTATTGATAAAGCGCCGTCTTATTTGAGAAAGAGCGGAATGTTGCTTTTTGAAATCGGATGCGAACAGGCAAAAGCGGTCAGCGCACTGCTGCGGGAAAAGGGGTTTGGAGCGATAGAGGTAATAAAGGATTATGCGGGTTTGGACCGTGTGATTAAGGCTGATTTGTGCTGATGTTAAATGAAAAAGGAACAGGTTTTTTAGCGTTGGCAGTATGGAGGATAGAGAAATGTTTGATAAATTGGAGGATTTGCTGCACCGTTTTGAGGAAATTTTAAATGAACTGAATGAGCCGACGGTGGCGGAAAATCAGGCGCGTTTTCGGGCGCTGATGAAGGAGCAGAGCGATTTGACGCCGATTGTGGAGGCGTATCGGGAATATAAGAAGTGCAATGAGACGGTGGAGGATTCGCTTTCCCTTTTGGATTCGGAAAATGACGAGGAAATGCGGGAGATGTTGAAGGAAGAGCTCAATGATGCGAAAAAGCGTATTGAGGAGCTTGAGACGCAGCTCAAGGTTCTGCTTTTGCCAAAGGACCCGAATGATGACAAGAACGTTATCGTAGAGATCAGGGCAGGTGCAGGCGGAGACGAGGCGGCTCTGTTCGCGGCGGAGATATATCGAATGTATGTTCATTACGCGGAGGGAAGGCGCTGGAAGGTTGAGCTATTAAATGTGGATGAAATCGGCACCGGCGGCATGAAGGAAGTGCAGTTCGTGATTACGGGACAGGGTGCATATTCACGCATGAAATACGAGAGCGGCGTGCACCGCGTGCAGCGTGTGCCCGAGACAGAGAGCGGCGGACGGATTCACACGTCTACAATCAGCGTTGCGGTGATGCCGGAGGTGGATGAGGATATTGACATTGTGATTGACGAGAAGGATATTCGTGTGGACGTTATGCGTGCGTCGGGAAACGGCGGACAATGCGTCAATACGACGGACTCGGCGGTACGTCTGACGCATTACCCTACGGGAATTGTGGTGTACAGTCAGACGGAGAAATCGCAGCTGCAAAATAAGGCAAAGGCGTTTGCGCTGTTAAAGTCAAAGCTCTATGATATGGAGCAGCAGCAGCGTCACGACGCGGAGGCGGAGCTTCGCAGAAGTCAAATCGGTACGGGTGACCGTTCGGAGAAAATCAGAACGTACAATTTCCCGCAGGGACGCGTCACGGACCACAGAATTAATTTGACGCTGTATAAGCTTGACAAGATTATGAACGGTGATATTGAAGAGATATTGGACGCATGTATTTCCGCGGATCAGGCGGCGAAGCTGGTGCGCATGAATGGGGAAGCAGTATAAGAGATTTGGAAAAGACTGTTACTTCAGGGTGGCAGTCTTTTTTTTGCAAATTTATGCTCAAATTTCACAAAATAAATGTTTGGTTTTTATATAAATGTTC
Source organism: uncultured Lachnospiraceae bacterium (assembly GCA_910586715.1). Classification (GTDB taxonomy): domain Bacteria; phylum Bacillota; class Clostridia; order Lachnospirales; family Lachnospiraceae; genus COE1. The sequence goes on from CAJUJG010000001.1 coordinate 167,772, forward strand.
TATTCTTGAGAAAAAATATGGCAGCAGTATTGAAAAAATGTGACATTTTACAGTATAATTATATTAATTCACTGCCAAATTCGATAAAAAGGAGAGAAACGTATGAAGTTAAAACAGAAATTGCTTATGTTAGTAATGATTCCTGTTGTATTGTTAGGATTGGGCGTAGCGTTAATCGCGGCGCAGCTCGCAAAAACTTCTATGGTAGAGAGTACGAAGACACAGTTAGCAATTGCATGTGAGGGATATAGTGGGGATGTCAATGCGTTTAACGCGCAGGAGATTGACATTACAGTATTCGTTGGTGATACGCGTGCGGTCAGTTCCATTGACGGCGTTGTCGGAACGCAGGCATCAGCCGAAGTTATAGCCAAAACCTTGCAGGGGCAGGAGATTTATTTCAGTACGAATGCAAATGTAAACGGACAGCCGTATTACGGATATTATATTCCGACGGCAAACGGTATGTTGTTTGCCGGCAAACCGCAGGCGGAGGTCAAACAGAACATCAATGCTTTAATTGGAACGATTGTGGGATTTTCCGTAGTCGCAATGATTATTGTGGCGATTATCGCTTACATTGTTTCCGGCAGGATTGCAGCATTGATTATCAACGTCAGCCGGACGGTACATTATGTGGCGGAGGGTGACCTCACCTGTGAGGTGCAGGATATTAAAGGGCATGACGAAGTAATCGCCATGAATAATTCCGTCAAGGGAATGGTTATGAATTTGCGCGAGGTGCTTTCCAAAACGCTTGGCGTCAGCCGGGAGGTTTTAAATTCTTCGGAAGCACTGAGCGATACTTCGACATCGACTTTGCACGCGTGTGAGGAGATTGCCAGGGCGATTGAGGATGTGGCACAGAACAATACGGCGCAGGCGGGGATTGCGTCAGATGTTTCGACAGGCGTTGCCATTATGCAGGAAAAAACGGGGGATATTTCTGCAAGTGTCAGCGATATTGAAAGCTGCTCCGCAAGTTTGGTGGAAAATTGCAACGATATGCGGTTGAAAATTACGGCGACACAGAAGAATAGCGCGATGATGTCGGAGAGCGTTATTGGGATTAAGGAAAAGATTGATGAGACAAACAAGGTAATTGCAAAGATGTCTGAAATTCTTGCAGGAATCGAAGACATTGCATCACAGACAAAGCTGCTGTCCCTGAATGCTTCCATAGAGGCTGCAAGAGCGGGCGAGTTTGGAAAAGGGTTCAGCGTTGTTGCCGACAGTATCCGTACCTTGTCGGAAAATACAGGACAGGAACTTATCAGCATTAAGGATATTATTGCGAACATAACAAGCGACTTTAAGGAGTGCGCGGACAGCATTGACATTGCGGTAGAGAATAATAACGAGAGCGCTAAGAGCATTTCGGAGGTTATCAGCTCGTTCGAGGCGGTTGACTATGCAATTCAGGATACATCAAAACAGGTAGAGTTGATTAGCGTGGCAGTAGAGGAGACCAATAAGCAGTTGGTTGAGGTGGCACGTGAGATTACGACGCTGGGTGAGGCGTCTGAGAGCAATGCGGCGGCAAGCCAGCAGGTGAACGCTTCTGTTGAGGAGCTGACGGCTTTGATGGGCTCTGTAGATCAAAGCGCAGGGGATCTTTCCGAAGAGGCAAAGAGCCTGCAAGAGGCGCTGAAAATCTTTAAATTATAAAAAATGCTTGAAAGTGTCCGTTTTGTATGTTATCATATAATGAACGTTAGCGAGAAGAGCAAACATATTTGTTCGGCGAGCGGCGAATGGCGATTATAAGTCGCAGATTTATAATCTGTAAAACTGTAAAAAACAGGAATTTCATACGGTATTTTATGGAAATAAGGAGACAACGGCGTCACTGGCATATAGATGTTTTTTGTGATGCGTTTGTCAATCAAATCATGAAGCTTATCCGTCCCGGCGTACATCTGTATACCGGGACGTTCTTTGTCCTGTCGGAGGAGGAATGAAAAATGTATCGTGATATGACGATGAACGAGATTGGCGAAGAGCACATCGGAACGACATTACAGGTTGCAGGGTGGGTGGAAAACATACGCGACCACGGCGGTGTGTCATTTATTGATTTGCGGGATATGTACGGTGTTTTGCAGGTGGTGATGCGAGACACAACGCTTCTGCGCGGTATTGTAAAGGAGATGTGTGTATCTGTTGAGGGATTGGTTGAAAAGAGAGACGCAGAAACCTACAATCCGAAAATACCGACGGGAACCATTGAACTTGAGGCAAAACAGGTGACGGTTCTTGGAAAAGTGTATCAGCAGCTTCCGTTTGAGATTATGACTTCAAAGGAAACACGCGAGGAAGTGCGGTTAAAGTACCGCTATTTGGATTTGAGAAACGCAAAGGTGCGGGACAACATGATTTTCCGCTCACAGGTGATTGCTTTTTTGCGCCAAAAGATGACAGAGCTTGGATTTTTGGAAATTCAGACGCCGATTTTATGCGCGTCATCGCCGGAGGGGGCAAGGGATTATATTGTGCCCTCGCGGAAATATAAAGGGAAATTTTACGCGCTTCCGCAGGCGCCGCAGCAGTATAAACAGCTTTTGATGGTGTCGGGGTTTGACAAATATTTTCAGATTGCGCCGTGTTTTCGCGATGAGGATGCGCGGGCAGACCGTTCGCCGGGGGAGTTTTATCAGCTTGATTTTGAGATGAGCTTTGCGACGCAGGAGGATGTGTTCCGGGTGGGTGAGGAGGTACTCTCTGCCACATTTGAGAAGTTTGCGCCAAAGGGATATACCGTTACGAAGGCGCCGTATCCTGTGATTAGCTTTCAGCAGGCAATGCTGGAGTTTGGAACGGATAAGCCGGATTTGCGCAATCCGCTGCGTATTATAGATGTGACGGACTTCTTTCAAAAGTGCAGTTTTAAGCCGTTTCTTGGCAGGACGGTGCGCGCGATTAAAGTACATGCCGAGATGTCGAAGGGCTTTCATGAGAAATTGCTTAGTTTTGCGACAGGCTTGGGTATGGGCGGTCTTGGGTATCTTGAGATTGCGGACGATTTAAGCTACAAAGGACCGATTGACAAGTTTATTCCGCAGGAATTGAAGCGGGAGCTTGCGGATATTGCGGCGCTTGCAGCGGGCGATACGATTTTCTTTATTGCGGATAAGGAGGAGCGTGCCAATTATTATGCGGGACAGCTTCGCATGGAGCTTGGAGAGAAGCTTGACTTGTGTGAGAAGAATGCGTATCGGTTTTGTTATGTAAATGATTTTCCGATGTATGAGCGCGACCCGGAGACGAAGCAGGTTGGCTTTACGCACAATCCGTTTTCGATGCCGCAGGGGGGACTTGCAGCGCTTGAGAAGGAAAACCCGCTGGAGATTTTGGCGTACCAGTATGATATTGTGTGCAACGGCGTGGAGCTGTCAAGCGGCGCGGTGAGAAACCATGATATTGACATTATGGTAAAAGCATTTGCAATTGCGGGGTATGACGAGGAGACGTTAAAGGCGAAGTTTGGCGCGCTGTATCAGGCGTTCCGGTTTGGCGCGCCGCCGCATGCGGGAATGGCGCCGGGCGTGGACAGGATGCTGATGCTGCTTAAAAATGAGGAGAATATCCGTGAGACGATTGTGTTTCCGATGAGCAGCTCGGCGCAGGATTTGATGTGCGGTGCGCCGAATGACGTGACGGAGCAGCAGCTTCGGGAGGTGCATATTAAGGTTCGGGATTAAAGCACGAAAAGATTTTCTAAGTCCGCACAAAACGCGAACTAAGAAAATCTAAAGTTTCGTGCTGGAAGAACGCAAAGGGCGGCGTTCTTCAAAAGAAAGTAGGGAGGTTGAAATGGCTAATATTATTTCTGATGAAACGATTGAATATGTGGGAATTCTTGCGAAGCTCGCGCTTTCTGACGAGGAGAAGGAGCAGGCAAAGAAGGATATGGGGCGAATGCTGGATTATATTGACAAGCTTGGAGAGCTTGATACAACAGGGATTGAACCGATGTCGCATGTGTTTCCCGTGCAGAATATCTTTCGGGAGGATGTGGTAACGAACGGCGGCGAAAGCAGGGAGACGCTGGAGAATGCACCGGAACAGAAAGACAACATGTTTATCGTGCCTATAACAATATAAAGAGGAGAGCGGGATGGATTTATTATCGTACAGTGCCGTGGAGCTTGCGGCGGCAATCAAAGAGGGAAAGGCAACTGCCGTGCAGGCAATGGAGGCGGTGCTTGCTAGGATAGGGGAAACGGAGGGAACAATCAACGCTTATGTGACGATTGATAAGGAAGCGGCGCTTGCGGTGGCACAACGGACGCAGGAAAAGATTGCATCGGGTGCGTTTGCAGGACCGCTTGCGGGTGTTCCGGTGGCAGTGAAGGACAACCTGTGTACGAAGGGGATACTGACGACCTGTGCGTCAAGGATGCTTGGAAACTTTGTTCCGACTTTTTCGGCGGAGGCGGTTACAAAATTGGAACATGCGGGTGCGGTGGTAATCGGAAAGACGAACATGGATGAATTTGCAATGGGCTCCACGACAGAAACTTCTGCATATGGAGAAACGAAAAATCCGTGGAATTTGGCGCATGTGCCGGGGGGCTCGTCGGGCGGTTCGGCAGCGGCAGTGGCATCGAACGAATGTTTTTTTGCGCTTGGCTCGGATACGGGCGGCTCAATACGGCAGCCGGCGTCTTTTTGCGGTGTTGTGGGGCTAAAGCCGACTTATGGAACGGTTTCAAGGTATGGGTTGGTTGCGTACGGTTCTTCCCTGGATCAGATTGGACCTCTGACGAAAAACGTATCGGACTGCGCTGCGGTGTTGGAAGTGATTGCCGCGCAGGATGAAAAAGATTCGACGTCCATAAAACGGGAGGATACGGATTTTGCGGCTGCATTGCTTGAAGATGTGGCGGGGCTGCGGATTGGCATTCCGCGGGATTATTTTGGTGAGGGGCTTGACGCGGAAGTCAGGAAAGCGGTGCTTGCGGCGGCAGATGCGCTTTCTGGGAAGGGCGCTGTCGTTGAGGAGTTTGATTTGGGACTTGTGGAGTATGCGATTCCCACCTATTATACAATCGCGGCTGCCGAGGCAAGTTCGAACTTAGAGCGTTTCGACGGTGTGAAGTACGGTTACCGCGCACAGGAATTTGACGGGCTGCACGAGATGTACAAAAAGACGCGTTCGGAGGGCTTTGGCGCAGAGGTAAAGCGCAGGATTATGCTCGGCTCGTTTGTGTTAAGCTCCGGTTATTACGATGCGTATTATCTCAAGGCATTAAAGGTAAAGGCTATGATTAAAAAGGCGTTTGACGACGCGTTTGCGAACTTTGATTTAATTTTAGGACCTGTTGCGCCGACGACTGCGCCAAGGCTTGGCGAGAGCTTATCGGACCCGCTCAAAATGTATCTTGGCGACATTTATACAATCTCCGTAAATCTTGCGGGACTGCCGGCAATTTCCGTTCCGTGCGGAAAGGACACAAAAGGGCTTCCGATTGGGTTACAGTTGATTGCGGACAGCTTTCAGGAGAAAAAACTGCTGCGGGCAGCCTACACCTACGAACAGCTGCGCGGCGCGTTTGGCATGGAACATTAGGAAAGGACAGGGATAAGAGAGATGTCAGTGCAATATGCAAAGCAATATGAAACAGTGATTGGTCTTGAAGTGCATGTGGAGCTTGCAACTAAGACGAAAATATTCTGCGGCTGTTCCACGGAATTTGGAGGAGCGCCGAATACGCATACCTGTCCCGTGTGCACTGGAATGCCGGGAACGCTTCCTGTGCTCAATAAACAGGTGGTGGAATACGCGATGGCAGTGGGACTTGCGACAAACTGCGAAATCACGCGTCTGTGTAAATTTGACCGGAAGAATTACTTTTATCCGGACAATCCGCAGAATTATCAAATCAGTCAGCTTTACCTGCCAATCTGCCGAAACGGTCATGTGGAGATTGAGACGGCGGACGGAAAAAAGAGCGTCGGTATTCATGAAATCCACATGGAGGAGGACGCGGGAAAGCTGCTTCACGACGAGTGGGAGGACTGTTCGCTTGTGGATTATAACCGCTCGGGGGTGCCTCTCATCGAGATTGTGTCAGAGCCGGATATGCGCAGCGCCGAGGAGGTGATTGCCTATTTGGAGAAGCTTCGCATGACGATACAGTATTTGGGGGCGTCGGACTGCAAACTGAACGAAGGTTCGATGCGTGCCGATGTCAATTTGTCCGTGCGCGAAGTGGGTGCGGAGAGATTTGGAACACGTACAGAGATGAAGAACCTGAATTCATTCCGTGCGATTACGCACGCGATTGAACATGAGCGTGAGCGTCAGATTGAGCTGCTTGAGGCGGGGCAGCAGGTGATACAGGAGACAAGACGCTGGGATGATCATAAGGAATATTCTTATGCGATGCGTTCAAAAGAAGACGCGCAGGATTACCGCTATTTCCCAGACCCTGATTTGGTGCCCGTGTATATCAGTGATGCGTGGATTGCCGCGATAAGGGACGGTCTGCCCGAGTTTCGTGAGGAAAAAATGGCGCGTTATAAAGAAGTGTTTGACATTCCGGAGTACGACATTGGCATTATTACGGACACAAAGCATATGGCGGATTTGTTTGAAGAGACGGTGGCAATCTGCAATCAGCCCAAAAAGGTGTCAAACTGGCTGATGGGTGAGACGCTTCGCCTGTTGAAGGAGAACGCAATGGATGCGCAGGATATTCGCTTTTCTCCCGGGAATCTTGCAAAGCTAATTGCGCTTGTGGACGGTAAGGAGATTAATTCTTCTGTGGCGAAGGAAGTCTTTGAAGTGATGTTTGAGAAAGATGTTAACCCGAAACAGTATGTGGAGGAGCATGGGCTGGGAACCGTGAATGATGAAACTGCGCTCAGAACGACCATTGAGGAAGTGCTTGCCGCCAATCCGCAGTCGGTGGAGGATTATCGCGGCGGAAAGGAGCGGGCGCTTGGTTTTTTGGTCGGGCAGACCATGAAAGCGATGAAGGGAAAAGCGGACCCTGCGGTGGTGAATCGGATTTTGAAGGAATTGCTGTAGCTTTTCGACAAAAATGATATAAAATATATAAAATATCAAAAACCGCTTGCCTTGTTCATGGGTGAGTATGGTATAATGTCGATAGACATTATACTAGCCCGAATGGGCATAAACGTACCATAATTACGAAGTAATTATGGTAAAATGTCGATAGACATTATACTAGCCCGAATGGGCATGAATTTACCATAATTGCCACAGTAGTATAGATGTCAAAAATGGAACTGTCAAGGATACTTTTGCAGAGATTTGATATTTTGTACCATAAATATTTGGCATACCCATAATGAAGAATCGTAAACGGCTGTTTTGTGGGATTTGTATCCTGCAAGACAGTCGTTTCGTGTGGAATGCTATCGGAAGCTTTTGTTTGAGGAGGTGAGATGGGAATGACAATATTAAGGGATTTATCCGTGCTGTGGTCGTTGTTCCATATTTTGGTTCTGTTCATGCTGTTGTACCGCTCCCGCTATACGAAAAAGAGAACCATCATTTTGACGGTGGTTTTTATGGGCTCCCTTGCCCTGTTCAATGTAGCGGGGCTGGTAAAGTACGGGACAGAGTTCATGGGACGGGTGTTTCTTCTGACCTGTACGCTGCCAAGTCTCTTTTTCTTTTGGTTCATGTCGCAGGATAAAAAGGGACAGTTTTTCTTTACGTTCTGTCTTGCGGACACGGTATCCTACTGGATTATCGCACTGACGAACATCCTGGATTTCTATTTTGGGGGGCAGAGGTATATCCTGATGTTTGCCGGGCGGCTTGTGCTGTTTCCGCTTGTGGAATGGGTGGCGTACCGATATCTGCGTAAGCCTTACAGGGAGCTGCAGGAGTCCGTGGCGAAGGGGTGGGGACTGTTCGCCGGAATGACGGCGCTTTATTATCTCCTGCTTGCGGTAACGGCGAACTTTCCTGTGGTTATCACGAAAAGACCGCAGGAGCTTCCGGCGTTTTTGCTCATCATGGCGCTGATGCCCATGACATATGCCACAATTCTTGCAGCGATGTACCGCCAGCTCCTGCTCTTTCGGCGGCAGCAGAGCGAGCGGATGTTGCGGGAGCAGAAGAATATACTTGAGATGCGGCTAGAAAACCAGCAGTGCATTCGAAAGATGAAGCACGACATGAAAAGTTATACCGCAACCTTATCGGGACTTTTGGCGGCGGGAGAGACAAAAAAGGCAAAAGACTATCTGCAGGGTATTGAGCAGGAAACGGATTTTGGATGGGGGCAGTTTTGCCAAAACCCTTACATTAATGCTACGGTTGCTTATTATGACAGGAAGCTTGAGGAACTCCACGCGAAGCGTCGGATCGATATCAGGATAGGGGAGGAAGTCCTGCCTCATATGGAGATATGCCGGATATTGGCAAACGGGATAGAGAACGCCTGCGATGAACTTGGTGCGCTTGCACCGGAGGATAGGGAGCTGTCGGTGCAGATGCAGTATAACGGGGAATACCTGCTGATTCGCATCAGGAACCGCTGTCAGGAAGGGAGGTATGTGGAGCAGGGGAAACTGCCGAAAACGGACAAGGAGGGACATGGACATGGATACGGTCTGCGTTCCACGCAGGAAGATGTGGAGCGGCTTTCGGGGGACATGGCGTGTTATACGAAGAACGGGTATTTTGTGTTGGATGTAATGATACCGTGCAGATGTTTTATGATGTCCTGATATTGTCTATTCGGCAGAACCTGAATATGCTCCGGAAGGCGGCGGTTAACCACTGCTCAATCCTTATTTCGTTTCGGACATTCATTCTTAAAATTTGATTTTCGAAATAGATTTCCGTAATAAAAAACTGTAGGAAATTAACGGATAATATGTTATAATTATCTTAACGATAGAATGTTAAGGTATATGGCAGTTCGGGAGATGTTTAGTCAGAACGGGCAATCTGTGTAGCATAAAAGGGGGGACGCTGTATGGATACAAAATTAATGCAATATGTACAGATTTATGATGTGCCGACTGTATGTAATAGCTGCGGCGGTGTGTTGGTCTACAAGGGACTGGGAGAGTACCACTGCGAGAAGTGCAGAATCAAGGAATACGACAATTACGGAAAGACGCGCAATTATATTGAAAAAAATCCCGGCGCGTCGGCTGTGGACATCGAGAAGAACACCGGCGTGAGCAAGGCGGCAATCCGTGAGATGTTAAAGGAGTCACGCTTCGAGATTGTCGAGGGTACGAAATCGTTTCTGCGCTGTGAAGGCTGCGGGAAGGAAGTGCGCAGCGGCAGATACTGTTCGGAGTGTGAGAAGAATATTCATCTGACCATCGAGAAGCAGCAGCGCGAGAAGCTGCGCGAAAATATGCAGGGCTTTGCGATGAACAAAGGCGGCGAAACGGGGCAGAGGCGTTTTGTGCGTGATAAGTAAGCGGGCTGTCGGGCTTATGCAAAGAAAATGTTGTGGTGAAATAGAGGGAGTGTTGTGGAACGCTCTCTTTTTGATTTTACAAGTCTGTTGTAGTGAAATATATTAAACATATGTAAAAACAGTTGATTTTACAGAACATATATTCTATAATGGTAGTATATTACGAATTAAAGCAAAAAAGTGGAGGATGCATGTGGAAAAGATAACTATAAAGTTGGAACCAATGGCTGTAGAGATAATAAATTCAGATCAAAGGTTTGAAATGATTCCCAATATGAAATGGTCAGAAGCGCAGATTGATGCGTTTGTCGAGAAAGATATATTGGGGAAGCTTTATCAGGAGGAGATGGTTTTTCAGAAAAAAACAGGTATTAAAAAGATTGATTCTGCTATTCCATCAAAAGAAAGCGCAGCAGGAAATGGTGAAATTGATGTTATGCTCTTTAATTATTTTGGTAATCAAAATATTGACATGATTATAGAAAATAAAACTGCCGGTACCCCGGTCGAAACCGCTTTGGCGGAAGGGCTTATTTATGCGGAGGGTAAAAATGAACGTTATAAAACAAGAGTGGTTATCGGATATAATGGTCAGGAGGCGTTATTAAAAGTCCGCGTGAAAGAGGGCTGGCAGGATTTATATATTAATGGAGAAAAAGTAAATGGATTTATAGGACCTGAAATTCTGAAATTGATTTATCAGTATCCTGATTGCAATATTTTTGAGTTTGATACTTCCGTTTTTACGCAAAAGGAGTTTCATAATATACTGGACAGCCTGCGAAAAATTTATCGCGGTATATCGGGTTTACTTGCAGATAATGAAAATGCGCGCATTGATTTTACAATTGCATATATTGCATTGAAAATGATTACGGAGAAAGAAAAGATTGAATATCAGGATAGTTCTTACGGATGGAAGGAGCTTAACAGACCGGCAACAGTCAGTGCAGCTGTAAATGCAGTAAAAAACAGTGACCGATATGCCAAATACAGAGATATTTTTACGATTGTATATAATAAGAAAACAAACAAAGCTTCGTTTGACTTTGCGGAAACAGTTGCAGAGATTGATGTGGGAACAATTAAAGAAATACATAGTGAAATTAATAAAATTCCTAATATGCATGCATTGCCGATTGATTTGTTTGGAGAAGTATATGAGGTCTTGGCAAGCAAAAAAACGAAAAAAGACTTGGGTGAATACTTTACAAGAAGGCATATTATAAGACCGTTGCTTGCTATTTTTGTAAGAGACACAGATGTCAGAAACATTGTCAATAGATATGGAACGCGTAAACATATCAAGATTGTGGATCCGTTTTGTGGGACCGGTGGTTTTCTGACAGAATTTTATAAACTGTTAAGTAATCGAATTGGCAACAATTCTGAGATTGATGCGGTGCAGCTTGCAAACGAATCCTTTTATGGATATGATATTAATCCCAGTAATACGACGCGTACAAAAATTAATATGTATTTGGCTGGAGACGGAATATCGGATGTGGAGAAGAGGGACAGTTTAGCATTATCCGATACGGATGTCACAAAGGCATTGGATACGTCCAATCGGCAGGAAAAGTTTGATTATGTGGTCACTAATGTGCCGTATGGAAAAGGAAAGATTGCGGTTAATCCTGCTGTGACAAACAATAAAAGATTAGAAATTAATGCTTTGATTAAGGTGGTTTCAATTTTAAATCCTTTAGGAAGGGCTTTGGTGATTATTCCTGACGGTATTTTAGAATCCCCTTCTCTTGCATCGATTCGACAATGGTTTGTTAAGAACTGTAAAATTAATTTTGTGGTTTCCCTGCCAAAGTTTGCGTTTGCTCCGTACACAAAGGAAAAGACGTATGCGGTTTCTTTTACAAAGAGAGATACTGCGTTATGCTCGTTGGAGGAGCTGACATCAACCGATGAACGGTTTTGGGCGTATATTATTGATAATGACGGATATGCCAATTCGGATAAACGGTTCGCAACAGGAAGACAGGATGAAAACGGGAAATGGATGCACAATGAATTATCTGTGTGGTACGATAAGAATGGTGCCGTCCATAAGTCTTTAATGGAAGAAAAATATGGAACAGAAGGAAGAGAGCAAAAAGAAGAGGAACGCTTTTATAATGAGTGGGGCAAAGAAATCCCGGGAAAAAAGTATGGTTTTATTCGAATCAGTGAGGTTCTCAAAGAATTTACGGTGAATTATAATAAGATTACAAGGCTTAAAAGTGTTTTTAGCGATTTGTCAAGATGTGATGCCGTGCTAAATGAGGAGCAAAAAGAATATATAAAACAGATTGCGAAAAAATCCGACTGTGTAAAAGATGGTGCTTTAAAAGAAGAATATACAGAGCTGTTTGCATGGATGGGTGTGCTGTACGATGAGGAAGATGAGTGTTTTTATGATTTGCAAAATCCAATCAAGGTACATCAGGTGAATTTGCTTCCAGAAAAATATTTTAGAAACATCTCCATAGAAGAGATTACAGTGGAGGAATTGTCGAAAGAAGTGGCAAACATCAAAAGAGAACTGAACAATCTGTTTAAGGATGTGATGAAATGGTAATTCGGGAATGCTTTCAAGTCACAGGTGGTAATTCAGGATTAACAGAAAATATAATTTATCAAAACCCGCCGAAGAATGAACAACGCTCCGTTAAGGTCTATTCTGGAGCGACGCTGGAGACGACTTTATTAGGAAGTGTTGATAAAGACACGGTGCTTAATGGGAAGCAGATGGCAGTTTTTAGGGCTCCGGCAATTATTATTGTCAGGAAGGGTTTGGCAGGAAAGACAAAATTTGTCGAAAAAGGAATATTTACAATTAATGATGACGCATATGTCATTACTGTTAAGGAAAAATATTCTGACCAAATTAATATTGAGTGGGCGCAAAAAGTGCTTCCGAATTATGCGGACAGATGTACCACATCGAAGGGGACAAATGCAACATTCTCCAAGGAGCAGTTTTTGGATATGGAGTTTTCTTTTCCGCCAATGCAGGAACAAGAAGAAATTGTGCGTATCTATAGGGATATATACGTTTTAAAATGTAATATGAATGCTTTGAATGAGCGTTTGGAACGGTTGGAGCATTACAGTATTCATAGCGATGCAATTTGTAAAATGAATGCGGGGAAAATTTTTGACTTAAAAGGCGGAAATTCCGGTCTGACTGAGGAATTGATATATTGGAACCAGCCAACGGAAGAAAAGGATGTAGTTTTTGTATATTCTTCCTCAACGGATATACAGACCAATATGGGAATTATATCAAAAAACGCCCGAATTAAAGATGTTCCAATTAAAATTTTTGAGGGACCGGCACTGATACTTTCAAGGAATGGTCAGGCAGGAAAAGCGATGTTTATTGACAAGGGAATGTTTACAATTAATGATCACGCTTATGTGTTGACTGTTAAAGAGGAATACAAAAAGCAGGTTTGTTTGGAATGGTTTTCCTGTATATGTGAAAAGTACACGAAGAATTGTGTAACATCGAAGGATGCGAACGGAACCTTTAATAAAGAAATTTTCCTAAAGGAGCAAATCGAGTTAATTGATTTTGAAATGCAGAAAAATATTGTGGAAAAGAAGAGAAGTCTGCACACAATACATGCAAAATTAAAGACCTTTCTCAGAATACTTGGCGAAATAGAAAACTAATGTGTATCATATGTCATTAAAGTGGCGCAAGGGCACGCGTGAGCAGGGAAGAAACCTTCCCTGCTCAATTTGTTACCGTGCCAAAACTTCAATAATTTCCCCGACATACATCGTATGCATATCCCCGTCCTGATACCATTTTTCGATTTCGGGCAGCAGGAAGCTGTCTTTCGTGATTTTCATCGCCGCCATTTTGTTGCACAACAGAATAAAATCTCCTTCGTCAATAAACGGGATGGAGTGCTTATAATTCCATGTCAGTCCTGCCTCTGTCATTTTGTCACAGTTACGCCCGGAGTGGGAGCCGCAGTAGTTGAGCGCGGCGCGATGTCCTGCACCCATAAATGAGACGGAGAAAAAGTCGTTGCTGTCTATAAATTCTTTCGTGAATCTTGAGTCGCGGATGAAGATAAAGGCAACATTTTTGCCCCAAAGCACACCGACACCGCCCCAACTTACCGTCATGGTATTTGCCGCATCTTTGGTTCCTGCGGAGACAAGTCCCCAATCCTGACCGATGGTTTTGAATGGATTAAATTCCAGCTCTTCCAGTGGAAATGGTTGAAATGAATGCATATTATCGTTCCTTTCTGTTTTGATTTCTGTTTTTAATTGATTTATATAAAAATTATACTATCATATGCGGGAGATGCCGCGTCTATTCTTTGATTCTGTCTAATTCCGTGAGATTGATTCCGGAAGATGTGAGGATTACCTTCAATTCAATATATCTTATTTTCATGGCTTTGTATGATTCGGAATCTTTATCGGCTAAAAGCATATAGCTTTGTAATCTTGAAAACTCTTCAACAGAAATTTTCAGCATTTCTTTTTCAGGCATATAGTCACCACCTTTTCATTGTTCCTGTCTGTAATGGGATAATGATTATATTACAGGAACCGCTTCGCGACCCCTGTAATCGGATGCACGGCGCAAAGAGAGCGCCTTTTATCAAAACTTGCTTTGCAAGTATTGATAAGTTATATTACAGGAACCGCTTC
>CAJUJG010000001.1:181970-205415 GCA_910586715.1 uncultured Lachnospiraceae bacterium
TTTTATCAAAACTTGCTTTGCAAGTATTGATAAGTTATATTACAGGAACCGCTTCGCGACCCCTGTAATCGGATGCACGGCGCAAAGAGAGCGCCTTTTATCAAAACTTGCTTTGCAAGTATTGATAAGTTATATTACAGGAACCGCTTCAAAAACCTTGTAATCAAATTGATAAAGCAAAAAATCTGTCTTAACTATATTATAATTGGTAACTTATGCAGTGTAAAGCCAATTTTGACAGTCTTATTTTTTATATGCGGCGGATTTGACGGCTGATATGAAAATTTATAAGGTTTTCATAAGATTCCCGCAAGGTTCCTGTAAGGTTGACGTGATAGAATGGCAGTAAATGAAAACAAAAACAGGAGGATATGGAAAATGAATAAAACATTGTTTGCGGGAATTGGAGTGGCTGTTGCTGCGGTGGCTGTGCTGATTGGTCTTTTGCTGTGGGTTACTTCGGGGGTAGGGAGTGTGTATTATTACACGCAGATTGAGAACGCGAAACTGGAGGAGGTCGATTCGCGCGGCGGCGTGATTGATTTTCAGGGCGGAATGCCGTATTCCTATACGCTGACGGCTTATGACGAAAACGGAGGTGAGAAGGAGATGACATTCGGAGCGTCGAGGGAGCTTCGGGAGGGGGCGTTTCTTCGGCTGACGGTTGTGCCTGTCAGAGGTGTAGTGGAATGGAGCGAGGCGGCATATGATGAACTTCCGGCAGCGGTTCAAGGGAACTATGCGCCTGTGGCGGAAGATGCACGAAAACGCACGCAAAAACCAATATATTAGAAAAAAGTGCAACAAATTTACAAATACCTCTTTACAAATGCGGAAATATTATTTATAATCTTAACAGATAAAAAATAGTAGTACAAAAAAGAACTACTAAACACCTTGTTTTATGTGTGCGTATTATTACAAATAAAGAAAGGTGTTTCGTAGCATGATGCACACAAAATGCAAAAACTGCATTTTGGCGCGCGCACGGAGTCCGTAGCGGAGTGCGTACTCCTGATTGAAAGCGATGAAAGCTTTTACGGTAAAATATGGAAAAGGAAAGTTGAGTAACCAAAGGCGGTTAATGCGTTTTTTGGTTACTTTTTTTATGCAAAGACCGGTGCAAGGCGCGTTAGCGTTTGGTTTGATAGGAGGAAAGTTGAGATGTTTGATGCAAAATTAAATGTTCCCAAAGCGCCGCTATACAGGGCGGAATATGAGCATGACAACTGCGGTATCGGTGCAGTCGTCAATATCAAGGGGAAAAAATCGAGGGAAACAGTGGAAAATGCCTTACGGATTGTGGAAAATTTGGAGCATAGGGCAGGTAAGGATGCCGAGGGCAAGACGGGTGACGGCGTTGGCATTTTGGTGCAGATTTGTCATGAATTTTTTGATAAAGTGACAAAGCCGCTCGGCATTACGCTTGGCAAAGAGCGCGAGTACGGCGTTGGCATGTTCTTCTTTCCGCAGGACGAGTTAAAGCGCAATCAGGCAAAGAAAATGTTTGAGATTATCGTTGAGAAAGAGGGCTTGGAGTTTTTGGGCTGGCGCGAGGTGCCCTGTGTGCCGTCGGTTCTCGGACATAAGGCAGTCGAGTGTATGCCCTGCATCATGCAGGCATTCGTGAAAAAGCCGGAAACAGTGGAAAAGGGGCTTGCCTTTGACAGAAAGCTATATATTGCAAGGCGCGTGTTTGAGCAGAGCTCGGACAATACCTATGTTGTGTCGCTGAGCAGCAGAACAATTGTTTACAAGGGAATGTTTCTTGTAACACAGCTTCGGACGTTTTTTAAGGATTTGCAGAGCGCGGATTACGTTTCGGCAATTGCAATCGTGCATTCGCGGTTTTCCACAAACACCAATCCAAGTTGGGAGCGGGCGCATCCGAACCGCTTTATCGTACATAATGGTGAGATTAACACGATTCGCGGCAACGTTGATAAGATGATTGCCCGCGAGGAAAACATGGAGTCGGAATTTTTAAGCCGTGAGTTTCACAAGGTCCTTCCTGTCGTCAACGCGCAGGGGTCGGATTCGGCAATGCTTGACAATACGCTGGAGTTCCTCGTGATGAGCGGTATGGAGCTGCCGCTTGCGGTGATGATTACCATTCCCGAGCCGTGGGCAAACAACCGGACGATGTCGCAGGCGAAGAAGGATTTTTATCAATACTATGCAACGATGATGGAGCCGTGGGACGGTCCGGCATCAATCCTTTTTTCGGATGGGGACATTATGGGGGCCGTGCTTGACAGAAACGGTCTTAGACCGTCGCGGTATTATATCACATCGGACGACCAGCTTATCCTTTCGTCGGAGGTGGGTGTGCTGCCGATTGACGCGGCAAAGATTGTGAAGAAGGACAGACTGCGTCCGGGGAAAATGCTCCTTGTGGACACGGTAAAGGGTGAGATTATTGATGACGATACGCTAAAGGAGCGTTACGCAAAGCGTCGTCCTTACGGGGAGTGGCTTGACTCGAACCTTGTGACGCTAAAGGAGTTGAAAATTCCCAATGTGAGAGTGCCGGAGTTTTCTTATGAGGAACGGCAGCGTATGCAGAAGGCGTTTGGCTATACCTATGAGGAGTTAAAGACCGGCATTCTGCCAATGGCGAAGAACGGCGGCGAGAGCATCGGGGCAATGGGCGTTGACACGCCGATTCCGGTACTATCAAGAACGCATCATCAGCTTTCGCACTATTTTAAGCAGCAGTTTGCGCAGGTTACCAATCCGCCGATTGATGCAATCCGCGAGGAGGTTGTAACGGCAACAACTGTTTATATCGGAAAGGACGGAAATATCCTTCACGACACGGAGAAGAACTGTAATGTGCTAAAGGTCAATAACCCAATCCTCACAACGACGGACCTTCTAAAGATTAAAAACATGAAGCGGGAGGGTTTTCAGGTAGAGGTTATTCCGATTATTTATTATAAGAACACAAGTTTGGAACGCGCAATTGACCATCTTTATGTAGAGGTGGACCGTGCATACCGCGACGGTGTGAATATTATTATTCTTTCGGACAGGGGCGTGGACGAAAACCATGTGGCAATTCCGTCTCTTTTGGCGGTTTCCGCGATGCAAAAGCACCTGGTGCGCACAAAAAAGAGAACGAGTGTGGCGTTGATTTTGGAATCGGCGGAGCCAAGAGAGGTGCACGATTTTGCGGCGCTGATTGGGTACGGTGCGTGTGCAGTCAATCCGTATCTTGCACAGGAATCCATTAAGGAGCTGATTGACACCGGAATGCTTGACAAGGATTATCATGCGGCGGTGGATGACTATAATGACGCCATTTTGCATGGCATTGTGAAGATTGCGTCGAAGATGGGCATTTCCACAATTCAGTCGTATCAGGGCTCGCAGATTTTTGAGGCGGTCGGGATAGATTCGGACGTGATAAATAAATATTTCACAAATACGGTATGCCGGATTGGCGGTATCAGTCTTGCGGAGATTGCAAAAGAGGTGGACGATTTGCATTCGCTTGCGTTTGACCCGCTTGGTCTTGCGACGGATTTGACGCTTGACAGTCCCGGACAGCACAAGTCGAGAGGCGGTGCGGAGGAGCATTTATACAATCCTGCGACGATTCATTTGCTGCAGCAGGCGACAAAGCGCGGCGATTATGAGATGTTTAAGCAGTATTCCGCGCTCTTAACCGCAGAGGATTCCAACGCATCCGGCGGGTGCGTGCGCAATATTCGCGGTTTGATTGATTTTAATTATCCGAAGAAGGGCATTTCGATTGATGAGGTGGAGTCGGTGGAGAGCATTGTGAAGCGGTTTAAGACGGGAGCAATGTCGTACGGCTCAATTTCGAAGGAGGCGCATGAAACGCTTGCCATTGCGATGAATATGCTTCACGGAAAGTCCAACTCGGGCGAAGGCGGCGAGGATTTGGAGCGTATGGTTATCGGCGCGGACGGCTTAAACCGCTGTTCGGCAATCAAGCAGGTTGCAAGCGGGCGGTTTGGCGTGACCAGCCGTTATTTGGTGAGCGCGCAGGAAATTCAGATTAAGATGGCGCAGGGCGCAAAGCCGGGCGAGGGCGGTCACCTTCCTGCGGGAAAGGTCTACCCTTGGATTGCAAAGACGAGACATTCAACGCCGGGCGTTGGCTTGATTTCGCCTCCGCCGCATCATGATATTTATTCGATTGAGGATTTGGCGCAGTTGATTTACGATTTAAAAAATTCCAACAAGGACGCGCGGATTAGTGTCAAGCTTGTTTCGGAGGCAGGCGTGGGAACCGTTGCGGCAGGTGTGGCGAAGGCGGGTGCGCAGGTGGTGCTGATTTCAGGTTACGACGGCGGTACGGGCGCGGCGCCGAAGAGTTCTATCCACAATGCGGGACTTCCGTGGGAGCTTGGTCTTGCGGAAACGCATCAGACGCTGATACAGAACGGTTTGCGCAATAAAGTGCGTATTGAGACGGACGGAAAGCTGATGACAGGGCGCGATGTGGCGATTGCGGCAATTTTGGGCGCGGAGGAGTTTGGCTTTGCGACGGCGCCGCTTGTGACGATGGGCTGTGTGATGATGCGTGTCTGCAACCTTGACACGTGCCCTGTAGGTGTGGCGACGCAGAATCCGGAGCTGAGAAAACGGTTTCAGGGAAAGCCGGAGTATGTGATGAATTTTATGAAGTTTATTGCGCAGGAGCTTCGGGAATATATGGCGCGTCTTGGTGTGAGAACGGTTGATGAGCTGGTCGGGCATACGGATTTGCTAAAGGAGAAGGAGAATCTGCCTAAGGGTACGCCCGCGCTTGATTTGAGCCTGATTTTAAAGAATCCGTATCAGAAAGAAAAGGCGGTGTTTGACGCAAAGCAGGTTTATGATTTTGAACTGGAAAAGACGCTTGACGAGAAGGTTTTGTTGAAAAAGCTTGGCGGTGCGCTTGCGGCGGGTGAGAAGAAGGAGATTGCGTTAGACGTGACGAACACGGACCGCGCGTTTGGTACGATTTTTGGTTCGGAGATTACGAGACGTTATTACAATACATTGGAGGAGGATACTTACAGGGTGCACTGCAGCGGTGCAGGCGGTCAGAGCTTTGGCGCGTTTATTCCGAATGGTCTGACATTGGAGCTTGCGGGTGATTCCAATGACTATTTTGGCAAGGGCTTATCGGGCGGCAAGCTGATTGTGTATCCGCCGAAGGGGAGTGTATTCAAACAGGACGAGAATGTGATTATCGGAAACGTTGCGCTTTACGGGGCGACGAGCGGCAAGGCGTTTATTAACGGTGTTGCGGGAGAACGGTTCTGTGTGAGAAATTCGGGTGCGCTTGCGGTTGTTGAGGGCGTGGGCGACCACGGCTGTGAGTACATGACGGGCGGACGTGTGGTCGTGCTTGGCACAACGGGCAAGAATTTTGCTGCGGGCATGAGCGGCGGTATTGCGTATGTGTTGGATGAGGAGAATGACCTTTATATCAGGGTGAATAAGGAAATGGTTTTGATGGGCGAGATTACGAATAAATACGATGTGATTGAGCTCAAGGAAATGATTAAGGAGCACGTGGCATGTACGGGTTCTAAGAAGGGTAAGACCATTCTTGACAATTTTGGCGAGTATCTGCCGAAGTTTAAAAAGATTATTCCTTATGATTATGACAGAATGCTCAAGACCATTGTGCAGATGGAGGAGAAGGGTCTTAGCGCGGAGCAGGCGCAGATTGAGGCATTCTATGCGAACACAAAGCAAAAATAATGTTTCGTGCGATAAAAGACATCGCCCAGGAAATGCTAAGTTTTGGTTGTAGGAAATCTACAGAAAGTGAGAAAAAAGATGGGAAAGCCAACAGGATTTTTGGATTATGAGAGAAAAACCTCCGCGGCGCAGGCGCCGAAGGAGCGGATAAAGCATTTTAACGAGTTCCATACGCATCTTCCGATGGAGGAACAGCAAAAGCAGGGCGCGCGCTGTATGGAGTGCGGCGTGCCGTTCTGCCAGTCGGGTATGACGCTTGCGGGCATGACCTCGGGCTGTCCGCTGCACAATCTCGTGCCGGAGTGGAATGATTTGGTTTATACGGGAAACTGGGAACGCGCGTACAACAGGTTAAAAAAGACAAACAACTTTCCGGAATTTACGTCAAGGGTGTGTCCTGCTTTATGTGAGAACGCATGTACGTGTGGATTAAACGGCGACGCGGTGGCGACAAAGGAAAACGAGTACGCAATTATTGAGAACGCATACAAAACAGGGCTTGCGGCAGCAAAACCACCGAAGGTGCGCACGAATAAAACGGTGGCGGTTATCGGCAGCGGTCCGGCAGGTCTTGCGGCGGCAGACCAGTTAAATAAGCGCGGGCATAACGTGACGGTCTTTGAACGCAGCGACCGTGTGGGCGGGCTTTTGATGTACGGCATTCCGAATATGAAGCTCGAAAAGCACATTATTGAGCGCAAGGTTCAGGTGATGAAAGAGGAGGGTGTTCAATTTATAACAAACACTGATATTGGAAAGGATGCGAAATCCAAAAAGCTGGTTGAGGGCTTTGACAGGGTGGTGCTTGCCTGCGGAGCGTCCAATCCGAGGGATATTAATGCGCCGGGAAGGGACGCAAAAGGGATTTATTTTGCGGTGGATTTCTTGAAGGGCGTGACGAAAAGCCTTTTGGATTCGGATTTAAAGGATAACGCGTTTGTTTCGGCGAAAGGGAAACATGTTGTGATTATCGGCGGCGGTGATACGGGGAATGACTGTGTGGGCACTGCAATCCGGTTAGGGGCAAAGTCGGTGACACAGATTGAGATGATGCCAAAATCGCCGGATACGAGAGCCGAGAACAATCCGTGGCCGGAGTGGCCGAAGGTCTGCAAGACGGATTACGGTCAGGAGGAAGCGATTGCGCTGTTTGGGCATGACCCGCGGATTTATGAGGCGACGGTGAAGGAATTTTTGAAGGATAAGAGCGGGAACCTTGCAGGCGTGAAAATCGTAAAGCTTGCGTGGGAGAAGGACGCGGCGACGGGCAGAATGAATATGAAAGAGGTTGAGGGCAGCGAGCAGGTGCTTGAGGCGCAGCTTGTGCTGATTGCGGCAGGCTTTTTGGGCAGTCAGAAGTATGTGACGGACGCTTTTGGGGTTGAGCTTGACGCGCGGACAAATGTGAAGACAGAACCTGACAGCTTTCAGACGAGTGCTGCGAACATTTTTGTGGCGGGCGATATGCATACGGGGCAGTCGCTTGTGGTGAAGGCAATCCGCCAGGGACGCGAGTGCGCGCGGGCGGTGGATGAGAGTTTGATGGGGTATTCGAATATGTTTATACAGTGAGGATTTGTTGATGAATGAGTAAGGAGCTGCTTCCTTACTCATTATTGTGATATGGGAAGGATTTGGAGCGAGCAGTATTTTATTTCCATACTGCAAAGATTATCTTTTTATATTGCTGTTATTCACGCCCGCAAGTATCCTGCAAGTGCTTTTTCAAAATTTCCGCAAAGAAAGACAGCCTGCGTTTTAGGAAGCCAGTCATGGATTTTTCCGTGTTGGCAGAAAGTTGTACCAATGGTTTTTCGGAAATGGTAAGCTAGGCGGCAACAGCGGTTACAACATTTCTTTTTAACCTCATTATGATGAAGCTGCTTGGTGAAAACACAGCTGCGGCAATCACAATCATGATTTATACGCAGTTTTTCCTGAGTGCCTTTTACATCGGTTTTTCGATGGGAGTAGCTGATGTTATCAGCTATAACTATGGGAAGCTGTCGGCGGTTTGAAATAACAATCAAAGCCGCCGTTTAAGATTTTGGAAATCGTAATAACGGTTATACGAGTGCTCAAGGAAACAGTACTGATATTGGTGCAGATAATGGGACGGGACGATGTTTCAGGGAATTAGATAGAAGAATAGGTATTTAAAAATATTTTTAAATAGTTGTTGATTGTCTCATACAGATTTCGTATAATCTATTTAAAGATTTATTGAAATAGGGGGCGGTATATTGGCGGTCAATGAAATCCTTGCAGCATTGGCAGATGAAAACCGAAGGAAAATTCTACAGAAATTAAAGGAGGGAAAAATCAGTTCCGGTGATTTGGCAAATGCTTTAAGCATGACGCCACAGGCGCTGTCATATCACTTATCAAAATTAAAGAAGGCGGATTTGATTTATGAAACAAAATATAAGAATTTTATTTATTATGAATTGAATTTGTCTGTACTTGATGAAACGATTCTGTGGATTCGCGAGTTACGAGGAGGTCAGAAATGAAAACAAAGAAAACGGTGTATTATATTTTGATGTATCTTCCGTTAGCGGCTGCCTTACTTGCATTGCCGCAGCTTCCTGAAAAAATTCCCGCTCATTTCGCATTTGATAATCAGGTTGACCGTTGGGGAAGCAAATATGAGGCTTTGCTGTTTCCGGTAATCAGTCTTTTAATGGGCTATTTTCTGCTTGGAATGGCAAAACTGGCGGCGAAAAAGGAAAGGCATGGGGAAAACAATAAAAAGGTTACAATGATTACGGGGATTTTCGTACTGATTTTGTTTAATGCTTTGAATGCTTATTTCCTTTACACAAGCTTTAACAAGGTTGAAGATTTATCGTCTGTTTCCTTGGATCTTTATCAGCTTGTTTTTGGCATTATGGGGGTGTTAATGATTGTTACGGGGAATGTCATGCCTAAGTTAAGAAGGAACGCCATGATTGGATTGAGGACGCGTTGGAGCATGAAAAATGACGCGACGTGGAAGAAAAGTCAGCTTATAGGCGGGATTTCCTTTATTGTTGGGGGCGTGATGATAATAGGCATTTGTATTGCTGTGAAAGGGATTTTTTGCCTTGTGTCTGTTTTAGGAGTGTGGGGGATTATGATTGTGGTTGATGTTGTTTTCACATATAGGGTTGCTAAAAGGAACGGGTAGGTTGATGTTGGTTTTTCGGACATATACAAGCTGACAGGATAGGACGGAGTGTCGAAAATTGATTGTTTCTCGGAAGCTTTCGTCAGTTGCTGTGAACGGAGAGTAGGAAGAACCGCGCAAAGAGAGCAGGCAAGACCGATGATGATTGCAAAGAATAGGCAAAGTTCTGCCCTTATGAGTATTTTTTAAGAGCAGATTTCAATTATACAACAATCAAAAGGCGGTTATTCTGAAAAATAATGTACCCAGATATTTGGTCATTGATTTCAGTAAAGTGGAAGAAGAAAAGGTTGCCAGTAATGAAAATGTATTTACAATATCTGAACGGTTAATAAACAGAATGCGGAAGCATATGAGGTTCTTGCAAAATGATTATTTTAAGCAAAGAGCAGGTGATAAAACTTCATGCAAGTGTGATTCTTGCTTATTTTATTACAACGTACAGAGAAGAAGGAGGAAAGTATTGGTAATTTAAATGAATTATTACGTATCTTTGAAGAAACATTTTGGGTTCTTAAAAGGAGTCATTAGTACTTTCGTTTTGAAAGAAGAATTTGAAAAGCAGCTTGAGTATCCTGTTACAACCGGATACATAGAATTTGTAGCAGTACGGAAAAAATACCGCAGACAAGGTATTGCTGCAACTATGCTTCAAGAAAGTATGCTGCTGACAAATTATCAAGATTTTGTGCTTGATGTTACGGATATCAATGATAATGCTATTCAATGCTATATGCGTATCGGGTTTGAGGAATTTAAGCGTATTTTGGAAAACACGGTAAACAGAAAGGGTTTAATGAGAGGATTTTTATGCGGTATTGTCGCAGATGAAAGCAATTAGCAACGTAATATCAAAATAACATAGCGTCCATAGGACGCATGGAATGGCAAATGATGATTAACCATGCGTCTTTTTTGCGTTCAAAAGAAATGGGCAGGAAAATGAAAATATCAATGAAGATGATGCAAGTTTGTGCAATTGGGGGATTATAATACAATCGGAAAGAGGTGGGGAACGTGAAGCGTATTATATATGTAAAAGGAATACTGCTTGTTTTTGCGACGGTTTTCCTGTATATGGGCATAACGGTTTCCTGTAAAGGCGAAATGGAAGACTTACCGCAAACGTTTGAAGAAGAGACAAGTATTATAGCGACAGAAGTTCCGAGTGCCTACGAGGCAGAATTGTATGTTGAGCAGGAAATTTCGGAATTAGCCGAGTATGAAGATTATATTTGTGAAAAAAGCAAGGGACAGGCTTATTTAGAAGTGTGGTGTAATCGGACGGAGCCGATAGCGTTATACGACAATAACCAAACGTTTTTCGGATATTATTATCCGGTATTTGCAGATGAAAAATGGAAAGACCACACTATCACTTGGGACAGCTTTTATGTGCGTGAGGATTTTCGGGAGATATTATGGTGCGATGTCGTGGAACGGGGGTTTTATTCGTTGGAAGAATGGAGGGGTTCTTCGCGGTATCGGGATAGAATGGAACGAATCGGAAGGGGGAAGGTTGAAAATTGAAATTTTCAACCTGAAAGTTTTGTGCTACGCAAAAACTTAAGCCATTAGCTGCTCCTAAAAAACAGTCGTAGCATGGAGGCTAAAAATGAAAACAAATAAAATAGGGCTATTATTTTTATGTTTTGTGGCTGCGATTGTTTTGGCGGTTATGGTAAAAGACCATGATAAAAACACCGCGGTATCCGAATATGACCACGAAAACCCTTATTTTTACACCGCGGAACAAACGAATACGTCAGAAGATATAACCATATCAGAAAATAGAAATGTGTCAGAAACAGAAGCTGCGCAGGTACAGGAAACGGAAGAAACACCGGACTGGATCAATGCCATTATCCAACAAAACAATGCCCGTATAGCGGATCATCTCTACAATTTTCCGGCGGAGCAAAAATGGATTGACATCGGTCTGTTTGACTTTACGAATGACGGCAAGGAGGATACTGTGAAAAATAAATTTTTCATAGTACAAACGAAGTTTGTATTGCAAATATTGTGCTTACGTTGCATACATCAAAAAGCTAACGCTTTTCGCTGTCAAGAATTTGCAGACTTTGGCAAGAATGGGGGATTTGTATGGAGATGAAAAAGAGAAAAACAGTTTTAACAGGCCTGCTGCTTGGAATGGCGATTTGTCTTTCAGGCTGCATGGAGACCGAGCGGAACTCGGAGGAGCGTTCAACAACGACTGCGGTAAAAAAGAACACCGACAATCAGACGGACAGGCTGTATACGCTGCTCAATCAGGATTTGTTGGGAAAGGCATTTTTGTGGGAAATCGGAGAGGATTTGATTGTGGACGAGGCTTGCGATTTTGCCAAGGAGGTGAGAGGGGATTTTGCCCCGACAAAGCAGGAGCCCGAGATGGTTCCGCAGGCGTTGGTAACCACGCTTGAGAACGCATTTTACAATACGGACATGAATCAATGGGAGGAAGACAGCGTTTACGAGCAGACCATCAACGCAATGGGCGCGGACGAGTTTATCCTTGATTTGGAGGAGTTGTATGTCCATTTTCCCAAAATTGCGGATTACAGGGAGCAGCTTCAGTGGAAAGACGAGGCGTTTGCGCTGATTTATCAGTTTTATGAAGGGATTCCGTACAACTGCCGCAACTGCTTTTGCATTCCCGCAGCCAACGGAACGGACTATTATGTTTTTGTGGCATGGGAGGGGGGAAGCAACGGCGCTCTGTGCGTGTGTATGACGCAGCGCACGGGGGACATCTTTGTGCTTATCAATGAGTTTGAGACGCCGAATGACGGGGGCGGAAGAGTTATTCAATATGAGGACGAATTTTACTACATCTTTCGCCAGTGCAATTACAATTTAAAGGTGTATGACGCGCTGAAAATCCACAGGCTGAAAGACAATCCCGAAGAGGAGACTGTGGTGATTCGTTTCCTGCCAAAGGAATATGTTTGGAAGCCGTCCGATTCTGCCGCGCCCTATTTGGCGGATACGGGGGACGGGGACGCGATAGACGCCTATATTGCGCAGATAAAGGACGAAATCACGTCGGAGCAGTACCTTGACAGGGGAACGTCCCGTGACGGGGCGCGGGTTTATTATGGCGATGAGGAGGAAACGGCGGATTTTTCGTTGGGTGAATATGAAACAGTTTATCAGGCAGATTTGGCAAACTGCGGCACGCCTGTTTATCTGTGGAAAACCATGTTTATACCGTCAAGCAGCCACGCGCAGGAATATCTTCGGATAAGGTTTTTCTTATTTGACAGGGAGGAGAATGCGGAGCGTGAACTTGACCAATTAAGTCAATATGATATGACGGGCGGAATCCGTTTGTTTCAGATGTGGTTTCGGGAAATCGGCGGGAAGGTGTATACTTTTCGCATGTATCATGTTTCTGACTACAATTATCTGCTGAACGTGATGCTGCTGGAGCAGGACAGGGCGACGCAGGTGAGGGCGTATCTCTTGTCGCCGCGGTGGGAGTTTGTTGTGACGGAAGGAGAGGTGTTTACGACAAATGGGTAGGCGTGGATTGAAACCGAAGCGGGTTCGAAAGGATTGGAAGCGGACGGGGATTGCGGTTGGGTTTGTATGCAGTATTCTATTATGCGCTGCAATATCGGCGTGCAATAGGGAGGAAGCGGTTTCAACTTCAACGCAAACAGAAACAGAAACGGCGGCGATCATGGTGTCAGAAACGCAGACGCAAATCCAAATGGAAACGGCTGTGGAAGAAGAGTCAAAGGAAGAGCAATCCCTTGAGGAAAGCTTTTATGAGTATACGGCAAGGCTGCAGGAAATTCCGCAGATGAACTATCGCAATTCCGGCGCCATAGACTGGTATTCGAACAATTACATCTGCCATAAGGACACGCTGATACTGAAATCAAAAATTTATAAAAAAGAAGGAAGCAGATATGTCAGGCAGGCATCAACGCTGAATACCATTTTTAACATTGATGAGGATTTGGGAATGATCACTGCGCAGTATCAGAATTGGGCGATAACCACGTCCAAAGATGATACGTCCTTTCTTATCTACGATATGGACACGCAGAAAAAATATTGCTATTACAGTGTAAAAGAGGGGACGAAGATTGGACCGTTTTGGCATATTTATGACGGGTGTATTTACTATACGGAAGAAACACTGGAGGATGGATTTTATTGCCGACGGCTCAAAAAGTTAAGCCTTAAAAACGGTAACATTACGGACTTTTACCAGCCTGCGGGCAAGGGGGGCGACAATTATGTCCTTATGGATTTTCGGACGCGCGATGACGGGACATTCATGTATGAGCTTTTAAGCAAAACAGACGACGGCAGGGAATACTGGATTGCCCAAGCGGACGAAAACAGAAAATGGAGCGGGAAAAAAATAGGGGAAGTTGGCAGATGGGAATTTGCGCATCTGTTGGATTTTAATCAATATGGTTTGGTTATTTCAGGATACCCGAACCCAGCTACTGATAGGGAAATCATTGTGATAAGGGACAGTGGAGAAACAGAGCTGTTAGAGAAAAGTATAAGTTCATTAGGCGGTGCCCAAAGTATAACAGACGGCGAATATCTGTTCACAGACGACGGATACTTTTGCAGCGATTTGGCAGAGTTGGATAAGCCAGTGTGGGATACAGACGACGTAGCTTCGGAATTTCTGTCGCGGCGTTTAGCGGACGGCGTATTTTTCTATGATTATGCAGGTAATCTGTCGGGCTACTATCCGTTGGTGGACAAAGCGCTCTTGGAGCAGGGGTATTATCTGACAGAACTGACCTACTATGAAGGAATGCTGACGGGCTTTTATGTGCAAAGGGATACGGGGGAATTGTATATCAGTCAGGTTAAGGCTATGGACAGCGGCGCGCAGCGGGAGAGCAACAGCCAAAAATGGGCGAATGGGCAAAGCCAAAATATCATATCCCAATATGCGGCGGCGACAGGTTATGATTTTGAAACTGCGACAAAGGAGTTTGAGCAGAAAATACAGGGGGTATGGCAGGTGAAGGAGTACGTTGGGTGGGACAAATCGCTAAAAGCCCAATGGGACGGCTACCAAGGCGACCTCTTCCTGTTCTGCGAAAATGCTTGGGTTGACGACGCGGTGGCATGGTTTCAGCCCGTATACGCCTGCCATACGGCGCCAATGAGCGAAATTGCCCAAAACGAATACTTTAACATTCAATGGACAGATGACCGCTATGAAGACCGGGACGGGATACTGACAGCCGCTGTCTGTACGGAACGGAACAAAAAAATAGACGCATTATATGGCGACCAATGGGGAAGTGATAGCTTTTTGTTTATCCTGCTTGATGACGTGATTGTGATGGAGCGAAACGGCTCTTACTGGGAGTTGGAGAAGGTGGGGGAGATTACGATGTCAGATGCTTTTGAGAATGTGCCAGATACGTTATAGGTGTTTTTCGTGAAAGCAGTATTGCTAAACGGCATCGTATGTTTTTATTGTTTCCAATACATTATTATGCTATAATTGTGCCCAAGAAAGGAGTGAGATATTATGCCGCTTATTATGCCGATCAAGGATTTACGCAACACAACGGAGATTTCCAACATTGCCCACAGGGAACAGGAGCCGATTTTTATTACCAAAAACGGATACAGTGACTTGGTTGTAATGAGCAGTGAATTGTATGATAAATTTGCAAGAATAAACCACATTGACCAAGCGATATTTGAGTCTGAACGGGAAATGGCAGATGGAGCAGAGGCGATTGACGCGGAGATTGTTTTTGCGGAATTGGAGAAAAAATATTTTGGAAAGATACAAGGTAAAAATCAGCCCTAGGGCAATGCGGGAGTTAGACAGTAATTATGAATACATTGCAATTGAGAAATTAGATCCCGAAAATGCGAAGAGGCAGGTTGACAGAATTAAAAAAGCAATCCTGAGTTTAGATACTTTTCCCAAATCCCATCAAGAACGTAACGAAGGCGGATATGCAGGAAAAGGTTACAGACAGTTCATAATTGATCATTACATTGCGATATTCCGCATTGACGAAACGGTTAAAACAGTATATGTGGTAACAATACAGTATCAGGGACGGAGTTTATAAGATAAGCGCCAAATGACGGATTGCAGAGCATTTGGCGTTTTTGTAATAAAGGGTATTTTATTCGGCTGGAGATGCGAATAACTGCCGCGTGATATTTGACTGGAATAAAATGATAAAGTTGAGAATTATTTAGTGAGGGACAAAATGAAACAAATATTCTGCGGACTGCTGATTTTTTTATGTATTATGACACAAGGCTGTGAAAAATCTAACAATCAGGAGACTGCCAATAATAGCATGGAATCTTTTTCCGAAACAGAACCCGCCCGCACAGAAACGGACGCGCATTGGCATGTGGAGGAAACCGTGGACATTCAGCAGCAAATAGCCGATTACAGAATGCGTTTTATTGAACAGTATTCAACAAGCGCATTAGACGCCTCGAATCCGCAGATGAAAATAGAAGCATTTGAGGCGGCGCTTGGCGACAGTGCAGACATGGCAACAGTAGTGAAATATTCAGATATTAACAATCGTTGCCTGCGTTATCGGGTGGAACTGTACGGAGAAACGATGAATGTGGTGGTGAATTATTATTTTTGTGATGATTTCACTTGGATTAGCAAGCAGAGCAATTATTACAGCAGTTGGATGGTAACAGCAGGTTGGGACGACGTTTTATACAGTGAACTTACGGAGTGGATTGTCAGCGAAAATCAGACGTATCTTCTCACCGACAACGGTCAGCCTGTCAAAATCGGAAACGAACAGCTTGCGCAGGAAGTTCCGTCGGTGTCTGAGGTTGCGCGCTGTTGCGTAAAATAAACAAGGAGCAAAATGGTTATTATTAAGAACTATAAAAAACAATATCATGACGATTTGCTGCAATTTTTGGAGGTTTGCCTGCCGCAGTCGGGCAGACGGTTTGAATTAGACGGGCGTCATAAGATGTATGATAAAATAGAGGAATATTTTGAGGTCTTTTGGTGTCTGTTTGATAAGAAACAGATCATCGGTACGGTTGCATTGAAAAGGCTCAATGACGATTGCTGTGAGTTAAAGGCATTGTATCTTTTGGAGCAGTATCATAAGAACGGATTGGGGTATCGGCTGCTGAAAACCGCGATAGAAAAGGCGCAGCAGGAAGGTTATAAAAAACTGTATTTGGATACGTTGTCGACAAGCAGGAATGCGATTGCCCTGTATGAGAAGGCAGGTTTTGTGAGGACACAGCGGTATAACGCGAATGATATGGCAGATGTATTTATGGTGTTGCAGCTTGATTGTCAGCCGTAAAAAACAGACTTGAAAGCATAAATGTTTGTTTATATACAGAGGAGGTGAGCGCGCATGCGGTAT
Source organism: uncultured Lachnospiraceae bacterium (assembly GCA_910586715.1). Classification (GTDB taxonomy): domain Bacteria; phylum Bacillota; class Clostridia; order Lachnospirales; family Lachnospiraceae; genus COE1. Next base: position 198,249 of record CAJUJG010000001.1, read on the forward strand.
GTTCGAGGTAATTACTCGGTGCAGTTGTAATCTGATAACGGATTGCACCGAGGTTAAAAAAGCTCCGTTATCAGAAAGCTGCACCGAATCGTAGAAATGATAAATTATAAAATACGAAAAGGAGCAGATAAGGTATGGATAAAAAAGAACTGTTAAACAAATGGCTGCAGGAAGAAGAAATCGCGCATATTCACGGTTGGGACTTTTCTCATATAAATGGAAAATATGACGAACAAAGCGATTTGCCGTGGAATTACAGGGAAATCGTCAGGCAGTATTTGCAACCGGAAAAAAAGCTGCTTGACATTGACACGGGCGGCGGTGAATTTCTGCTGTCTCTCAATCACCCTTATCAGAATTTGGCGGCAACGGAAAACTATCCGCCGAATGTCGAACTGTGCAAAAACAAACTGCTGCCGCTAGGCATTGATTTTCAAAAGGCAGACGCAAGCGGTATTTTACCGTTTGCCAATCAAAGCTTTGATATTGTTATCAATCGGCACGGAAGCTTTCACCCAAGTGAAATCGCACGCGTATTAAAAACGGGCGGCGTCTTTATCACACAGCAGGTCGGGGCGGAAAATGACAGGGAGCTTGTGGAATTGCTGTTAAACGAAGCGCCTGACTTGCCGTTTCCAAATCAGTATGTAAGCATAGCCCAAACGGCATTTGAAGACGCAGGATTTTCCATCATCAGGGCAGAGGAGGCATTTCGTCCGATAAAATTTTGGGATATTGGCGCGCTTGTTTGGTTTGCGCGCGTCATTGAATGGGAGTTTCCGAATTTTCATGTCAAAGACTGCCTGGAAAATCTGTATCATGCGCAGGAGATTTTGGAGCAGAAGGGCGTTGTGGAGGGGACGATTCATCGGTTTCTTTTGGTGGCGAAAAAGCAAAACGGATAGAGTGGGCTTTACATAATAAAAAAGCCCTTGTACACAAATTGAAATGCTCCCTTTTAGGCAGACAAGTAAAATAATAAAAAGCTTGCTGCCTGGAAGGGAGTATTTCTTTTCAACCTGCTAAAACAGGCATTACCCAAAAACGGAGAAAGAGCAGGCAGCTGCATGATAACGTCAAGAACTAAGTTCTTGCGTTTTTGTATACATTAAAGGAAAATCATTCCAAGTTAAACAAACCTTAAACATTATCATAAACATTTCTTAAACAAACAATGCTACAATCAATATAGAACACAAACTACAACAAAACGGAGGTTCTTTATGAAAAAGATTGGATACAAAAGCAGGATATATTTACTGGGGATCACTACAGTGTGTTTCCTGTCGGCTTGTGGGCAGCAGCCACAAAAGGAAACTGCGGCTGGGGAAACGGGTACCGTTACGGATACAATCGTTACGGACACAATCGCTACCGATACCATTGCAGCAACGAATGACACAACGGCACGCGAGGAAAACTACTTCTCCTCTTATACAAGCCGGCAAAAAGACGAAACCTATCAGACAAGCGGCAATGTTCACTTAAAGGATAAAAAGACGCTGACAATGCTGGAAGCAGCCGACGACGCGCAGATTACCGTTACGGGAAAACTCAATCCGATTGAGGGCGACATTTCGCTTCTATACCAAGCCCCCGACGGAACCGTTACAACCTTGGCAGACAGCAGCGGCATAGCGGATAACAGTACCATATTTATCAATCAGCCGCTCGATATACCTGCGGGAACAGGGGAGATTTATTTTACAGGAAATTGCGCTGATGCCATGTTTGACATCGGATTTAGCCTTTCCGACAACGTGCGCTATTACTATTTCAATATTGACAACAGTACCAATTCCATGCCCCCAAGATTTGAGATTAATATGGAACTGACAGAAAATTATGACGACGCGGATCCGTTCATTGACGAAAGACTGTTTTACGTTACGAAAGATATGGATACCTTGCAATTAAACCTTCTGTATAAAATGAAGGGCGAAGAAGGCATTTTGGAAATCGCGGATAACAAAACCGGCGATGTTTTATGGATGAGTATTTGGCATGGAACCGTCGACACTGCCACAACAGCAGCGCAGTTAAAAAACCTTGAAACAGACAAGGAATACGTGATACGGTTTACAGGAACGAAAATAGAGTATGCAGCAATTACCGCCGTATCCGACAGTGATAAAATTCAAGAACGGGAAAGACCGGAACAGACAGTGGAAGAACGGCAAAATGCACTTTGAACCTACAGGCAGGAACCTGCGCGTCTATGAATTTGCCGAAGACGCATGATAAACCAACGGTATCCACTCAAACGTCATCGGCGTTGTGACATATTTTTGCCGGATTTGCTGATATTCTTCTTCGGAAATCTGCGTGTCAAGCAGCCCGCGCTCGTCCCATTCTCCGCCGTAATATTCCACGTCAACCATGCTTTGCGTGGCAGAGTCCCACGTACCCGAATCCGCAATGGTATCCACCACAACCCAACCACCCGCGTCTTCCTGAAACTGCAGGTACGTTGTTGAAGAATACATTCCGCCGCTGACATATTCAATGACATTATTGTCATAAATTGTCATCGTAAAATACGAGGTGGCGCACTCCATGACGATACCGTTTTCCTCGCGGTAGGTGTAGACAACTTTAGGAGTGTACTTGTAATCAATGTTGCTCCGGTAAGCGATAATCATTTCCGGAAAACCGTCGCCCGTCAAATCCTTCAAGGCATAGAAAAAATGATCCCCCTTCTCGGGTCTCCAAGATGACAGGGGCATGCAGACTTCGTCACATAAATCCTTCCATTCCCCGCCCCGAAGCTTTTCCTGCACGCTCTCGTCGTTGATATCGCGGTTGTCGGCATTCATAAATTCCTCATAATGGTTGAGCACTTTGACGTAAGGCTGCGGTAAATCAGGGCATTTGTTTGTACGCCACTGCGTCTGCTCCTCAGACAGTGTGTCCGGTTTGGCACGTTCGGGTTGCGTGCCTTTGGAGACGGTCTGTTCTGGTATCTCTAAGGAAGATGCTGTTACAAACGAATATTCTAACTCCGGCATCATGTTTTTGGTTTCTTCTATATTTGCACAGGCGCTGAAATAAACGGTACATAGAAGCGCCATTATGAAAAAAATAGTCCGTTTCATTGTCACTCCTTTCGTTGGATTTTAAAATTCCATGACTCAAATTACACACGGTTCATATCCCCGCTTATACGTTCCTATATCAGAATGAATTATTTTATCTATCATCTTACCCTAATTATAGTCTGAAAACAGAATTCCGGCAAATGGATTCTTTGAATACCAACAAAAATGTTCTTTGGAAATAAGTTATCCTATGTTATAATCTGCTATATATTTTGCGTTATCCTTTCCGATAAAAATGACTGCTGTCGAACGAAGGATAACAGCGGAACAACACACACATTGAAAAAATATGAGGTGACGATTTTATGAAGAAAAAATGGATATGGATTTTACTGCCCGTACTGCTTTTTACAGGTTGTGCGAAGCAACAGGACGAAGAGGAAACACTGTCTGAAACAGCAATCAACAGCGAACCAATTACCGAGGAGACAACAATTTCCCCGCAGAGCAGTTCCTTGGAAAGTGCAGAAGCAGTCATTACAGAAACAGCCATTACAGAAGCAACCGTTACGAAAGCCGACTGGTCGGATTATTTTGACGGAATCAACGGAACGGCAGTTCTTTATAATCCAAATGAAAACACCTACCAAATCTATCAGGAGGAGTTGGCAAATACACGGCGTTCCCCCTGCTCTACCTTTAAAATTATCTCTTCCCTGATTGGCTTGGAGCAGGAAATCATTATCCCCGATGCGTCCACCAAAAAATGGAGCGGCGAATGGTTTTGGAATGACGACTGGAATCAGGACATTGACTTTGAGGCGGCATTTGGCGCCTCCTGCGTGTGGTATTTTCGGGAAGTCATCGACGAAATCGGACAGGACACCATACAGACGGAACTGGAAAAACTCCGGTATGGAAACTGCGACTGCTCCGATTGGGAGGGCAGTTCAAACACCAATAACAACAACCGCGCACTGACCGGATTTTGGATCGAATCCTCCCTCAAAATATCCCCCAAGGAACAGACCGAGGTCATGGAACGGATTTTCGGCAGCCATTCAGCCTATTCGCAAAAAACGCAGGAGCAGCTAAAGCAGGTGATGCAAAGCACCCCGCAGGAAGACGCCAATCTCGCCGTTTACGGAAAAACAGGAATGGGCAAAGCAAACGGTGTTACGGTTGATGCATGGTTTACGGGATTTGCCGACCTTGCAGGGAAGCGCGTCTATTTCTGCGTCTATTTGGGAGAAACAAAGGAACAAGAGGTCACCAGCGCAAAGGCGAAGGAAATCGCGCTGCATTTGCTTTCGGACCAATAAAACAATGCGCCGTCCTTTCGTGCCATTATATCGTCTTTTGGTGGCATTCCCATTAGGATTTGGAAAAATGCTCCGATACTATAGTAAATGACAAATTCCAAGCAATTGATTCATATTGTATCAAGGCAAACAGGAGGTATCAAAATGACGAAACGGGACGAAACAGGCAGTCTGAAAGGGACGCTGGACAACGAACAGGACATTGATTTTGCAGGAATTTATCAGTATTGGTTTCGGAGCGTTTTGTAACCGCGGCAGCAGGAATGCCAGTGTCCTGCGTATTTATGTGAGTTTACATAAAATACACAAAGTGAAAAAGGAGTATGAATATAATATGACATGGAATATTAATACAGACAATAAAGTTTATTTTTCGTCCGCAAATGCAGATGTAAAAAGAAACAGCAGGTTATTATCAAAGACGCACAGCGGTTTTACACAGGCAGCGTCGGTAACAAAATTAAAAGACACAAAAGCCGCCGTTATGGATCATTTGGAGCATATGGAACTGAACAGTCCTGCAAAGCTTTTTGACATGGCGGCAGATGCCTTAAGACAGATCAGGGAAGAAAAGGGCAGTTATGATTACGAAGATGTGGTAAATACCGCAGCAGATGTTTATGCCAAGTTGTATGCGAAAATCGAAAAACGCTATCAGAACGCATCCGTGCCGTATCATGGAACCGACGGAAGGAGCATTGCAAAAGAGGACGAAATTGCATGGTTAGAGCAGGCGTATGAAACAAAGATTGCATGGGAGCAGACAAATGCGAAAATCGCCGCGCAGAGGGAGCAGTTCTTAGGGCATACCGCGAAAGTGCCGCAACGGGGAAGCGCGCAAATCGCAGAGGATTTTTATGCGGCAAGGAAACGGTACATGGAGGCAATGGGAATGAAGTGATATCTCCCGAAAACATCAAAAAATACGGGTTTGCATTTCAGGGCAAGGAATGTTTGATTGTCTGTTAATACACGAGACCGTTTTATCCCGTAAACGATAAGAGCATTTGCCGTTCATATAGATGGCAGGTGCTTTTTGCTGTCTTTGTAATGCAGGAAATGATTACAAAAATATTTCCAAAAAATGATGAAAACAGATGCCATAATTTTATGTTAAATTACATTAAAATCTGCTATAATGGGCATAAGCGATACGGGCACCCATGCAAAATCGCGCGTTTTTTGAAAGGAAATCAGGATTTTATGACAAAACGGAAATGGAATATTTTAAATAAGAAAAAGGTTTTTATCCTGTCGGCAGCCTTATGCGTTCCGTTGCTTTGCATTTTAGCGGTTTATCTGTATGGTCTGAACCGTTATCAGACCTGCTTTATGAACGGAACGGTCATTGACCAAATCGATGTATCGGGAATGACCATACCGCAGCTTACGCAGCGCATTGAGGGGTATGTCCTTGAGGTGGAGCAGCGCAAGGCGGACGGAACCGTGCTGGTAGAAGAAATATCAGGCTCCGAGATTGGACTGTCGTATGTGTCACTGGAGCCGTTTGAGCGGATTTTGGCGGACCAAAACAGCCTTTTATGGTTTATCCGGCAGGAAAATAAGCAGAATACGGAAAATACGGTAACCTACGACGAAACGGCGTTGGAAACAAAAATCAAAGGCCTAAGCGGCTTTCGCAAAGAGTTTATTACAGAAGCTAAGGACGCGTACATATCAGACTATATTCCAAAGACAGGGTTTCAAATCATAGAGGAAACCCCGGGAACCCGTCTGAATTGGAACAATACTTATGCCGCGATTCAGACAGCGGTGGAGGGCTTGGAGGAGCACATCAGTCTGAGTGAGGCAGGGTGCTATGAAACGGCAAAAATCACCGCGGACAATGCACAGCTAAAGACGGCTCTTGCGAATTTGCAGAAATACGCGGATATTACCATCACGTATACCTTTGGGGACAAACAGGAAGTGCTTGACGGTGATACGATTGTCACATGGATTGAGATGGACGGGGCAAAGATTACCCTGGACGAAACAAAGGTAGCGGATTTCGTGGAGAATTTGCGGAAAAATTATAATACGATTTTTAAAACGCGCACATTTCAGACCAGTTATGACATAGATGTCACAATTGACAAGGGCGATTACGGCTGGTGGATGAATACGCAGCAGGAAACGGCGGAACTTGCGGAAATGATTCAAAACGGCGAGAGCGGAGAACGCACACCAGCGTATTATCAGACCGCTGCAGTGCATGGAATCCCAGACTACGGCGATACGTACGTGGAGATTAATCTGACGGCGCAGCATTTGCTTTTGTATGTGGAGGGTGAGTTGATTTTGGAATCCGATTTCGTGTCGGGCAATTCCGCGCGGGGCTTTGATACGCCGGCGGGGATTTACGGAATTACGTATAAGGAGCGCAATGCGACATTGGCTGGGCAGGGGTACCGAACACCAGTTTCGTACTGGATGCCGTTTAACAATAATATCGGGATGCATGACGCAGGGTGGAGGAAATCGTTTGGCGGGAATATTTATAAAACAAACGGTTCGCACGGCTGCATCAACCTGCCCTATTCCATTGCCGAGGAAATTTACGGATATATTGAACAGGGAACGCCTGTCATCTGCTATTATCTTCCCGGTACCGAGCCGGTGAAGGAACCGGAGCAGACAACGCCTGCAGATCCTGCGGAAGACACAATTTTTGCGGAACCGGAACCCAATCCGCAGGATCCGGCGATAGCGGCGCCGAATCCCAATCCGCAGAATCCGACAACAGCAGTCCCAGACCCCACCCCACAGGATCCGGCAACGGTCGTGCCGACACCGCAGCCACAGGA
>CAJUJG010000001.1:205515-218376 GCA_910586715.1 uncultured Lachnospiraceae bacterium
TCCGGCAACAGCCGTGCCGACACCGCAGCCACAGGATCCGGCAACAGCCGTGCCGACACCGCAGCCACAGGATCCGGCAACAGCCGTGCCGGTACCAACACCGCAGGATCCGACAGCAGGACAGTAAACAGGTAATAAACATAAGAAAAAGGAGATACAGAAACATGACAGAAGAACAGTTATTGGAGAATATCATTCATGCAGTGCGCGCGTGCGGAACAATTATTTTAAATGCCGACAGAACAAAATCCGGCATTGACGAAAAGGCAGGACATGCGAACTTCGTCACCGCGTATGACAAAAAAGTGCAGTCCGAGCTGCAAAAGAGACTGTTGGAGATTTTGCCGGAGGCAGTGTTTGTCGGTGAGGAGGAGGACGTACACGCGTCCGTAAAAGACGGTTATGCGTTTATCGTGGATCCCATTGACGGAACGACCAACTTTATCAAAGACTATCACGCAAGCGCAATATCGGTAGGACTGATTAAAGACGCGAAACGGTATATGGGCGTTGTATACAATCCTTATCTTGACGAGGTCTATACGGCGGTGAAGGGAAAAGGCGCGTTTTTAAACGGCAGCCCCATTCAGGTATCAAGACAGCCGCTTGAGAACGGGATCGTTATTTTTGGAACGGCTACTTACTATGAGGAATATGCAAAAGCGACGTTTGACATGGCATATGATTATTATTGCAAGGCGCTTGACGTGCGGCGCAGCGGGTCGTCGGCGCTTGATTTATGCAACGTTGCGGCAGGACGGGCGGAGCTGTTCTTTGAGCTGCGGCTTTGCCCGTGGGATTATGCGGCTGGTTCTCTGATTGTGGAAGAGGCGGGCGGCGTGGTTACGACGATTGACGGCGGCGAACTCCCGCTGAATGAAGGCTGCGGTGTGCTGGCAACGAATGCGGTATGCAGAAAGAACGATTGATTTTAAAACGATGTAACTTTTGGGAATAATGTTTATTTAGCGCCACATGTAAGCACTCATACGGCAGGACGCCCCATTGACGCAAAATAAGAAATACAGATGTGGAATATAAAAATGGGAAACGCAGTACAAAGAATATTCATTTGAAATTCAGAGAAACACCCTAATCCTATAAATCAGAACGGAGGAATATGAACAAATGATACATTTTAATATTCAGCAATTAGAATGGACAAGAGAGCCAGAAAGTTATGTTATTCACGATGGACGTATTGAAATTGTCACGAAACCGCATACAGATTTGTGGCAAAGAACGTATTATCATTTCAGAAACGACAATGCTCCTGTTTTGCAAATGGAAACAGACGAAAAATATTTCTCTTTCATTGTGAAAACAGATTTTTCGGAAAGTCACCATAGGTTCGACCAGTGCGGGATTGTAATGTATTTGGATAGCGACAACTGGTTAAAGGCTTCCGTGGAGTATGAAAACGATACTTTTCAAAATCATGGAAGCGTAGTTACTAATCATGGTTATTCTGATTGGGCAACTACGGCAATTCCGACAGATGTTAAAACAATGTGGTATCGGCTAAGCCGCAGAGAGGACGATTACTGTATTGAATGTTCGCAGGACGGTAACAATTTTAGGCAAATACGTGTCTGCCATATGTTAGAGGGAGCAGATGTTATAAAGTTTGGTATTTATGCCTGCAGCCCAGAGGAATCGTCATTCAAAGCAGTGTTTACGGACATGGATATTACGGAATGTGCGTGGAAAGCACATGACGGGCAAGCGCCCGATTAAAGATAACTTAAATAAAAAAACTAAACAGCTGTCTTTGATAAATATTAAGCAGCGCTACAGAACCTATCGGACAGTATTGGCATCGTGCAGAAGAATATCATGGAAATGGGAACCTATATCAGTATCAAAGAGGAAATTAAGAAAATACTGACGTAGAAGACCCCGGTGGGTTCAACCGCGATGCCAGGCTTTGGCTTAATTATGCGCCGATGAAAATAATACGGAGGTTGGAAATTGTCATATGGAGAGAACGAAATTAAAGTATATCAGTACATGGTATGAAAACATGGGACGGTGCAGGGAGGAAAAAGAGGCGGCGTTTCTTCCTGACAAGGGCGAAGAGAATTATCTGCTCAATTTATATCCCGATGTGACGTATCAGACCTTTGAAGGGTTTGGCGGGGCGCTTACGGAATCGGCGGGGTATATTTATGGTCTGATGAACCCGGAGCAGAAGGAGGAACTGCTGCGGGCGTATTTTGACGGGAATGAAATGGGGTACCGCTTGGTGCGCATTCCGATTGACAGCTGTGATTTTTCCCTCGGGCATTATGAGGCGGTGGAACATGCGCAGGATAAGACGTTTGCGCAGTTTCAGATGGAGAGGGTGGAGAAGCACATTTTTCCGCTGCTGGACGATGCGCAGAGGGTGTATGGCGGCAGGTTGGAGATTATGCTGACGCCGTGGAGCCCGCCGGCTTATATGAAGACGAACGGGGACAGGAATTATGGCGGAGAATTGAAGCAGGAATACAAAAAGGTGTGGGCGGATTATATTTGCCGCTATATCAAGGAATATCGAAAGCGTGGGTATTTGGTGAGGCGCATCAGCCTGCAGAATGAGCCGAAAGCGGTTCAGACGTGGGATTCATGTGTGTATACGGCGCAGCAGGAAAAGGAATTTTTACGGGACTATCTGTGGTCTGCATTGCAGGAGAATGATTTATCGGATATTGAGGTCTTTATTTGGGATCACAATAAGGAGCGTGCGTATGAGCGTGCCTGTGAAATAATTGACGATACAACGGCGCATATGGTTGCGGGAATTGCCTTTCACTGGTACAGCGGGGACCATTTTGAGGCACTGCAGATGATTCGGGAGCGTTTCCCGGATAAGAAGCTGATTTTGTCGGAGGCATGCATTGAGTACAGTAAGTTTGCGTCCGATGATTATTTGAAAAATGCGCAGAAGTATGCACATGATATGATTGGGAATATGAACCACGGCATGAATGCGTTTTATGACTGGAACGTTGTGTTGGATGAAACAGGCGGACCGAATCATGTGGGGAATTTCTGCGACGCGCCGTTTTTGTATGACACAAAAAAGAACGAATTGATTCGCAGAAACACGGCGGACTATGTGTGGCATTTTACGCATTTTATCAAAACAGGGGCAGTTCGGATTGGCATGAGCAGGTATTCGGACGAACTGGAGGCGACGGCGTTTCGGAATCCGGACGGTCAGATTGCCTTGGTACTGTTGAATCGGAGTGCGCATGATATCAAAATTTATGTGCGTTTGGAGGATAAAATGGCAGAAGTGCCCGTGAAAGGAAACTCGATTGGCACGGTGGTTGTGTATTGATTTGCAGCAGGACTGCGTTGCGCAGAGGCTCTTGAAGGAATCTCTGCACAACGCAGTTCTTGGTGTTAGATGTTATAAGAAAGAATCAGTAACACGCATGTTATGATGATGAATAAAGCCGTTAGCAACATGCCGGCATGTATCTGCATTTTATTTGCCTGCTGCTTTGAATCAATTAAATTGGAACGGCGCAGCGCGGTAACGACAGGCTTATACAACAGCATTGTAATCGCCGCATTCAAACCTCCTTTTATCACATTAAACGGCAAAAACGCCGAGAGCAGCAATTCCATAATCATTTCCCTTGGATAATTCATGTAAACCGGCGCAATCAGATAGTTCCAAATCATCATGACGACGACCTGACATCCCCAACCGCAGCAGAGTCCGAGCATTGCGCCGGACAGCGTATGTTTCTTTTTGTAGAGAAGCGCGGCAGGGCATGAAAAGGCACAGCTTGATATAATATTCATCATGCAGCCCCAAATTCCCGTTGCGCTCGTCGTGAATAGCTGTACTACGGAAACGACCACGGTAATGGCAATGGAAGCCAGCGGTCCGAACAGGAATCCGCCGATGACGATAATAACGTCTTTGGGATCATACTTTAGAAAAAGTACGAGCGGAATGCGTCCGACCACCGCCGCGACATAAGCAAATGCGCAAAGCATACCGATTGTTGTGAGTTTCTTTGTTTTTCTGATATTCATTGAAATACCTCCTAAAAAAAATTAACACTTGAAAGACGGCATTGCCTTTCAGGTGTTAAAGTTTAATAAGGTGTATCGAAAAATGCCAACAGAGCTGTAAGATAAAAAAAGAGTGCAAAAACAATTGTCAGATACCCTCTGACAAATTCAATACACCTTCTTTAATCCGGACTATACCGTCGGTTTTGGAATTTCACCAAACCCCGCGCTTTCGCGCCCGCGGACTGTAACCGCCGATCGGGAATTTCACCCTGCCCTGAAGACATGACTGCTATTCAATTGTTTCAAAAATTATAACATGTGAGAAAGAGGGAAGTCAATACCCGGCTTGCCGATTTTAACTTCCCTGATTTTAACTTCCTTGGGAATTAAGGAATGATTCACATTCCAAACTTGTGCCAAAATGTCCTTGAGCACCAAAAACGCATTCTCCTCGTTGTATCTGTATTCCGTCTTTAAGGAGTCAAGCAGCTTCTGCAATTTTGCAGCGTATCTGTCAATCTGGACTTCTTTTTGGTAGGTTGACAAAATGGGATATTTTTTACTCCACAATTTTGTCCAGTCAATTTCTTTTTGTTTTTCCTCGCTCACCGATTCAATCACGTGCTCAATTTCTTTCAAATCGACATCAAAGTCCACCGATTCAATAAGCTGTTTCCTAAACTCATCTTTGTTTCCTCCTTTGTGTGAAGATGTGACAAGTATATAGGATAAAACGGCAAAAATCCACCGCTTAAAACATCCAGTTTAGCCCGTATTTTACATTAAATGTCCACGCCGGCGGAGTTCCCGTTTGCAGGAAAGTCCTGATTTCCAATACACAAGTTTTTATATAAGCTTGGCACAAAATATCCCAAAGCCGAGGCGGACTGACCCTTGCAAAAACATGAAAAGCCCTTAAAACCGCGTTTTTCTAATATCAGGCATGCATACGTTTGCAACTAGAAACAGCAAAGCAAGACACAGCGGGAAGGATTCGGTAAAGCTATTGCATTTTGATTTTAATATCATATAATAGAGTATGAACCGGTAATTTATAATTGGATAAATATAATTTGGGAGTGATAAAATGGACAGACCTGTTACAACATTGTATATGCTGATGTCAGTTGACGGAAAAATAAGCACTGGCGCAACGGATGATTTAGATGTAGACAAAGACTTTCCTCAAATTCCAGGGGTTAGCGAAGGCTTACACCAGTATTATGAAATAGAGCAGACAACAGATTTATGGACGCTCAATTCTGGTCGGGTTCAAGCCAAAATCGGTGTTAATACAAAGAAAATGCCAAACAGAACGCCCGTATCTTTTGTAATAATAGATAACAGGCATTTGAATGAAAATGGTATTCGGTATTTTTGCGCTTTATCAAAAAAGTTTGTGCTAATTACGTCAAATGCAAAACACCCGGCATTTAACATTCAGGAAGGTAATTTTCATATTATATATCAAAAAGAATTATCGTTAAAAGATGCACTTATAAAGCTCAAATCAGAATATGGTTGTGAGAGAATAACGATACAAACGGGTGGGACACTAAATGGCTTATTTCTTCGTGAAAAACTATTCGATTATGTTGATGTTGTTGTTGCTCCGGTTTTAATTGGCGGCAAAGATACATCTACTTTAATTGATGGGAAATCCTTGCTTACACAAAAAGAATTGTCAAGTTTAGGTGTTCTGAAACTGCAAGAATGTGAGGTTTTGGAGAACTCATATTTACGATTGCGTTATGAGGTAATTCACTGATAAATTGGAATTGCGAAATTTTTTTGCTCATTTCTTTTCGCAGGGCTGTCGTCCTTGTCAGTGTGAATATAAAATATGTACAAAGAATTATATGGCAAAAATCCACCGCTTAAAACTCCCATTTTCGCCCGTTTTTATGACAATCGCCTATATCCGTCAGGTGATAGAACCGGGTATGCGCCTGACACAAATCCGGCAACTTAGCGAGGACAAAATGCGGGCGCTCGGCGCGGATTCTTTTTGGTATTGGGACGTAGGGGCGTTTTGCTTTGCGGGGGAAGAAACGACGGTTTCCGTTTCAGGAAAACAGTACACGACATCGGACAGGCGTATACGGGAAAACGACATTATCACGATTGACCTGAGTCCGCAATGCGGTCAGATATGGGGCGATTACGCAAGGACAATCATTGTCGAAAACGGACAGGTAACGGACAAAATTGCCGCCATAAAAAATGAGGAGTGGAGGCAGGGATTGGAAATGGAAGAACTGCTGCACGATAAGCTGAGGCGTTTGGCAGCGCCTGAGACAAGCTTTGAAGAACTGTATTACCGCGTCAATGAACTGATTGACCAAAGCGGTTTTGTCAACCTTGATTTTATGGGGAATTTAGGGCATTCGATTGTGAAGAAAAAAGAGGACAGAATTTATATCGAGAAAGGAAATACGGCGAAATTATCGGACGTTTCATTTTTCACGTTTGAACCGCATATTTGTAAGAAAAATTCCGTATACGGGTTTAAGAAAGAAAACATTTATTACTTTGAAAACGGTGCATTGCGTGAATTATAAGGAGAAAACGGATATGAGAACAGTTGTTTTGTATATTGCCATAAGCCTTGACGGATACATTGCAGACATAAACGGCGGTGTGGACTGGCTTGGCGGGCAGCAGGAACAGACGGAGGAGACAAATTCTTACGACGCATTTATAAGGGATGTCGATACCGTACTGATGGGGTGGAATACGTATAACCAAGTGGTGACGGAATTGTCGCCGACGCAGTGGGTCTATGCAGGGCTGACAAGTTATGTGATTACGCACCGCAAGCTTCCGGCAACAGACAATATTTTCTTTACCGACGAAAATCCATGTACGCTGGTAAAGCGGCTTGCACAAGAGCAGGGAAAAGCAATATGGATTTGCGGCGGTGCAAGAATTGCGCAGCAGCTTATGCGGGGAAATCTGATTGACCGGTATCATATCTGTGTCATCCCGACTATTTTGGGAAACGGTATTCCGCTTTTTGCCCCAACGGAGAATCGGATTGATTTGCGGTTGGTGAACACGTGGTCTGAGAACGGGATTACGGAGCTGGTGTATGAGCGGCGATAGGGGAGGAAAATATGATTTGCTTTATAATTTATTTATTGGCTGCACTGATTATGGTTGGCATTGGCGTTTTACAGCGAAAGAGCAAAACACCGGTCGGTTTTTATACAGGTGAAAAGCCGCCGGCTGCGCAGGAACTGTCAGACGTGTCTTCGTGGAACAAAAAGCATGGCGCGATGTGGATTTTGTACGGAATTGTTATAGCAGTTTCCGGTGCGGTGGGTACATTGGGCGGAATGAGTTCTGTGTGGTGTATGGTTTGGCTGATTGGCGGCGTGGCAGCGCCGATTGTCCTGATGGCTTGGGTTCATCACCGACTGCTCAGAATGTATAAGCGGTAATGGAAAAGAAATTCAGCAGTACACCAGTACACTAGGTAATTTTGAAAACAGACAGAGAAAGAAGAGATTTCAAATGTTAGATTTACAGGATAAACAGTATCGTCCGACTTTGGAGGAGATTGGGCAATACGGCGGGGATAAACGGGCAGGCAGTCTGCAGCACAGAAAAGAGGTATCTTTATGACAATTAGAAAATACATGCCATCCGATGGTGAGGAGCTTGCACAATTATTTTATGATACCGTGCATACGATTAATGCAAGCGATTATACAATCGAGCAATTAAACGTGTGGGCAGACGGGAACGTAAATCTGACACTGTGGAACCAATCGCTGTCCGGGCATTTCAGCCTTGTCGCCGTCGAAAACGGCATCATAGTCGGTTTTGGCGACATTGATAAGACCGGTTATTTAGACAGGCTCTATGTACATAAAGACTATCAACGGCAGGGCATTGCCGCTGCCCTTTGTGACAGACTCGAACAAAAGTTTTCTGTAGAGCAAATAACCACCCATGCTTCGATTACGGCAAAACCGTTTTTTGCGCACAGAGGTTACGATGTTATACGTGAGCAGCAGGTGATGAGAGGCGGAATTTTGCTGACAAATTATGTGATGAAAAAGTGCGGTGTTGTATCTTGATGTATTCCTGCACCAACATGTGCCGTCCGGCTTAATAGGATATAGTTTTAAAGTGGGGGATAAAAGCAATGCCCCCAATTGCCGCATATATTTTTAAGTCTGTTTTTATTTTCTTACTTTTTCGCTGATACCGGATACGGAACGGAAATAAAAAAGGCTTGTATTTTTAGAAGGAAAAGATAAAATAGAAAAGTAAGAGTAAATGACTTGACGAAAGGGATAAGGTTATATCAGAATGCATTTTCGATTGGCGCAAATACAGGATTTACCGCAAATAAAACATACATTTGAAGGGATTGTGAAACAAATGGAGGACAATCAGCTGCAAATTTGGGACGATATTTATCCGTGTTCCTTTTTGGAGGATGATATACATAACAATCGCCTATACATCCTGTCGGAGGGAGAGGAAATGGTTTCTGCATTTGCGCTGTGCAATTCCGACGAGGGCGAATCTGCGATGACATGGAAAAATCGCTGTGGGAACGCGCTCTATCTCGACCGTTTTGGCGTAAACAGAAATTATGTGCGCAAAGGCATTGGCAGTCTGATGCTGGAAAAAGCGAAGGAAACAGCAAAGGCATTGGGGGCAGATTATCTGCGGCTATTTGTCGTAGACGAGAACCTCCCCGCGATTCGTTTGTATGAAAAAGGCGGCTTTTCGCGGATGCAGGGCATTTATCATAAAGTGCTTGACGAGACATGCACACTGCGGGAGTACGGGTATGAATTAGAGCTCTAAAAAGGAACGGGGAACTATCTTCCTATTGAACCATGATAAGCGACGGCTTTGCCCGCGCCCCATATCAGTCGCCTCCAGTGCAATCTGCGAAACGCCTTGCCCGTTCGCTTCTGCCACCAGCAAATCCAACATGTGATACGCAATGCCCTGTCTGCGGTATGCCGGTTTGGTGTACATGTTCATAATATATGCCTTCCTGCCGCTTGGATTGTGATACGTGGGCAGAACCTGATAAAAGCTTACGCCTCCCGCACCGATAAAGACTTCGCCGTCATACACCAAATACGCGATATGCTCCCCCGTTACCAATGCCTTTTGATAATAGGCATATGACGTCTCCTCGACCAAGGGCAGTTGCACGTCATCCGAAAGCTTGTTTGCCGCCCGCAGCACAATCAGCCGCGTGCGCACCAATTCCGCAAGGTCTGCTTCTGTTGCCCTTTTATAGGTAAAAG
Source organism: uncultured Lachnospiraceae bacterium (assembly GCA_910586715.1). GTDB lineage: Bacteria > Bacillota > Clostridia > Lachnospirales > Lachnospiraceae > COE1. Next base: position 214,815 of record CAJUJG010000001.1, read on the forward strand.
GGCTGTTTTGTTTATCTTGTGTATGCTTCAACTGTTTCATAATATACGCCTCTTTCCCGAAAATAGCTTATCATGTTATCCATTGGATAAACGCCGTCTTATCCGAACTGTTATACCCTGCCTTCCGGTAAAAATCCAAGGTTCCCGCTTCCTTTGCCCCCGTCAGCAGCATTATTTTGTAACAATTGTTACGCTCCGCAATCTGCTTTGCGTAATCCAGACACGCGGCAGCATATCCTTTTCGGCGGTAATCTCCATGCGTCACCACATTTTCAATAAACGCATATGGTCTGACATTTCTTGTCAGGTTCGGAATAATCACGCAGACACACGATGCCACGATTTTCCCGTCTGCATCGTAAACGATAAGATGATGATTTTTGTCGCGGATAATCTGTTCCCAAGTCTGCCGAAGGTGCTCTGAGCTGTTTGGTACGGACGTTTCATGAAGATACAGATATAGTGCTAAAATTTCCTCTAAATCGCTTTCAACAGCTTCCCGAATCATAATAACCTCCCAAGTGAAAAGTGAAATTCGTTTTAACGACTGCTATTAAATTGTAGCATAAAAAGCCATACGCGCAAAGAATTCTTTGATAAAAACAGTCAAAACAGATATGATCAAACCGTTTCCTCCTATATAACCGTAGCTCGAATATCCAGGCATTTAAGCTGTCTTCTGCGTCCTCTGCGTCTGCCGCACTGACCGTATCCCCGCCTGCCGCCGGTTCTGCATGCGCCGCCTGCTGCAAAATTGTCGCAAATGCCGTCGCCGTCCTCGTCAATAAAAGGGTAATCAGTTTGCAGTAAGCGCATATCCCGTCAAATAATCTTTTTGACTGTATGGCAGGATACACAGTATTATCAGGTGCTTAACGATAAATCGCTTTCGCGTCTGATAATAGTAAAATGTCAACAGCCTTTTGCAGCTCTTCTCGTTCACGGTAGTGGCAGATAAGTTTTTTTTCGTGTTCCGAAAGTACAATCTGTGTATTAGCGGAATCTGCCTCCAGAACGTTCTGCAGATTTTGAATGGTAATGTTTAAGCCTCTGCATATTTTAATTACGTTATCAACTGACGCATTTCCGATTTTTTCCTCGTTTAACATTGTAAGCAATGTGGAATAAGGCATATGAATTTTTTTGGCGAAATCTTTGATTGTAAGTCCGTTCTCTTTGATGAGCTTTTTTAAATAGCTTTCTCTCGTCATATCCGTTTCTCTCCTTTAACGTTTTAATAATATCATGCGAAAAGTAATAAAACAATGTGAAAACATGGTATATCGTGTTGATACAACAAATATTTATTGAAAAACAATATTAAATCGTGTTAATATTAATTATATAAAACGACAAAACGTTTCAAAAGGACAGATACCGCTTGCGGATTTGTGTCGAAGCGTCACAAATTCGGATATTACAGTGCGCCTTTTGTAATAAACCGATTCGGAATGGAGAGAAAATGTATCAGGAACTGAAAAATCATATTTTATATAGGGGAATAAGTAAAAGAAAGATGGCTGATGACCTTAATATGAGTTACAGTACGTTGTTATCCAAGCTGAGGGGACAATCGCATTTTACATTGGATGAGGCTGTTGCGATTCAATCATATTTTGCGGAGGATATTACAGTAGAGGAATTGTTTAAAACGGAGTCAGATTCCCCGCAAAAATAAAAAACGAAAGGAAGAGCAGACATGAATGTATCAATTATTGTATTTTCGAGAGGAAGATCATTGCAGCTCCATGCATATTTAGAAAGCCTGCTGAAATTTTCTGATGCAAAGCAGAATATGATTCATGTGCTATATTCACCAATGGAACAGATAGGCTATGAAAAAGTGATGAAATGTTATCCAAACGTACAGTGGAAAAAAGAGAATGATTTTTCGCGGGATTTAAGAAAGATGATTGAAGATGCCGGGACATATGTGATGTTTGGGTGTGATGATGTTGTTTTTCGAAACTATTTTTCGATGGATAAGGCAATTACCTATTTGGAATTATATCCTGATTTGTTTGGGTTTAGCATGCGGCTTGGAGAAAATATAAAGCCCTGTCCAAAAGACATGGAACGAATGCAGGATATTCTGATATGGAACTGGCAAAACAGCAAAGAGGCACATTACAATTATCCGTGGGAACTTGACTGTACGCTTTATCGGAAAGAGGATGTGAAAAAGCTCATTTTAGAAGAAGAAACCACAATAAAAAATCCGAATTTTCTTGAAGCAATGATTACTGCAGAAAATAAAAAAGAACGGATTGTACGGACAAAAATGGCTGCATGGAAGGAAAGCTGTGCGGTTGTTATAACCGTAAACAGGGTGCAGGATACCCACCCGAATGATTTTGACGCCTGCATGGCGACGGATATTTACTCTTTGGACAGACTGTATAATGATAAAGGCAATACCTTAAATATAGAACGAATCGCTAAAAAAGAAACAAATAAAGTACATGTCGGAGCGGAATATTTTATCCTGAGGAAATATGAAAAAGGATTTTCAAAAGGAAACATTCTCAAAAAAAGAATAAAGCGCATATTTAAAAAAATTCCATTGTTTTGCAAACGTATTTACCGTTTTGCAGAGCGCAGATATTACCTGGCAGGAGGTTATCAGGGGAGATTAAGGATATTGACGCCGGAGGAAACACTGACTTTACTGGAAACAAAAAAGATAAGCTTTTTAAGGTATGGCGATGGAGAGATTGCGATAATGCAGGGAAAGTCAATTCCCTTTCAGAAATATGATGCGCAATTGTCCAAGCGTTTAAACCAGATTTTAAGAATGGGAGATAAGAATCTGAAAATAGGGATTCCTTATTATTATATCAATCCGCCAGGAAACCTTAACAGCTATGTGAAATGCTTTGCGGGAGGATTGGCGCAGCAAAGACGCTTTTTATTGAAAATGTGCAAAAGCAATGAAGAATACATTGATACGTGTATTACACAAATGTATCAAACATATGAAACATATGATTTTACGGCGTTCTTTCAGAGAATGCAATCCCTTTTGCGTGATAAGGACGTAACAGTCATATGCGGCGGGGGCATACTGGACAAACTGCGCTATAATGCGCTAGATGTGTGTAAATCAGTGGAATATCTGTATGCTGCAAAAAAGAATGCGTTTGCGGAATACGACAAGCTTTTGGAACGCGCACTGAAGACGGATAAGAGCAGACTGATATGTATTTCACTTGGACCGACGGCAAAGGCGCTGGTATTTGATTTATGCAAAAACGGGTATCAGGCATGGGATATGGGACATTATTTTAAGGATTATGATGCGTACAGGAAAAATGCCAAAAGAACAAAGGAGGAGATTGTCGGGTTTTATAAACCGGATTGACAATAAGATTTGAGGGTACCTTTGAGGGGCTGTATATCGCAACGCCTGATACATGTTGATGACAACGACAGATTGTCGAATGGTTTATTCGACTGTTTTTGCTTGCGGACTGTTTTACACATGTGCTATACTTAGAATCTGTAGAAAAATAACTGACACATCTTGACTTGTCTGTTTCTCCGATTGTGCATGTCAAAAAGC
>CAJUJG010000001.1:218386-232761 GCA_910586715.1 uncultured Lachnospiraceae bacterium
CCGTTACGCCTGCGTTTTTTAACATACACCCTTGAAGAAATATCCTGTGCAATCTGCATCACTTATTTTCCTACAGCTCCTTACGCAAGTATGAAATAATAGGAAAGAAAGCAAGAGGGAACGGATTTGAATTATCGCAAAGACCGGTGCGGAAATGAAATTTCAATATTAGGTTACGGCTGTATGCGCTTTACGCAGAGCGGCGGAAAAATCAATATGGAAAAAGCGGAAGCGGAGATTATGGAGGCGTACCGTGCAGGTGTCAATTATTATGATACTGCATACGTTTATCCCGGAAGCGAGGCGGCGCTCGGAGAAATCCTTGCTAAAAACGGCATCCGCGACAAGGTAAGCATCGCCACAAAGCTTCCGCATTATCTGATTAAGAACGGCGGAAGCATGGAAAAATACTTTGCGGAGCAGTTAAGCCGCCTGAAAACGGATTATATTGATTACTACCTGATGCATATGCTCACGGACGTAAAAACATGGGAGCGTTTAAAGGCACTGGGTATTTTGGAATGGCTTGCCGAAAAGAAAGTGAGCGGCGCAATCAAACAAATCGGGTTTTCTTATCACGGAAATGCAGACATGTTCTGCCGCCTGATTGATGTTTACGACTGGGATTTTTGCCAAATACAGTATAATTATATGGACGAAAATACACAGGCAGGCAGGAAAGGTTTGCTTTATGCAAATCAAAAAGGCATTCCCGTGATTATCATGGAGCCGCTGCGGGGCGGCAAGCTTGTCAGTCGCCTTCCGGAGAAAGCCGTCGAAATTTTTGAGCAGTATCCGATAAAACACACTCCGGCACAGTGGGCATTCAAGTGGCTTTGGAGCCAGCCCGAGGTGACCTGTGTGCTTTCGGGAATGAATTCGCTGGAAATGGTTCGGGATAATGTTGCCACGGCGTCCAACGTGAAAATCGGCGAGGTGGGTGAACGCGAAGAGGCAATGCTTAAGCAGGTCGTGCAGGCAATCAATGCAAAAATGAAAGTCGGCTGTACCGGCTGCGGTTACTGTATGCCATGTCCGCAAAATGTGGATATTCCCGCTGCCTTCTCTGCTTATAATCACAAATATTCCGAGGGTAGTTTTTCCGCGCTTCAGGAGTATTTTATGTGCACGGCGCTGCGCAAGGATTATTCCGGTGCGTCAAACTGCATTGAATGCGGGAAATGCGAGCTGCACTGTCCGCAGCATATTGAAATCAGAAAAGAACTGAAAAACGCGAAAAGACATCTTGAAACGCCGGTATATAAATTGGGCAGATGGCTTGTAAAGCGTTTGAAAGCGTATTAAAGGAATGATAAACAGATAGATAAAATCTCCTTGATTGATTCAGGGGGATTTTTTTGTGCAAAAAGAAATTGTCTGCAAATTAATGCAATAAAACACAAATTAATCAAAAAGAATAAAATTTTCAAAAAATATATAAAATTAAGTTAATTTTGGAAAAACATTAACCGATATAGATAACAAGGGGAGTAGTTTACATATGTAACTACCATAAGACATCAACAAATTATATTCTTATGTTGACTGGAACAAAGCGCACAAAAACGCGTGCGCTGCCCGAAGGGACTTTACCGGTATACGGAAAAGGGGTAGTTCACAGCCATATATATAAGGGAAAGGAGTATCATATGCAGGTAAGAGGTACAAACACCGCACTCCTAAACAGAGCTGCAACCGCAATCGAGAATTCCTATTCCGATTCGCAGGAAAAGCAGGAAGCAATCAGAGTGAACGCCGGCGCATTGGAGGAGAATGCGGAAAATGAAGAACAGTCGGTAATGTTGTCCATTTCGGCTGCCGGAAGAAAACGCAGCGAGCTTTTGGCAAGTCAGCCGGAAAACGAAGGGGAAGAGAATGAATTTTCGAGCGAAGCAGAGCTGGAAGGGATGCTCAAGAAGATGGAAGGACTGTCAAGCCAAATCATCAACGGATATTTTTCAATTTCCGACAGACTGAATTTTAACAACGAGATACAAAGACTAAACACGGAGCTGAACAGATTAAACGGCGATGCCGTATCTGCCACGAAGGATGACTGCGCGCAGCTGTCGAAGAGGATTTCGGATCTTACCAAGATTATCAGTGACGCGGCGGTTTACCGTCAGAGCGCAAGAAACGTGTTTATGGTAAACTCAAAACAGCCCGCAAAGGCTGTGCGCACACAGCTTGATATTGCAATTTAGAGGACAGGCGCTTTGCGAAGCGCCTTCCTTTGTCTGCCATAGACAATCAATCATAGTTTGGCAGAAAATGGGGAACAGTATGAGACAAATGGATTTTAAAATGGAGCGTCCGGGACAGGTAAAGGAAGGCGATGTTGTCACTGTCACAGAGGGCGTTCTTCCAAGCAATTATTATTATACGATTAATCCGGCAGTGGCAATGTCCGGAAACATTCCGTTCAATGAACGGCTGCAGTCGCAAAGCGGCACGGTTGTCTCGATTGAGGAGAATGAAAGAGGCTACTACGTCATTGTCGAGTTTGATGAGCCGCCGGTCAAGCCGGATTGACATAAATATATCGAAAGGAGCTAAGATACCAGTATGAAAAAAATAAGTACAGATAAGGCGCCGGCAGCAATCGGGCCGTATTCACAGGCAATTATTGCAGGAGATGTTCTCTATGTATCGGGACAGATTCCCATTAACCCTGCTACGGGAACCGTGGAGGCAGAAGGCATCACGCAGCAGGCAGAGCAATCAATGAAAAACGTCGGAGAAATTTTAAAGGCGGCAGGCGCAACATATGACAATGTGGTAAAGACAACCTGTTTTTTGGCAGACATTGCGGATTTTGCGGCGTTTAACGAAGTGTATGCAAAATATTTTACACAGAATCCCGCAAGAAGCTGTGTTGCGGTTAAGGACTTGCCAAAGGGCGTGCTCTGCGAAGTGGAAGTCATCGCTTATTTGGGCGCGTAAGACAGTAGGAGTGATACTTTGAGAAAGAAAAGCATTGTACTAATCGGAATGCCCGGAGTCGGCAAGAGCACGATCGGCGTGGTGCTTGCAAAGAATTTGGGCATTTCGTTTATTGATTCCGACTTAGTGATACAGGAGCGCGAGGAGAAAAAGCTCCACGAGATTATAGAAGAGTGCGGTTTGGAGGGCTTTTTGGATATAGAAGGAGCCGTCAATGCTTCGCTGAATCCGAAGGCGGCAGTGATTGCCACGGGCGGAAGCGCAGTTTACAGAGAGGAAGCAATGCGGCATCTGTCGGAGTTTGCGACAATCTGCTATCTTAGGCTTTCCTATGAGAGCATTTCCGAAAGACTGGGAAACTTTGAAGAGCGCGGCGTGGTGCTCAAGGAGAGCCAAAGTCTTAGGGAGCTGTACGACGAGCGTACGCCTTTGTATGAACAGTATTCCCATATGATGGTTGACTGCGAAGGGAAAAATATACGGGAAATTGTTTTCGAAATTGCAAAGCGCATAAAATCATAAATAATCCGCATACTGTTTTTAAAAAGAAAGGGTTGTGGATTTTTATGATGGATTATATCAATGCATTTTGGGTAGGCGGTCTGATTTGCGCCCTGGCACAAATCCTTCTTGACCGCACAAAGATGCTGCCGGGACGCGTCATGGTGCTTTTGGTATGCTTAGGGGCAGTAATTAGTTTTTTCGGACTTTACGAACCGTTTGCCGAGTATGCCGGAGCCGGGGCAAATGTTCCGCTTTTAGGGTATGGCAATATATTGATGAAGGGAATTAAGGAAGCCGTTGATACGGATGGGTTTATAGGACTTTTTAAGGGCGGCTTTACAAACGGAGCCGTAGGCTGCAGTGCGGCGCTGATTTTTGGATACCTTGCAAGCCTGATTTTTCAATCCAGGACAACAAAGGCGTAAGGTATTTCAAAATTGCAACCGTTCAGCCATGCCATTCATAAGTCGCTAGAATGTACATTTTCACCAATAATCTTTAGTATTTGCCAGCGACTTATTTCATGACGGGCGTCTGCCCTATAGAATTAATTGTACAAATTGCCCTTAGTGAGCAAGCTCCCACGTACAATTTGTACAATCAATTCTGCATGGCTGAACTGTTACTCAAAATCAATATTCAGCCCGCTAAACATACGGCGGACATATGCATCCCAAAGCTTTTCGGCGCTTTTGTCCATGAGAAAAGTGCTGTAAGCGCATCCTGTCACGCACACGACATGTCCGTTGTCGTAACGGATATTGAGTGCAAGAGCGCGTATCAGATTAGCGGCGACTCCGCATTCGGGGTCTGCTGCTATTTTTTCTACAAGTGCGTCGGGAGCGTGAAGCACGACCTTAAAGGAGACAGGCGTCCTTTTTCCTTTGATGACCTGAAAGCAAAAAGGGCGGATGTCCTTCCAAAGCGAAAATGCGCTGGAATGCTCAGAACGCTCGTCCGCCGTATAAAAATCCTCTACGATGTGCCCGTCAATATGGAAGGTGTTAAACGTGGCAACCGCCGCTTCCTCCAATAAAAACGCGTCAAAGCATTCTGATGTAAGCAGCGCGTTCATTATCTGTTTTGTAACCTTTATCTGCAATGAAATCATGAAATAAAAAACCTCTCTTATACCAATATTATTATGCATACGATAATGTTCCATACATAACTCTCAGTATACATTTTTCTATAAAAAACTTCAAGAAAACGTCAAAAAACTCTTTTCAAACAAACATATCTATGATAACATGATACATAGTTATTAAAACTACATTAAATGGTGAGAAATAAAACAAGAAATGGCGAGGTATCAAATGAGTTATAAAATTGTAGTGGACAGCTGTTGTGAATTACCTGAGGAATTAAAAAAGGACCCGCGTTTTGAGAGTGTTCCGCTAACATTGATTGTAGGAGACAGTTATGAACAGCCCGATGATGAAACCTTTAATCAAAGAGTATTTTTGGATGCCGTTGCGGCTTGCCCGACATGTCCGAAGTCGGCATGCCCATCGCCGGAGCGTTATTTGGAGGCATATAGAACAGAAGCGGAGCATGTCTATGCGGTAACGCTTTCTTCGCAGCTAAGCGGCAGCTATAACAGCGCGGTACTGGGAAAAAACCTGTATCATGATGCATACGGGGAAAAAGATATTTATGTGGTGGATTCGCGTTCCGCATCCTGCGGCGAGACACAGCTTGCCTATAAAATTATGGAGTACGAGGAGGCAGGGTTTTCTTTTACTGAAATTACGGAAAAAATTGAGCAGTATGTCAAGGAAATGAACACGTATTTTGTCCTCGAAAATTTAGAAACCTTGCGCAAGAATGGCAGACTCTCGAAAGTAAAGGCGTTTGTGGCTTCAACGCTCAACATCAAGCCGCTTATGGGAGCGGACAACGGCAATATTGTGCAGTTAGGGCAGGGAATCGGGATGAAAAAAGCGCTCGCAAAGCTTGCCGACGCGGTGGTAAGTAATGCAAAAAACGCTGAGTCAAAGCGCCTTATGATTACGCATTGCAATAATCCTTCGAGTGCGGAGAGCGTGCGCAGAGATATTATGGAAAGGTTAAAGGTCAAGGAAGCCGTGATTATGGACACCGCCGGCATCAGCAGTATGTATGCAAACGACGGCGGCGTTATTGTCACGCTTTGAGTGTATTAGCTGGTATCTGTTTAGTACAGCACTGCGCACTTGCTGCGAAGTGCGTGAGAAAGCGTAAATTATGCCATGCATCAAGCCTCCACGAAGTGGATTTGCATGGCTTGATGCTCGTAACTATGAAGGTACTGAATAGTTACGTTAGCTGAATTTATCCATGTCTTCCTTCAGGAACTTAAACTCACGGTACCGCAGAGGGGAGATATGGAGCTGTGCATAGCTCTGCATAACGACACTCAGCGGCATAACGGCAGAAACAAACTTAAAGTTTGCAATGCCGTTTTTATTTACGCGTTCAAACTCCTCATACGGCTCCAAAAGCTGCTTTAGCGCCGTGATATCCTCGTCAATATCAATACGGGTATTGTCAAGCAGGTGGAGCGCAGTTTTGCCCTTGTCCCAAATCGCGTACTCAATCTCGTCTTTTGGCACGTCAATTGGCGCCCCGTTCTGATGAATGGTGATTACCGCAACAAAGCCTCGCACATTTTCGTCGCCAAGCGCTAGAAACTGCGGAAGCGGCTCAGGGATATAGGGCTTTTTTGCATGCACCACAAACTCGGGAAGATTCGGTATTTGCGTATAATTGATTTTGGAGGAATACAAAACAAGCGGCGCACTGTAATGCATTTCCACCAGTTCCCCGATAATATATTCCACTGTTCCATGCTCAAGACACATGTCCATAAAAATCAGATTATATTTCAGGGGATTAATGAGAAAATGTTTTTTGTCACCATAGGAATCCACATACAAAACGTTTGGAGTGCCCCTGCGCTTGTCCGATTCGCGCGATAACAGGCGCTCAAGATGTTTTCTGTCAGCTACATTATCATCACATATTGCAACATGCATGGTTCATTACACCTCTTTTGCATTATATAGTATCAAAATTCTAAAAGAACTATTCTTATTCTATCACAATATGGTAAAAATGAACAGAAAAAAGTCTCCATTACATTCTCACATAATGGAAAACTGTAACGGAGAGTTTGCAATACAAAATACCAGCGCCACCTGTAAAATCAGGATCAGCGGCAGTCCGTACACGAAATACCAGTGCCGTGTTTTATGGTGAAACACCCGCATACCGATAATCGTGCCGACGCTGCCGCCAATCAGGGCAATGACAAAAAAGGTGTACTCCGGAATCCGCCAAAGCTTTTTCACCGCCTTGTGCTTGTCAATGCCCATCATCGCGAAACCAATCAGGTTCATCAGCGCCAAATATCCTGCAATAATACTAATCACAACCATAGAAATTAAAGTTCCTTCTGCTCCTGCATTTTCATCGCGCGTACCTTGCAGGAAAGTCCGAAGAGATTGATAAAGCCTTCCGCATCATGATGATTATACAAATCACCTGTCTTAAACGAAGCAATGCTCTCGTTGTAAAGCGAATACGGGCTTGTCTCGCCTGCCTTAATAATGTTCCCCTTGTAAAGCTTAAACTTCACTTCACCTGTCACATATTCCTGCGTTTTCTCAACAAATGCCTGAATCGCCTCACGCTTCGGTGTAAACCACTTTCCTTCGTAAACGGTATCGGCAAGTTTATTGCCCATTTCCTTCTTCAGCGTATATGTATCACGGTCCAAAATCAGCTCCTCAAGCTGCTGATGTGCTTCCATAAGGATTGTTCCGCCCGGTGTCTCGTAAACGCCGCGCGACTTCATGCCGACAACACGGTTTTCCACAATATCGACAATGCCGATGCCGTGTTTTCCGCCAAGTCTGTTTAACTCCCGGATAATATCGGAAACCTTCATTGATTTTCCGTTTACCGTCTTGGGAACGCCCTTTTCAAACGTCATGGTGACATACTCGCCTTCCTCAGGCGCTTTCTCCGGCGTCGTGCCAAGTACGAGCAAATGTTCAAAATTCGGTTCGTTTGCAGGGTCTTCCAGTTCCAGTCCCTCATGGCTGATATGCCAAATGTTCCTGTCGCGGCTGTAAGATGAATCTGCCGAGAACGGAAGGTGAATCCCGTGTGCTTTACAGTATTCGATTTCCGACTCGCGCGAATCCATTGTCCACTTGTCGTTTCTCCAAGCGGCAATAATTTTAAGATCGGGCGCAAGCGCCTTGATGCCAAGCTCAAAACGGATTTGGTCATTGCCCTTTCCTGTCGCGCCGTGGCAGATTGCCGTTGCGCCTTCTTTTCTTGCAATCTCAACAAGCTTCTTTGCAATCAGGGGACGCGCCATGGAAGTTCCTAAGAGATATTTATTCTCATAAACCGCGTTTGCCTGTACGCAGGGAACGATATATTCGTCACAGAACTCGTCCACAACATTTTCAATGTAAAGCTTCTCGGCGCCGCAGGATTTAGCACGTTCCTCAAGCCCGTCAAGCTCGTCCTCCTGTCCGCAGTCCACGCACACACAGATAACCTCGTAATCGAAGTTTTCCTTTAGCCAGGGAATAATTGCAGTCGTATCAAGACCGCCGGAATAAGCAAGTACAACCTTTTCTTTCATATTAAAAATCTCCTTTTTATGATATATTTGGATTTGTTTTTTGCATTAAGTCTAATATACATCATTACACTGGAGAAATCAAGTGAAAAAATATACATTTTATCTTGACAAAAACAAATAAAAGCGTAAAATATAAACAATATAAATGCATAATATTCACAAATTAATGCATAAAAATACATTATACAAAATTGGGCGCAGCAAAATAAAAGGGTTGTAATTTCACCCCGAATAAACTATCATATAAAATAGTGCAAAACGAAGAGAGGACGATACACCAAATGATAAGGGCGATGACAATAGAAGATTATGAACAGGTACGGAATTTGTGGATGCAGATTAAAGGCTTTGCAATCAGAAGCATTGACGACTCGTGTGAGGGTGTAGCGCGCTTTTTGGAACGAAATCCCGGCACAAGCGTGGTTGCGGTGGAGGACGGGACAGTTGTAGGCGCAATTCTTTGCGGTCACGATGGCAGACGCGGCTGTCTGTACCACGTGTGTGTGGCGCCCGATTACAGAAGGCGCGGCATCGGCAAGGCGATGGTCGTTTTTTGCATGGACGCGCTCAAGAAAGAGCATATCAATAAGGTCAGCCTGATTGCATTTACCAAAAACGACATCGGAAACGCGTTTTGGCACAATGTCGGGTGGGTGCAGAGAGAAGATTTAAATTATTATGACTTCGTATTAAATAGAGAAAATATAGAGGCGTTTAATCAATAGAAAAGCAGTAAGATATGGCACGCGAAAGCGGAAAGGAGCAAGGTTATTCATATGGAACAGATAAAAGGCGGCGTGACTGCGGCGCACGGTTTTGAGGCGGCAGGCACGGAGGCAAATATCAAATATCAGGGAAGAATGGACATGGCGCTCATATACAGCAGCGCACCGTGTACTGTGGCAGGGACATTTACGACAAACGTGGTGAAGGCGGCTCCCGTGCTTTGGGATCAGCAGATTGTGGAGAACAGCCCGTATGCGCAGGCGGTCGTTGTGAACGCGGGCATTGCGAATGCATGTACGGGAAAGCAGGGCATGGATTACTGCGCCGAGGAGGCAAAAAAAGCGGCGGCGCTTTTGAATATACCGGAAAATGCCGTGCTTGTAGGCTCTACGGGCGTTATCGGAAAACAGCTTCCGATGGACAGGATTTGCGCCGGCATCGAAAAGCTTGCGGCGGCAAAGGACGGTTCGATTGAGGCGGGAACGACGGCATCAAAGGCGATTATGACCACCGATACAATCAATAAGGAAATTGCGGTGACAATAGAGCTTGACGGCAAAATCGTGACGGTAGGCGGAATGAGCAAGGGTTCGGGAATGATACATCCAAACATGTGTACGATGCTTGCGTATATTACAACGGATGTGGCAATCAGCAAAAAAATGCTGCAGGAGGCGCTTAGTACAAGCGTTGTTGATACGTTCAACATGATTTCCGTTGACGGCGACACTTCGACAAACGACACCTGCCTTGTGCTTGCAAACGGGCTTGCGGGAAATGAGGAAATTACGGCAAAAGGTGAGGCGTACGACAAATTTTTGGAGGCGTTGAATTATGTAAACACATATCTTGCGCGGACAATGGCAGGCGACGGTGAGGGCGCAACGGCGCTTTTTGAGACGGTGGTCTGCAATGCGGATACAAAGCAAAATGCCCGCACGCTTGCAAAGTCCGTTATCTGTTCGAGCCTTACAAAGGCTGCAATATACGGACACGACGCAAATTGGGGCAGAATTTTGTGTGCGCTCGGCTATTCGGGTGTACAGTTTGACCCGGAAAATGTAACGCTTTATTTTGAAAGCAAGGCAGGAAAACTGAAGATTTATGAAAACGGTTTGGATGTCGGATACAGTGAGGAAGAAGCAACGAAAATTTTGTCGGAGCCTGAAGTAACCGTGCTTGTCGATATGCATATGGGCAGTGAATCCGCGACGGCGTGGGGCTGCGATTTGACTTATGACTATGTGAAAATTAATGCGGATTACCGAAGTTAGGACAAAAAGACCACCAGGAAAGGAATAGTATAATGAAAGAACAGGATATGAACAAAATTCTCTCCAAGGCGGAGGTGCTGATTGAGGCGCTTCCCTACATACAGAAATTTAACAGAAAGTATATTGTCGTAAAATACGGCGGCAGCGCGATGAGCAACGAGGAGCTGCAAAGAAACGTGATAAAAGACGTAACGCTTTTAAAGCTTGTCGGTTTTAAGCCGATTATCGTACACGGCGGCGGCAAGGAAATCAGCCGCTGGGTGGAAAAGACCGGAAAAGAGGCAAAGTTTGTGAACGGCTTGCGCGTGACGGACGCGGAGACGATGGAAATAGCCGAAATGGTTTTAAATAAGGTAAACAAAAGTTTGGTTACAATGGTTCAGGAGCTTGGCGTGAAAGCGGTCGGCATCAGCGGCAAGGACGGCGGACTGCTAAAGGTTGACCGGAAATATCCCGACGGTCAGGACATCGGCTTTGTCGGGGATATTAAAGAGGTCAATCCGAAGGTGCTGTTTGATTTAATTGAAAAGGATTTTCTTCCAATCGTAGCGCCAATCGGGCTTGATGACCATTTTCAGACCTACAATATCAACGCGGACGACGCGGCATGCGCCATAGCAAAAGCAGTTGGTGCGGAGAAGCTGGCATTCCTGACGGATATTGAAGGGCTTTACAAGGACATCAACGATAAGAGCTCCTTTATCTCAAGGATTTCCGCATCACAGGCGGATACGCTGATTGAAGAAGGATTTATCGGCGGCGGAATGCTGCCGAAGCTTGGCAACTGCACAAGTGCGATTAAAAACGGCGTAAACCGCGTGCATATTTTGGACGGACGCATTCCTCACTGCCTGCTTTTGGAAATCTTTACAAGAAACGGCATCGGAACGGCAATCGTGCAGGACGGCGATCTTGAGAAAATGGAAATGGGCGAATAGGAAGAAACGTGAAAGTTAAATCTTTCACAAGGCTGTGGTCAAATGGAGGTTAATTATGAACATGAAAGAATATATCGACGAGGCGGAGGCGGCGCTGCTGCATACCTACAACCGCTATCAGATTGTGTGGGACAGGGGCGACGGAATGTACCTCTACGATATTGAGGGCAAAAAGTACCTTGATTTCGTGGCAGGGATTGCGGTGTTCGCGCTCGGATACAATCATAAAGCGTACAATGATGCATTAAAAGCACAGATTGACAAGGTGATTCATACATCAAATTATTATTATAATATTCCGGCAATTGAGGCGGCAAAGAAGCTCAAAAAAATATCCGGCATGGGCAGGGTTTTCTTTACAAACAGCGGCGCAGAGGCAGTCGAGGGTGCGATTAAGGCGGCGAGAAAATATGCCTTTTTGCGCGACGGACACACGGATCACGAAATCATCGCAATGAACCATTCGTTCCACGGAAGAACTTTTGGAGCGCTTGCCGTAACGGGAAATCCGCATTACAGAGAAGCGTTTGAGCCGCTGATCGGAAATATAAGGTTTGCGGATTTTAATGATTTTGAGAGCGTAAAGGCACAGGTTACCGATAAAACGTGCGCGATTATTTTTGAGACGATACAGGGCGAGGGCGGCATTTATCCGGCAACGGAGGAGTTTATGAAAAACATCCGCGCGCTCTGCGATGAGAAGGATATTCTGCTTATTTTAGATGAAATCCAGTGCGGTATGGGCAGAACCGGAACAATGTATGCATGGCAGCGCTACGGTGTAAAGCCGGATATTATGACAACCGCAAAAGCGGTTGGGTGCGGCGTTCCCGTGGGCGCTTTTCTGATGACGGAGCACGTGGCAAAACAGTCGCTGACAAGCGGGGATCACGGTACGACCTACGGCGGAAATCCGCTTGCGTGCACGGCGATTTCTAAGGTGATTGATTTGTTTGAGGAGATGGACCTGTTGAAAAACGTAGAAGAAACAGGTGCATATCTGTATGAAAAGCTTGAGGAAATTACCGCAAGGCATGACTGTGTGAAGGCGCACAGGGGTGTTGGTCTGATGCAGGGCTTGGAGTGCGATTGTCCTGTCGGTGACATTATCAATCGTGCAGTTGAAAAAGGTTTGCTGTTAATTAACGCAGGGACGAACATTATTCGTTTTATTCCGCCGTTGATTGTGTCAAAACAGGATATTGATGACATGACAGCGATACTGGACACCTGCTTTTAAGCAAACAATGAAAAATGGAGAAATTGAATGAAACACGGTAAAATAAAAGAAAGAATGTTTATTGCCGGAGCGATTCTGATTGCGACAGCGATTGGCTTGACAGCGACTATTGTTTTTAACCGGAAACAACCGGCAGATACAGCAGTTTCCCAAAAAGAGACAATTCACCTTTGGTATACGGATGATGCGATTACGGATTATCTAAGCAGTAAGACGCTCGACTTCTACAATCAGACAGATATTCGGGTAGAAACAAAGCTGGTATCCGGATTGGAATATCTTGAAGAAATTAATAAAGCGAGCTTAAGCGAGGACGAGGAAACACCGGATGTATATATTATAACAAACGATTCGCTGGAAAAGGCATATTTGTCGGGGCTTGCGGTAGAGCTGGATGAATCGGCGCCTATTTATAAACCATCTGAGTATAATGATGCCGCAAGAAACGCGGTTACGTATGACAATAAATATGTGGGATGCCCCTTTTATTTTGAGACAAGTGCGTTGCTTTATAATAAAACCTATTTGGAGCAGATTGCAGCAGAGACGAATAACAGTGAAACGGATGTGGAAGACGGTCAAATGGCGCAGGAGAGTGTTGAAGCAGAAGATTTAATACCAGCTTCCATTGCGGATATTTTGAAGTTTGCGGATATGTATTCCGCTCCTGAAAATGTGGAGTATTTTTTCCGATGGGATGTCTCGGATATTTTTTATAATTATTTTTTCATTGGTAATTATATTTCAGTCGGTGGAGATGCGGGAGATGATAAAAATGACATTGACATCTATAATACGGAGTCCATATCAACATTAAAAGTTTATCAGGAGTTAAACCAGTTCTTCTCAATTGACACGAAGGAGACAAACTATGATACGATTATGCAGGAATTTCTTGAGGGAAAAACAATCTATACGATAGCGACAAGCGATTGTATAAAACGGCTTGACGATGCTGCAAAAAACGGCGAGTTTGCATATGAATACGGTATTGCGCAGCTGCCTGACATTAACATAGAGCTCAGTACAAGGGGAATGTCAGTAACAAATGCGCTTGTCTTAAACGGATATTCGACGCATAAAGCATCAGCGGCTTCGTTGATACAGTTTCTTGCTAATGAGTCCCAGCATGATCTTTATGAAACAACAGGAAAAATTGCCTCAATGACCAGGCAGGAATATGACAATCCGCATGTGGAAGGGTTTGTGCAGAGTTATGCCGATTCGGTTCCCATTCCCAAGATGCTTGAGACAAGTAATTTTTGGGTAGAGCTTGAGATTTGTTTTGCAAAAGTTTGGTCAGGATCAGATGCAAATACACAAATACGGCAGCTTTCTGAGCAGATTAAGACACAGCTCAACGGTGTGAGTGTTACCGAGGAAGTGCTTGAAGATCCACAGGTTGAGCTGCTTCCGGCAGTAGAGTATGAGGATGTTCCGATGGAAGAGGAAACGCAGACACAGCAAACAACACAACAAGAATAAAAAGTATAAAATCCAATCATAATAACACATAACAGATTAAGGAAAGGCATGGTATATAAATTATGATTGGATTTTTGATTGCCCTTTTATCAGGTGCGCTGATGAGCGTTCAGGGTGTGTTTAACACAAAGGTTACGGAAGGTTCAAGTCTTTGGGCTGCAAATGCGTTTGTGCAGTTCACGGCATTTTTGGTCTGTATAGCTGCATGGCTCTTCGTTGACAGAACTTCATTTAAAGAGGTTCTTTCCGTTGAGCCGAAATATGTCCTGCTGGGTGGTGCAATCGGAGCATTTATTACATTGACTGTAATTAAGAGCATGGATTCGCTAGGACCTGCAAAAGCGGTTATGCTGATTGTGATCGCGCAGCTTATCGTCGCGTATCTAATAGAACTGTTTGGGCTTTTTGGCGTGGAGAAAGAACCGTTTAGCTGGAAAAAGGTCATCGGTGCGCTTATGGCGATTGCAGGATTTATTGTCTTTAAAATATGACCAGAATATTTCGGGAAAATTTGGTAACAGTTTTGCTCAGGACTTTGCACTTGCTGCAAATTATGGCTTACAGGCCACGTGAAACAGCGTAGTGGAAGAGATGCATCAAGCCACCACGAAGTGGTTTTGCAT
>CAJUJG010000002.1:0-11240 GCA_910586715.1 uncultured Lachnospiraceae bacterium
TTTTCGGATCAGCGAAAAACTCCTCAATGGAGAACAGGGCCATGCCCTAACAAAAACCGGGAAATTCATTTTATATTAATGAATTTCCCGATTATTTATTTAATTATATTTTACATTTTATTATTTAATTGTGATATTCCCTTTCGGATTTGCATATTCCTCACCGATTACACCGCCAAGCGAGTTTACATAAGAAATAAGCCCTTCCGCGTCCACAACTTCCGTGTCAATCACCTTTGACGCCTTTGAAAATACATAATATGTATCGCCACCGTCTGCCATAAAGTTGTTTACTGCAATATTGTAAGTTGCGTTCAAGTCAAATTCCTTGCCGCCAACAGACGTAATCGTCACACGGCTTCCCGGCGCTGCGGGTGCATAATAGGTCGACTCCGGATAAAGCGCTCCCTGTGCGTACGGTACCGATGTATCAATTGTAAACTGAATGCCTGATACCTGCGGGAAACCGCCCAGCTCGTTCGGGCACGCAGAACATGATGCCTCCAATGCCTCAAGCAGCTCTGAACCCTTTAATGTCACAATCGAAATCGTATTTCCAAACGGGAACACCTTATAAAGCGTATCCATTGAAATCTCGCCCGGAAGAATGGTATCCCGGACACCGCCGCCATTTTGGATTGCGCCGTCAATAACCATATTAAGCTCATTATCCGCCACGTAGGTCTCTGCCGTATACTTATATGCGTCCGCCGAGAAATCTCCAAGATTTGTTTCCGACGTACGTACGCTTGCTCTTGCACCGTTTAACAGGTTTGTTGTTGTTGCAAACGTGCCTGCGTATGCTTCCTTTACAATGTCATTAAAGCTCTTTACAAAAAGATCCATTGAAGGGCATCCACCCACTGTATACAAATCATCTACCAGCTCCGCCTTTGTGTTTTTACCGTCATATACAACAACACCGATTTTCTCCAAATAGCTTCCTGTGCTGACAATCTTTGTACCGTTTACAACAACGCCGCCGTCAATTCGTGTATGGCTGTGTCCGTCAACAAAAAGATCAATACCGTTTACATTTGCCGCCACATCCACAGAACGTCTTCCGGTACTTTCCTCATCAACACCAAGATGACCAAGGCAGATTATGTAATCACATCCTTTAGCCGCAAGCTCGTCTACCTGCGCCTGTGCACACGCAAACAGCTCCTCATTATCAAGAATATTTACATCTTTTACATTCTTTGGACTTGCCTTTGTCTTAGCCTCCGGTGTATCGAGCCCAAAAACACCTACTGTCATATTTCCAAACTCGAATACCTTGTTGCTTTCAAAATAAGGTTGATTTGTTTCCCTGCTTAAAATGTTGGCATCAAGGATTGGGAACTGCGCCGCGTCCGCCATCTCCTTAAGTTTGTCAAAGCCAAAGTCAAACTCATGATTTCCCAACGAAACCGCATCATAACCTGCTGCATTTAAAAAGTGAACTGAATCAAGACCATCATAATAGTTTACCAGGTTTGTACCTTGACTGAAATCGCCCGCGTCAAGCAATAAAACATTCGCGCCCTGCGTCTCATAATAGCCTTTTAAAGCTGCAACCGATGACATTCCAAGACTCTCGTCGTTATTCTCGTAGCGTCCATGAATATCATTTGTATGAATAACTACGAGCTTTCCCACAAGGTCCTCTTTTGCCTCCGCCGTGTTTACAGGCATTGCTGTAACTCCTGTCAGCATGGCAAAAGTAAGTGCACCTGATAAAACACGTTTAAAAAATTTGTTCATAAAAATCCTCCTTTCGTTTTTTGACCATTCTTTGGTTTCATTCTTTGGTTTTTATGAATCAAAATGCTGCATACAATGCAAACCGCATTGCAATATACATTACAGCTCACAATTATTGACGGTTCTTGGGAACGGAATGACATCCCTAATGTTCCCCATACCTGTAAGATACATCACGCAGCGCTCAAAGCCAAGCCCAAAACCGGCATGTCTGGCACTTCCATAACGTCGCAAATCCAAATAAAATGCATAATCTTCCGGCTTTAATCCACACTCTGCCATTCTTCCCTCAAGAACATCAAGCTTATCCTCTCTTTGGCTTCCGCCAATAATCTCTCCGATTCCGGGCACTAAGCAGTCCATCGCCGCAACCGTTTTGCCGTCATCATTGAGCTTCATATAAAATGCCTTGATTTCCTTTGGATAATCCGTCACAAACACTGGTCTTCCAAAAAGCTTTTCCGTTAAATACCGCTCATGTTCTGTCTGTAAGTCACAGCCCCATGATACCTTATATTCAAATTCCTCATTATGCTTTTCCAGCTCCGTAATTGCGTCCGTATACGTAATATGACCAAATTCGGAATTCGCCACATGCTGCAATCTCTCAATTAATCCCTTGTCCACAAACTGGTTAAAAAATGACATCTCTTCCGGCGCATTTTCTAAAACATACTGAATAATATATTTAAGCATACTTTCTGCCAGCATCATATCATCTTTTAAATCAGCAAATGCAATCTCTGGCTCAATCATCCAAAACTCTGCTGCATGACGCGTCGTATTAGAATTCTCAGCGCGGAAAGTCGGTCCAAATGTATAAATGTTTTTAAATGCCATTGCATATGTCTCACCATTTAACTGTCCGCTTACCGTTAAGTTGGTCGGTTTATTAAAAAAGTCCTTTGAAAAGTCTACCTGACCATCCGCCATCGGAATATTGCTTAAATCAAGCGTTGTAACCTGGAACATTTCTCCTGCACCCTCGCAGTCACTTCCTGTAATCAATGGCGTATGCACGTAAACGAAATCTCGCTCCTGAAAAAATTTATGAATTGCATATGCGCAAAGTGATCGGACACGGAATACTGCCTGAAACGTATTCGTACGCGGTCTCAAATGTGAAATTGTCCTTAAATACTCAAAGCTGTGACGTTTTTTCTGAAGAGGATAATCGGATGTCGAATCGCCTTCCACCTCCACATTCGTTGCCTGAAGCTCAAATGGCTGCTTTGCATCCGGTGTAAGTGTCACAACACCTGTCGCAATTATTGCTGCGCCTACATTAAGCTTTGAAATTTCCGTAAAATTACCAAGCTTATCACTATAAACTACCTGCAGCGTTTCAAAAAACGTACCGTCATTGACTACCAAAAAGCCAAACGTCTTTGAATCTCTTTTACTCCGAAGCCATCCTCCAATTGTTACTTCCCTGTCTGCATATTCCTTATAATTATGATATAGTTCACGTATGTTTATCATTACAAATATCCTTTCCTTTCTTATATGAACATTCCTCTGCAGTAAAAAAGCCCATACACATTTGCTATCCATTATACCCTTTTTAGGTTATGTACGCAATTATGTTTGGACTTTTTTTCCATATTTTTTTATATTCATAGTGTTCTTACTGTGCTGCCTGCATCTGTGCCATCTGTATAATGTCATTAATCTCAAGACCTGACTTCTGTAAAACAATTCTAAGTTCGTTTAATTCCTCCATCTTTTGCATCTCCAAAAGTTCATCAAGCTCATCCCGCTCTTTTTTAATCCGCGTAGATAACGCTTCAATAAGCTCTTTCTTTTGCGCTATTTTCTCCTGTAATGATTTTTTTACTCCTCTTGCCATACTCTGTCTCCTTATTTATACATTTTATTTATCATTTTTATATGTATTAAATTATATGGACAAGATTGAAAAAATATTCATACTTTTCTATATTTTAACACCTGATATTTTTTCAAAGTACTTATCAATTTCTTTTTTCACATCTACAGGATCCAATGACTTAGACAGATAACCTGCCGGCTTTAATGCCAGTACCTTTTTAATGCTCTCTTTATCCACTCTGCTTGTCAAAAAAATAACAGGAATATTCGCAAAATCCTCCTCAGCACGAATCATTTCCAGCACTTGACTGCCATCGCAAATAGGCATTTCATAATCAAGCAGAACCAAATCCGGTCTGTTTAATGTAATTGCCCGAATCGTGGATAAGCCTGACTTTGCCAGCAACACTTCATAATCCTTGCTAAGCAGTCCCTCCATTGCACGCAGTACAAATTCAGAATCATCTACCACAAGAATTTTCTTTCGCTTGCTCAGCTTTCCATTTTTTAAATATTTTTGGACTTCTGACATTGCATTCTCCGCATCAATGACAATTCCGCCCTCTTCCTTCAACAGATGCGGCGCGGTAAAGCAATATGCAAAATACCCCTCTCCTGTATCAAACAACAGACTGACTTGCGGATTTTGCTTGTCAAAAATCCGCTCAAACTGTTCATAAGTCAGCAGCTGCTCATCAAGCACTTCATCCGAATCCGCAAACGGAAGATGCTGGCGGATACTTTCAACGAATTGCCGTGCCGTATACCTTGCGGCATTCATCAACATTACACTCACCGCCTTAGACTGCGTATCCAAAATTCCGCCAAGCGTACTGACTATCAGCTTTTCCTCAAAAATTAAAATAATCTCCCACTTTTCATGTTCTTTTGTAGAATAAATCAAGCGGTAATAAATTCCATTTCCAAATTTCTCTCCGCCATAACAATCGCTAACTACCCGTGGTTTCAATCGAAACATATCATGCAGAAGCTGCATAATTGTATTCTTCATTGCCGCCTGCTGTTCATCCGGTAAAAGACCGCTCCACTTGCTAATCGCCTTACCTGTTATGGCATGGTCCTCAATTAACGTATGCCCAATCAGCCAACCGGCGCAAACACCTAAAAAATGTTCAACAGCCTCCATTGAATAATGCGTCCGCAATAATTCGCTTTCAAGCGTTGGCAGCGTTTTATCCCTAAAATTATTGTGAATATGCCTATGCGTCTCCAACCCTTCATAGTTAATCGACTGCATATATTCTTCTTCTTCAGCAAAATGCTGCAATGCGTGATCTCTGAAATACTTTACCGCTTCCTGACAAACCCACTGACTTTTTTCTTCCTCTTTTCCGTAAGTAAACAGCTTGTTTAAAACATTAAATAGTTTTTTATGTTCCCTATCAATTACCTCCACACCAATATTAAACCGTTCCTGCCAAACTAACTGATTGCTCATATAATTTTCTCCTTTGCCACATTATAATTTAATCAATGCATATACCTTTTAGAATAGGTCTTTTGGTATACTTTAAACTTACACGGTAATATCTCGTTTTGTTCCGCGTACTGCCTTTATATATTATATCATATGCAAGTACAAAAAGCAGTTGATTTTATTTAATATTTTTTTCTATTTTTGTTTATTTTTTCGACTTTTTGCGCCTAAATTTGTCAAAAATCACAACATGGTTTTATCCTTGACTTTACAGCATTTTCAGGTACTTTCCTATAAATCATACGGCGTTACCTGATAAACGTAGTAATTGTCTTAACATTGCTGTCTTAAATCACCTAATTTCCTAGTCTTTAGTCGGTTGATTACTCTCTACTACACCACCTACTACACCATCTAAACCCCAACATACACCAGCATCTGCCAAATTACGTACATAGCATACAACTAATACCTACTAAGCTTTGCAATCCTCTCGATATCACTGCACGCCCTTTCTTCTGTTATATGCGTATACAAATCCATCGTCATCTTTAAACTTGCATGACCTAAATAACTCTGCACCACTTTTGGTTCAATACCACTTTCAAAACATCTGGTGGCAAATGTATGCCTAAACGTATGACCACTGAAAACATTAAACTGCTCTTCCGGCGCCCTGTCTTTATTTATTTGCCTGACCACTGCTTTTATCGCATCGGAATATATCACGGAATTTAGCGGTGTATTGAACTTTGTGACAAACAGGTAGTCATTCTGCTGTTTGGGCTGTTTAACTGAAACTGTCTTTTTTAAAACCATCTGCTTCTCAAGGTACTTCCTGCACACACTGTTAATGGGTACCCGTCTGTAACTCTGTTTCGTTTTCGGAGGCTCTACATGAAACTCCTTTTTACCGTCCGTCAGATATTTCTGATAAACAAGCGTTTTGTTTACGTTAATGTACCCTTCATCAAAATCAACATCTTCCAGCTTTAGCGCGAACAGTTCTCCCGGTCGCAGTCCCGTATTCACTGCCACATTAAAAAGATTATCATAAAATGTATCTTTGCTGTACTCAAAAAACACCTGCTGTTCCATGACTGTCAGCGATTTTGCTTTAATAACCTTATCCGCCCTCAGTTTTATACCGCTGACGGGATTATTTATAAGGAGCTGGTCTTCTACCGCACGCTGAAGCATATCTCTCAAAATAACCCTTATCTTGTTCTGACGCTCATATGCGTAACCGTCATCCGACGCTTTGTCCACCAATGCCTGAATATCAGATTTTACAAGGGAATTAATAAACCTCCGTCCTATATACGGCGAGATGTTCTTACTATAAATATGTACATACTCCCTTTTCGTATTTGGTCTAACACTTCTTTCCTTATATATAGCCATCCAGTTTTTAAACCACGTATCCAGCGTAACATTATCACGTATACTCGTAAAACGTTCATTATCCGTCACTGCTTCCGCAAGCTGTCTTCTTAGCTCACTGATATCCTTATTATATATTGTTTTTCTCCTGCCCCACCTGTCGTTATACCTAGCCTGATAGATCTCGTCTTTACGTTGGGAAATGCCCACGCCCAGTTCTTTCCCTTTTAAATCCTTACCCATGCTTTCTCCTTTTTCGTTCAACAACGAAAAGGATATGTTATAGTCTGTATACTAACTATAACACATCCCCTTCCATGACTACAACTAAATTTTATAAGCTTTCGAAAGATACTGCTCAAACTCTTTACGCTTTACAAGCTTCTTCTTTCCTACAAACAACACAAAGCTGCATGCAGGGTTCCTCAACATATCATGGAGTCTACGTTCTCCAATGTTCGAATATGCTGATGCTTCTTCAATTGTCAAATTCTGTTTACACCAAAAAGGTATTTTCGGTTTTTCATCTGTTATCATAAGCTCACACTCCAATCCAAATGATTTAATTAATGCCTCAATAAACAAGACGCAAACATATCAACTGTTCACCACATCTTACAAAATTCTATGCAGACATCCATTCACCATTTTAATCTTAATAGAACCAAACTCAGAGAAACACGGTATACTCAGGTTTTCAACATATACCCTTGCTATATTCTCATCCAACTCTTCTCTGTCCATTCCCCATTCTTCCTCATCATCAGACACAAAAAAGTATGGATAACAACTCTCCAAACTCACTTTCCGTGTGAATTAAGTGATACACCACAGCCTGATGCTTTGTTTCAAACTCATGCACCAGTTTTTTGTAATTGTCATCGAGCTCTTTAAATAACACTTCATCACTGCAGTAAATCTTTCCCACCTTTTCAAATGCAAAAATGACCGGTACACTAAGTCCCAAGACTTTCATCCTCTTTACCGCCTCCGTAACTTTCTGTTCCCTTGTTACTTTCATACATTTTCCTCCGATTTCTAAATTTATTCACGCAAAAAACGGTCTTATCATTGATAATAAGACCGTCCAAATGCCGCTTGTTACATTTAAATCGACATATAATTCCGCAATATTGTCTTAACTGTTATTAACGGTTTTTCCTTTTGCACACATAAACTCCAGTCATTCTCCAAATTAAGCATATTATACATGGTAGCAACCCGTTCGGAATTGCTTTCAAAACCGTCCAATATAAATGAGGAACTTACTGCAAAACCATAAATATCCTGCCACCCCTCTATCTTATTGAGATAACAGTAATCCCTGCTCTCCATGCATTCCACGAAACTGTCTGCACTAATGTAAATCCTATATCCGTCATCTGTATGCAACAGCAAATCGCTCCCCACCTTGTTTACGCTTTCAATCCCGCATATAAAAACAATGTATACACCTTTATCGCTTTCGATATTTGTCATATTTACCAAATTCTTATTTGTCGTAGACACATAACACTTTTTATCCTCAACCGTAAAACAAATTACTGCATCTTTCCGGTCACACCTGCTTCCCTTCGCATCGTACAAAATCTGTCTATGCTCCTGACTGATTTCTTTATCAACTTCAGAGCCGCATAATGACGTATCCATTAGCTGCTCCAACTGCGCACTGTCACGGAAACCAAGCAGCGCCGCCAATTCATCATTACTGCTAAAAACTATTTTCCCACTGCTTTTTGTCCTCTTATCCTTCAACATTCCGTACAGCTCCAATGCATCATAAACACTGACTATATTTCTATCCTTTGGGTTCAGATAAATAGTATCCGCACCAATTAACCCGTTATTCTTCAACTCTTTTATCAGGTTGAACATATCGCCCTGGATGTTGTTACTGCTCCAAACAGTCATATCCTTATCATCCAATATTTCCTGCCCTCTCTGTTCCGCAGACTCTATTTCTATGACATCACCTTCTCTATAAAAATTCCCTCTTCTTACTCTTGCAGACCGACTCTCCTCAACCTCCGCGTTTATATATGCGCATCCACCTGTCAAAATTATCAAAATGCAGCACAACACCGTAACTTTTGTCAACTTCATAATATACTCCTATCACAACAGACGGTTGTGAGTTCATACCCACAACCGTCTTAAAAATCCACTTATTCATATTGTTCCAACATAAGAATATCCACATGAGGGTTATACAGAAAATAATCCGCATTGGCAACCGTTTGGTTATAAGATTCTTCCCCTTCGAAACTGTCTATAACCTGCTGTTCCTCCCTGTTCATCTCCCTATAAGCCCTGCGCCCGTATTCCTGCGGAAGCCACTTTCTCTGTCTTGCCGCAAAAATATTGAATTTCTTCAACAATTCAGGATTCGTAAATGTAATATGACATGTCCCTTTCTTATAAAAAGTCACGTTAAAATACTTCAACCTGATATTCTTTGTCTGTCCCATCGCCTCAGCCATTCCAAGCTGATAATCCATATCCACTTCAGCAGTCATACAGCCGTCCAAATAATTGAATACTTTTTCCATATCCAACAACTCCCTGTATGCCTCACAATTCCTCGGTCGAAACTCTTTATTACTCCAACTGTACTCAGAAAAAGCCCTGATTGGGAGTATTACTTTTTTATTTATAATCCACGCTTTATTTGTGGACCATCCGTTAAAATAATGTATATTCCTCTCGCATTCAGGATACCATGAATGCTCCTGCGTCAGTTTTTCAAATAAATGCAGTATACATTCTTCCACTCCCTGTATCATATGCTTACTCATTTCAATCTGAATTTCTTTTATGTTATACTCTGAAAAATCGTATTTGCATAGTTCATTTACTTTCTGCAGATATGCACTGCACATGGCTGACGTCATTCCTGCCGTAAATCTGGAATCCCTAAATAAATGTCCCCAGTATTTACGTCGTACTGCTTTAACAAACTCATTTATGCTGTAATCACTGCTGCCTATACACAATCGTAGTATAGGGTCATTATACTTAACATCCTTGTCCAAACTATGCAGCATATGCGGCGCCATTGCTTCATACTCATAAATCAGCTTTATTCCGGACTCAACCTCCAAATTATACTGTACCACCGCAGCTTTTACTACATCTCCTACAGTCACTGAGGTTTCCTGTACTGTCTGCGCTTCCGTATAATATTTCTCTTTAAGTTTCTTAAATATCTCGGACTCCCACTCTTTTTTCGGAATCGAAACCTTAACGACTGCCACTTCCACATCCGTTTCCCGTTCTGCATTACTAAAAGCGCCCTGTATGTATTCTATTGAAGCGCCTGCCTCATTTAAATCTCTCACAAGCTGCTTCCTGCTGTTTGTGTACGGATTTTTTATGGTTTCCGCATTTAATATACAGAGAACACTGCCACCATATCTCTGCATATCCAACGCCTTCCTTAAATGCTTCTCTCCCTCCGTAAAAGGCGGGTTCATTACTATCATACTGTACTGCTTAAATGTCCGGTACGTTAAAAAATCATCGTGTACCACTCTGTAATCTTTGCCGATTAAAGTACTCCTGCGTGTCTCATCAATCTCAATGCAGTCAACATCAATATTCCTCCGATAATGCTTACTGCACTGCTCCATAATGAAATCAACTATGTCACCGTTTCCTGCTTCCGGTTCCAGTACCGTGCTGACTTCATTCCAGTCCACGTCCTGCATGACCTTTTCCAACAAGCTTCTTGGTGTAGGGTAAAACTGCTTCAACATACTTATTTCCTCCTGTAAAACTGTTTTTACTTGTTACAGCTAAGTATGCTGAATAGACTGCATTTTCTTATTGCTATGAACAATGTGGTAATGAATAATATCTGACAGCTCAACCATCTGTTTTTACTTCCCCGCACCTAGAACATACATCAGTGTCGTCTTTGTGCTCCCACTGATGACCTAACGCAGAATACCTGACAGTTTCCGTATAAGAACAGTCCCTGCATGAGTAAATACTGTATCCGTCTGTTGTACATCCTTCTTTCACAATCGTTGTAGGATTCTCCAACATAGAATGTTGCGCTATATCAATATCTTCTGTTTCACTTTGTTCACCACATACAGTGCACTTATACGCTTTTAAACCTTGTTGTGTACACGTGGCTTCCCTCACTGTAACCCATTCATAATGATGCTCTGCGTTACCAATATCTTCATACAATCGTTTACCGCAGTTTGTACAATCCCGATGTCTCAATCCCTTCTCTGTACAATCTGCACTTTTATCCACAACCCACTCTCCATACACATGCCCCAACACCGCTATAGTCGACTTATCCGTGACTTCTCCACACACCGAACATGTCTTGGTTTTCAATCCCTGCGAAGAACACGTCGCAGCAGTCTTCACTACCCATGCACTATCTTTATGTCCTAAAGCGCTGACTGTCTGCTTTTCATATTCCCCGCAAACGCTGCATGTCCTGCCTCTCAAACCTTCTTTCTCACACGTAGCCACAGTTATATCTCTCCACCGGCTCCATGTATGAGTTCCCGACAGTGCTTCTGTTTTTACCTTTTTACACTTACTGCATGTGTATTCATTGACAGCTCCCGCTTTACACGCTATTCCACTGCTTGTAAGTGTCCATATATGCCCTTCGTGTTTAATATTCTCATACCTCAATACAGTATCACATATCTCACAATAATACTTCACAATGCCGTCCACCTCACAGCCTGCCTGCTGTTCAACTGCAGATACCTCTACATGACTCAACAAAGCTGTTTGGTCAGTTTCATACGAATTACCGCACCTTTTACAAACAAACTGCGTATATCCTGCAGTTTTACACGTAGCTTCCACA
>CAJUJG010000002.1:11250-71742 GCA_910586715.1 uncultured Lachnospiraceae bacterium
GTAATCATGCCCTACCCCTGCTACCGTTTCCATCTTCTGCAATCCACACAAAAGACACTCTTTTAATACTGATACATCTGCAGCGCAATCATTACCTTCTGTTCTCTCTACTTCCCTCCAGTTATGTACATGATCACTGCCTGCAATCACATACTCATAACTTTCATTTGAAGTGCGTTCAACATTAGTGGGACTATTATCATATTTCTCCGACTCTGTATCACTACAAACGCTCTCTATATTCTCATTTACCTGAACAGATTTTGCCTCTTCTTTATGCTCTATCTCGCCTTTATCCATTTGATCACATCCGATTAACATAACTGCTGATAAAACCACCGTAAACCCAAACTTAGTAAATTTCAAACTGCTCACCCGCCTTTATCACCTTAAAAATAGCCTGAGACTTCACTCATACTCATCCCCGTCTACTTCGTCTGTGCTATTTGTTACATCCGTCACTCCATCCACTTCACCGTCGGTATCGTTTTCCAAATCAGTCTGTTCCTCACTCTGGTTGTTTTCTGCATTCTCCTTGTTTAACGATGCATAAGTTGACACGCTGCTTAAATTAAACTTTATGCTTCCCACCCCGACACTCGTATGTACGCTTGACGGATTATTCTGTAACTCAAATTCTTTCGCTTCCAGCTGCGTATAAATATTAGGTTCTACGTACACAGTCTCATCTTCCGCATTTGTTGCTTCGACTGGACCGCATGACACCATAGTTAAAACCATAACCGCTATAATACCTGCTAATTTCATTGCTTTCATTTCGTTACCTCCCACTTTGAATCTCTCTTAAATTTCCATTTATAGCACGTTGCACCTCTTCATCATATGTTTCAATATCAATAACACCATACATAACCATGTAAGACGCTACAAGTTTCTCATCATCACTCAGCCAGCTCCATCTGCCATAATAATCATTTATGTCTTTCTTGCTTTGGCTGTTAATCACGTCAATCATGGCAGCAAACGCCGTATAGTATTCACTGTCATCATCATCTAAGAAATCACATTCCAATACTTCTAAAGCTTCTTCCACTGAAATCTCGCCGTTATATATCTCTTCTGCATAAGTCTTATAAGCCCCTTTATTCCCCACTGATGCATTCTCAGCATAACCCTTTTTATACGACTCCATATTATACATTGTATCCCTTGCACCACATCCTGTAAGTAAAACCAACAATATAATTAAAACACCAAATTCCCTTAGCACTCTTATCACCTCACTCAACACAAAACGCTTACTATAACAATCCGTATTCCTAACTGCACAACTGCAGGAAAACAGCCGTTTGAGGTTAAAACAGCATTGACACGTTATTGCTGCCGGCTGTCTTCCTGCAGAAACTACATATTAATAAAGTGTTGCTACTTTATTAGCATATGGGCTTAGCAGTGACATATTCAGCACCTTGTTATGCCACCTCTTTTCTTCCTTTGTAATATCTGCCATAATCCTATTCAAAAACATCTGCTTAGCTGCTCTCCTGCTCTTACCTTTCTCATAACACTCACACAACTCCTGTAAAAACCTGACTTTCCATATATTCTCACAAATCACCTGACCGCTTTGGCTGCTTCTTGCTTTTAACATTGTCAGCTTCATCTGCTCCTTATACATGTAAAAATGCTGTAACAGCCTGTACTGCTTCAAACTACCCAAAGACAGCTTATGCAAATCCCTGTTCTCCTCATTACTACCGTCAAATATTGACTGCCTGAAATTATAAACAGCTACATGTGTCTCTGAAGACAGCTGCAACCTGCTGTAAGCATCACAAATACTGCGAAGCTCTCTTGACAGGCTAATCTCTCCCTTCAGTGGATCCCATGACTGGATAAGTTCCCTTGTCTCCTTATCAGACAGAACAGCCGCCTCAAAATCTTCCGCCTCTTTTACATTTCTAACATCTAACATCTCCCATAAAACCCCTTTCTCCTCTAAAATATTTCATAAGCTAAAGAAAAGAAGAGGTTTTATATCCTCTTCTTTACTTGACATACAACCTTTCGTCATTACAGCTGTAATAAAAAATATGCTCGGTCGGTTGAATTTCTTCCCTGTTATACATTTTATACACAGCCTTAAACATTTCTGCCAACAGCTCGCCTTTCTGTTCAATGACTTTTCTGCTGACCAAAGCTATCGAACAGAACCCTTCCGCAAGCTGGAATATGCAGTAATCCCTTCCGACATGCTGACCTATATTCCACAACAGGTCATCCATTACCAAAATGCTCATGCTTAAAAATGACGGTTCAAATTTCAACAAAGCAACATATGTCGGATTCTCTTCCAATGTGCTTAAGACCGGAAGCGCCTGATATAGAGGCAACTTTAATTCACTGCCTGCTCCGTTGCACGCACCTATAACAGACACTTCCACCTGAGTATTCATTTCCATGTTATAGCAGGCTGTGCCAAATATATCCCCATTTATCATATCAGCAGCTTTCAGCGTATCTTTTAATACCGGAATAAAAACACTGAAGTCCCTGTCCCTGCTGATATCGATTAAATAAGTAAAATACAGATCGCCTATATGCCATACCCGCAGTAAATCCTGCTTCACTACAACATCCGTTTCCGCAATGAACACCCTGTCCTTAATATCGCAGAAACTCCTTCCTGCGATGCCGCCTGCAAGCGAAGGTTCTATATACCTAACACTGTTACGCAGCTTATCAATAATCTTTTCTGATATCTCCTGCATCGTACTCCCTTCACGGTATGCGGTGTAAGCATTTCCAACATATATACTTGGAAAACACTCATAATCTCCCGGCTTACCTTCCCGCGTAAGCACGGGCACACTGTCTTTGCCTGACTGGTAAGTTTTGGTAAAACGTACCTTAAAATCCACCTTTTCCTGAATAATGTCAAATATCTGACAGAAAAATTTTTCCTTATCCATTTCAGCCACCCTTTCCTTAAAAAACATCTGCGCATCCATCTATACCATAAACGGATGCGCAAATCAACAGTCTCATTTATATCTGAAATCATAATAATAACCTGCTTTTGCAGCTTCTTCTGCCGAATCATAATAAGCTTCAATCCTGCTTCTGTCAAAATTATGTCTTACCAGTTTGTTCATAAACTGATAATATTTTTTACCACCTTCCGTATATACGCCAACATAATCCGCCTGCTTTACCTGTGCACCCCCAATACCAAACGTATCGACTGATTCACCGCCCCATCCTAACGGAATATTGGCAACATAGGCAAACACTGTAATCCCCTTGATTGGCATTGTACTGTAAACATCACCCATTACACTGGGAATAAGTATAGCGCCTCTGACATTACCGTCCATGACATCATAAGCCGTATTCATCAAACTATCGGAAACTACAGTGTTTATAACCTTTAAATTACCATCTAACGACAACGGGTTTATGCAATTCCTGTCAAGCGGCAGACGTGTATTATTATCTGTTACACCGCTATAGTCCACCATGCAGCAGTTATTTCCCTCTAAATTCAATGCATACACTTTTCCATTGTTTTCATAAATATACGGCATTTTAGGTGTAAATCGTAAATCGTAACTATCATTATCATACACATTCTGTTCTGTTGCAATATAATAACCATCATATGCCGCTACACAAAACATGGGAAGATACTTTGAACGTACCATTACAATATTCTCTTCTGACGGTGACATATCATACGCCTTCAGAAACATAGTAACAAACATATCCAACGCGACTTCAGGATCCACACTTGCATATCCATTTTTATCATAATCCATGTTCAAGTCTGAAGAACCATCCACCATTTCATCAACAGCTGCATCCACCGCATAGTTGCATATAACTTCAAGTTCTCTCTCCTGCACAGCCTTACTCAAATCCTGACTGTAATGAACAAATGTTAAAACTGTTCCCAACCACATAAAAAGTGCAAACGGCACTAATAAATATTTAAAATTTGTCATATTGCTACCTCACTCTGCCGGGCAACGTAAACCCGTTTTTGGGAACTGACAGCCCTAAAATATTATCAGCTATCGTTTGTGCAAAACTTAAACCTGCAGGTCTGACACTCACTACAATCAAATCCCCTGTATCATACTCCCTGATATTATCATCCACAATGTAAGTCGTATACGTACTTCCGGGATTCATCGGATCGGGATTCACGACCTTTATCTGTCTCTCTATCGTAAAAGTGTAATACGTTGATAATGACGCCATTTTTAAATTATACTCTGCAAGAGTCTGATCATTTAACTGCTTTGTATCAATGACTTCATCAACAAGATTTGTTGTATAGGCAATTGCCTGCGTCTCCGCCTGCGCCCACTGGATTACCCCGACATAATAAAGCGGCGTTACACCTAACAAAATAAATGCCAGGAAAATCCCCAAAACCGAACTTACTATATCCTTCATTAACAGCCTCCTACTCTAAATCAAACAGCCAACAGCCTTCGTCTGTTACAATGTCTGATCCTGTTACTACAGCAGTACCCGGTTGATATTCCATATGGTCATAACCTAAACCCAGCGCATTTGTCCCGCCATAATTCCTGACTGCAGCAGACCAAACATCAGTAGCTGAGGAGATTCTATTTGTTTCCCAACTCTCTGTCCTGCCCGGGCTTACATCCGTAACTTCATTATTGTCCAACGTGACTTTTACTTCACCCGGTCTGCATCCGTCATCTTCCATGACGCAACACATCATTATAACCTCAAAAATACTGCCGCTGCCTGATTCCTGCTCCTCTATGGTGCCTTTCGTATCCAACGCGGTCTTTTCATCCGCATAAGTAACAAGCGGCTTTGTCCAGTAACCCATCAGAAAAGGAAACAACGTCAACAGTAAACCTATTACGCACAATATC
Source organism: uncultured Lachnospiraceae bacterium (assembly GCA_910586715.1). GTDB lineage: Bacteria > Bacillota > Clostridia > Lachnospirales > Lachnospiraceae > COE1. The sequence goes on from CAJUJG010000002.1 coordinate 16,128, forward strand.
TCTACCAGCTCAAAATAATGCTCAATCGCCTGCTCCATATCCTTCCCTCCTAATCCACAAACGTTAAATCATAAACGTGTGCACCTGCATGGGCACAGTCTGTAAACTTCACATAGCCAGCCGCATATACAGATATAAGGCTGTCCACGCCAATAGGACTACCACTTACGGGATCCAGCGGCATGCCAATTTCCATTTCCGGATGTGCTTCACAGTATTTATATGCTTCAGGAGCCGACAATCTGTCTTGATATACCAGCTCACTTCCTTCATTATATATAGCACTGTTTACTCTGCCTACCATATTCTCCCGCAAATGATAAAATGTCCTTGAAGCAATAACGGTTATATTCAAAACCGTTACCATTAAGGAAGCAAACATCATAATTGTGATAGCTACACGTATGTATACAGCAACTGTTTCGCTCATACTCTCTCGCCTCCCATCCAGCCTACTGTAGATCAAACCTAATCAATGTTATCTCACCGTTTGGGTTAAACTCAACTGTTGGCTTGTATGCTTCTTCAGGAATCACTCTCGCGCTGATATATTCAAGATTGTAATCAGTAGCGGAAACTGCATCTGAATCAATCTTCAATGCAGTACCATCATACACTGTAATCTGTATTGAGTTCCTGTACTTCATAAGGGCAGCAATAACATCACTGCCCCTCATGACTTCACCACTGGTAAACTGATTAAACTCGGCTGCCTCCGCCATCCTTTCGTTCGCAGCCTCCTGAGTTCTGACTGACGCAGATACAACAGATACCACCGCAAATGTACCTACTATCATGATAATAGTCAGACTGTTCAGGAAAAGATTAATGCCCTGCTTCAAATACTCTACAATGATATCTGTCATAACGGCACCTCCTAGTTCTTCAGCTGTTGGAAGGAAATTCCGACAATATCACCTGAACCGTCATAAATCAGCCTGCTCTTGAATTTACCTGTAGGATTCACATAATTCGTATTACCTTTAGACTTTGCCGGACTGTATACCTTATTGTAAACCAAATCGCCGTTCGTATCTGTCTTAAGCTCATTCTCAAACTTTGAATTGTCGGTAGTACCGCTAACTGAAGGAAATGCCAGAGTAGCTTCAAACGTTGAAGAAACGCCGTTTATACACGCGCCATAATTATAATATTTCAACGCCGAATCATAGTTGGTAGTTGACCCTCTCATTGTATTGGTCTGTATACAGATAGCGACATCCCTGTTACTGTACAGATTCAATGCAGACAAAACTTCCGTTCCCGTAAGTGTCGTCTGATTATACGTCTCAAACTCCTGCGTATTAAGTTTACCCACACCTGACTGAAGTGTGTTCATACCCGTACTTATTGCTGTTGTTGCGATTGACACGATATTCAGTACAGCTGATATCAATGCCGCAACCAATACCAGTGTAACACCGGTTCTTATCATTGCACTCATATCTTCTGACATAATAACTCACCATCCTCTTCATGTGATAGTGACCTGCCTGTGCTTTGATTCATTTCAAATAAATAAAAAGCAGGTCACACAAAATATAGATTTCATGTTACCTGTTCTTATTTCCTATCTCTAACCTTACCTCTAACCTTTATATTTCTGAACTCTCTTGCCTTACAGCATCAACATTGCATATACGCCTCCAAAAGACCCTATCGCCGCAATAGGACAGAGCACTGCCGTAATCTTTGTAACTGTTGAGCCTAATGCAGGAAAACCGATCCATATTACGATTGACGCAACGCCCACTAACAAGAGCAGCGGTATAAGAATCATCGCCATAGTGAAAAATCCTCTGTGCTCAGTCCCTTTTGTAGATACAATGTACTTCCACTGACCGAAAAAATCTGCCATAACTTTCACCTCCTTCTACTTTTCCTCATATTCAGTTTTATTGATAAATTCCAGTCCGGTTACACTAAGCTCTATGGAATCATCAATCCGATTCTTTTTAAGCCTTGCACGGACAAGAACTTTCTCCGGTTTTGATATCATGTTCACTGCTTTGGCTATCTCACCAAAACAGCAGGCTAACAGTCCGTACTCCTCACCGTCCTCATTTAGATTACGAAAAGTTACGGGTACAAATGGTGTACTGTCACTGCCGACAGTTTTCATCTTAACTTTTTTGGATTTTGTAATAATACCTTCCGCCCTTACCTCAATATTAGTCCCAATCAGCCCGACATTTACAGCTTCACAGTCCTCTACCCTCAATGCAGCCATCGTCACAGGATACTTACCTTTGACTTCCGTACCCGTATTCCTGTCATTTGTCAGGTAATAATCCTTGAGAGCTATAATCATGCCATCCTGAAATACAATATTGTTACCAATAAAAATATAAGCTGTTATTTCCATGCCTACAATACTGCATCTACACTTATAATATGGCTTGCCACCCAAAAAAACTTCTTTCGGCTCCGTATTCAGTACAATACAGTTAACTATCTTATTACACATTTCCTTACCTTCCTTTTTATATTACATACTGCCCATAGACGTGAACGCTGCCATAATCTGTTTTACGCCAAGCAATACGATAGGCGCTATAAAAGCAAAACCTACCGTCAGCAATGCCGGGACCGTAGCTACCATCTTGGCAGTATTTTTCTTGGATTCCCTCGCTTCATCCTGCAAAAGTTCATTAATAACCAACGACTGCTGCTTATCAAGCGCTATATCTTTAAACGCTTCAGATATTGATAAATCCTCAACAGCCTTCTTTAGCTTGGATATAATTCTCTTCAAATCCCTGTTCTCAACCGACATCTGCAAACGAGCTAGAGCTTCGTCCGGATCGGATGAATATTCTATCATAGCATAACGCAATGGCGCCTTATGTACGGTAGATTCTACCATCAGCCATTGCAGAACTTTATAAACATCCATTTTTGTATTTGACAATACCAGCATAATTGTCTGCAGCTGCATGACATCCTGCACTGCTTCGAATCTTACGAGAATTTTCCGCAAAGCCAGACTCATCTCAGGCGTAAACCATCCGATAATACCAAATGCATAAGCGATTAGAACATAAAACCACTTAAATCCAAGGGAATTGTATATGTCCCTTTTTGTACTCATACGTTCCAACTCTTCTTCAATGGCAAGGTCGGTAATCTTCTTTACATTTGCTTTTAGCAACGCGCGCGTCTCATCTTCTGACATTTTTTCTTTAGCGGACATATATTCCAAGTCAACAGCCTTAATCTGCTCATACTGCTGTTCCGTCATTTCCTGTGCTGATGTTGAAACAAGCGTAAACGTCCCGTAATAATTCCATATTGAAACTTTTGAGGTAATCGTAAAAATAATGCACAAAATAAAAGCAGCAACAAAAAAGACCGCTGATACAGTCATTTTCATTGTATACACATAATTTTCACTCATAGACGATATTGCACCGTTTATCTGTTTCTGCAAGCTGATTTTTGTCTTGAAATTTTTTGGTTTCAACTGCTCGACAATGTTCTTTATCCTCGGCACTCTGCTCAGATGGTCAATCACCTCAATCTTATCAACTTCATTTACTACCGAATTTCTTGTCAGCACACTTATTACATAATAACTAATCAGTGTTGCCAGTATAACGGCAGTCTTTATAACTTTGCCATATATACCATTCACATACATGGCAGTTCCCGGCATCTGTTTTATCAGAAACCAGTCCACAACCGGCACTAAAATGATACCAACCATTGCTATTTTTCCAAGTGATTTGAACGCTATACTCGTTTTTGTCATATCCCTTAAACTTGAATCCGCTTCGCGCCTCAATGTAGTCAGGGCATCCACAAAAGCTGACTTACCCTCACCATCTCTGACATCACCTTCTTCATTACATATGTAACAAGTTGTTGCCAAAGCTCCCAATAGTCTTATCGGGTTCTGCCGTTTTAACTCCATGAGCATACCATATCCGTCCTCTGCAGACACAATCTCATACAGCTTCTGTATCGGTCTTTCCAGATAAGCGCCACGCTCGCAATTAATGATAGCATTTGGTATGCTTTCCGTTACGGCATATGTATCGCTTATGCTTTGAATTGCATATACCATCTCCTCTATCATCTTGTGCTGCTGTTTATCTATTGCTTTATCAACCGTCATATCATAAAATATATACCCTACTAAAGCTATCAACAAAGTCAGCATAACATCCCTGTATAATATAATGCCAGCCAACGGCATGAGTATCACAACCGCACCTGACTTAGCAAACAACTTTACACTCTGTTCCTTTAACCCGTTCATGTCATAGCACATGAGGGAGGATAGACTTGTGACTATCCTCCTGAATCTCTTACGCAAAAGTACATTATTGTAACAGAACACATATGCTTTATGATAATAAAGCTGCTGCTTAATAATCATCTGTCCGGATCTTTTCAGTTTTTGGTACTTCACTATGATTATAGACATCGGCACAAGCAGAACTGCAACAATTCCCCAAAATATCAGGTTACTTTTTAAACTCATACCATCACCTCCAGTTTTCTTTATAAAACTTTATAAACTCCTCACGGTCCTGAGAGTTCAAACGCACCATGATATCTTTAAATCGCTCTGCACTGTACCATTCGCCCGGCTCATAAGACCTTGTTACCGGGTTAAAGACCACAATCTTACGCGATGTAAACTTTACACGGTCAGTTGACCTTGTATAAAATTCTCTTGTCAGCATTGTCTGAGTCATCATAACCTTTGCAAGACCGTCAACGTCCTCATTCTTTAACAGTACTTTTGCTTCAGCCATGAGCTCACTTAAATCCGGATAAGCCTCAAGCTCACTCACCTTTATAATCTCAGAAATATATTCAATGACACGCTCCCTGCGTTCCGTAAATCCCAAATGTATGTTGTGCTTTATGGCATCCAGTACCGTAGACATCGCAACAGCATGATCATGATACTCACCGGAAGCCACCAGAGAGTTTGTAAGACCATTTATAAGTCCCCAGTCATCCTTACCGTGGTGTGAGAAAATCGTAAACGCAGAACCGACCAAGCAAAACTGTATCATACGCGCCGCAACAATATCCTCTGCAACCTCACCTACCATTGAAACCCATGAATCCGTCTTTTTAAGTAAATCCTGTAACTGCGAACTGCTGACATAATCCGTTGGTTTTACGGTCAGTACATTCTTAGATTTATAAATTTCCCTAAGCGCAAGCTCGAACGACATTTCGAGTATACGAATATTCTTATCATCAATATATTCCACTGCCGCTTTCATCAGCGTTGTTTTACCCGTATTCTGCTGTCCTGTAAAAGGACATGTCTGTTCAGCCTTCATTAGAAAGTAAATAAGCTTTCCCGGAAGTTCCCAATTTTTCACGTATACTTTATTAAGCAGTGCTTCCATAGTATAAATGGATAACGTAAACTTACGGCATGAAAAGAACCATGCCTCACCTGCGGGCGGACGTACAGCCACCCGTCTTGAACCATCATAGCCGTCCGTAACCTTATACGGTGATTTTTCAGCCATTGGCGGGGACGAACCGTAAGATACAAGCTGGTTTATGATTGTCCTCATTTTATTAACATTGAAAAAATCAATAAAAGAAAACAGTACCCACTTTGCATCAATTTGCACCCATACCGAATTTGTCGTTTTATATGGTATGTCATACTCCCCATCAATCTCATATCTAATAGAGCCTGACGAACCAAAGTTAAGACCGTCAAACTCAAGCCGCATAAGCGAATCGATTACCTTAAAGCCCCTGTAGTTTGAAAACTCTACCTGCGCGATAACATCAAGCATTTCAGCATAAGACACTACTTCACTTCCCTCAGGCGTTTTTGCCACAACCTCAGCCGTAAATATAAAATCCAAAAGTTTGTAATCAAACTCCCTAATTGGTTTTTCGGAATAGCCGTTATCGACCACCCTTAAATCGGATATCTTGTAATTATCCTCCAGATACCGTATCACCCTGTTTCCGCAAACAGGCTGCAGCCTTAAAAGCAGCAGCTCCCACTTATACTGAGATTCCAAATTCAGATAATCATCAAAGTTAATAACTTCCAAACAATCCTCCCTTGTAGGAAGTTCGCGCTGAATGACATCCCTTATAAAAGCCTTGATGACCTTGACTGCAGACGGTATGCCATAGTAACTGTCTCTGTCTGCATCAGCCAGTCTCCTTTTGTTCCTGTAAACAGCCTCATAATTAGCGTCACTGGTCATAATCACTTCATTATCTTTTATCGCGTCCGCTATTTCATTTTTAACGACGCGCAGCAAATAATCAAGCGTCTTTTTCCCATAATCGCTGCTCTCGGGCATTTCACCCGCTCTTTTCTTAAAAATAACATAAGTCCCAATCCCTAAAATGATTAATACCACAATACCCAAAATTACTTGAACCAAGTCGTATAATCCTTTATGTACTTATAAGATGGCGTATCAAATAAGTACTGCATGGTTTCCAAAAGCTTCGCCCTAAGAGGTAATACCTCCGGCTCGCAGTTGCAAATAAGCTTCGCGATATTGTTAAGATCACCCTCAAGGGAATGCTTTATCACATACGGAGTGTATGGTATAAAGATTGTCTCACGCTCATGGATACCTGCAAAATTTAACAGACGCTTGCCACTAATAGCGTCCGGTTGATATTTGGAACAGATATAACCTGTCCTTGCAACAACGTATTTGTCGTAGTTCTCCCTATATTCTTTTACAAAATTCATTGACTGACGCGACTGCTCGAACATGCATAAAATTGCATCGCATTCTTTTAAAACCGCATGATTGAAATCACTGTTAATGTCGCCCGTAACCTCCACCAAGACCAAATCAACCTTAATCTTGTTGATGGTCTTAATAAACAGCTCCTCCGAGTCCTTTTCACTCATTGCCGCCGAGAATAGGTTAAACAGGTAGACATACTCGCTACCAACTTTCATACCATAATCCAAAATTTCTCTATTCCTAATGGTTGCCGCCTCCAACAACGCTTTATACACACCGACTGTTTTTGTTTCGGCAGCTCTCGTGTCAACATCCACCATCTGCATTAAAGATTCCAAACTACTGGTAGAGAAGATTGCAGCATCCCTGCGCTGTGTACGCGCAAACAATGACGACAACATAACAATCAGACTGCTTTTGCCAATAGCGTCATTATTTTTTCCCATTACTGCTACTTTCATCTTTTCTCCTTACTACTTTATTAAATTTGTCCATTGATACAGCCAAAGTTTCTCCCAAAAATGAATAAAATACTTTTGTCAAATCCAAACCGACCTGATAAAACCTATGTTCGGCTTCTACCTGCTCTATATCGGCAAAAGTTGGAAACTTCACTTTAAACGGTTTTATCCTGTCTTTTTTACTCGTCTCTTCCGGAACCATTGCCCTAAACTTATCAGCTGGGTCATACTCCTCCTGCGAAACTTTCACATTAGCAGCCTTCTTCCCGGGTTTCTTACTCTCAGCTTCAGCCTTTTCTTGCTCCTTAGATCCCGAACCGTTTCCAAAATCGAGCAGAATATATTTATTCCTATCCTCAGATTCCTGTATATCGTTTAAGTCACTCATAAACGATTCACTCTGTTTATTACCAAGAAGCACAAGACATCGATCGAAGTCAATACTGCCAACATTATCCAGCACCACAAAATCATAATCCCCTTTTACGACACCGTATAAGCTGAAGACATCATCCGTTCCGCCCTCTTCATCCACTATGACTACCATATCCCTGAATGTCAGATACTCCGTATCATCCACCAGTCTCCTCAGCTGTCTGTTGCTTGACACAACAAGAACGGAACCAAACGGTTTTAGAGCCCACATAAGGGGGTATACTGCAACCCTGCTGTCTGTCTCACTCTTGATTGCAATCGTCAACGATACCACCTCCTTCTACTCATATGAGTACTCCATCACAGTACTGTCCAGCTCCTGCAATTCATCCGCAACGTCCTCATAACTATTTAAGTCAACTACAGAATCATCTCCGTCATCCGTTACATTACTGCTGTTTTTACTGTCTACATAAGTTTCAATCGCGGTGTTGATGCCTGAAGCCTCCTGATTTACACCACTGGACAATTTGCCGCCGTCCTCATTTTCCTCATCAATTGTTACAGCTGCAATTAAAGTGTCAATACCCACCCTAAGGTCATGATTGATGCATTCCGTTTTATCTGTTACATTATTGTCAATCATCGCAACAGCTTCCATCTCCTGCCTTATCGGATAATTTGCAAACGTCTCATCCTGCACGCCCGGCTCAATATACTTAGTACAATATACCGCCAGTCCAATTTCACCAAACAACGCTTTGTCCCTCAAAGCACTCTGCCATAACAACTGTTGAGCCGGCGTAAGGTATACATTAATAACATGTGAGTCTATCACCACATTCTCCACTCGTTTATGCGGAATGACAACAAACGTTTCGCCATATGGCAGAGTCATTTTTATATCTACATAATCACCAGCCCTGATGCCAAGCGGTAAGAAATCAAACACCATATCCTGCTGATACGCATTTTCATCAAACTCGTTAGTCATCACCAAATCCGATGTCAATACAGTGCCCGGATGTACATCTACCTTGTACAGATTACCTACAATTGAATCTACATACAGAACAGTCTGGTCCGTCACGGCTGACACAGGAATTGTAAGCTCCTGAAAATCATCAGCGGAAATAACATTACCGCTAAACATATCATCTACTACCGTATACACCGTAGTCACGGGACCAATAGCGTCAATATTGCTCTGAAGCTGCGCATTCTCCTGTATATACATCTCTTTCTCTTTTGATACTTTACTGTAGTTCACATAAAAGAACACAGTCCCTGCTATTCCTGCCAGAGTCACAACGAACAGCAGTACTTTTAAAAATACTTTCATATACACCTCCACTAAGTTCTTAGTAACATCAATAAAATCATAATCACTACAATCGTATAGCCAATCACCCCCTTAAATTGAATCCTGCGTGCATGTAACAGATTTACTATTACCATTGCAAGTATTACAACCAACACAGCCGACCCTAAATAATTCAAGACAACCACACCACCACCTCACTTACCACATAGAACTATAAGCTTCAAATTATCTTCCCTATGCTTAAAAGCACCGGAACAATATCCATAAATGTCTTCAAAACGCAGATCCGCAGTCCTTACAACGGATACTGCCGCCTTACTTCTGCCAATAACATTTGCCATTACATCCGCATTTTGTTTTAAGTTAAGACTGCTGTTATACTCAAACAATTGCGCAGCCGTCAAATCCATGTTACAGCTTTCTGACATAAGAAACATCCTGTATGGTATTTTTGGGGTCTCGATTTCCCTTATTTTGTATGCTTGTACTATACCCTTCTTACTGCAAAGATATTTTAAAATACATATACTGTCTGTTGCATCATCCGTATAATTCCCATACTTGGAACCCGTGGACCGAAAATACTCCAGTGAACCTTTCTTTATATCTCTCGATCTGAACTGCTCAGGAAGTACGGCATGTTTCCATTCCCAATTGTTTATGAGCTCCGGCGTTATACCAAAAGTCTCCTGAAAAAAGAATATAAAGGACATAAATACTGCCGTTATTTTAAAACGTGACGTATGTACCGTAATCCCACTTTCTTTTTGCCCGTTATTTTTTGTTATAATGTCCTCTATACCGACCGCTGCTACATGCGCGCCACCAAAAATACTCCGAAGCGCCTGCCTTTGTTTTTCGCAAAGCTTAAGTACAGCTTCTTCCGTCGTACCATCGCCTGAACCATTAAGTTCTATTATATCAATAAGCTTTCCCGTCTCATCACCGACAGCTAACGCAGAATTTGTTTTAGACGAATCAATACCTATGGTAATTTCCCTTCCGCTGTATCGAGAAAGTACTACATTTGTTACATTATTATTTACGCTTATGACCACTTTTTAGTCCTCCACCATTCGCATCCCCCTGACAACTATCGTTCTTGGTTTTTTCTTCTGCCGCCTGATGTACTCCTTCTGTTCAAACTCAATCAAAGCCTTATACACCATATACTTAGAATTGTAGGTATTATCCGCGATTTCTTTATGTGACGGTGAATATCCTCTTAGCTTAATGAATTTCTTGACATAAGCCAACATTACTTCCGCATTGTTACTCAATTTCTGATTATTATACATACTTATCTTCCTCCATACTTAAAAAGAGGCTAGACGCTCTGCTGCGTTCTACCCCCTTCCCATTTACTTACCAAATCTTTTATATCCAGTATTTCAACAGGGTACTTAGACATAACATAATCCAATTCCAGCCATCTCTCGATACAATTAGCCAGCAGCAGGGCTTTCAATCTGACAACGTTGTCTTCCACTACGTTATCCCTCACTAACTCCCTGTCAATTTCCGCTGTCTTGGTCTTTCTCATCAATACTCCATATAGCTCACACAGCGACTTCTCGGCTTCTTTCCTTGTACACAGTTTATAATTCTTTCTATGTAACTCGATAAGGTCGCCTCCACAATGACAACCGCCAAAACATCTCCATACTCCTTTATCCCTTGAGTAAGAAAATGACGGAGTATCTTCCTTATGAAAAGGACAGCATTGCTTAGGTGTCTGATCAAGATCAACAGAACTGTCAATAAACTCTTTATAATATTCCGGTATCGTAGGCAACTTTCCCATTATTCTCTGCATTTAACATCTACTCGCTCTCACACATGCTAAAAGTGCCGTCTTTTTCAAGTTCTGCAAGAACAATCCTCATATGCTTTACAATAGCAACTGCTTTGCTTTTTACAGACGGCTCAACATCTGACTCACCTAACGCCATTGCAAACATAGCATATAACGTATTCGCCAATCCCAATGTCAATGCATCATAAGCATCACTATTCATATTTTCTCCGGAAAACTTTAAGGTAACGCTCTCACTGTTAAGCATAGGAAAGACAAACTGGAATACCATGTTATCCGGACCAAACATCTCCGGATTATCCTGAATGGTGTTCAGTATTTTCTTTGCCATTACAATGCCGCCCTCTTTAACAATGTCGTCTTCAATCACAACACAGTTTTTAGGATACTCGCTGCGATCATTTTTTAAACGTTTCACATGTACTGTACACAAACACTTACTTTTATCTTCCTTTGATACAAGTCTGCCGCCCTTACACTCATACTTACTCATTTTCACTTACCTCCTTCTGCACCCAACTGACTAACTCATCATAAAGACAGCTGTCCTCAAGATAGTCAACAGGTTTTTCCCACTTTGGCTCCTCACCTTTCAGTATACTTTCCAACAGCTGCCTAAAAATGACTGCAACCACATAACTATACGCACCGTTCGCATTAAGCTGATCCAGCGCCAGCGCTTTTAACAGCCTGATTTTTACCCCTGAAGTCTTCTTTACAATATTACCGATCTCAATACAGTACTCAGCAGCATTAATTCTGATAGCTTCATAACTGTTCTTTAAACTGTCATACACAGCAACAGCAGAAACCCCTAATGGTGCCGGGCTAAAGTCGACACGTTCCAACGCAGTATTCACAGCTTGGTTATAGCGCTCCAATTCATTAATATACAGATCATTCACTTTCACTACTTTCATCCTGCTCTCTACAACGGAATCTTTTACTTTTCTCAAACCACTCACCCCCTTATGCTGTAAAAGCCTGATTTATCTGCCTTAAAATTGTTACTGCCGCATCTATTACAAAAGGCACAAACTGAAAACCTTTGGCAGACCTTTTCTTAATAGTAGAAAAGGTACGCATTGAAGCATTCTCCTGTTCTTCAGTCATGCACATTGCAATATCATAATCTGCATGTCGTTCTATTATCTGACCACCCTGTACGTGCCCCGGCATAATCCGTTTCCCGGCTAAGGAAGCCTCACAGCCTTCTTTGCCAAACTGGTTAAGTACTAAAACGCCTATGTCTGCTGTCTTTGCAATATCCTTAGCACCTTCGTACAACTCAGTTATTACTTCATACTTGTCTTTTCGCCCCGCATACTTGCCTATTGGTACTGACTTTGCAAGTCCTGCATAATCAATAATCCAAAGCTGTGTATTACGGTTTCTCCGCAGAAAAGAATACGTATCCTTTTTAAAGTTCTCCACAACAAGATCATCTGTACGTATTGTAATCTTTCCCCACCTGCCGCTGTCAAACAAATCAAACTTTGCAGCATTATAATATTTCCACTGCTCAGCCGATAAATTTCCTCTGTTCATCTCACTGTCAGGAATTTTTATCTCGCCACCAAACAACTGTATGATATGATGGGCAATCAGCATATTTTCCACCTCAACACTGGATAACTCAAGTTCATCGAACAGAACATCAAGACCAGCAATCATTGCAGGATATGCCCAATAACATGCCGCTACCCTGGTCTTACCTGAACCAGGTGAACCGGAAAAAGCCCACACCTGCTTAGAAAACATCCCGCCCGAATCACCATCAACACATGGTATTCCTGTATCAAACAGTTTCCTCATTGTTTCTTTCTTGTTGCTGGTTGATGTCTTTCTTCCTTCAAGGAAATCCAATTTTGCTAAAGAATTGCTGTCAAATACAGCCCTCACCCTGTCTAACGTATAAATCAATTCATCTGCCACATCTTCAGGAGAACCTCCTGCTGACAACGACACAAACGACTCTGATATCGCAGACTGAATCTTTTCATTAAGATGTCTGTCTATATACGCCTTTGCATCAACCTTAAATGTCCTGTCTTCCAAACCTTCCTGACAATAATCCTCAAATACTGTATGAGCCTGAGCACTGATGACCTGATAAGCCTCCTCCAATGCAACCGGATCAGAATAATTGAAATTCTCCATCATAGGCAGCCTTACACCATACTTGCGTATGCTGCGCTTGCCTTCTGTCTCCATAAACACACTAAAATACTTAGGATACGCAGGTATATCTAAATCTGCACAGTAACGTAAAAACAGTAATAACAGCTTATCTACGCCGTCAAACATCTCTTCATCAAACTGATCCACAAACCAACTTAACCGGGCACATGAGTCATCCTGAGTAAACCACTTGAAAATTCCTCTCATACTCTCAATCCCTCTCTGTTTACTTTAAAACAGACTATCTTGATATACTGCTGCATATACTGCGCATACCGTCTGCTGTTATATTCACTACCACTTCGTCTATCGCCGAGTAATAGCTCACAATCTTTTGACAGACATCCTGCCTTATGTCTGCCGCCAATTCTTCAAATTCATGAGTTTTCATATCCGTTATGTTTTTCTCACCCATCTTGTACATAATAAAATCATTTAGCTCACTTCGGATATTAATATCCAAATCTTTCTGAACATCTTTTACTTCTATCATTTCATCACCCCTCTTCATCCGCAAGAACAATATTACCCTCTTCATTGTAACGCAGACCCAAAGCCACATATCTTGAATCTGACATCTTTTCAGTAAGGTCATATACGTTCACTCTCATCTGTAAATACAAAATACCTGCTTTACTTACATAATAAAAAACAGGTGTATCAAAATGTGATAAATCCCCATCCCACAGACGGTCCATTTCCACGACATACCTGTTGCCATCCTTATTCAGTTTATTTTGATATAATTCCACAGCTATCTCACGTGCAGATACTAAGCTATCGTCACTTAACACACTGTTACTCCAGTCCAAGCCGCCCTGCATACTTTTACTGCTTTCATTACTGTCACTCTTACCTGAACTGTGGTCTGCCATGCCTGATAAATCCAACTTTAAACCCTCGAGTTTTGCATCCGGAATTGGTTCTTTTTCATCAGCTGCAACTTCACCAACCTTAACATCATTGGTATCATAAACCGTTTCCACCACCTTCGAAGATTCCTGCTCCAACGTTTCCTTCCTGACAGTCTTACCACAAGAGCAGCATACACAGCATACTGCTGTTGTCATCACTGCCAAACTTACAGTTATCCCTGCCTTATGCATTTCCAGCCACCTCCTTAAACGCTCTTAACTCTTTTACAATTTCATCGTACAACCTGACAGAATCATCCTCGTATTTCTCAACCAGCATGCTTAGAACATCTTCCCAATAATTTTCATCCACGCCGGTCAGTCCTGCCAGTTTTTCTGCATTAATAACAAAACGCTGACCTTCTTGATGAACATTATATACTACAGCCGACTTTCCTCGTAACAGCTGTTCGCACATATCAGATGAATATTTCCAATCCTGAATGCCAATAACACAGCTATTTTTTAATTCACTCATATACCCTTTCACTATCAGCTGCAGAATACTTTCGTCCGGCATAATAACGTCACTAAAATATAGCTGTTTCATGAAAACCTCCTACATCTCTATTTCAGGCTGGATTTTATTACTCAGACTGCTTGGTATGCATCCGTTCGCTACAGCATCTGCCAGTTCATTCCACTTATTGCCAGTATGAGCTGTAACCTTATGAAAAATAATTTTAACTTGTGGATGCTCCCTGCGAAGTTTGATTATTATATTGTGATACATCTTAGAGCTCTCTTTCCATGTTGACTTAGGTGACCACTCATCCACAAAAGCACTCACCCCTTTATAATCATGAAATACATTAAGAGTGCCCTCCTCACCTATCAGACCTAACCCAGCCCCTATTGCACACATTGCCGCCATAAGCTCTCCGCCATGATTTCTGCCTTCAACCAAATATGCTTTCTTCGAGAAATACCTCTGGAGCATGACAACCTCATCATCTTCACTGACAAAAACTGCACCACCATACGTCGTACTTTTATCATTCTTAGACCAACTGCCATCTGTATAAATATTTAATGTCATACACTACCTCCCTTACTTAAATGACTTAACCAATAGCGAATTAAAACTCCCATCACCCACTATGTATTTTATTTTCCCAAATCTGTCTTGAGCTTCGATATCCTTGTATTCACCGTTAAACATAAAAACAGTGGAGCCGTTATTTCTAACCCTGCGTTCTATAATCGTTGACATGGTTTCTGAGAATTTATTTGGCAAGTCCATCGGAAGCTTTATGATTGCTACCGGGGCACTGCTCAACAACTCAGCCGCGGTTCTATCTTCCTGATAATAATTCAGCATAAGTTCTCTCGCCTGCATCAAATCCATTAATTCCGGAACTCTTGCACCACTACTATACAATAATCCGTATACTGTATAAGCCCACACTGTTTTCCCGGAATTTGCAGGAGCACATAATAATACATTTAAATTTAATATAGCAGCTTGACGCGTCAGCCTGTCTTTCAACGCTTCCATATACTTACCATACTCGTCAGTTATGTCAGGACGCACAAGTTCTTTATCAAACATCACGCCTTGATACTGCAGCGGTATTTTCATACTTGTCGGTAATATTACTGTCCTGCCCGTGCCACAGCTACACCTCTCACCCGTGGCAGTTATGCCCGTACCGCCACACTTTAAACAGCTCATATACCCACCTTCAATCCACTAAGCACTTTTTTCAGTTCTTCATATTCGCCTTTCTTATAATAGTACAGTATCTTTGCAGCTTCATCCGGATATATCTCACACAGCAACTGCACCTTCTTCATCGTCAGGTTATCAACGTCATAAATCGGATTTATCACTGCTAATGATACCAACTGTTTAATAATACCCCGCGGTGTGTTGTCCGTTATGTCAATATTCACAGCTTCCCACTTTGTTGTAGCAATAAAAGGATGATATTCTTTACTGGCAAACGATCTAAAATCAATCTTATAGTTCGTAATACTATCCGGAATATCCCTGTCTGTTATCCAAAGCACCATAAGTATTTTCCCCCTTACTTTATCATACCCTGGTACAGTATCTCGGCAATACACGCTGTAACTTCACTGCACCCTAATTCATATGCTACAACTGCAAGCACAAACAGCCTCTTTTCCCAACAGTTGTTGATAACCCCAAGCTTAGTTTTTATGGCTGCAATATTCTCCTCAACCTGCGGCAGGTAATGCTCACGCTGCATTGCCACAAGCGTAGTCTTTAAACTTGTCTCTTCAAAGCCAAGATAATTAATGTCACTTAACGATATCTCATTTGCAGCCTTATATCTGACAAGCTGCGCATAACCGCATAGTTTTGAATGAATCCGCGCTATGTTATCGATAAACAGCACCACTGCTTTACGGGACTCACTCATCGTAAGCTCATCTGCATCTACCTTATAAGACAGCACATCTATTTGGTACTGTCTGCTTACACGCGTTTTTACATTTTTTACCAGTACATCGATATCCCTCTCCTCAAAATCAGAACCGTCAACCTGAAATGCAACTTCCAACTCCCTAATAAGGG
The DNA here is from genome assembly GCA_910586715.1 of uncultured Lachnospiraceae bacterium. Taxonomy (GTDB): domain Bacteria; phylum Bacillota; class Clostridia; order Lachnospirales; family Lachnospiraceae; genus COE1. The sequence continues at coordinate 32,454 of CAJUJG010000002.1, forward strand.
CGTGCAAATCATAACAATCAGCTATCTTCATACCTAACCTCCTACTTCAATTAGTACTGTCCAAAGTAATACCCCTTACTTACACATACATTGATAATCCTCTGAAGCAGCGTATTCAGCCGCATAGAGTAAGCAAACTCATGTTCTGTATCGTAATACATTCCTGCATCCAAATACAGAAGATGCAATGCTGTCTCAATTTTACTTATCAACAGTTCCTTTGTTTCCAAATCAGTCATTTCAAAGGCATCATCCGACAATATTTCCATAATCAGATTATCCGCCTCAACTAAATTTGTCCGTATTTCACAGTGCCTTAAATTTATACCTATAAGCTTCTGCTGCGCCTGCATAATATAATGCTGGACAGCTATTAAACTATTTCGGTCTATTTGGCTGCGTGTATCCACGTCCAACTGGGGTTCCACGCGTTCCAAAACCGCCAATGCCATTAATACGTTGTTATCAGCTGCCATTCCCACCAACCTGCCTTTCCTTTAAATTAATACCCAACCGCTTCCTGACTGCTTTTATAACTGACATGTTAATGCAGTTCATAAAAGTCAAGTATGCCGACATGAATACTGCCGGCAATGCTTCCTGCCATGTTATAAATGCTGGAAGCTCCATAATCCGAAGTACAACACTGACACATAAAAAAATTACGCATGCTATAAATACTTCTTTTAACCGTTTCCCTCTTGTTGCACTAATACTGCTGATACAGTCCTCAATACAGTCCATACATGAATTTATTAAAGTTTCCGCTATAACCTGCCATTCCATTTATATACATCCCTTCCTGTAAATGCCAAACATGTTAGTTACCACTTCCCTCATTTATATATGTAAACGGTATATAACTTTTTTCATAAGCACTGGCTATGCTTGTGAACATTCCCGCTGTCTCATAATACATGCGTATATACAGACCGTCTTTCTGTAGGATAACATCCACTTCATTCTCTGTATCTGTTTCTTGATATACACTGTAACCGTCCGATTTCATATTTTGCACTATCAAAGAAACAGTAGACAAATCACACATCATCTTATTTGAATCTGTAATAACATAAAATCTGTATCTGCTGTCATCATTTAACAGCGCAGCCTTACATTCAACAGATATATTCGGATACACCTTTTCCACGTACTTAAATCCGGCAAAGGCAAATGCCACTGACAACATAAACAGCCAAATCCGCTGTTTCACTCATGACACCCACCTTTCCAGCTCTTCGCCTTTGTAAAAAACACGTATCTTACCTGTTTCTTTATCCCTATACACGTCAACGTGGATTTTCTTTAACGCCTCTAAATTCGCAGGTTCCACGAACTCCTCCAAAGTCCACGTAAGCTCTATATAACCAAATTCCATCCTGACCTTATCACCTTTTATGAAGAGTTTTATGTCTTCCACATTCTCAACTCCGATTTGGTCGTAGGTATCTACCAGTTCACCCTTTCTGTTAAAATGTTCATAGATAAACTCAATATTATCTGCGGTTGCATTATTTTTCACATTATTCTGGATAAACCAATATGCAAACACCACTAACAGTATGAGAAATGGAATTACTCCTATTTTTCCTACTTTAACTACCCTGCTCTTAGTACTTGCCATATACATTTCCTCCTTCCTGAGTATAACTTACAGCTATTGCCTGTAAATAATTGTAGAATCATCGCTGCTATCATTTCCCTCAAAATCATCAGAGCTCCATAAATAGTCCATGTACGACTTACAACCCTTTATCCTGTCATAAAGAAACACAGCAGCCGCTATTACAGCTACAGCCAAAACACCAACTCGAACTTTTTTATTCTTCATGTCTGCACACCTCCTACCATTCTATAAATTCGTCAACAAATATTTCATCTCCTTCAACGATTACATCATATACATGTTCGTCGTCCGCGAATGTATAATAGTACTCTGCATCACCTGCATAATTACATACAAGGTCTGAAGCCAGAAGACCGCCTTCACTATCGTCAGACTTAAAAGGCTGCACATATACATAACCCGAAAATCCCTCAGCCAGCATGTAATCCATTGCACGTATAAAATTGTCATCATCCAAAAACTCAGCCGCATAGTCTGACAACTCCAAAGTCTTATACCTCACATATTCTTTCTCAACAAACTCAAGTGTATCAGTTTCTGTGTTGCTTAATTTCTGACCTACCGTCTCTGTTTCCGTAACAGTATCAAATAATGTCTGCATTTCTTCTGTATCTTCCTGACTGTTTATTTCAGAAATATACTCACTTACACTTTCATTTGCCCCATTATTCCGACGTACATACATCAAACCCAACAATCCTACGGCAACAATAACCGCACACGCCAACAAAATAATAACTATATTCTTATTCCCGCTTTTCATACTTCTACCCCCTCAATATTCATACGCATGATTTAACAATCGGTCTACTTCATCTGCATTGCAGGCTGTTACTTTGCAGTTTAACAGCTGATACGCCTTACTGCTTGAATCATATCCAGTTATAACAAACCAATGTTCCCCTGTCATTGACACAATCCGTTTTGAATCCCCCTGCGCATGTACCAAATACACGGATCCTTTTGTAAGATTTGTTCTGTTCGGTTTCCCACTATCCATTAATGTTCTCCCGTTATAGCTGTTTGCGATACCCGATGGTGTACATGCTGCACCGTTTGCATACTTTTTCCCGGAATCATTGCCAACACAAGGCAACTTTTCACTAACAGAATACTTACCTGCACTATTATAACTGACGGAATAACCGACTGCTTTCAAAAGCTGGGATACCGTTACAACGTTGTCAGACTTTGCAGACAGCATAGCGGAAATTGCAAACCACATGCATCCCGCACTAGACATTGAAGAACCACTTCCGCTTACTACATCCCCCCACCATTTACTGCTTTGATTCTCTACCACAAAAAACCTGCCGTTTACCCCTACAACCTTCCATGCTGCAGGCTGTTTATTATTCCTGCTTGCTGCCGCATTTAATGCTGCCTCCGCCTCTTTCTTTGTCTTATAACCTAACGTTCCATTTTTGCGCTTATCCCCTCCTCCGCCTTTATTTCTTACACTGTCCGGACTATCCTCTGACGTCACATCCGCATTGTTATAATAAGCATCATAAAAATCCTCATAAAACTTATCCTTACTGTTACCAATAGTTGTTCTGTCAACTAAAGACAAATAATCACTTAACACTTCCGTCATCCCGCTTTCTATAGATACTGACATATACACGACAACAGATACTGCAATAACAACTAATGACACAGCCAATGCTACTTTCACTATCATAAACTTATTCAATAACACACCTCCTCACCATCTCTACAGCCTGAATGATAAAGCCTGTCCAATGACATGTAATTTAAAACTGCTTTCAACGGATAATACTGCTTGTGCCCAAAGCTGCTTGCATATTTTCTCTTGTCTACCCCTATCTCTCGCAATATGGAATCATAATTGTTCCTGTAATAACTGCCGGCAAGCATAAACTGCTCTATATCCGTATTTTCCAAATCACAATACCATTCATCCACATATCCACTCAGTACTTTATAAGTTTCTTCACTACCCAACACTTCACAAAACTTAAACACACTTTCAGAATCATGCCATAAAGAGCCCGCATCCTGACTGCTTAAATATGCGCTGCCTGTATTGTGTGCCACTGCAACCAGTGCCATCAGCTCATTTTTGGATTGTATAACATGCCCCCTATTCCAAAAAGTTTTGGAAGCAAATGTTTCAGACTGTCTATGTAAAAAATACTCCGCATTATCCCGCCAGCACATCAAGTCTACTGTTGTCTCGCCACACGGGTACTGGATATAACCGTTTGTTTCCACATATCTGCGCAAAATCTGCAAAGGACCCAAGCTGTCATTATCATTGTTGCCTATCGTATGATGATGGTCTGCTGTTCCTGCCGTACAGTTTTTACCACATCCCATATAAGTGCATAAACCTGCCACCACATAGGTATCTGTGTTAACCTGCTCCACTTTACATTTACGCATATTTGTCCCCTTCTCATCCAAAAGTCTTGAATATACAGCGGAACACCATGTATATCTTGAATCAGCCCAGCCCATTGTTTCACATGTGGTAAGCGCCAATGGCATTATGGCGTCTATGTTGTCAAGATAACTCTCATACAGCGCAGTACCACCTTCACCATAATCCCGTTTAATATGTTCGACATTTACCACACTGACCGTCTCATCATAAATTTCAGTATTCAGCCTTACGGCTGTTGCGCTGAATTTTTCACTACTTATATTAATAGACTCTTGTTTCGCCTTATTTGCCGACTTTGTTAAAAACTGCTGCGTCACATCTTCCGCTGCGCTTCTACAATATTCCGCAGTACTACTCCATTTTGCTGACCTTGCAGTTACCAGCGTACCGAAATCAAAATCCGCTGCTGTCCCTGTGCCAGATTCTCTGCTACCCACTGCTCTGACAATATCCATACCATTACCATGCATCAATACTGCAACTGTACATGCTACACATACCGTCTTACGTACTTTTTTTGATAGTCTCATTCGAACCTCCATATTTAATCAACCCTTAAGCTACATTTCAATCACAATCATAAAAAAAAAAATCACCTCCTAACACAAAAACAAGCCTCCAAAGAGACTTGCCTTGATATCTCAAAAATATGAACCATCTTCCTCACTTATATATGTCCTGTATACTGCATTTTTTATACGAAAGCATTCCAAATATAATACACGCTCGACATTACTAAAGTACTCACTCTTTCTCATACTCAAACATATAAATATGTGAACCATCAGTCGTGATTACAAAATCAACTACAACTCCATTTATACCATAAATACAGTTATAGCAGTTGTCATACACATGAGAAGCCATTTTACTACTATGTTCAAACATAATGTTATCCCCGTAATACCGTTTAGCAAATGCATAGCACCAGCTTACTGACTCATAATCTTCCAATCCGCGCGCTATATCCTGCTGTACCCACTCCGGAAGCTCCTCAACAGTCACAACAGGTAAAGAATTAATATCCGCGGAACTCAACGGTAAAGCTTCTTCAATATTTAAACCGTAAATAAACACGCCCTGCGTACTGCTTTCCTCTTCTGACTCAGCAGAAACAGTTAAAGCTTCGCCTGCATCTTCTTCCAATTCCGAAACATACTTCTCTGCTTTTTTATTAGAATTACTGCTCTTTACCTTCAAAAACGCCAAAGCTGTACAAACCACGCATATAAAAATCATTATTATAACGATTACAGCGAAAAATTTTTTATTCATATAACCTACTCCTTCCATGCCACAAAACCAACAAGTGTATAAGTACTCTGTATTGCTTTCTGATAAGTCTTGTTTACTTCCAAACAAACTTGAGGGTTCATTTTACCCCCATACTGTACAACGGTTGAATATCCTTTCTTTATATCACTTAAATCCGTAATAACCCTACCTATAATATCTCCTGAAATAGCGCCGCCTCCATCATTAAAATACCAGCGACCGCCAGTCTGACTATTAGACAGTGCGGTTTCCATCAGCCCGCCAGCCCACGTATGTCCTTTTGCATCCCCCACGCAGGTCAAAGGCAGGTAATACTCCTTACCATCACCAGCTTTTATGACTGCACAAACCTTCTTAGGTCTGGTTGATTTTGACCAGCCTACTGGCGATCCCAAATCATCTATGTCACAAAATGCCAATATTGATGTTGCCGCAAAATCCACACAATCAACACCATCCTTTGTCAACGCCTGTCCACTACAATTATTGTCTATTACCACCGTATGACTCACATTTCCGGGCAGGTACCTCGCAATATATTCTTTTGCAGTATCTTCATCAAACGTATATGCATTACTGCCGTCCCAAGGAAGACCGTCATACAGATAAACATCCCCTACTTTTAAACTTGTCTTATTCCCTTTAGGAACGCTGCACTTTGAGTAAAACACCATTGCATTCTGTGCCAAACCAGCCTTTAATTTGCTCTTCCCTTTATCTCCCTTATTTCTTTTATTACCTCTGAGATTGTCCGGGTCATCTGCCGACGTTATATCCATATTGGCATAATAAGCTTCATAAAAATCTTCGTAAAACTTATCCTTACTGTTGCCTATCCTTGTCTTATCAACCAAGCTTAAATAGTCATCAGCAACGTCGCTCAAAGTCATTTTTATTTCTACACAGACATAAACTGTCACACATAACAATACCGTAAACACAGCCAAACATGCTACCTGAATTAACTTTATCTTTATCGCTTTAATTACTAACAACCAATTCATACTACCTCCACTTATTTACAAACAAAAAAAAAAGAGAGAAGTCGCATTGATGTGCAATCTCTCTTCCTTTTAACCACCTATAACTACTTAATCACTGTTTCATAAAACTACTGTCCTGAGCAACCGGTGTGAACAGTTTATAAGCTCTGTTATTATCAAGTATCACCCTTACCACTGGAATACTCGGACTATCCTCCATCCTGTTTATAAATAAGAAAGAATTTCTAAACCTTGACTCCTTTGTTATAAACTGCATCAGTTCTTCATATTTGCTCAACCCAAATTTTTCTATGACGGTCCGTCTGACATCCTCATCTTCCAAACGTCCTACAAAAATACCTGTAATATTCTCAACCAACGGTCTGCTTATCGGATTACTCAGCAAAGCTGTAATGGAATTACCCAACAAAATAGTTGTCTGTCCCTGAGCACGCCTTAGGGTAAACTCCTCCACATAACCTTTCATAATGTCCGGATCATTCACGGCTATCTGGGACTCTTCCAGCACTTTAACCACCTTCACCCCCTTAGCATACTTATACGCTGCAAACTCTGCATTAAGCCTGCGCATATATGTGAACTTCAGTCTGAATAATGTCATATCATCAAGTTCTGTCGTTCCTTCAAGAATCCCAAAGTCAAACATCAGCGTGTTTGCCTTCAAAATAGAAGCATAATCAAACTCTTCCTTAAACACATATGACTTACTTCCATTTCTGCTCATTGTCATACGCAAATTGTTCAATACCTTCCTCGATACCGCTTCATACTTTGCTATCACTTCAGCCGTAAGATAGTCAACTAATGCATCATATATATCAAACGGAGTCAAATTTTCCGTATTCACCCAACTGTTTTGATTATTGGGAAGAACGCCAATACTTGTGTAAAAACTATCATGAAACGAATCCAACAGCTCCTCCAAATCAGAACGTAAACCTTCATCCGTTATTCCGGACAGTATCATCATCTGCTCCTTACACAATGCAATACGTCTTGCAAAATAAGCTTCTGCATTCTCATACGTACAATCTTCTTTATGCATTCTCCAAGAATTTATATAACCGGAAGAGTTCTGCCTCATTGACACAATATATCCGCCTGTCGCTTTTATGAAATTCGTAAACTCATTGCCCTTTATATCCATCACACATACAGCATAACCATCTTCCACATAAGAAGCACACATATTTACAGCAAGAACCGTCTTGCCTTCACCTGACGGGGCGTATATATACATGTTTCTTGCTTTCGTGACTTTACTCATATCTAAATTAAATACAGCATTATTCAGTAAATCCACGCCCACATAACCGCCGCTGCTGCCGTTATAACTGCCTGAATTTGGAAGCATCTCTACCAAAGTTTCTTCCGATGTCACTACCGCTTTGATATCCTTAACTGAATTATCCTTATAATCAGACATTACCGCCATATACTTCAACGTATCCTGCAATGTAGCTGTAATCTGCATAAAATCAGCGCCAATGCTTGTCAGATACTTATATACCATCTTTTCCGCCGCAGACAGCTTCGAACCTGTCTTTGCTCGTACCGTAATAAAGATTCTTGTTTTAAACAAAGGCTCACCCATTTTAGCTATATGCACCGTATAAAGGCACCTTGCCGCAACTTCTTTCTCCCTCTGCGGAATATCCTCTTCTTCTGCAGCACGCTCCCACGCATTTATTCTTGAGAGTAAACCGCTGTCCTTCAGTTTCACATCATATACCGTGTTTTTAAAAGAAACATCTACGACTGCGTCACATCCATGACTGCGCAGGTATCGCGTCAACTCACCCGTAAACGTAAAAGGTGTGTCCAGTCCAAGCGCCGTAACATGTATAACAGAACTCATATAATACTTGGTAATATACACGTTGTTTGTTATCATAATACGGTCTCCAATATTATCCGGAATCTTTCCCCTGTCTTTCTGTAAAGCAGATAACAGATAATGTATCCACATTCTCATCCTAAGGAATGACTTACGTTTTCCCTGCTTCTGCGTTTTTTGTCGGACCTTCTGCCGGACAATCACTGTACCTGTACTGTCGTTTTGATTATTCTTACCGGTTTTTATTTTATCTCTCACTGCCATAACCATCACCTGCCTTCTACAAGTGTCACTATACGCTTCACAATCTCAGTGGATGAATATCTTGCAATTCGTTCTCCTTCGTCCAAATCACCAAAACCTTCTATCAATGGTATAAATAACGTCTCAGAATCATAAGATATAATCCTCGATTTGGGTACTGACGGATTTATATCCTTAAGATCACTGACTGTGTAAAAATATTCAACATTCTCACCTTTTATGTGCGGAGAAAAATACCCTCCCCTATCCAATACAATCAAAATAGATACACTGCTTGGGTTACGTAAAATATCCTCCATCAGTTTTGGCTGCATGCCCAGCATGAGAATATCCCCTGACAGCACATCCCGTTCTCTAAGCTTGTAGTGAGGAACGAGGTCAGGGTATAGCTTGACCTTCCCGTTCGCATAATACCCTTCAATTATGGTAAGTCTTACCGGCATTGAATAAAGCACTTTCATTATCTCTTTAAGATAGAACACAAATGAGTCCACGAACTGTACACGTGTGATTTCTTTTATGTAAATAATCTTGTCATAACTGTTCTTATCCACACTGAACATCTTTGATTCATCAACATCCGCATTATACTGATAATTAATTCTGTTTACCAGTGCACTTAACTTAGACTGCACAATCATCTTATTTTCCTGCTCCACCATAACGGAATGCCTCAAATCACTCAACTGTACATTCTTTTCGTCTATAATTGCCTGCAGACGCGACACCTTATTAGATGCTGCAAGCAGCTCTTCCTTACCTACGCTATATCCGTCTGCAAGGAATTTTACGACATCAATAAATTCTTTAGGATATGCAGTCATCAACGACAACGCCTCTTCCGTGCTTCTTATATCCGACAACTTCCTGATAAATCTTTCTACCGTAAGTACATCCGACCTTTCATCTGACTCAATTGTAAGGTTTCTGTTTATTCTTCTGGCATTATTAACATACCTTGTCAAACCCGATGGTGTAAAATACTCCTTAGCAAAATCCCTCCTAATTAATATACTGTTTCTCTTCTTCGTATCTGCAACAACCCTATCCATCTCCTCTAACGTTTTCAAAAAATAATATCCCTGTACCTTATCGCTCATTTCCTCTGTTAAGGATGCTAAATACATCATACACTACTTCCTCCCCTCTTAATACGATTCCGTTAATATGAACCACCTGAACGGTAACACCGTTTATTCCAAGTACTGACTCAATAACAGCTTTCATCTCCTTGCTTGTGAGATTTAACGTACCATAATTGCATGACTGTACTCCGATAAATGTCACCTTTTCCGGATTTATTTTCTCCTGAATCTCATTACAGTATTTTAATACTGCAGGCACCATATTACGCATTACCACAGTAAAGTTATATCCATACGGGATTTCCTTGAATGAGCATTCCCTTATTATGAACGGAATTTCACTATGCAGGTTATGCTGTAATAAATCCATAATAAAATTATAATCATACCCTACCCGTCTCTTACTTCCGATTACTACCAGCGTACTTACGCATGACCTTATTCTCTTTAAAACATCATCCACATCACTCATAACATCCGAAATATCAATGTATTCATGCTCCAATCCGGCTTTTGTCACAAGCTCAGTCAACATGTGGAACTCACTGTCCTTTTCCATAATCAGAGTTTTACCCTGCATGGACCTGTACTGTGCAAGAAGAAACACCATCAATGTCCTGTCAATATCGTCCGGTCCGACCACATAATTAATAATCACCTCATTTTCCTGAGCAGGCTGTATATCATTTGGTTCTTCCTCATCAGGAATATCCCCCAAAATATCTTCGTCCGTATAGTACTTCTTACTGTCTGACTCATATTTCAACTGGTTCTGCTGTTTAATATACTCGGTAGCCCTCACTCTGTAAGTAATTATCTCATTCTGACCTTCCACCTGCTGTCTGCCTACTCCTGTCACAATGTCAGTTATAAATCTAATACTGAGGTCTCCCTGATACACAGCCCAATTTGTAATACCCTTCATCCCCAAAAAATCATTTACAGCCTCATACCTTACCGAACCGTCAATCAGATATATTACATTTCCTGTTATGTTTAAAAAGGGCGACTCCAGCAATGTAACGACACGCATCATATTTACCCCGTTAAATGGCAGAGTACCGGCAGATATAACCAACGTGTCAATAATTATGGGTACCTCATTTGCATACTTTTCAAAATCAATAAAGGACTTAAAAATTGTTATGTCATAACTTGATGTCTGACTTTTTATAGAATCGTCTATATTTTCAGCAACAATAAACATCTTTGCTCTTGCAATCATCTAATTCACTCCAATCTGATAAGAGTGTCTGCTTTTGCAGACACTCTTTTACTTTACTACTGTAACCCGTCTTTTACTCAACTGTACTTTGTCACGCTTTACCTGATACTCTTCAGGCACATCATCACCATAGAACAACACTTCTGAATTATGGAAATCATCATTCTCATATTTCTTTACCAGCATTTTATTAATATCAACGTTTGCACACACATCCCGGGACAGTATATCATTTACCTGTGTGCTGTCGCACACTACCGCAAATTTAAACACCTTTGCTGTCTCAGACTGTAAAAGATAGTCAAGCTTTTGCCGCAGTGTTTTCCACTCATATTTAGATGCAGGAATAACAATTGATATCCTGTACAGCTCCGAATTTTCCCTGCTGTACCTGTCCTGCTCCTGATATAGCAGCATTCGTTCCTGCATCATGCTCCTGTCCTTATAAACACGCAGTTTTTCAAGATTATCCTGCAGACGTAACTCATCAACAACCAAATGCGTATATATGCTGTACTCATAACCACGCAACTGGGTTATGAACTCCCTCATTGCCGTAGTAAATCTCACGTCATCAAGATAAGTTGCACAAAATCCTGACACTATATAAGCAATTCTCCCATCAAAATATTCAATAACACCGTCTTCCGTTGTCCTTGATATTCTCATAAGATCATTCGCAGTAACATATGCATCATCGTCATTCTTATTCGCATCAAATGATTTTCGTCCGTTACCTGACTCTTTTAAGTATTGTGCAAATTTTTCATTTTCTCTGCCTAATATCAGCAATGCCATTCTTCCCGTCCACAAGGCTTCAAATACAAGCATCACTCTCAGCGGTATAACCGCTGAGAATAACACTACATAAACCAAAAAAGGCGCCGCACTCACCAACAGGAACAGCACCACTGGAAATAACCTTCCTTCATGCCTGCCAAAATAATTATCAATGTTAGCAAGGACATGTATCTTTTCTTTATTATAACCTACCATACCGCCCGATTAACGCTCCTTTCTTTCCTGATCCTCATCTAACATCCTGTTAAGGATATCCCCACCTGTCTCTTCACTTACCGTCTGCTTCCTAACTTCCTTCTCCCTATTTCTCCTGATTCGGCGTCTATCACTGCCATTACCGTCACTTGCTGTATACCTGCTCTTTATAACAGCATTCTTCACATTGCTTACACTGCTGCGTGTATTAACCATCACTTTGTACACAATCCGAGAATAAGTATTCATACCTACATCCTGCCAGTCAGACAGCACAATACCCGTAAGACCGCCCAGCAAAAACAGGTAAGCAAGCTGTATTAAAATCTGCAAGAAACACGATACTGTCATTGTAACGCCAAGATCGGGTATAAACATCGTACATTTTAACATTAAAGCATACAGAATGTTGACTCCACATACTAAAGACAACGTTATAACAACTCCCTCTATAGAACCACCTTCTTCTTTGCGGATTGTACGTCTGAATACTGCTGCAATCATGCTCGCTAAAATTATGAAAATCATTACAGGCTTAATAAATGACGCGATAAAATATATCACAAGCAGAAACGCAACAATAACAACACCTAATACACCTGCGCTATCAAACACAAATCTTGCATAAGATTTCGAACATTCTTTCATTACAACAGTCTTATCTGCAAGGGATAATCTCAGTAAATCACGTGTATCTACATCATAAATTTCAATAGCATTCGCAGCCGGAATATTCATAGCATCATTATGCTCAACAGCCATAGATAACGCCATTACCTTTAAAAATGTCTCATCCGATATCTTACCAATAAGCTGTCTGTTATTTACGACAAACAATCTTGCTTTCTTATCTATCTCATTAATTACCCTTTCAAGTTCACTTTTACTCAATGTTGTATCATACCACATTGAATAAGACATACGTTCTATATCTTCGCTGCTGAACGGCGATGCTTCCACTAACGTAGACTCAACATTATATATACCTTTAAGCCCCAACACATCCTGACTCTCTGCCATAAAATAATTTGATGTAAAAAAGTCCGCTACCGCTCCCACAGTCCTAACACGACCACCCGACTGCACTGTTGTGGTAAATGCCTGTACCTCAAAACTTTGATTATATATATTAACTCTCTCAACAAGCAGGTCAAGAATCGCATAGTAAGGTGTTACATAAGACGCATACGGCGTCTTTGTCACAACCGACACCAACTCGTTACTACTACTGTCATACTCAACAACAGAAGATTCGAACAGGTCAGTCACACTTACATATAAACCGTCGCCTTTCTTGACAAATCCCGGAAGGTTAGCTAACAGACTGTCATCCAACGCATCATCATATATCTCGCCAACCGTTTTAAACGTAGATTTAAACAGTACATCATCCAAGATTGTATACCACGGGATACTAAGGTCATCAACCTTCAGATAAAGTTTTGTTTCCGTTTCCGGCGCAGTCACATCTGCAATACCAATTTCCCGTCCTGCAGCTGCTTTTTCAAGGTTAAGCATCTCAATATACTCCACTTCACTCTGAAGCAGTCTCTTATTAACCTGATAATACGATATATCCAAAGTTTCCGGAATTGCGAATGCCACTACAAGAAACATAAATATTGATATCACAAAGCTTGCTAACGTTTTTATACCGAGTATTCCCTGTACTGCATCGACATACATCCTATAAAACAGCAGCACCAGACAGCCGGCAAATATTATCTTAAAAAGAAACAATATTACATATTCCACACCTTCCATAAACGCAAGGTTCGGAAGTTTCACAAGCGAGTTACCGTTAGTCTTTGACAACAAAGCCGAGGATAAATCCTCAAGTTTACTTGCAAAGTATACGCCTACCTTATTCACATCTCTATAATCTTTGATACCCTCCGCCTCATAATCAATATTATTTAAAGGCGCTCCCCGCAATACTTCCGTAATCAAATAAGCCCGCCTGCTGAAAGGCAAATAACTTGAACGGTTATAACATTCCTCAGTTACAAAGTCCCGCAGCCACTGTAAAGAACTACCATCTGACAGTTGGAATTTCGAAAAGTCCACATAAGCACCGTCCACCAGTTTGGCAGTTAATACAAAAGTCCCCGTTTCCTCGTTGACTTCAAAATAAGAACTTATAAAGTCAGATGCATTATTGTAATCTGCGGGTATCTCATATTCTCCCCGGCTGTACAGACTCAAAAACCCTGCAGATACAGGTGTATAACTTCCGGAGCATAACGTCGCATTCGAAGCTGCAGGGATGACCACATAACCGCTTTCTGTTACAATGTTCCCATAAATGTCCATAAACAACGGGGAATCCCTGTCTAATGTTATATCCGCGTTTACCGGAAGTGCAGACTCCAAATTTTTCAGCATGGCATAATTGTATACACTGTTAAACTCCTCCTGCGACACTCCTACCGTACCTGCAAGATTCGGAGAACTTACAAATACCGGATCATTTTTCCTCACGGGAGTTTTTAACAGATTAAACAGGCTTTTCTGTCTGTATATGGCAGATACAACGGCAAACGGCTGTAACACTGTATAACTGTTGAACACCAATTTGGACGCGTCTGACTCTTCCTCATATACACGAAGATACTTATCGATGTACTCATCCGTAAATACATAATCCGCACCTTCTTCGCTATTGTCGCCATAATTTCCTTTTGCTTTTCTACGTACATTCTCTGAATAAGATGTATAACCTGACGTCTTTAGTATCGGATCAATCTCTATGCTTAACATCTGTTCTATTTTCCCTGTTACGGACTCCGCAATATTTGATACAGCGTCACTAACACCCTCGACCGGCTCATTTTCTTCCGATGTTTCTGCCGCCGTTGCAGAATGCACAGCATACCCTGCTGCCTGTCTTGCTGAAACCAACGCTTCTGCATTATAGAAATTTGTATCCACATAAAGCACAATATCCTTTTCCGTTTCAAATAAATCCTCCAATGTCGCAATTTCCAATTTATTTGAAGTTTCCCCGGTTACATATCTGTTTACAGCTGCATCAACAGCCGAATCAATATACAATGCCTTCCTGTAAAAACCGAACGGATAATGGAATCGACTGACCCAATCAATGTTCTCGCTGTTCAGGTAAGCAACGGAGCTAAGGTCGTACAGATTTGTCTGGAACGGCACATACGTCGCTGACAATGCAACACCTGTTATGTAATCATCCGTAAAATAGTTCCCGTCAATATTGAAAAACATACCTAACGACTCGCTTTCCGAGTTCGCATTATCATGTATCTGTACCACATTTTCAAACTCAGCCAGTTTACTGTACAATCCCTGTATTTTTTCTAAAGCCTCACTCCAAGGTTCCACACCCAGATACTCCAATGATCTGCAGATAGCAAGACACTTGACAATATAACTGCTTATGTCTTCTGTCACATCCTCACTTGTAATCTCTTCAGGATTTGTTGAATTAAGAAAACCGCTTAAAGCCTTGTAACCGGTACCGTCATCCCCATTACTGTAAAATACATCCGCCCAATCATATGCGACATCCAAATTATACATAACATTCATGTACCCCAAATACGCCGATTCGGAAGAACCTAAAACCCCTTTCATTCTCTGAAGGCTTTTAAACCCACCATACCAAAATGCACTGTAATCATATTTTCGGGAAACGCCGTTAGGCAGCTTTATTCCATTATCCCCTACAACACTGAACTCATTTAACGCATTACTGGTTACCAAATCTTCTTCGGCAAATCCGTACATCCTAGCTGAATAGTATTTGACAAGACTGTCCATTATAGCTACCCTGTTCTCTGATGTATCTGTTATTCCTTCAGACAGATTTAATGTCTCCGCAATAGTATCCGCAACTTCTTTTACTTCATCCGCTTCCAAACCTCCTGAATTAAAGGCAACTGTCTTCCCTTCCAAATCCCCCAAATTAAACCACGTTGCATAATACGGTTGCAAACCGCCGCCTGTACTCCATGACGGACAGCTTCTCCCGTTTTGTGTAGCAACAACGGTAAACCACGCCCGCAAATTCAACCTCTGCTCATCTGTAAGCTCCTTTGCACTGGAAAACTTAGCCAAATTATAATCATCTGCATTTAACCCGGCTTGATCTTCCTCAAACTGCAATTTCCCTGTAAGGACATAATTTGTCATAACGGCAGCCCACTTTTCGTACTCAGAGCTTCCGGAATAGTCCTTACCCGTAAGACTCTTACTTGCATCACCATCATCTGCTGTACTTAACAGTTTTTTCATGTCCTTATTAAAATTATAATATTCGCTGAGTAATGCTCTCAGTCGCGGATAATTTTTATACCCGTTTAAAACGCTGTCAAACTTCTCGTCACTGTTACAGTCCTTCAATACTGCATCCACAAAACTGTTTAATTTTATATCACTGCCTTTAATACCGGTTACTTCCAAAGCTGCTTTACTCTCACCATAATCATATGTAACTTTCATACCAAAAAAACCGTTTATAACTGTTGGTGCAGGATCTGTATCATACACGTCCCTCTTATCCGCTATCACACACTCTTTAATGTTTCTGTCCAAGTTACCGCCCACAGTAAAATTATCAGACCATCCTGTACTTACGCCTCCTGTATTTTGCTCCAGGTAAGTCTCAATCAATACCTTTGACCGATTTGTTACAGTATCGCTGAAATCAATACTGTTAATCTCAGTTTCTAAACCCTCCAAAGTGCTTTCTACTTCCGGTTTTACTACCGAAGTTTTGCCTTTTGCCGGTTTAACTACGAATTGACCTGACCATAACTGATGGTCTAACGTCAAAAATCCTGTACACTCATCATTCCGCCCCTTGACTATCGTTATGTTACACCCTTCCGGACTAAATAACGCCTGCGTCATTTCGACCTGACCAAAGGTATCCGGATCTAACGGCTTGTAATCCCCATTGCTGTCAACATTTAACAGCCAATAACCGGACACTACAGTAGTAACCTTGTTAAATTTCCACTTACCCCATATGTCAGTTAACCCTTGGAACCCTTTTGTCACTGCCTTCCCAGCCCAAATATCTCCATACCAAACCCATTTTGGCATCTTAGACGACAGAGCTATTATTTTATAAAAGTCTTCTAAATCCACATAACTGTACAATTCTTCTTCCGTCTTCTCTTCATAACTTGCATTTGCAATTCCGTTACTCTTACTTATCACTATTTTTCGGGAACCCATTATTACTTTACCATCCTGATCACAACCGTAAAAACTTAGTAAAGCCAACCCATTTCTGGTCTTCCATTCAAATCTGCTCCCCTGTACCAATATCTGATACAATAATTCACCCCTGTCCTCTCCCACTGCACTGCTATCAGTAAGATCCAGCTTTATACCCGCGCCTGCTCTGCCATCAAACTGCTCAATTTCCGCGCCTGTACTCTCTTCCCTAACCTGCGTTTCGTCTTCCGCAGCAAAAACGAAACCGGACATGCACTGGCACATAAAACTGACAGCTATAATCAGGCACACACTACGTTTTAATACATCCTTTATACTTACTTTCACAAATACATCCTCCCACTCTAAATCAATCCAAAATACCTGCACGCTGCTAGCACTGCTCCAAGCGCCAGCATACTGAATGCTAATTTTACGCCATTCTTCGCTATACACACTACTGCCAACACAACCAAAACTATAAGTACAACCTCAACCACCACTACCACCTTCCTTCAAACGAGGCAGGGTATACCGTTATACCCTGCCTCACTGCCTATTATTCCTCTGCACTGGGACTGTCCCCAAATTTCCAGTTTTTCCCTGTACTGCTGTCTTCAAAAGTAGGTACAGATGCCGAACCGTCTGCGACTATCTCCCTTATTTTAGCTGTAAATCCTGTAACACTGTAAGACAGTCTGCTTACATTCGTTATATAGCTTATCCCATTACCAGCTAGCGCAGTTTTATCCTTTGAAGCTTTTGGAATTATCGTAAGCGTACCACCGTTTACTTCTATATTTACGTCAATCTGTTCATCTGTATTATTCAAGACGGCTGTACCCCCACAGCTGCTTCCACTCTTAACATACCCGCCTGAGCCCAAATCAGCTGTAGCCTTCTCACCATTTGCGTTAGTCGTAATACGCACTGTCATCTTTGTATCCGCAGCGGAATCACCTTTTCCTGAAGAAGCCACAGCAGTAAATATCAGGTCATACCTGATAAACCAATCAGAAACATCCTCAGTACCTTTGGGCTCAAATTTGCTAAAGTCTGTATACCACGCATATGTAGTAACTCCATTACTTGTCTGATTGTAAACCCTTTCCACGCTTTCCTTTGGATCATTGCCGAACTTATATACAGTAGCAGTCACTTCCATATCATACTTATCCGGATTGCAGTAGTCCTCAAGACCATTCATATTTGAAGCAACCCAGCTTTCAATCGACAAAGCAACTTCAAGCCGTTTCTCCTTTGTTACACTGGGCACTGCACCTAAATACGTTGTCGTAACTTTCTTAGCTGCTGTATTAATTGCCTTATCCGTATCATTTTTAGCACCATCCGTAGAGAACTTAAGCACTGCAAGCTTATCAGGCAGTTCCTCCACCCATGCGCTTGGGTCCACATTTGTCAATACAACATCAAATAACCCCGTGCCAAACTCACTTGCTTTTTGAGCCACCTGAGCGGGATAACCAAAGAATATAAATACACCTATAAAAATATGCAGACACATCAAAGGAATCGCTTTCATAAAATAAGCCTTCGCATCAAGTACCTCATCATCAAAGTCCGTCATAGCTTTTATATTTGGAAGCAAAGACAGCAAAACTGCCATTCCCGTACCTATCAGCTTCATAACCTCATTATTTCCTGGAGCAACCCGCTGCCTGCCTGCTGAATTGAGACCTCTCAGCTCAACCTTTTTTACTTCGTCAACCCTGTCCCAGAATTTAGGTGAGACCGCATACAGACCATGCGTTGCATTCTTCAGTATGGATGCCATTACAATGCCAAAACCTACAATGGATATGACAATAACAGCAAACATCCCTACATACTTTGAGATAAACTCTACGCTTGACACCGTCATATCGCCGGAAGTCCACTCAACGTTAAATAAATCTCCCATAACATCCTAACCTCACTTTCTATTTTAATAATTACAATTGCCTCAACAACTTTGCAACTGCGCTAAACCCGCTGCTTAGCCAAATTATTACCCGAAGGAAATTACCGTCAAGCAGCATTGCAAAAGCAATATACCCTATTATCATCCCAATAAATGCTTTTTTCCTGTCGAGCATCGTTACATCCATCTTTCCAATCGTTAAAAGTTTAACCGGATCAATCGTCCTGGCAAAAAAGTTCTGTACCATCCTGTTACTGCTCATACAAGCTAACCCAAATAATATCGTTAACAGTATGATGCCCACATAAGGAAGCACCCGCAGACAAAAGACAACAATCCATGATGTAGACTGGTCCAAATAATCAAGCATTTCCATGAACTTAAACCCGTCAAAATCCTTGTACGCATCATCTTCCTTATCTGCCTCTATAATGCTTTGGATAATAGAGGAACTTACTGTATCTGTTTCATGCTTTGTCACATCCTCACTGTCTTCCACCTGTACAGAACATCTACCAAATGTAACATACCTGTAAACCTTTTGTGCATCAGCCGCAACTGCCACACTTCCGTCAGCATTGATTGTCAGGTTTCTCCATGCAGCGACATTATAATACACACGGTCTGCAGATAAATTCACTTCCA
The DNA here is from genome assembly GCA_910586715.1 of uncultured Lachnospiraceae bacterium. Lineage (GTDB taxonomy): Bacteria > Bacillota > Clostridia > Lachnospirales > Lachnospiraceae > COE1. The sequence goes on from CAJUJG010000002.1 coordinate 51,939, forward strand.
CAGCGTTACTCTCTTCATTGTTAACATAGAACGTACCTTTAAATGATTTAGCACTGTCAGAAGTACTAATTTCCATTCTCATTGTGCCAAAGTACACTTGAGTTCCTGCCTGTTCAACCTGACTTGATATAAAAGCTCCACTGCCTACAGCACTATTCAATACTGTTTCGCCACCTGTAGACGACGTAATACTCTCAAGGTCATAACCGCCATACATAGTCTGTATTCCTGCAGGCGCCGCTACTATCTCAAGATTAGGTCTGCTTTGCGTAAGCTGACCTGCATCACTTCCCCACTCATCCACATATGCAGCTGACCCTTCAGAACCCTTGCTGACAGATTTTGGTAATGTCCCGTATGGATAACCTGCAAAATAGTTGACATTCATGTTATACAACAATGCAGACGACAAGCTGCTGGTTCTGTTAACTAAAGGTAACAGTATTTCACCAGAAAGATACTTATCCATAGAAAACTCGCTATCATTTGGTACATTATAAATGTAACCGTACGGATACACATACGAAAACTGACCCGGTGTATAATTAACTGCTTTATTAAGACTGACTATCCTTACACACCAATTGTCACCTGCAACGGGACACATTCCTATCTCGTTAGCTACAGACTCTATATTACTGTCATCCAACGGGTTCATACCTTTTGAAGTAAAAGCATCTTTTAAATAGTACACGACTAAAAAATCTCCTGACATACCTTCATATATAATCCAGTTGCTTAACGCATAATTAGATGACGCAAGATAAAACAGGTGACCACTATTCATATTCGCTGCTGTTCCTAAAGCACGTTCTGCAACAGTAAGACCATAACCGTAACTTTTGTTTCCGCCAAACGTATCCGGAACTTTAATACCAACTGTATCCAGTGTTTCCTTATACTGATTTGATGCATCTACTCTCACAACATTTAATGTTACATCATTTTGATCCCCTGTAATTTCCATGCTGCATAAGTTTTCTGACCAACCGTAAGCACATCTAAAATCCACATACAACTCTTCACCGTTATAAGTCCACAACGGATCGCCACTTGTAATCTGATATATAACGGAACCTACAACAATGAGGTGTTGGCTATCATTCAGTACCAGCCTCCCATACAGGGAATCCAATACCAATATTTCTTCGCTCACACTATTTGTAACAGGTCTTGGAGTAGTTCCGTCACTGTTGTAATACAGAACGCCCATCTGAGCTAAATCCTTAAAAGATATCAAACATCCTTCACCCGAAAGGTCACATATTGCTGGCACGCCATGCAGCGCATCTGCATTGCCCTGCTCTGTCAAAATTAAAGAGATTACATATGAATAATAACTGGTTGTAAATTTTAATGTGCCATTATTCTCATCCGACCAACTCACACCGTTTACAGCTGATGATGACATAATAGTTTGAAGACTGTTATTTGTAATGTTATTGGCATTTAGCACTTCCACCAACACTTCTGCCGACTTTAACAGACCACTATTATCCATTGCGGCATGTACTACTGTCTTATCTCCTGTTACCCAGCTAACTGCTTTTGCCATAAAACTTGATACAGGACTTTTAATACTTGCTGTAGGTGTACTCTTCCGTTCCGCATCTACGGCATCTTCGAACTCGCCTTCCTTAAAAGCACGCCTTGAAAGTGTAACTTCATTACTGTCATTTATTGACTGATATGAATATACACCACCGCCCTGCATAAACCATATATTTGCAGGATAATCCGTCTCATCCGGTGTATTAACCTGAATCCACATAGCGTTAGATCCTTTGAGCAAGGCTGTCTGTTGCATATACGGATCATTTCTGTCTATTATTTGAATCCTGTAGTGAAAATAACTACTGCCATCGCTACCTTTCTCTACACCCAAATACTCAAATCCGTCCTTAGCCAATGATGCAGGATCTCCCGGTTTAGAAGGCATAAAAGTCTGATGTGACACATCCTCACCTATAAACCCTTTGGTTTTAAACGTCGTGTAGTTAGACTTCTCCACATAATAATCGTACGCTGTTGCATCCGTATACTTATACTGCTTTTTTATCTCCACTGCGTTCGAATTGTCCGCCAAAGTAACGCTCCGCGGATAATAACCCTTTACCTGCAATGTCTCATTTACATTCTGCACGAGCTGTATATTCTTGTAATCCGTTCTTGAGCCTTCATCTGCAACACACATTAAAATTTCCAACATGTCGCTTGTCTGCAATTCTCTTGAATAATCAATATTTACATTCAGACAGCCTCTCGCTGCCAAATACAGATAGGCTTCTTTTTCCACTGCCGACAGGTATGTAGGTACCTTGCTTCCATATGCCTGCAATACTGCTGCCATCTCCAAATCAGGCATCCTGGGTTCCCCGTAATAATCCATCATTCTGTAACACAGTACAATAAACTCTCCACCAGTTATCCCATCCCTGCCGCTTCCATGCGCCGTCCGTAAATCCCTGCCCGCTTTATCCATATAATCAGATACACATGATCTTGTTACAAAAACCTCAGTTCTCCCATAACTGTCATCCACACCGGAAATGAAATCAGGAAGATTCAGTATCGCCGGAGAATTTTTTAATGAAGCCTTCTTAAACTCATATGTGATGTGATACTGGTACAACCCTAATGCCTTATATACTGCCATTATAGCCTGACTTCTTGTCGGAGTAGCTGCAATCAGCCCCTTCATGTAACCCTCCTTACCCCAGCTTTCATCATAAACCAAAATATCCGAGCCTAACACCTGTATATACCTCTCGTTATATTCATCAGGCACACGAACATCCGTATAATCCAAATCAAAAAAACCGGTATAGGCTGATACAAATCCTGCCTTTAAAACCGTTTCCTCCAAATACGGAACTTCACTGGCTAACGGGCGATAATAACAGTTTGTTATACTGTTATTTACGGAATAAATTTCAGTTACTTTTGCATCATATTTATTTGCTTTTATTGCAGCTGCAATAGACTCTGCCACAACATCATGATTATCTACTACTACTTCTATTTTTGAATCATCATTCGCATAACACACCGTCCCTGCAAGAATCATGCAGACAATAACTGCAATTATTCCCCATTTTGCACTCAATTTCATTCAAAAACACACCACCTTTCAACCTAATAAAACATAAAGGACTGTATACCCGCTTACAGGCATACAGTCCTTTGCATAAATAACTTACCGATTTTTACGGAATTTCCACTTGCTCTCTTTTCTTCATTATCTTTAAAATAAAGAAATATTTTATTCCAACAGGTCTGTCCTTCTTAATAACCTTAAAATCATAATATCTACCGTAACCTGCTGTGTCGCTTAAAGTCTCCTTTATATAAGGAAGAAACTCCGACGACATCTTTATTGTTACACTGGATTTACCCAACTCATCCATCCTTGCTGCTGCCTTCTCAATAAAACTACTCAATGCAGCAACCTTACGAAGTTTATCATAGGACACCTTTTCAATCATATCAAGTTCCGCAGCATCGTCATTGGAAAGATTTGCTACAATAAGACGAAGTTGGTCAATCACACCAAGCTTACACGTTTGTACATCGTCCGTAACTTCTATTGACCTGTATACCTCTTTTCCATACAACATAAACAAATACCTCCCTTTTATGAATATCTGCCTTTTGCATACTGATGCAGATAAAGTTCGCCATTTTTATCATAGCAGGTTCTTATCCGAAGCTCCTGCATCAGATACCCGTATATCTCGCTTTCTTTAACAGTACACGCATCTTTAATAACCGCCTGTTTCTCGGCGCGCTCTACCCAGTCACGAATTTTACGGTAAGACAACGACTGGGTGTACTGAACTTGAGACAACACGGCATCTTTTACATCACGCACCATATCACATTCCATACTAAATGACCCACGCATAAACTTCCTTATACTTTTATCAACATCCTCTGCAGATGGTCTATCAAATTCCATCTGTATGTTAAATCTATTAACAAAAGCCGCATCCAGATTCCTGTACAAATTAGTAGCGCTTATAAAAATACATCTTGGGTTCATTTGGTCTAAAAGCTGGAACAGCGTATTGTTAGCCCTACGGATATCCGCAGTATCCTGATTTTTATCATCATCTCTTGCCCAACAGATTGCATCGCATTCATCCAAAAATATAACAGCCTGACCTATCCTGTCTGCCACATTAAAAATCTCCGTAAGCGCTTGGGAAGCAATGCCTGTAGACAGCGCCCTTGATATATCCACGTAAAACAACTGATAACTAAGGAAGTTGCTTAAAGCCTTAGATAAATAAGTTTTACCCGTTCCCGACGCTCCATACATCAAAATACGATTGATTGGCTTTAATCCTGCCTGAATGAACTTCTCACCATTCTTTGTTTCCAAAATAAACTCATCCAGCTTCACCCTGTTTTCATCGGATAAGATTACCGAGTCAATACTAATATCACTGTTAACACGCATACAATACTTATCATACATTTCCTGCTGTTCAATACTTAATTTGCTCTTCATACCGTACACTCCCCCTGCCTGCACTTTACCCACCACTCTTCAAACTCGGCAAAATCACTTACTTCCTCCGCTAAACCCTGCATCATAAAAAGCTGTAAAACAGCCGCGGAATGCGCCTGCGTATTCCTTCCTTTCTTAAAAGGATCATGAAATACATCCGTGAAACTGCCGCACTCCCTGATAAAAGCGCGCTGCTGCTCAGATAAACTTTGATAATACAGCCAGTCATGCTGTGCAGGTGACGGATTTTCAAAATAAATCGTATCAAACCTCCTGCCATCAGACATTGTCAGAATATGAGGGCTTAAACTTCTTGCCAGATAATCAGGCGACGCAGTTGTTATATCTCTGCAAATCTGATACCTGTCAGGCACCCTGCTGATAATTCTGTCTATGTATAGATGTTTCGCTTCCCTCGTAAAACCACAGTCCCACTCTATACTTACAATCCCACACTTAACTTTTTCATCTTCCACATAATAATAACACCGATCCGCCATATAAACCTATACCCCATTTCAAACATTTAACTTTTATTATACCGCACGCCAACCACGCAACAGGCGGTAGACTTCCAAAGTGGCTGCACTTACCGTTAATAAGAGCTGCAGTCCAAACGTGTCGGACATACAGCTCTTCATTAAAAAATGCCAGCAACTTACTTCTTTTGTCTAGACAATTCCTTGCCCTGACTGTTTCTAAAACATAGTAATTTTTTCTTCATCCTTATTATAAAAGTAAATATTATCAGACAGAAATTCCATCGGCTCCAATACACTGCTGTTTACTTCATGTACTATCTTCTTGATAGCCAAACTATCATTAATGTTCATCTCATAAAAAGGACACAGCAACACTTCATGAATTGAAGAAGGTATTATATAGAAACTTGAATTTAATTCTTGGGCAGCCTGTCTAAGTACGGCATCATATGAAACGACTACCGAACCACCATTTCTACGCTCATTTGTTAAAACATATAATGGTATTTGGATATCATACTCAACATCTTCCGGCAAGTCAATGTCCCTCCCCTTCATAACTTCCCTAAATATTGCATCCATGCTTATAATACAAAACCCTTCTTTTTCAATGGTATTTTCCCTGGCTCTTCTATAAACTTCCTCAGGTGATACTCCCCAAAGTTTTAACAGCTGGTTTCTACAGAGCATAACCCCAACACACTCACCTTCAGTTTCGACCTCTATAACCACTTCGACTGTCAAATCCTGCCATTTTTGACAAACGCAGTCATCATGCCGTTCTATATTTCTCTCCGTATTGCGTAACGCTACCCTCAGGCTGTCTTTTACCTCATCATAAACCAAACATTGCCTTGTGAAATTTCTCATTCTTGACACAGGATGCGTATCAAACTGTTCACACACTTCCCTGACACACTGGTCAAAAGTTATACCTTCACATATGTATTTATCATATAAACCCTGCGTATAAATTAAAGTCTCATCCCTTACATCCTTATTCTTTAAACCAATTCCGACAAAAATGCTTCCGTTATTTTTTACGATTTCTCTATACTCGGAAATCATTCCTTTCTTAATATACCTCTCGTTCATTTCACTAACAATCATTTTGGTAAATTCTTTTATGTCAACCATGTACTACCTCCATTCTCAAACAGATACCAGCACACTTCTTTTGTGCAACATATCCTTTCACTTCTATATGTCATAAATCCATATATAATTTACTGCTACATGCTAAACTTAGACAATGCTGCTGCTAAGGAATCCATTTCTTTTTTGTCTTCCGCCTCGTGAATCTTGCAGATTAATTCTTTAGATATGTCTAAAGAATACAACCCTAATACAGACTTTCCATCAATGACATACCTGCCCAACGCAACATCAATATCGCCTTTATAACCATTGCACTTCGCATTAAACTCTGTAATGTCCTCTATACCGTTCAGCTTTACCTTTATCTCTGTACCCTTAAATACGTCTTTACTCTTCTTCGTCATACTCATTACCCTCCTCGTAGTATTCTTCGTCATCTTCGTAATCCTCATAATCATTACTACAGTTGTCAGCTGCTTCGCTCTGTTCTTCCGGTTCTGCAACTCCTAAAAGCTGTACCCGCCTTTTACGATCGCCATAGGCACTGTGCACAAATTCTTGAAGCGCCGTTTTTACTTCTTCCGTAAGTTCATAATTATCCCGTATAAACTCAAATACTTCATCTGCATCTCTATAGACGCCATACATATCAGCCAAACTGACTAAAAAATACCTATCATAACCCGTTTTTATATTTATATCCGGTTTTTCTTCCTGTAATAATTCCAACGCCTCATCAGTACTTTCTTTCAAGATACAGCTGCAGATTTTATTAAGAATCATCTCACCCTGATTAATTTCCACGTTTTCTGAAAAGAATGTTCTACTTCCTACGCTTATCTTCTTTATAAAAGGTATATAGCTTTCAAACTTAGCACTGGGTCTCTTCATACTCATTATCTGATAATTATCCTTTTTAAAAGCTTCTTCCTTATCATATGTTTTTTGTACCCTGTCATCCCTGCATATATCCGTATTTACATTAGTCTCCGTCTGTTTATAACCGTAATCAAACTGTACCAATGCTTTTTTGTATCCACATCCTTCCGCAGCACGTAACGCCCGCAATACCCTGACGCTCTTATCAGGCTCTCTTTTCTCGCTATACATCTTCAGCATATAATTCATATTCTTTGCATTACATACTGCCTTTATATAATCCGCTGTATTTTTTGACAAATGTATATACTCCTGTACTAAGTTAGGGTAATCCATCATCAAATCATGCAGTACTCCGTTTGACACTCTCGCAGATACAAACTTCGAAAGCTTCTTCTGCACAAATTCGCAAAGTATCCTGCCGTCGTCAACAGGTACCATACCATCCTCAAACATTCTGTTTAAAGTTACTTCACAGACTTGACTATACTCTTCTGGAACCCATCCCCTCAATACATTAGCCAGCAGCAGAATATACATGTTTCCAACACTCAAAGTAAAATGCTTTTCAATCATACGAAAACTGTTTACATCCATTATCATCTGTCTTACCTCTCGTGTCGTCAATGGTTTACGCCTTCTGCCTGTAGGCTGCTTCATCTCTTCCCTGATGACCAAAAATTCACTCGGAAAATTACTGATGTCTGTACCCGGCTCAAACACAAATGCATTTTGTTCTTTGTAATGAACCCCTACCAGTTCAAGCTTTCTAGGTACGTCATCCGTAACATTCTCCGCCGTATAAGCATAGATACTCGTCCGGTTATCATCCAGCTTGTGTTTGTACAACAACTTTGAATAATTCGTGACAGCCTTAACTTCATACTTCCCTTCGAGATAGTCACGGAACGCATTGGTAAATACCCAATTAAACTTATTGAGATTGTCGTTTAGAACCATAGCATGTCCTCCTTTTAAATTATTTGATTCTGTTACATAACTCTGCCGGATTTTCCGGCTTACTCACCCAACTTACCAAGTTCTAAACGACCTGCATTTCAACTTCCTTCCAATAACAGCGTCTTAACCCATTCCCACTTATCACTCGTCACAATCAAATATAACGCATACAGCGCTGCTACCGTTAATACAAATACTGCTGCCTTCACACGCGCAGTCGAACCAATAACATACAACACTGCTTTAAATAACTGCTTTGCCACCATAAAAAGAATAATCAACAGTACACACGCAACAGCTGCCATAAGAAACATACACATCACGGTACCGGCAGTACCACCAACTGACTTTCTGATATTATACAAAATACTGTTTATCACCTAAACTACCTCCTACTGGACGACATACGTAATCCCGTGATTTTCCGCAAACTGCTTGGCATAACTCCCATCAGATACAACAAGCAGCGTATTTGGTGGAATAGCCCCCAACTCTATAACAGCTACACTGCTTGGCACAGCAACTGCCTGTAAAGCCGTACACCCTTCAAACGCTGTAGATTTTATTGTTTCAACTCCATTCTCAATAAATACTGTAGTCAACTTAACACAATTGGCAAAAGCATAATCCCCTACCACTTTTACAGTACCCGGAATAATAAACTCATTAAAACTCATATCCCGCAGCGTTCCGTTAAGTTCTTTAACGCCGCTTGGTATTTTCACATCGGCAAATCCCGATAAGCTGTAAAAACCACTGCCAAGTGTCTGAACCGTACTCGGTAAAGATACAGCGGAAACGCCTGAACCACTGAAAGTCTCTGATGACACCCACTCCAGTCCCTCACTAAAAAAGACATATTTCAATTCAGACCAACCTTTGAATGTATCTTTTAACCTGATAACGCTTGACGGGATCTCAACTGCTTCAATACCTTCCACAGGATTCATCTGCCTCAGTTCAACCACAGTCATACCATTTATTTCTGTTGGAAACACAAGTTTATTCCCACCTTTACCCAAATAACCAGTTACAGCTATACCGTCTTCCACACTAACATATTTGAATAACTCTTCCTTATTTAAAGCCAACATCCACCCAGCTGAATCCACCTCATACTCAGGCTCAGGCTCTGTATACTCTTCCAATTGTCCTAAAATTTTGGAAGTTGCTCCGTCTTTCAAAGTCAAACATCCCACATCATCAACACTGTCCAAATCGAGCTTAACCTGCTCTGCCTTGTATTCTTTTATAATGGCAGACCTAAAAAACTCATACGCGTTAGCACCCATGTTTATGTATTCCTGCCTAAAATATACTGCCTGACAGTCATCATCAGTAGTTAGCGATTTTTTCTCTATACTGATATCCTCCACTCTTTTCGTCTGACTATAAATGTAATCATCATGCTCGTACGAAAAGATGTAGAAATCATGCGAATAACCTGTCTCGTCAAATAAATACACCGAATATTCTCTGATATTCCCATAATCTGTTAATATAACAATCCTCTCTCCTGCCGTAGTTTCACCTATTCTGTCTTTATATACAGCATAGGCATCATGCATATACTCCTCCACAAGCTCTTCATAAGTCTTTATCTCTTCCGTAACTTCCTCTGACTCTTTACTGCCTCCGATCGCTGACATAAAATCTTCTGCCGAACAGGCAGTTACACCACATGCACATAACAATGCACCCAACAAAATTCTATATTTCATGCTTTTCCTCCAATAAATACCTATACCGTAGCCACAGTATTCAAACTTTCCAAAATGTCTAACCGCGCCGCATTTCTTTTCCACCAGTCATACTGACTGTATCTTCTTATAAACCATTTGACAAACGTTACCAACGGTTTTCTCTCAATATATTTGCCAGTCATTATATAAACTGCATCCTCACTGATGCCTGCCATAGCGTCCTCTCCATTTATATTTACACGATATTCTTTGGCATTCTGCGGCTTATAACCGCCTTCCTCATATATTACGTGTGTACCTTCATTACACTTTGAAAAAACATACAGCATCCGTATCTCTCCTTTCTACTCCCCTTTATACTGACTGTTTACAAATTCCATTGCATTCACCTTGGCTTCATCCCCGCTGCCAAAACATGTAAACACTGTGTTATAGTTGACTTTAAGTACACATGCAAAATAATTGTCAGCTTCAATATAAAACAACTCACCATCATTGTAATATGTATCAACCATATTGCTGTCAACTACAACAGCCAGCCTTACGCCTATCGTTTCACACGCATTGTCAAACTGTCTTAATTCCCTTGCTATCGTAAGCGTTCCGTCACTGAATGTGTAAATCTTCTGTATATCACTGCCAAGACCTGCAGTTACACTAATTTCGTACCCGTCCGTTGTGTACTTGGGCAAAGATTCTTTTGCCCGTGATATATCCAGCTTTCCATACCCTGTTACTGCGCATTTATTAACCATCATCCCGTTCAGTATCACGTCAAAGGCTTCCTTACAATTATATGTTCTCGCCACAATCGACTTACTGTCCGTAAGATACACTGCAGCTTCCTTCAATTCGCTTTTTGAATCACTGCCTGTCGCTACCACATACTTACTGTATGTTTCTGCATCTGTTATGTCCGCCATTGTTGAAAACTGGTCGATATCAATTCCAGACAAAACTGACACGCTGTAAGAGCCATCCTTTGCATAAATATACTTTGAATTATCCGTAATATATTCAATGCTCCGCGGAACATCTACTGCATAGTACGATTTCTCACCCAAATATAAAAATACCGTCTGAATACCGTCTGACACACCATCCGATTTTGCCGACCTGCTGTAATTCCTTTGGAACACAAATTCACCACGGTCAAGCTGCTTGGCATCCGTTTCCTCAAGTTGCACTGCAGCATCCTTTTCTGTAAGTGCACTCCTGCCAATAAACCCGCAGCCTGACAATGCCATACAGATAAATAATGAAATAAGAGACACTCTCCTCATAGTACATACCCTCCACTGGTTAATTATCTATTTTTGTTAATATTCCTATTAACAAATTCATAAGCTGAAAATACCTTATACACCCGCTCAGAATTTTGTTCAAAAAAGCTTCTGCTTCCTATCTCATCAAACTGTCGTAAAGCTTCCTTATATTCTGTTTCTTTACACAGTCCTGCTTCAAACACCCGATTGATATCTCCCCTGCTTTTACAATCGATTCCTTTAAATCTCAGAATTTTGATCATGTCCTAAACTTCCTCACAATTTACTATAATAAATCTGCATCCGCTGAATCTGCCTGCAACTGCATCAGACATTCCCGCTTTAAAAATAACAAGCCTGTACATATTATTATGTATAAAATCATCATCACATTTACTTACAGGTAATACCATACTGTTACCTGTAAAAACCGTATCCGGCAGACCATTCCTGCCACAAATATAAATATTCCGCCTATCATGGCTGAAATCCCTTAGACCTACAACTTTTACAGTTTTTCCGTCCAAATAACCGTATCCTATTTTATACACCGCATTCTTTCCAATGATACTCTCATCCACATCCATAAGAGAACTTCGCCCGCCCGTATCCACATTGCGCCTGCCTGTCGTCCTGTCTTCTTTACATAATTCATGCCCGACATGCTTGTCAGCTGCATCCATGAGACTCGGCACGTCATTTATACACCAGTCCATCTCTTTCCTCCTACTTAAAAAGGCAGTGTAAATCACACTGCCCTACTCCAATGTTACTGCACTGTTAAACATCTGTTCTAAAGACTGCACACGCTGTACATCATTCTGTTCCATGCTGACTGTCTTAACTTCTATGTTTTCTGTCATGGTTCGTATGTCCATCGCTCTCGTGTTAACAGACTCACTTGGTCTTCTGCCTTTTTGGTAAGACACATGCGCTTTAATAAATGCAGATACTATCTTTCTTTTCCGCAAATCATAAAGTCCTGCAACATCAGCCGTAAACTGAAGTATATTCGTAGTGTCTTTACCCTCCATAAACTCTCTGATATACTGGGCATCATTCACACTGATACTGGATGATGTATGTCCCAACGCTACTTTGCACACTTCTATCAGCATGTCCACGAAACACTCATCATACTTCATTGAGCCTACATACTCAATACCCAAAGTAAGACTTCCGTAAAGATATTTTAAAACTTCAATAACAGATGACGCTGTACTTACATTAATAAATACTTCAAGATCTTTTACTGAAACAACACAGCCTTCCGTAAAGTTATCCAAAAGATTGATAATCTTACGCGGCTGGTTCTGCGCCCAATTACAGACTAAAGCCACCGCCATTTCCCTGTTCAAGCTGAAATCAAGCCGACGGGAGCTGATTGCACTTCTTGCCAGCGTTTTTGCTTCAACATCTGATAAATTATGCAGTTGGAGTTGAAGCTTACAGCGTGACAGCAGCGCCTGTCTTAAAGCACCCACTTCAGTCGTACAGACAAACACGTAGACACCTTTCTGCAAGTGTTCCAGTTCCGTAAGAATTGAATCCTGCGCTTTCTTACTCATATTATGCGCTTCATCCAGTATCAATACCTTCCGTTTTGTTGTGGAAAATCCTACGGTCATTTCCGCCTTTACCTTTTGTATTTCTTCCTCTTTTTCCTGTATTTCAGACATATTAAAAAGTTTAATGGAATCAGTTGACCTGTTATTATCAATAATCTCTTTTTTATAATTATCACTGAGTTCAGGCGCCACATACTTTGTTGTAACCTCAATTGCCAACAGCTTAGCAATCGAAGACTTCCCAATACCGGAATCACCGTAAAGCAATATAACATCCGGAACGCTGTCACTGTCTATTCTTGTCTTCAGATACTTTACAATATTCTTATGTCCGACTATATCATCCCATTCTTTCACCCACATATTTTACTCCTTTACTTGTAAAAACGACTCCCATTCGATATCCTACATAATACAGCATATTTACATACGGCAGAAACTTGTTTATCTCCACTGCATGAAACATGCTATCCTCAATCCTGCGTACACCTACAAAATCAGACGCTACACCTATAATATAACCAGTCCTAAGCTTGTACTCTACCTCAGGATTAAAACCGTTACTTTCTCCAATCACCTTTATATCCGGCATATCATCCAACATCACAAAATCTTTCCCGATATTGTTGAAGAGTATGTTTATCTCCCTCTTTGCCACTATACAAATGTCCGTATAGCTCAGTGCATCTTCCAATACACATGCAAGATAATAATAGATGGATGGACCATGCTGCGCAATAGTCACACTCCTGCCTGACCGGGTTTCCAAAAGATTGTATCCGTCATACACTAAACAGCCTACACCCGAAATATGCAGCATATTTTTTTGCGGATTCCACGGATGCAGCTCTTCACGCCTTTTACGGAAGTTTCCTATATCATCATTGTCAATGTCTTTTCTGCACAAATTATAATACAGGTCACGTTCTGATTCTTCCCTGTCTGCCCCAAATCCAATACATCCGTCTTTCGTTGTTATATAATTTTGCATTAAACCACCCCTAAAACGCAAATTTGTGAGGGCTTACACCCCCACAAACAAAACAGTTAATAACTATACTATATACTTAAATGACTAACCTTTTAATCATTAACACCGTTCTCAATACAAACAACTGTTGGGGTTATGCCACTAAAGACTTTGCAATTTCTTACAGAGTCTCGGATTATTAGCCTGTTAAAGGCTAATATCCGATTTTTCATGAAATCAGAGAAAGTTTATCCAGTATTTTACCATATACCGAATAGTATGTATGTATTCAGTATGCCATTCCTGACATACTGTAGTCCGGCAGATAACTGTTACCTGCCCGAACTATTTTAAGGATTGAGTGTTGCGCTGTTTAGTGGCTTACAGCACAATTCACGATGAAGCAGCACTTCCGTACTGCTTTGGTTCTATCCGCTTTAATACGCGAGACAGAACCTCCGAACTTCACGTAACAAGTATGGAGGAAATATACTTGTCTGAAACACTCCTGTTTCAGACAGTGATTAGAACTGGATCTAATCACTTGAGCTAGGAACTAAGAACATTTTTCTGTTCTACAAAGGTTAGATTTAGCAGTTACCTGCTAAATCAGCAAAAGGTATACATTCGTATACCCTTGCTTTTGTATGCTTATTACGTGTTTTTAACCTGACTGAATTTAACACTTTGCATTTACATAGGGCTTAAACACCCGCACCTGCAAACTCATCTGCCTGTTTTGCAGCTGACTGCTCATCATAAGCTTTTCTTTCTGCTCTAATCTTATCAAGCTCAGGATCACCCTCTCTGTCAGTAGCCGCCGCCGCTGCCGCCTGAATATTGGCAAGCGTATTCATCATCTCAGCCAGTGCAGACTCATCCTGCAAATCAATTGCAACTTCCTTTCTTCCGATTCCGCCATCCGGAAGCTTAGCCTTAACCTCTTCATCATTAATATCCACAAGCACTCTCTGTTCTGTTTTCATCGGGATTCTCCATGATGCCGTCTGTACCTTACCGTCTACTGTCTGCTGAGCCTTCTTGTATTTTGCTACCATCTCGCTCTTTACACCATCAGACATCTCGGTCTTAGCACTGGGATCAAGCTCTTTTCTGTAAGCAACCAAAGCAGGATTTTCCTGCAGTTCTGATCTGCCGGCAACCTTAAGTGTCATAAGACCGTCATAGCCATTTTTCTTCTTTGTTTGGTTATTGCGGCTTAAACCCTCTCCTGACGTTTTCTTGCCATTCCTTCTCTCAACCGGCTTGCCTGCCTTAAACTGTACATTTGACCCTGCTACATTGATAGCGCCTACTGATTTGTTGACAAGGATTTTCTTGAACTCCGTTAAATCAACCCAAGAACCTTCCCCGCCTTCAGGCGTCACAAGCTTGACCAGACGAATAGACCCAAGAGAATCACCCTTACGAATCTTAAACTCAGGCTGATCGCCCTGTTCTCCCGCATTAATTGCTTTCCTCAATGCGTCATACATCTGATGCGCGTTCTCTTCATCACCCGGTACAACATTTGTAAATGTTACGGAACCGTCCTGAGCCACTACTACTCCAAAATGCTCCGCAAACTTCTTATACGCCTGCTGCGGATCCTTAATAACACCCACATCTGAAACACAACGCACCATCGCATTAGGTCTGCCAAGTAATACTTTTGTTACTTTAGCGTTCTGGCTGTAAGCCAACTTCTCAGCCTTCTCTTTCTGCTGGTTCGCGATTACAATGTCCCTCGTAATTTCATCAACCTGTGCATTCTCGTTCGGCATAGAGCCGCCCATTAAAGTCTGGTTCTGCTGAAAGCCCCCACCCAAACTCTGAGCCAATTTTGCCTGCGATTCTGCCAAAACATTAGCTAAATCCTCGCTGCCTTTCAGTGTTGAATCTTCTGTTACCATCTTGTTCTCTTCTGCTGTTGCTGCCATCTTAATGTCCTCCTTTTTTAAATTGTTATTATCTATTTCTGAAGAGTCTGTTTCCGGTACAGCGGACTCATCCGCCTCCGCATTACCATCTAACAGATCTTTCATTCTGTTATAAACTGTATAAATTACAGACCAGCCGCGTTGCTTAATATCCGGATACAGCTGTCTGAAATGCTCTGCCATCTCATACGCGTCATCAGTCTTTGGACCCTCAAACTCCAGCCGTTCCTCACGCAGAGCATCACTCTCACCGGGAAAATAGCCGCTGAATTTCCATAGCCGCGGAAGTGCATTTTCGATAATATCCTGATATTCCACTGAATTGTTAATATCATCGTCAGTTACCATGTTAATTGTTTTGAAAGCTGAAATCTTAGCTCTCTGTTTGCTTGTTCCTGCCATAACCACTTAACTCCTTTACTCTACTAAATTTAAAACCTCAGGTTCACTCATGAAACTCAATGACCGCAGATATAATGCGTATGACAATACTGTCATATTGTGCTCTGAAAGCTGTGTAAACTGTATACCCGGTAAAAACTCACTTTGTATACTGTTTAACGCTTTTGTTTTTACATCTTCCGGAAGTTTATCATACTCCAAAGATGCATCTTGGAGCTTAATGCTTCTGCTTATACAATTTTCTTCAAACAGATGCGTGATGATAGTACTTTCCCGTCCGGCACCGATTGCCATCATTACTTCTGCCAAAGCAGCTCGGGATATATCCATATAGAACAACCGTCGCAGCAGGTTTGTGTTACCAGTATCAAATGCCTTCGTATGCAGACTTCCCTTAAAGCACAAACACGGTATACCAGCATCTGCCGCCATTCTGCAAAATGCGCTGTATTCCCCGAAGCTTAAGATAAACTGTACCTTTGGTTGAAAACGGTAAGGCAGCTCATCTACTGTATTTCCAGCAAATATTGACAGCATATGATTTCTGCTTACTGCTACAACATAATTCTTCATTGAACTTGTCCCTTCACTGTTATCATTATCAATTTAATATGACTAACATACCGTTTTTCTTTCCTGACATGATGTTTCTTTTTGCAGCAGTCCTGCTACCGCAACATAGTTATGTCATCAAACATCTTGGGATTCTGCTGCAGGTATAACGCAACTGCTTCAAGTTTTACGTCATACTCAGCATTGGGCTCAAGCCCAAACGTTTCAGACATAAACTCTACAGCTTTTCTGATTTTTGACGGCTTCATTCCCCTTGCCCTGCAGGCATCCATAAAACTGTTCACAGGATTGTCTATCTGCTGTACAATATTTGTGGCAACATCACTCGCAAATTTGTCTACACTGTCCTGAGCCAGACTGCCGTCTTTAACAGTTCCCAGCTGATTGGCAGCAGTCAGCGCAAATGCAGAACTATTCACCACTCCTGTCACGGCATCCTTTATGCGGATGACTTTCTGCTCCTGCAGTTCTTTTGATACACGTGAGCGCTCACGTAATTCTTTTAAACTCGGCATTTATCAATTCACCTCCTCATATATTCATCAACATAACGTGATATTATGTCCGTATCTACTTTAGGCGCCTGCTTATTCTTTGCATACTTACAATGCAGCCGCGATGCAAAGTAACTGCACATTCGTTCATCAAAACAATCTTCATGCAGTTCTACCTTTTCATAGTCGGCGATAATAGGCGCAATCAAATCAAAAACAGCCAACGTCATTCTGTCTCCATTTGTTGTCTGTGCTATGTACTCCCGCAAAAATTCATTATCACCACATTTAACATAACAGTCTTTTGGCAGATTATTACAAATTGCCTCTGCATACTCACTGCTGATACGCGGAATATTATCGCCCGGCTCACCTTTACACATTTTTGTTATAGTGAGCGTATCATAAGGAACCCATTTGTCTTTTAAAACTTCTGTCTCCCAGTTGTACATGTCTATATGCTTTCCGTTCGAAACATATTTAGCAACGTTACTGCCTGTCTTGTAAAAATATGGCTCAGTAAGCGGTACAATCTCCACATTATCACATACAAGGTAGAACAGGTCACTGTCTTTGCTATGTATGTATACATGTTCATAGCTGTCTTTGTAATACTTAACAATAGATGCTATACAGTCATCCGCTTCCAAACCATCTACGGCTACTGTAACAAAACCAATCAGTCCCAATATTTCTTCTGCCATCCTTCGCTGAAATACTATATGGTCTGCCTTTTTTACCCTGTTGCCTTTATACCCTCCAAGAGGAGCAAAGAAATGTGAATGCATCTCCCTTTTTATTGTAGGTGGTCTGTCTATACAGTACACTAATTGATTTTCAGGAGAATTATATTCATAAAACGAATTACACAAATATGTAAGTCCGCCGCAAGGCATCTCTGCCGGCATAAAAGGTCCTGTAGTGTTTCGAACTCCATCGAACAATACATACTTATCACTGCCTGACGATATATACTGACTAGCATCAAAAAGGTGCAAATTCTTCTTACCCATTACAAAACCCTCCACTGGGACGGAAACATATCTTTCGCTTTCCTTCCTATTAAATATTGAATCCCCCTTACCAGCACTTCATACTTGGTTCTTTCCCGCACTATCTTTTTTACAACAGTCCCCTTATAAGAAGCGCTTGGCGGATCTCTGAATAAATAAGAAAACTTGTGTATACGCTCCGCAATTCGTTTTGCATCACTTCCACTCGCTTCCATTGCACTCAGTAATTCCTTTAACAGACTGCTTCTTACCGGTTTTAAGTACGGCACGGCATACTCGCTGTCCAATATACCCTGTATATTTTCCTTGTATTCTGTCAGTTGTTCAATGCTGAGGGATGGACTTATATCTTCATAGGTCAGATTCTTGATATTTTCCACCGACTCTTTCAGCTGTTCGTCCTGTAGATATTCCTTCAGTCGAATAACATTGCTGTATGCTTCAGCTATTCGGTGAGCCGTTGCTTCATCTCTTTTTTCATCCTTTAAGTAATTACATATTTTAACCTGAATACAGTCTGTTGAACATTCTGCAAGCATACTCAGTATTTCATCCGAAAGTGCAGCTACGTCCCTCTCGCTTAATATCAAAGGTATAACATCCATAGTTATCTCTCCTCCCACTACTTCATCAAATCCATGAAATCGTCTAAATCATCACCATTACTGTCAGCTGATGCATCTACAAAAACACTCTGCACATCTGTACATGGTTCTGTCTCTTCTTTACTATGAGAGACGGCAACCTCTTTTTTACTGTCTGGCTCACTTCCGGCAGCAACCCGAACTATTTTACTGTCTGCCAGAAGTTCACTCAGCATTGATATCATTGTTTCCGTATTTATACCCGTCGTTTCCTTACCTGCTCCGCAATCCTTTAATGCCATACCGTCCCTTATGACTTCCAGGAGGACATTAGGAAGTGATTCTACAGGTATGAACTCCACATACTTTACTAAATCCTCCGGTAACTGTATCACCACTTCCATTGCCGCCTCCTGTTTACACTACTGCAATGTTTGCATATGTACCTCTCATATTCTTCAATATACGCTCTGCAAAACGCGCAGCCTGCCGGACATTTACATAACGCAGATTATCCGCAAGATACGCCACTTCTGCATATTCCAGCCCGCAACTCCGCACAATATTGTACTCTATCGAAGTACTATGATCATTGTTATTCATCGGAGCACCAATCGGAACGAAGAACTGAACCTGTTTGGCATTAATACTGTTCATGTTTAAAATTTGGATGACTTCTTTCTGCAGATAGTTCTTGACAAAAAGACTTTTCTGTGTATCGACAATATCCTTCACGTCAATTCTCTCTGCCCCTCTCATAACATGCTCCTCGGCAATTACCTTTGCTACCTGCTCGTCTGATAAGAAATATCCCTCGTCATTTAAAACAGCCCGCAAGTTGCCGATAAGTGTACTGCCTGCGTAGGGTGAAGATATCACTCTGCCTAAAAGCATTGTTCCCTGAAACAGCGCAATATCCGTCGTCACATGTCCCATATCCACAATAAGCGTTACGGAATCTTCCGTAATCTTATTTTTAAGAGCAGTTATAGCAACGCCGCCCTCCGGAACGACGCCGATATTTCGTTTCATAATAGAAAAATGAACAACAGGTTTAGACTCTACCAGCGGAAACTCAACCGTATAATTCCCTTCGATTTTGTCTTTTAAAATCTCCGCACAGTCTTTACTACCGTTATACTCCCTGACCGGAATACACACCACAACTCCATAATCATACATAACATTCTTGCTGTAACTGATTTCAACAGCTCTGCCGCTTCGTGTATTTCTCAACGGACTGACATTAAACTCCTTATACAGATCCAACTGTTGGGCTCTTAACGCATCCCTTGCTATGCCGTACACCATTTGTTTGTAAAAATCAATGCTGTCCGTCTTCTTATTCTGACTGTTTATG
>CAJUJG010000002.1:71752-107671 GCA_910586715.1 uncultured Lachnospiraceae bacterium
ATCATCGTGTTCTCATAAGCTTTCCCCGTAAGACCTGACGCATAGATTCCACAAAATTCCTCATTTGGTGCTTCCGTAATCCTGCATAAAGCTTCTACATCAGCTACATCCTTTGGTCTGAAATTTTTTTCCTCGATAAACACCACATTATTGTTTATCGCTACCAGTGTGTTGTCCTCAGACCCCACCGGCTTTACCCTGATTTCAGAACCACCGTTATCAACTGCAATACATCTTACTTTTTTAATCATCTTCACTCATCCTTTACTTTTAAATTTACTTTGTTAATCGCAACATACTACCGTCAGGTTTTAATACTACAGGTATACCGTTTTTTAAAGCTACAGTGCCACCCATAAACTCGTCCCCGAAAAACAACGTTACACCCTCCTTTTCTATCCCGGTAGAGTGTCTGATGTCTCTTAAGTCCGCATATGAATCCTGACATTTGCCCGTTGCAATAGCTATTTTATTATCCTTACAGCCGCATAAAATACCGTTAAACTCAAACTGGTCATTCTTTACTTTTAACGTCAGCCTTGTCCTGTCCGGATCCGATGCTGCTTTCCTCATACTTCCCTTTAAGCCCTTCAGTATCGTTATGTTTTTACCATAAGGCACATCTCTTATTCTGCCTGAATCCTCATAGCGCAGCCTAAAACCTTTAATATACACTACGTAACCAAGATATCTGCTCCTGCTGAAAATTCTGTCACCCTCATAGATTCCGTTATCACTGCCTCTTACAATTGTATCTTCCCATAACAGCTTTGACTTAGGCTGTGCCGCAAGGGCAATAACCCCTGCGCTTAAAACTACCGGGCAGTCTGCAACTGTAAAATCATAAGATTCTGAATCTAACCCAACTGCTCTAAACTGCATAGTCCGCTTCTCCTTTATCTATTTCCAACAACTTTTCAAGCCAGCTGTGCACATTTTCCTGAAGACTGATAACATGCACCTGATTCTTGTACTGATTGATGTCATGTGCTGTCAATACAGACCTGTTTATTCTTTCTGACTCCTCCGAAAGCACAAAAGGATTTTCTTGGATTCTCAGCAGCTTTACTTTATCCGGTTCCTTTACTGTCTCCAACATGTTTACGGAGTCTAATACCTTTATAAGTTGACTGTCTAAAATCCTGTAAGCTGTGTATATGTCCATACATCACCCTCCTCGTAGTCCCTCAAAATACTGACAACTTCCCCTAAAGACTTGCCATACAGCTTTGTCTTTAGTTCCCTTGTAAATCTTACATATCTGTTTCTCGGATATAAACAGTCCTTCTCCTCATCACGCAGTAATTCCTGATATACTATAGAATGCAACGCCTGTATAATTCT
Organism: uncultured Lachnospiraceae bacterium; assembly: GCA_910586715.1. Lineage (GTDB taxonomy): Bacteria > Bacillota > Clostridia > Lachnospirales > Lachnospiraceae > COE1. Next base: position 73,097 of record CAJUJG010000002.1, read on the forward strand.
GTCCTGCTCAAAACCTGTAATATCCGTTAAACGAGATATCGTATCTGATACACTGTTGGCATGAAGTGTAGACAATACACATTTTCCGGTATTCGTTACTTCAACAGTAACGGCACCCGTAGTGTCCTGTATTTCCGTTATGTATACAAAATCCGGATTTACACGAATCAGCGACTGAATGTTGGCTTTAAAATCTTCAGGCGCCAGACAGTCTATCTGTTCCACGCCATGAAGTTCCTGCTCAACCGGAATTTCAACTGACACTACTTTATACCTGCCCGTTTCTACAAGTTTCTTCAATAACGCCAGTGACGTGGTATTCTTACCACTTGACGTCGCACCGACAAACAGCCGCAATCCTTTTTCTGAATCCAGTACGTTATCCTGCAGCCAGCCCACAGTAGCCTCTGTAAGATTAAGACTCTCAATATCACTGTCAAATGCAGCATTTGGCAGCAGTCTGATTGTTATCGTGTAACAACCATTAAATTTATAGTTAATCATCACACGACCTCTGTAATCCGTATTCAAATCTATTCCCACAGCTTTAGGATGCCTGCTCCCTCTGTCTAACGGAGACTTTATTGTTATAACCTTAATCAGGTCAGTAATGAAATCCCTTGAAAAAATAAAAGCAGACTCTACTTTCTTCTTACGCACATCATAATAGACTGACGTGTTGTGCCTGTCACTTGATATCGTTATATCAGATGCACCAATATCCACAGCTTCTTTTATTATCAGGTCAAACAGCGTCTTAGCCGGAATTTCCCGAAGCATTGCATGCACGCCGTATTTACGCTGATATTCATTTAAGTAATAATATATCGTCGTAGGCAAATACTCTGTTTTATTATCCGGATACTCTTTTTCGTAATGTTTTACATCCGGCATGTAAACAACTGTTATCAGCTTTTTGCTCGGCATATAAGCTACCGGCACACATCCGGTTTCCTTGTAATACTTTGTTACTTTATCCGGTACATGTGACTTTACAGGTTCATGCAATACAAATCCATATGCTTTTTCACATAAAGACTTTATCTCTTCCACAAGCATATACCGCTGTTCGTACAACGCTAGTGCTTCAGGCGTTACCAATACATTTTTGTCCGCAAGTCTTAATTCAGTATAATCCATGACATCTTTAAGTTTGTCCACAGTCAGCATGCCGTAAAGATTCAGCATACTTTACGCACCTCCCTGAACGCCTCCTGCACACATGTCAGTTCATACGGTCGTACTTCATTCAGACTACACTCTGTAATTGCAGGCACATTTGGAATGACTGCCACATGCACATCCGCTGCCTCAATAAGGTCAAGTTTCTCCAAAACAGGTCTTACAGGTATATCACATCTGTTAACGATTACACGCTGCGCCACATTTGGATACTTTGTAGACTTAATGAATTGTTTATAAAACTCAATGGATTTAACACTCGGGTCGACAATATAGTTTACGACCAGCACATCCGGCGCTATTGTCTCAAACAGTTCCTTTTGTTCCGGGCTCATCACAACATTAATAACCCGGTAATAATCCGCCGCCTTTACCAACGCCGCCATAAACCTCTGAGCCGCTTCAACGGAATTTCCCACAATACCCTGGACTCCGCAAAACTCTTTCTCATATCTGTTCTGCATCCAATCCTCAACAGAATATAATGCATCGCCGTAACATGAAACCTTATTTTTGCCTGTAATATCAATGTACAGTACATTGTAATTTTCCCGGGATTTCAGCTTTGAAAGTATGTATGGAACTACTGAACGACCAGCACCTTCGTCCGCTATAAATATACGTAACGACTTTTTAATGAGTGACTCTTTAATAATCGTATCCTCTACATTATTTGCCCTCAGGAACTGAATAACCTGCGTCAGCGCTGCAATCTGCTCCCTGTCAAGGTCAATCAGTTTGTTAAGCTTCTGCTGCATAAGGATCAGTTCTCTTGATGCTTCCTTAAACTCATCTGAAGTGCGCGATGCAGTCGTAAGAATGTGCATAATTGTGTCACGAGACTTATCCGACACTACCGCGCTACCCTGTAACCTAAGTCTTGCATTTAGCAACGGGCTATCTGTAATGGCAGCACTCTCATCAGCAATTTCGCTTGAGATATCAACTGCCGCATCATGCGTTGCTGTAAAGATATCACGAATTTCCTTATCCAAAACCTGAAGCTCCAATATCAAATTTGCACGCTCATCATTAATACCTGCAACCCGTGTAAAATCAACACCTGCACTACCGCCTGACTTCATGTTGACAATTGCTTTATCCAGCTCTTCAAGCCTGCTCTGCAAACATTCTTTCGTTTTATCTATAACTAATGACACCAGCTCTTCAACACGTTGTTCTATGATGGTGTTCGACTCTGACATATATCTGTCCTTGTCATAAGTCAAAGCTTTGATCTTATCCAGCTTTTCCTCCTGCGAATGTATTGACGGGTCCGCATATACAGAAAGCATCTTTTCCCTTATAGCCTTCAGCCTGTCTTCAATGTTCACATACTGGGAATTACTCTTTACAATATCCTTTATAAGGTTTGTAGCTGTAATCTCTCTCGACAGTACTGCAATGTCACACACGCTGCTACATCTTTTAATCCTGTCTGCCATCTCACTCGTCTTCACAACAACTTCATCAGACAGCGGCACTTCTTCCCTCATTTCTACATTCTTCAGCTTCGCCGCACTTTCATCTTCCTGAATAATCTCCTCAAAACTTTCATCTTCCTGAATGTCAATCCCCTCTATCTCTTTTTGGAGCTGCTCCATATCCGCCCCGTTTGTTGGCAGACCCACTTCATCCACAGGCGTCTCGGTATTCTGCATTAACCCCTGTGGTTTAAATGCTTCAATACCATGCGGGACATCATCAGCCGAAGATACTATATCCTCCTTGCGCGTAATACTCTCAGTCATTGCATAAACCTTATCTCTCAGCTCTTCCGGAGACGGCTTGTGCAAAACCATGTTAATGCCGTTTACCGCCTCAAGGTCCACTTTCATTCCCCGCACAACGTATATAATATTTACTGCCGGATGCTTTGTTACGGCTGCAGTCTGAAATTTCTGTTTCAACTTCCTGTTCTTTACATCCGAATCACCAATTAAAAATGCTTCAATTGTGCTCCCCGACACCGCAGGATCAAGCTGGAAGTTTTCAATCATCTTATCCACGGATGAAATCGCTACATTTGCTTTTCCAAATGCTTTACCTGCCACTGCATCTAACGATCTTGTACATACAATCATCTTAAAAATATCCTCCTCTGCTTAATAAAAATCTTCAATTTCAAATTCAATAGGTTCTCCGGTTACCGCATGCTCCACTGTAAACACGCTTCCTTTCACCTTAAACCAAATATTTTTTCCCACCGGACTTTCCACAGACACAATACCCTCTTCCACTTTAGAAACATTACCCGGATACAGCTTAAATATAAACACCTCTCCTGTTTCTTTTAACCGTACCTTTACGGTTGAAAACAATACAATCATTCCTATATTCTCGTAATTTTCTTCTCCGTCAATGTCTTCTATATCCTTAAGCTGTTCCAACAAATTGTTTAAACGGGCATTCAATTGAGACAGCTTTTCCACTGCGGCAGTAAACTCCGCATTTTCCCTTAGATCACCTAAAGCGGCAGCTTCCTTTAAATCAACCGTTGTTTTCTCAATATCCTCGGTTATAGCTACCTTCATACTCCGCAGTTCCTGTTTGTAGGCTGCCAGCCTGTTTGAAATATCCCTGCCTGCATCTTTTAACTCCATAAGATAACCTCCTGTTTAATAAGACAACTAGCCTGCTTTTATTTCACGGATATCAACAACTTTTGTTTGGTCTGTATCCAAAATCCATATCTCGTCATAGTCATCAGCCACGCCGATACAGATAGAACCCGCGACTTTTACCTTATCAAAAGTCACCTTCTTTTGAACTGTTGTCATGTTTCCCTCTTTAGACTGTACAACCCATTCAGTATTCCTAAAGCGGTCTGAACCAAAATACCTTGTTCCTATTCCATACACCCGCCTGGATACCTTTACGTTACAATCCCTTGAAAGATACTGCTGCAGATCTCTGACAGACCTTGTATTAAATGCCTTCATGTACTCTCTGTCCGCTTCATTTAAAAAAGACAGCTGCGCTCTTGAAAGCGCCCCTGTCTCCTTTTTACTTTTAAAAAACACTATGATACCTCCGTTCATCAGGAAGATTACTTACTGCTTCTTACTGCTGTCGGTTATTGTTTTTGCAGTTTCTGACTTGGATTTATCTTTACCGGAACCATGAAGTTTTGAATTTTGGCTAAAGCCTCTTGAAAAAATAAACACAACAACAATAATCACTGCTACAATACCGACTACAGATCCTAAATCCGATACATCAATCGTCATGACACTTTACCTCACTTTCAACTTATTACCTTCTTTCACTATAGCACATCTTTTACCCTCTATCTTACATATCCCATATACCTCCTCACCGTTGTCCTGAAACATTTCTGCATACCCTTCCGTCGTCGGTTCTGCCACTTCCAACAAACTATCTGCTTCAAGTACACCAAATCTAGTTGCAGCATAAAATTTTCCGTCAATGTTAAAAATACACACATACATCATTGGCTGGCTACAGGCTAAAGAATATACCGGTGCTTTCAATGTACCTGCATATCTTACTTTGTGGAACAATGGGCACTGTCGTTCATACTTCATATCATAGCTGTCGGGATAAACCAAATATCTTTTTACACCGGTCTCAGACACAAGAATCACACCTATATTATTATAATTAATTGCAATAAGTGCATCGCACGATCTTAACAGTGCACCATATAAGGCTATTATCTCCAAACTTGTATACGTTCCATCGTAATTATCAGGATAAAACTCATACAGTTTTGAAACGGTTCGTACACCCAACGACTGACATGCAAGCAACTCAGTACCTATAATACAGTCATTTTCTAAATCATACTTGCCAAGTATAATTTCTCCCTTAACATCCAGCCTGTATGCACACTCAACGATTGTTACCCTCTCCATGTGACACCTCCCAACATTTGAAATCCCGCCTGTCCATATATTTCACATTTTAATCTTTCGCCTATACTGCCTGACGGAGTGACATAATACATCCTGTCCTTTATTATCCTCAAGACTGATGCATACGGCTCGCTCTTTATACGACTGAAATAAAAAGAATTTTCAGAACTTCTAAGCAGCACTGTCACAGGAACTTCCGGACAGCTTATTTCATACCAGTCTCCACACAGATGTACTAAATCAGTCATAACACACCTTTCAACAGAATCACTATTCACATACATATAGCCGCCGCACATCTTCTCCAAGTCATTGTATACACTGATACCATGTTTAAAAACATTACGCATATACTTGCCATCTGCCGTATAAACAGTTCCAGTTCCATCAAACCGCAGCACCATATTATACTGTTCACCTTTCAGATAACCCATTACACGCGGAAGTTTAAAATGATTACACTGTTTTTCAAACTTCAGACCTTTGGTGCCTGTTATTTCATGTATCACCGTTTCTTCCCCAAGCCAATATGTAATTATATTGTCTTCACACATAACCGGGATAGGAGATACGTTTAAATCTACCAATAGCCCCATACTAAATCACCTCCATAACATCACAGGTACACCTGACAGCTTCCACGCGGCAGCATACACTACTCCTGCCATAGCAAGCAACAACATAAACAGTACAATACCTTTCGTACGTATTTTCTTGTAAGACTCATTCATTTCCCGAAATGCCGCCAAATCTTCCTCAAAGTGAGCATTTTCTATCATGTCCGGAATTTCCTTCGGAAGTTCGATAGTCCATAAACATATCCCCTGCTTATCCCTGGCAATCAGCATCGTAATATCCTTGACCGTTGCCATCGTATAATCTGCAGCTGTCGTATCATTCAGCTTATCCGTATCATAAACACGCATAATAGCTTGCGCTACACTTTTGTCTATGATAAACTCCGCTTCAAACTCCCGCCCGACAAGATATTCGCGTGGATTTTGAGATTTTATTGCTTTAATGAGTTTATCCACTGCTTCATCACTTGGCTCTGCATCAGCCGGATTTCTGACTTCATACACGCCATCACGCCTTAGTACATCCATTGGTTCCAATGGATGTTCTACATATGCCACATCTATACCTCCTCTCATATTGCGCTGATGTCCAGTCCAAATTCATCTGCACTTCCTGCTGCTTCATTTTTATATGTCACCACACTGTTACTATCTTCTACACCACACTTAATGTTTAACAGCTTACAAAAAGCCTGCACATCGTCAAAATTCCTTACAGTGCTTTTGTATACCTCATCCAAATAAGAAAACTTATTATTTACAGGAGATGCTATTAGTGCCGTAAGCTCACCTCTGAAGATAATGGACACATTCTCTTTTGCTCTTGTAATTCCCACATACAACAAGTTTCTCTCTTCACGCACAACTTTTGCCGCTTCATATTCGCAATTACTGTCAATAAGCTTCTTTAAATTCTTGCTTGATGGAAATAAATCATCCTCAGCATCCACGATGTAAACATCATCTGCTTCCAGACCCTTTGCAGAATGCATTGTATAACATTTTACGCCAAACCTAGCCTCCATTGCTTCCCGCGCCTTACGTTCCTTTTCGTATTCATCATTTACCATCTGACGGAATGTCTTATTATTTACAATAGGCGCGATCAATTCGTAATAGTACTCCTTGGGCTTATCCAGCATCCACCACTTTCCGCTTATAATATACTTGTCATATACCGGAAACAGCACTTCAAATACCTGCTGACAGCTCCTTTCGTTTCTTATTAATAAATTAGCCCTGCTTATAGCCTGCACAAACTGACTGTAACTTTCATCTCTGGATTTGTACTCCACATCAAAAATATTTGTAGGAGATAAATCACTCTTAAGTCTTTTAACACGTATAACACTGTTCATTGCCAAAATAACCGGGCACTCTTCCACACTGTATTTTTTAAACTCCGGAACCAAATGTGCCAAAGCCTTTACTCTGTCAACATTCGAAGGTTCCTCGGCGATGAGTGCCAACTCCGTTAGTTCCTTAAAAATTGGAAGGTCAAACACTTTATACAGCTTTTTCACCCTGAAAGGTACATCCTGCTTAAATAGCTCTTCGGCAATCGGCGTTATTGAAAAATTGTTACGGAATAAAAACATCGTGTCCCTAATCTCTTCTACATTCTTTTTTGCTCTCTCGGTTTTTATCCTGCTTACTATGTCCGGAACATCCAACTCCCTGCTCTGCATTACTCTCACGCTTCCACCGTCTCCAACACCCTTAAACGCTTCTACGGTAACATCATTCGGGAAATAAACGCCCGTAGCATAATCCGCTATTTCATTCCTACACCTGAAAGACTGCGTTAAATCTACCCTTCTCGCATTGGGGTACAGCTTCAGATATTCACTCACAATTTCAGAACACGCACCATTAAATCCATAAATCTGCTGTTTCATGTCACCAATGACGATTAAGTTCTTACTTATCACTGATAATATTGTCAGATACAACTTAGTCATATCCTGGAACTCATCCACCACCATTATTTCATATTGTTCCTTATACTGTTCACACAACTGTGGGTTATTTGCAAGAACATACAAGGTATAGTTAGGTATATCCCCCTGCGAAATCTTACGCCCTATAAGATTTTGGAAAAACAAATCACTTCTCAGCTTCTGAAATAAACCAATGCCCATCTCCAACTCCCTGAACCTGTATGAAAGTTCTACATTCTCCTCCTCATAAATCAGGGAATAATTCAAATTATCGATAGCCAAAAGCACTTTCTTAAGATAATAATAATCGCTGCAGTCTACGCCGTATTTTGCCATATACTCCTGAAGAACCTTCGTATCCTTCTCCCAATCATGCCCCTCACATATACGCATATCCGGATACTTTTTCGTAACAATTCCCCTGCAGATTGCATGAAATGTGTTAAACTTTACTGTAGGCGCCACACCAACTTTTTTACAGGCTGCAAGATACCGCACTTTCAACTCCGCCGTGGCATCCTTTGTATAACTCATCGCATTTATCTTTGCTCCTCTAACACCATGGAACGTCTGCGCCATTATCAATCCCTTAATGATACTATGCGATTTACCCGTCCCCGGGTTGGAGAAAGAGTACAGAGGTTTCGTAAAATCCGCTGCAAACTCTTTCTGTTCTTCCGTTGCAAACGATCCTGTCCTTGCATCCAAAACAGCCAAAGCTTCTCTTATCCTTTTATCCATAACATATCCTCCATAAAACTAAGCAAAATCGATATAGTCAATCATGTGCTTTTTACTGGTCTCAACTTTCATAATAACTTTTAAAGCTGACATCCATGCTGCTTTAAACTCACTATGTTCTGTCACATCCATTGTTCCAAACTCATAAGGCAGCACCACAAATTCATGCACATAAATGTCCTCATTGATTTCCCGTCCGTCTAAGTCCTGCATTTTACCTTCAACACAGTCTATTTTTACAATAGCGCTGCCTTCCACTCTCCAATAAGCATCATGATGTTCCGCATATAAAAGCCATTCCCTTCGCACAGTCGAAAATATATCTTTTGCATAGAATCCCAAATCAACCTGCACTTCAGGAAATTTCATCAAAAACGCTATAATAAATGCTTTTGACTTATTTGTCCTGCAGTTTTCAGTATCCAGCTTATAAACCCGGGTTCTGTCAATACCTCTGAATAAAGCCAACGCGTCTTCCGGTGTTTTCACATCCGTTGGAAGAAGCTTCATCTCCGGCTCATTACATCTCACTGCTTTGTTATTATGTACTAATATACTGTTTCTCGTCGAATTACCACTGTCACACATACTTACAACAGGATAAAATTTCTTAAGCACACTACAAGCTGCAGGAGTAAACTTACATCCTGACAAATCCACCTCGGTCAGCTTTTCCAATGTATCTGTCAACTTCCCAGCATGATCGTCTGTTATATATTGCGTTCCCATCAGCCTCATAAGCTTTTCAGCCATACACAAAATCCTCCTAATTTTCTTTACTAACGGTAGTCACATGTTCAGCATTCTTTTTCACATTAAACACTACCGGATCAAGCCCCTGAAATAACATATCATGCTGCTCAATTCCTACAATCAGTAAATCCTCTTTGAATATCTCTATAAAAGATCTCAACTCCGAGGTTGTTGTATCACTTAACGTGTTAAATGCTTCATCTAACAGAATTGCCTGAATTGCATCCGGCTGCGCCTTTACAAGCGTATATCTGATTAGCATACCCATAACTGTCCTGTACGCAGAGCCTTCTCTAAGATTAATATCCTGACCTGTCGCATTCACAATCTTTGCGGACTTATCACCTACCTTAAGTTCAATACCGCTAACGTCTGCATCCGGAACAATCAGACCTGCTTTGCTGATTGCAGTTTTAAGCATATCCATAGACAGCTCTTTTCGTTCCGACGCATACGACTCTATATTTTTATAAATGCGTACTACATAATTAATACATTCTTTGAGAGTTGCCCTCGTGTTTATGTAAGCAGTCAATTCTTCATTAATTTGTTTTGCACGTTCTTCATTCTCCCTTCCAATTCGTGCACGCTCCTTGCCCTGCGTATAAGCAGTTAATAAACGAGACCTGCAAGAATCAATTTCTTTCTTGAGTTCTTCTGCTTTATACATATCTTATTACCTCCTACTGCCACAGTACAGGACGTACTTCCCGCAAACAGTCTGCACATTGCACTAACCTGACCTAAAGACATCTTAACACTGTAAATCCGTTTACCTCCATACCCGGTAATAAACTTTGCAGTTATATCATCCACAAAGATGCCAAAACCTCCCTCCCGTATAATAAACTCGATAGTCATCTGCTTATAACTGCTGCATATACATTCCAAAGTATTCTTCATCCTGCTGAAATCCACTTCCGTAATGTCTTTCATCTCTGCCAAGTACTGTTCGCACATCATAGCACTGCGTATATCAGGACTGAAAACCGTCACCGCAGCACTCATGTTACTGCCCAATTTCATAACCATCATACCGCTTTCATCATCTTTACAGTAAGTTAAGTCCGATCCTTTCAGGAACTTCACCAGTGTACGTACGGATTCCGGAGAGAACATCACGTTGTCAAAGCTTTCAACAGGCTCAATTAGTACACTGTTACTGTACTCAACATAAGCCATTCCTTTTACCACATTAATATTTGCCTTCACACCGCCCAGCTCTTTGGCAATGGCGTCCAACATACGGGAATCAGCTGCCAAACTGACTATCTCACCTGCTTTAAACGGTAAAACTGCATCTTTAAGATAAATGCCGTAATCAACCCTTTCTTCCGGTACACGCACGGCATCATACCTGAAATTGTCCTGCCATATTGACAGTACATCGCCATTAGTCTGTACGGACACATCACCTTTTTCATTAAGAAGGTTTATTACACTCCCTATCTCAGCTGTAAAAGACTCCTCATCCTTATCTGACTCTTCAACAGTCATAACCTTTTCCACGAGAATATTAGGGCTGGCTTGTACAATCATTGAGTTGTCCGTAAGCTTGAAATTAACACTGCACTTAGTTCCACCTGTCAAATCTGTCAACGTGCGCTTGAAGATAGCACATTGTACTCTTGCAAACATTTCTCCACCTCTGTTACATATTCATTCATTACAGCATAAATATTGTTTAACAGCTCCACCATATTTTCATACTGTTTGTTATATTCAGCCTCACTCGGGTTTTCCTTATACAACTCCGGAATAAGCGCTTCCAATGTGAAAACCTCCGGAATTTCCACTTTATCCTTGAATACTGCAACGTTAGCCTGAACACCTTTACCAAACTCTGAAACAGCCATCTCCTGCGCTGTCCTATGCTGAATAAACTTTTCATACCGTGCTGCATATTCTTTGTTAGCCTTATCCCATACTTCATCATTCCAGCCGCATTCCACCATACTTCCTGACTCTTTATCTGAAACGCTCACCATACTCTGCTGCTCCATATTTAGCTGAACAGTATTAATCTTTTTAAACAGCTCTGCAGTTTTCTGCAACTGTTCATTGTATACTTCTTCATCAGGCTCATCTTCATACAGCTCTGGTATCATTGCCCTTAATGAAAACTCTTCCGGCAATGCCACTTTTCCATCAAAATACGAAGAATGCTTTTTTATAAACTGGGCATACTCAGCAAATTCAAGTTCCTGCGCTGTTCTGCGCCTCATAAACTCCTCCTTGCGTTCGCTGTAAATCCTACTCAGCCTGTCCGCCGCGTTACTAACTGTATTACAGTTATCGCAGTGAACGGTATTATCCTTTTCAATCATGTTTCATTCCTCCATCTACATAGACAGTTATCAGCTAATCATTCCTCCATCTACATATATTTTGAATAATTCCTCCAAACTTTCGGGATTGCTCAAAATACTCCTTACCAACGCTTTGTCTTTAGAAGTATAACCTTTAACATTCATAAAAGCATTCAAAGAAAGTAGTACATCCTCATAATGCTCATACGTAACGGTCGGTACCGTTTCATGCAGACTCTCTATGCCTTTACCTCTCAGTGACTTCAGCTTTTTCTGAAGTTCCTCTTTATTCTTCTTACTGAATGTCACCATATTGGTTTTCAAATCAAACGGTATAAACTCCATCTTCACCGCATCATTATCCTGCACTGTTATCAAAGGCATCATAATACTTGAATGTCTGCTGTTCTCCCCTGCATCAACATTTGTCAATGAACCCGGAATAATCATTGTAACCATTCCATTTGGCAGACCAATCGTAAACTTTCCAATTGGATTATGAATATGTCCTACAATCGCCAAATCAACTCCTTCCAAAGCTGCTGCTATATCCTTATTCGATGACGCCATATAACCGTAATTTGTGTTTATGAGCTGAGCGCTCGGCACTATCTTTTCAGAATGGTATACAGCGATATGAAATTTTGCCCAAGGCTCCCTCTTTGACTTGTAATCCAACGCACCCTCTTCACTGATTTTGTAATGCATCAGCGATATCTGCACATTACCTACTCTTAAGCTTTCCGGAGTTCTCATAATCTGCTCACGCCTGTATACAGGACGTCTGCTTTTAAATACCGGATGTGGCTGTATCAGATGTAATTCAGGATTACTGTCCATATTAAGCCTTATATGATTACCTATTACACCATAAAAATTACCTCTTAACACATTACACATTTCCAAGTCCAACGCATTATCCGCGAGTGCTGCTGAGACATCTGAATTATAACCTCTGTCGTACCAGTCGCCTAATGAGACAAAATAATCAATGTTATGATTTCGAATGACGTTAATTAAATCTGTTTGAACCGCAATATTACACTGGACATAACCCTCTATTGTTGTTATATCCTTCGAACGCTTATGCAGGTCTCCACCAAATAAAATCTTTATATCGCTCATTTTCTCTTCCTCATGCATAAAAAAAAAAAGAATACTGCTATTCCTTTTTTATAAGCTCGCCGTTTTTCAGTTCCAAATTGTTATCTTTCAAAAACTTGCTTCTGGCTCTTGCCATAGTCTGCTCTGCAAGCACCTTTCCTGCCTGTATAGGACTTTCATCAACATATACATACTTTTTAAGATACTCATATACTTTTGCATTATCTTCGTCTTTCCTTTCCCGGCAGACCATACAGAACAGTGAAATTGCTATAGCCACATCGTTTGTAATATCTTTCCTGATAAAACTCAGGTCTCTGTCTGAATAGTACGAATCCATAAGGTAAAAGTAAAATGATTTCTCATCATCTGCAAGCAGCGCACTTAACTCATGACATGTTTTAATATCCTGCAGTTCTGCAGTTCTCTCCCTGTACAATCTACCTAAATCCATTTAACACCCCTCCTGTTCCGACCTCACCAGCATCCTTAAATCGGCACGCAAAGCGTTGCATACACGTTCATCATATTCCGTGGCAAGGACACTTTCAGCCTTTGAAACAATATGTCTGTCCAACAGACCGCTATGTACTATATCTCTTACGTCTTTTCTGCGTTCCTTCATACCAATCAGTTTTGTGATAAGCAAATCTTCTTTAGCAAGAATATAGACCTCTATTGCGGTAAACTCCGGTCTATACCTTACTGCACGTTCCTTATAGTTTCCGCCTAAAACAACGACCTCACTTGCATTATCGCTTATAAACTGACCTACAAGCTGCTTAATATTATCTTCCATTTTATTCGCCATGTCAATATCCAATGTCATTTTATAATTAAGCGAATGAAATATCATTGCAGCTCCGCCAAGTATGTAAAACACCGGCACATAGTTCAAATTTTCCGCTTTAATAGTTTCATTTACCAAGACAAGATTGTTATTCAGCTCCCCTTTTACAGACCCGCTTAAATCATAAAGGTCAAAACTGTTTGAGACAGTATAGTCACAATTTCGAAAATTTGCGCAGCAACCGCTTGATGTCAGCTCACCGCCACATTTAGGACATACACCCTCCATCCTTTACCTCCCTACTTATTTTCCACAAAAAGTCTGTGACATGTCGGACATCTACCGCTGCGCAAATCACTCATGTCAGCTATCAGCTGCGATAAATTATCCGGCTCGTCAAACCCGTTTATCTCATGTAATAACTCCAATCTATTAAGCCTGAACGGCTTTAACTCAGGTCTTCCCGCTTTTGGCGGCATGTCTATCTTTTCAAGTGTCATGACTTTTACAGGCAGTATTTCCAGCTTAGGAAGCAACGACAACTTCTGCAGTTCTATAGCCGTAAAGTTCTTTAAAACTTCATACAACTGCCATAACCTGCCGCATATTTCTTCATAAGCCTGATAATCGAACAGTGTTATCATGTTTTTAATACGTTCTGCCTGTGCTATCTTTTCGTCAAAATCCTTGATGCGCTGTCTCGCCGTAGGATATGTTATTTCTTTGAAGTTCTTTAAAAACTCTTTTGCAATCTTATCCTCTGTTATGGATTCCACAATCTCACCATTCATGGTCTTTGTAGTATTGACAAACGGCATAAGACCAAACGTCTCATACAGCTGTAAACAAACACTGTTCTTCCCATAACATCTAAATCCAAACTCATATATAAGCTCTGACAGCCCTCCATCCCTAAATGTCCGTGTTGTCTTCTCTCCTGATGCCCTTTCTAGCATCATCGCGCAATTAATGCGTTCCCGGGAAAGCTGCACTAACAGTTTCGCGCCGTTATGTTCAATAAGAATATAGGCAGTCATTTCTTTATCATTGATAAGAGCCTGCCTTTCATCTTCGTCCAATATTTTTAAAGTTACAACCGCGCTTAACGCTTTTATCAGAATAGACTTGCCGTTTGAATTGTCTCCCTTAATCTGCACAAGACCTTTATCGGGAAAACTAAATACACCCGACTTTATACTCTGAATATTTGTTAAAATAACGTTCATTCAACCCACTCCACAAAAAAAGGACCCCTGCTTAAAACAGGAGTCCCTTTTAAAATACTTTGTTCTCAGTGACTCACACTTAACTTATACCTCAGAAATGTCAATGTCCACGTTGCCCTGCTCTTCTCCTGACAGTGCAACACCTGCATCCTCAGCTGCGCTGACAAGCTCCGTCAGAGTCTGCGCCTCACTAATCGCTGCGGGTATTTCTACATCCGCTGCCGCTGCTGCTTCCTTAGCCGCAGCTTCTGCTTCCGCCGTTTCCGCAAGTTCAAGCAGCTGTTCCTGAATCTTAGGTACATTCTTAACTAAACCTAAGTTCACCATATCCCTTGCCACTGCTGCCGTCGCTGCTGCCTCCATATCAATCTTTGTCAACACAAGGCTGAGTTTTGATATATGGTTCTTAAGCAGCTCCATAACTTCTTTTGTACTCTTTGACTGGGAAATTGAATAGTTCTTTACTGCCATAGTCTCAAGGTCTTTTGATATATTGTCAAGCTTGTTCTTGTTCGCAGTCCAACCTTCAGGGTCTGTTACTGCTAACGACATAGACTCTGAACAGCCCTGGAACGTAGCAGCCCTGCCAGCCTGCACCTTGTCCGTACAGCCTTTACCATAGTCATAAATAACCTCCAAATACGGACATCCCTGCTTATGGAAATTAGCATCATCAATCAGGCTTGCGATAACCTGAGCTTTTGTATTCGACGGTTCAAATGATGCAACCTGCGCCTTTGTCCAATCCGGCTTATCAACACCGTTTACTGCGACAATCGGAACCATCAGCACCTCTGTTGCCATTTTTACATCCCAGCCCTTAATTAACGGCTGCTTTGTAGGATAAATGCCGTTGTCAGGATTACCCTCATACTCAAGTTCGACATCCCTCAGCTTGGAAGCCAGCGCGATAGACATTTCCTCCATTGACTTGCCTGTTGCCTCAGCCTCAGCCTTTGCTTCACGCTCCACCTTTGCCTTTACAGCAGCTTCCTCCGCCTTGTACAATACTGATGCAATCCTTGCCCATACGTTAAGACCCGTAAAATCTTTAAGGCTGCCTGTTTCTGTAATCTCATAATTATCGAGCGCAACCCAGCTTGTCCTGAGTTTGGCGGCATCCAACGTATACCCCGGCTTGTATGTAAGCCGCAGGTCATCCTTCATTATGGAGTTTCCATCACCGTCAACACCATCCTCATACTGGTCAATCGGGAAAAATAAATGATACTTTGTTCCAAGCGCCGCAATCTTTGACATTGCGGTCAATGTTCTTTTGGAATCCCTTAAATGTGTCGCAGCTCTTAATCCACCTTTTACTACCTGCATAATTTTGTTCTCCTTTTTGTTTGTTTTTGTTTGTTTATTTGTTTGTATTCAGTTGTAGGTTTATCCGTCCACTGTTATATAAAAGTCACTCTGACTTCTTCACTTTTATATGGCGCGTGAGTACTGCTTTTTTACTCTGAAACAAGTTATTTTGTATGACAGTAATTTAACGCCAACAGCTTACCTGCCTGTATTATGCACAACACATTCAGAAACATTACTTCTTTATACAGCTATCGAGTATGTTGTCAATTTCATTCCTGTCTTTTACGGAAATGCTGCCTTCTATAATTTTATCTGCTATCTGATATAACCTACCTACTTTTTCAACACAGCTAAAATCCATGTACCCTACATCATATCTAACAAGAATGCACTCCGACGCCATAAACGCAACCACCATGTTTCCCTCATAAAATGGCGATGATTCCAAAATAAACTTAAACAGATTCTTCGCAACCTTTTTCTTATCAGGATCACTCTGAACAATATCCATCTTTTCCTGTAGTTCATTGCTTCCAATTGCAATCGGACATTTCCTATGCACGCCGCCAAAAGAAGTATACCCCTGCCGTAACACCCCCGCAGTATTGTCCCATTCACCCTTTAAAACTTTATGCATCTTACATAGTGCAGCTACATTTAGCTTATCCGTACACACAATCCATTCTTTCACAAAATTAAACAAACTGTCTACTGCATATACAAATGCTACAATCTCACCGGTTGTTAAGACAAGCTGATTTGTCAGGATACGCTCTACTGATTTGGTATCAATGTCCCGCATATCCGTCAGCCACGCTAATGCCCTAATATTCTCATATTCACTGTCAACCATTTTAGGCAACAGCTTATACTTACCACTACACACACTTTCACGCATAGCACCCTCCTTAAAAAACTGTAGCTCTACAATTCTTGCTCTTATCGTCTATATCTCTCGGGACATATTTAAGCTCTACACTTTTTACGTCACCTTTATCATCTGAATGGACTTTCAAATCTATAAGTTCCAACTTATCAACTACTTCTTTTAACGGCTTACTGTAAACATCAACCAACTTCATTTTAAATTCCTCCATACTTAAACTACTATCTCATACAATTATCCAACGCATGCTCTTTCTCAGGACATTCCGTTACACCATCTACTATATCGGCTGTCCTGCTAGACTTATAGGAAGGCGCTTCAGGAATGCCAGCACTCAAGTTTATCTTTGGTACTAAAGACCGTAACTTCTCACCCAGCTTTTTAAAACACCCCATCTTACCGTCTATATTATCTTCCAGTAACCCCAACTTCTCACATAGACTCTCTGACAGACATTGCAGTACATCATTTATATACTCCGGTTGAGCAGACTCTTCCTTATAACGGATTTTTACGTAATACACTCTTCCATCTTCTACATCAAGCGCAACGCAGGTTTCCTTCTGTTTCATACAAATGCCATACAAATGCTGACATAACGCTGATATCGCAACGCAGTTTGCACGCAGTTTAAAACACTCATACTCAACCTCCTCGTTATCTCCTTTTTCAGTAAGTAGTAAACACCTGACTTCCTTATTCTCATACACACTCCACATAACCATCACCTCACTCGTATTGTGCTAAAATTTTTAAAGGGGTTTACAGCTACATCCCTAAGCTCCTGCTGAAATATTTTTTCAGCTTTATGTTCTTCAAGCCGTCTGGTATCATCAACATCCTTCGCCAGCACCGACTGAATCACCCGGGCTTTTGGTAAATGCTTCTTCGCCAAATACACCAAATGTTCTCCTGCAGGATTTAATCCCTCAAAATCATCTGCGGTTTTACCTACGATATCGTTATCAGGAATTATAATAAGTCTGTCCTGAATTCTTTTGAGAATCTCAATGACATACCGGCTCAAACCTGACGTAAGCAACGCAATCGACTGCAGACCTATGCTCCTAAGGTAAAGGCAACACACAATACCTTCCACAACATACACCGGCGCACTGCTGCTATAATACTCCGCAAGCTTTTCCATACCGTAAAACGTTGTTTCTTTTGCTTTATACCCACTGTTTTTTGAATCAAGGTATTTTGGTTTCTCAAACTTATCCCAACCACAAAAACCCATTACCTGCTTCCTCACATCTTTTACTGGATAGACAACCCTTCCCGCATAGATAACATTTCTGCCTTTCACCATTCCAAGCGAATCATGACGGAACGCTTCCGGAATATCATCAACCGCAATGCCTTCATCCACAAAAAATACGTCGTGCTCTTCTGCAATACTCCAAGGCAGCTGTCTCTCTTTTACAAAAGCAACATCGACGTACTCTCTGTAATATTTCTGATTTTTGAAAAACTCTACTATACTTCCCAAATCCTCACGTGTCTTTTCTACTGAAAATTCTTTTTCTGCCAAAAGCTGCATTTCCTTAAAAGACATCATTTGCCGCCACCCCCCCCAACCAAGCAGTTAAACTACAATGTAACCGTCACTGCATACGGTTATCCTGCCTGTTTCAAGCCGCTCAAATTTTAAAGGAAGGGAGCTCACTTTTAACGGGCTCACCACATCTGCACTGGGAATCGTCTTTTCCAACGTACTGACTGCATTTATCCCCTGCGTCAATTCCCGTCTGCGCTGACTTGCCATCCTGTTAACCTGATTACTGTCTTCTCCGTTTTTGATTAACTCCCTTTTTATCTTGTAAATTTCCGCTATCGTATCTGCTCCAGCAAAAGCATTTGCCAAATCCACCATTTTAAACACCCTCCCTGCTTTTTAATAACTTTATGTATCCGCCAAGATTTCTGTCATCGTTGGCTACTATCTTGTCATTCATAAAAAGTTTTATGATTTCCATCATATTAGGTATCGCCAATCGCCAAAACATTTTCGGATTTTCCATAAGCATACGAATTGTATACGGATCATCAATCCCTATTGTTTTTATTTCACGAAATTCATCCCACATGAAATTCTGCAAATCAACAAACATATGTACCGCTTTACCTTCATGTGCTTCCTCAAAAAGTAAGAACTTCCTGCTGCCAGCTGCTCTCTGTCTCTTCATATCCGGATATAAATAATCCAACAATGATTGCCACAATACAATATAAGCGATATCACCTGTTTTCAGCTTTGCATCAAACAGCCATGCCGTAAAATGCACAATATCCAAAACCACTCTTTTCTGTACATCCGCAGCACTTCCGGCTGGTTTAAAAACCAGCTTGGAACATCCCGTGTTATTTACATCCTTTATCTGATTGACAAGAGTTTCCGGTTCATGCGCCGCAATATTCCTTATAAGTTTGATACAGTTTTTAAAAGATATGATTTCGGCAACATTATCCTCCTCCTGTATTCCAATAAAGATGCTCGGAAGCAGCCGTACATTCCGTGTCTTTGAAAACTCTAAAATTAAATTTTGTGTATTTTTAGTCATATTCACCTCCTAAATATCCAAGCCATAATGTTCTACTGCGTAGTTCAGCAGTAACAATGTCATATATGCATCATACAATGCACCATGCGCTTTTACCTGTCCTTGTACTTCGCCCATCTCAAGACTGAACTGCTTTTTAATATCTTCCTGCAAAAGCCCTGTCATACATACCAGTTCCTCAAGCTTACCGCTTTTTCTTGTAACCTCGCCATACATTGCTTTATAATATTCCCTGTACTTTGGAGCGTACAGCGTCTGTAGGTCAAGTGTCGCCATTATCACAATGCTGGGAACTCCTTTAGCATACCGCCTAAGAAAATTTGTTATAACAGGTATATCAAACTTATCCGAGTTCTTTCCTATTATAATACCTTTATACATTAACGTATAAAGTTTCACGAGATTACTGCAAAATGTCTCTTCATCAGGGCACTTCTCGTTTAGGAACTCTTCTGTCAGACCGTGCACTTCAAAAGCTGCATTCCTTATAGTCCACTCCGGTCTGTAAAAATAAATCTCGCCTTTCCGTATCACTTCACGTTTCTTGTTTATTTGGATATAACCTACCTCCAGCACTTCACTAAACTGGGTACTCAATCCGTTTGTTTCCACGTCTATAACCGTATATAACATCAGCCGACTCCTTTTCACTAAACTTTTCTGCACGGCAGCATTTTCTTGCTGGATGAGCAGCAGTTTTTAAGCGTACCTGCTATGGCATCCAAATCAAGTCGGAACTCTGCCGGCTTATCAAACCGTTTTATAGTTGCTTCCAAACCGTCCAACGTTGTGACTTTAATATACTCACGCTGCCAGTCACTCCGCTTATCTTTAACCGTACACTGATCCACAAAAACAACCACAGGAACAATATACTTGCTTTCACCATTGCAGATTGACTTAAAAAGAGAGGAATACAAATGCCTGCAATGCATCTCATTTTGATGCACCGGCGACTTATCCACCTTAAAACATCCGTCAATGGCTTCATCCGTAAGCACAATCTCTCTTGCCTTATAAGCTTTCACTTCTATCGGAAAAATCCTGTAGGGTGTCACAAGCAAAACATCTATTTCTGTTGTTGAACCTACATTCTCTAAGTAAAACTGTCCATTTGCGTGGCGTTTTATATTACCGGGCAGCTTTGCATCCACAGGGTACTCATAGGAATGATACAGTATACCGCCTTCTATCTGATAAATTTTTTCACATATAGCGAACACTGCATTTTCCCCGTATTCACCTTTAGCAGTGCCACCAACCTGCGCCATCTGTCCCAGTACTGCATTCACCGTATTCTCAAACTTGCCCATACTCACCTCTCTTTTCACTTACCGTAAAAGACACTCCGCCCAAACGGTCTGCTATATCTCTCTGCAGTCCTCTAATGAAATGATTCTTTCCTGTATACTTGGCAGCTGCCAAATATACGCTGATATCCGGTACCGTTATATCTATGTCTATGATATTGCCGAGTATCTTTAATATCCTTCTGATTGCAACACAATGACTGCTTATTGACAAATCATTAACTCTCACGCCTGAAACTTTTATTTTTAACAGCTCTGGTCTTGCATCTATCTTAACACCGTCATCTGGAAAAACTTTTATAAAACCAATACTGCCTGTATACACATTGTAATAAATCGTATTATCCCAAATGTAATACTCCACAACAGCATAACCGCTTTTTGCAGTATCACCATACTTTTTGAATGAAGGGTCGTACGGAGCTCTCGCATTTGCTGCCAGCCACTTCCTTGCCTCTTCTTCGGTAGAACACCTACAGAATTTAGGATACGGATAAACTGCCAGTATGCTGTCAAGTTTACGCTGCGTCTTACAGACAGCCTGCATACCATTTGCTATCACCGCAAACATTTCAACCTCCCGCCAGTGCATTTCTAAGTGCATATTTCGCAAGCCTGTCTGCATATTTATTTACACCCGCACCGCCTAAATGCCCTTTCACACGTTTTACCTTCACAATACATCCAACATTGCATAACTCAAGATACTTGTTCGTTGCAAACTGCGTAACTTTATCATATGCTTTCAATCCGCCAAGCTCCCTTGCTTTTGCCAAATAACGCGCCGCATCACGACTGTCAGTTATAAAAATAACCACATCTTCTTTTGTAACCCCTATATCATCCAGCAGATACTCTGCAGCGCTTCCAATTGCTATTGTTTCCGCACTGTTCGACTGAGTACCGTTAAAAACGTATGATTTGGCAGTTACAAAGTCTTCATCAGTTAAAATAACAAAAGCAGCTGAAATCTTTGATTTTGCTGCGCTGTGTGCTCCATCTGTGAATACTCTATAAACCATAAACATCCTCCACCTTACTTATTCCAAAAATCTTTTTAAACTGCTGGTATGTACACCCTCCTCCGGTGTGCAGTATATCGGTATCCAATCCTCAACCTGATAAGCTGTCACTTCCCGCAGTTCCTCTATTACATTATCATAATCCGTCTCAGATACCATAAATTTACCCGAGTCATGCACATATTGCAATATAATAGAGTTTGGCGCTTTTCTCCTTAACAGCACATCCGCCCTCAGAACCGAATACCTCATTAAGTCAGCAGCTGTCCCCTGTACGGGATTGTTTATTGCATTTCTCACCAAATGCATAAAGTATGCATTGCTTGCTTTGTCCTCATAATTACTGTCAGACGGTCCTTTCGTGATATCAATTTCTGTACCAAACGCAGTTTTAAATACACGCTGCCCTCTGTCAATCTGTTCTTCAATATTATGCTGTAACTTGACTCTGCCTGGCAGTCCTCCTATATACCTGATAAACAGCTCCTTATCAGGATCACGCGCCTCATTCTCCGTAGAACCGTACATTACAGCATTTCCAAACGTCTTAAACTTTGCACGCATTGCCTTCTGCTCATCCGTTATCTCTAAAGGTTTAATCTCCGTCACACCCATGTCACGCTCTTTCTGCGTAAGATGTTTACAATAATGGATATAGCCGTAATATGCATCATTATACGCCATAGTGCATGCCTTCAACGTACTATCCCCCAACAACCATGACTGTGTAATACGCGGGTCAATCTGTCCGGAATCTGCTTCAAAATACACATACCCCTTTGGTACGGTAAAGATATCTCCTACATCCTTGGAAAAGTTCATCACTGCCGGATCACGCGCCCCAAGTCTCCCTGTATTCTGAGGGACCCACAAAGGATGTACCACAATCATCCGATGACCATCCCACGTCTCTAATCCCACAATAGGATGACTATCCATAACTTTCCCAAACATATCAACCCTCTTGGACCACTGCTTAGCTTCCGCACACAACTCTAATATCTTAGCCTGCTCAGGCGTATTACCCGGAATCTTTGCAGCTTCCAGCAAAGCATCAGCCGCAACTGAAATTGAACCTTTATCTGTAGTTTTCAATCCCCTCACGCCTGACTTGATAAGCCACTCCCGCAGTTTATTATCCTTAAACTCAGCCACAGACGGTTTACTCCCCTGAGGGTATATATAATCAATCACCCGCCTCATATTACTGTAAGCTTTTAAATTATAGTAGGCATAATATTCCAGCATCCGGTCATAATCCATAGGAATGCCGAACCTCCTGTTATGAGCTGTAATTATTTCCGCAACTCTCTCAGGCGACGGTATGCTATCACTTAAATTTAATTTATGCATGTTTACCTCCTTCGCTCAGCAGGGATAGTCTGATGACCATCCCTGCATGTCAATGTTTATGCAATACTGAGCTTATACTTTTTATATCCTGTAGATATAAGATATTCTCTTGCACCAAGCTGATAGAAAATACCGTCGGACACATATGCATCTGCCTGGTCTTTCGTCAAATTGCTCAATTCCACCGTGTTACTGCCGTTTTCCATAACATACAGCATTCTTGTCCCGATTACCCTGCATATCGCTTTAGGTACAAAGGAACCAAACACAATCTGACTTCTACTCAGCAACTCTTCATAAGTCTGTTCCCCTTCGTTGAACTCTTCCACTATATTCATCGCAGCCGTTATTCCCGCAGCTGTTTTTCCTCCTGATATTTTTTCAACGTCGATTGACGTAAGCCACACTTTATTACCGCCGTCATCCGTTATCTTCTCATAAATATCTTCAGTTAGGGGGATGACTCCTACGCAGTCCGCAATATTTTCGTATGCCACATCCGACTTAAGCCTCATTGCTTTCAGATACATACCTTTTTCAGCTGCCGCCTTATTATGCAGCTTAAACCGATTGTCGTATTCTTTTACCGACTCAGTTACAATATTATTTAGCAGCACATCCACGTTCTCAGCAGTATACTCTGTTGAAATTCCACCAATATCCGGCGTGCTGCCAAGCAGATACCTTGACGAGTATATTTTCCCCAAACATGCTACTCTGGCTTTATTAGCTGCAAGCTTTTCTCTGAAGCCCTCTGAAAAACTCTGAAGCGTTGAATCATACACATAATTCACTTCAAAGTTATACACCGGTATTGTCACACCTATTTTAGGTATTACGTGCCACGGCGTTATGTTTGCATTCAACGCATACAGATTCCAGGCTGATCCCGTCACTTCCTCCGCACACCAGTCATACAGCGTACAGATTTTATCCATCACATAGTTTGACGTATCCGTTGCAATATCATAATCCGCACTGCTTATGTTAATGTCAAACTTATAGATACCAACATCTTCTATAACATGTACAACAGGCACTACATACCTGCCATCTGAAGTTCTTGACACTGCAGACTGCTTTGCTGCCAATCGAAACATTACACCAAGCGCTATAGAAGGCGCCTCAATTTTAAGATATCTCTTGATATCACTTTCAATCATGTCACTCGTATCTACTGCCTGACAAATACAATCCGCAATGTTTCTCTGAGCAAATACAGCCGGATTTGTTTTTTTATTAAACAAATCAAGATACATACACACAAAAAGATAATGCCTCTGTTTATCCAGCGGCTGATTTGATATCTCCCTGAACACCTTTGTAACATACACTGCCGCCGCACACTGATTTGCACGTTTTGCATTAAGCTCTGCCCTGTCGCGCAGGAACCCGTTATATGCGGCATGCTTTTCCATAAAAATACTGTTTAAATTTACAAGATTACTAAATTCTATATCATTAAGTGCGTTTATCTTATTCTCAATAGGATAATCCTTACCATACTGCATATCTAAAAGAAGCAGGAGCAGCTTGATATAAATGCGATTATCCATCTCACTGTCGGTAATGAGCCCCTGTCCGAAGCTGCCGACGGAAGTTCTGCCTTCTTTAACGTCTCTGGCAAATTCCAACTTCTCCACCGGTCTGTTTGCAAGTTCATAATCCACACAAATATCGTCCGTATTGTATGGCATATACTCCCCGGACTCAATCATCTCATCCCTCGTTGCGCAGAAAATATCAATAAGCTCGTCAATATTTTCATACTCATAACCACGAGGGTTATACTTAGATACAACACTGTCAGACGGACCGTCACAATAGAGCTGATCTGCACCAATAAAATCATTCTCCTTCCCGGAATCGCTTACTTCAATCGCAGCATAATTGATAGCATTCGCCGGAGACACACCTTCCCGCAGACATAACTCGAACGAACTGCTTACAGGCGGTACCAGCGTCCTGCTTCTGACAATGTCCCTCACTTTTGCAGCAGCCAAACAATGAAGCCGAAACCGTTCAGAGCTCTCTGCATCCTCTATTGTATAAATCACACCGTCACATCCTCTTATCCTCAGGAAACTACCTACTAATACTGCTTCCCTTGCATTTACGATAATAAACTGGTCGTGTTCAAATCTTCCTCTGTATACTGCACCGTCATCACCTAATAGGATGTAATTTGTCCTATGTTTATCCTTGGTAACAAGACACTTTAACAACCGGTAATCATAACTCCAGCTATGTACGCTCCTCATAAGCGAATCATACCCGTCCGGTTCTATCGGCGTTATCGGCGCCATACTGTAATCATCATAATCCATAAGATTTACAGATTTATCATTACCATGTACAACACCTTCCCTATCTACCAAACACCATTCACTCACCCTGCTGGAATTTGCGGTCGTATCTCCTTCTGAACAGCGCAGACTTAACAAATCAGGTAATACACCTGCTGTATACTGGATGCTTGTTACCTTTGTCTTTATGCCGCATATACCCCATGCCATATACGCCCGCCGTACGTCTTCCGCTTCAAACTTCTCACCAAGTTTACCTTCCTTCTGCAAGAATGCAATAAGCTTCTGATACTCATGGTAAGAACCGATTAAACGCCTCCGCTCGATAATACTCATATACTGGCGTATCGTGCTGTCAGTAATAATTTCTTCCATTGTAAACAACGCATTCCTCGCTACAAATGAGTTAAGCGGTCGAACATCACCCGTACTGAAACCGGCATTGCTGATGCTTCTGAACTTATTCAGGTACTCAATCAATTCTTCCCTTGTTTTTATCTCTTCGGAAGATTCTGCAAAGCCAACACCCTGCGCTGCAACTTCCCTTGTAAAATATTCTGTCGCTTCGGCTTCCGGCATTGCTGCTTCTTCTTCATCCAATAAAACCTGCCAATTGGGTATAATCGGGGGATCATCCTCCAACAAATCCATAATAAAAATTCCGTCAGGTCTTTCAATCCTGCCATGATAATCATAAATTTTGTAATCTGCATCACACATAGCCTGAAGGTTCTCAACCTTATATAAACTCCGAAGAGTTACCGGCTCATCCATACCATCCTCTTTGATAATAACAAAGCATACCCTGCCTTCATAATTAAATTTTGATCTAATTTCAAACATACTATTTCCTTTCCTGCTTCCCTCTGCTTTAATAAAACAGAGAGGGTTTCAAATTTTTACCCTCTCTGCTTAAATACTTTGTACAATCAGTCACTTTACTGCGCGTTGCCAGCCGAGCCCACTTTAACCTTGAGACCTGCCGTGCTGCTCTTGCTCGCTTCCAAACTGCTTTTCGTCTGCTTGCTCGCATCTTCAACAAAGCTAATCATAGAGTTTGTTCTCTGTACTAACAATGCAAACTTTTTAGCAATATCGCCGGCAACTTTGGAGATATTCTCGACAACTACCATAACAGACTCAAGCTCAGCGCCCTGAAGCTCATTGCTGTCCTTAAGGCTGTTGTAAACCCGCAGGATATTCTCTGAATTGTCCTGAATCTCTTTCCCTGCAATATTAGCATGCTCAACAAGCTCGCTCAGCTTCTCTTTGCTTACTGTCGTTGTACCGTTTGATTTCACTGCCATAACTTTTTACCCCCTTTAAATACCCATATCAATGTTGGCTTCGTCCACTACCTTCAGGCTTTCTGCGAAAGCACCATACTTCTTTTTAAGCTCTTCCGACTGTTCCCTAAGATGCTCTACCAAAGTAGTCAGCGAACCCGGCGATTTGTCTGTCAACCGCTCAATTACACCAGATAATGCGTTCCCGCAAAACTCTGAAACTTCCTCAGCACTCTGCCTGAAGCCTGCAACAGCCGCCTGAATATTCTCGCTCGCCGCAAAGACTTTACCCAGTTCATTCTCAATTACTTCCTGATTGACTTTGATTACGTCACTCATAATTACTAAACCTCCATTCATTTTATATCTGTCAACTTTGTTTTAACCTCATTTATATATGACACCAACACAGATGTTTTTTCTTACCTCTCCGAAAACCCCTGCCTTCTAAGATTCAGAAGTCTGCAATTCACTAAGGAAATCAGGATCCATTTCACTAAAATCCTTAATATATCTCCCGCCTGCAATACTCCTTATCATATAACAACATGTATCACAATATAGCGTATCTTCATGTCTGTCGTAACACATAAAACCGCCGCAATAAGGACAACACTTCATAGAATCACCACCCTTCTGCTTAACTCCTGACATTGATGCTTTTAATAGTATGTTCATTCCAATTTACGTAATCCTCCTCACATGCTAAATCACTGTCATCTACAGACACCGCTTTATTGTCTTCATCAACATGAAGATAAAAATGGGACACGCCTCCTACATGAAATACTGCGTCTGCCGGAACATTTTCCAATAAATACCTGCAGAACTCTCCAACTGTTATATTTGTAGCTGAACGTCTTTGTTTTACATCATACATACACTATCCCCCAAAAATTTTGTCCGTTGATTTTTTCAATTATCAATTTGAACTTACATTCGTGTTCTGATCCAATAGTTTTTCATCTTAGATGGCTTGTCATAAGTAATGTCTACCGCATCGCCAAGTGTCCATTCAAATTTGGCTGCTTCATCCTCTGTGACAAACTCCACTTCTGCATAACAAAACTCGTTGTCTGTACCTGCATCAACCACTGAACACTCTACAATACTTCCGTCTACATCATACTTTCTATAATCTTTATGTATAAACGGTTTGCCAATAAACTGTACTACTTCTTCAAAGAAATTTTGGGAAATATAAGTCTCAATTTCTTCCCGAGCCAAATCCCCATCACTCTTAACTGTCAGTTTATAATTCGTCCATCCCTTATTTTTTCCTTCTAATACTCTGAAACTTCTGACACGTATTTCAGGTTCTGTTGAGATATAACCCTGATATATCTCAACATGCTCTATAGGTTCAATATCAGGCAGCTTTTTAATTAAAAATTTTCTTTCAATTTCCATACTCCGCCTCCTGCGCTTTCATGTTTTTCACTTCTTTAACTACCTTGTTATATGTATACATAATCATATCTGCCAGCCACTCAGGTCTTAACCCCACGTCAGTCTTAAACATAAAATCTGTACGCTCCTCAAAATCTTTAAAATCTCTGTCATCAGCTTTCAACCGTCTTTCCATTTCCGATTCACTGTCCCCTCGCTGATTCAATCTGTTTCTGCGAGTTTCTTCTGATGCTATAAGATAAAACACTATTGGACTTACAGGCGCATATGCTCTTATATAGGTCAAACCAAAAGGATTCACAATAATGACTTTATCTTCCGTATCATCTGCAAAATCCTCCTTAGCACTTCCGTAATACCACGTCTCTCCTGTTGCAACATTATAAGAAGTGGTTTCCATGAAGAAACCTCCAAGTTCTTTTTCCTGAAACTCCCGCTTGGTAATAAAATGATAATCAACTCCGTCTGTCTCATTTTCTCTCGGTGGTCTGGTCGTGTAAGTAACGACTGTTTTCATTCCCATTTTTATAAGTTCTTTTTTAATTGTATCTTTCCCCGAACATGATTTTCCACATAATACTAATAACATCTTATTTCCTCCATACTCATACTAACTTTAACTACCTATTGCTACGAAGATGTATACTTAAAATAAAAGTCATTCCATGATGCCGCAGTCAAATTACCGTTACTGTTATACATATACAAAGACACTGTAGTATCCTTATTTGCCACACCAATTACATACCCTGCAGTTGTTGATCGATTACTGCCTCCATATCCTAAAACATCCGTATGCTTATTTACATTTTCCTTCCCAATATGACAGTACCAGCAATACACGTTACTCCATCTGATAACATATTCCGCCCCGGCATATGCTTCAATGTAAATACCATCTTCCGCTGAAACTAAAGACTGGTCTACGTTTGAGTTACGAAAGACCAGTCTCGCGGGAGCGATAATGTAATCATCCTGTTCATACGGCTTCAGCACACTGTTATCGCCGGAATAGTAATTAGACAGACTGCTTTTATCAGGAGCATCACCAAGCTTAAGCCACGTATACCTTCCGCAGACTTTGGCGGGTGACTCTTCATAAGCCTGCGGAACCTTCATAACCGTATCGCACGCATTCTTGCCAATAACCCCTGTCCCATTAATAGCTTCCCATGCACTCTTAGGATCACCTTCCGTTCCCTCGTAACCTACGTAAAAATTATCCAAACCGAACTCTTTGTACACAGGCTGTTTGTAATCAAGTATCACGAGAATTATCATTACAAAAATACACACTGCTGAAATGGCAATCATGCACTTTCTCATTT
Source organism: uncultured Lachnospiraceae bacterium (assembly GCA_910586715.1). GTDB lineage: Bacteria > Bacillota > Clostridia > Lachnospirales > Lachnospiraceae > COE1. The sequence goes on from CAJUJG010000002.1 coordinate 102,377, forward strand.
TCTTATTGCTTAAAATATCAATCACCCCCTACATTACAAGCTCCGCCGCCTGAATTGTTCTCGTTATCTCAGACTGATAAATCTTTGCCCTTGATACAACTCCGCCACGGTTGATAAACATGTACCCATTCTTTAATCCGTCATAACTTTTTGACGCCTGCTTTGTATCCAACAACTTAAAGCTGTCATTCTCATTTACTTTTCCTGCTATTCTGTACTTACAGGCATCAACAAGAGATGCCGGGATTTGCCCCGTACCTGAACCGATAAAAATAACATGCACGTTATATTCACCGCATGTCTGCAGAAATACCGTATAAGCTGAAGTCACCATAGAATCCCTGTCAACACCGAAACCCATTGCTTTGTCCCAACCAATCAAAATTAAGTACAGTGGTGTATCTTTTTTCTTCTGCTGCATACGACCTTGCAACACAGGTTCAAAAATATCATTAAGTAAATGCTTTACTGAGTTCTTTTCATGGGATAGAAATTGCTTTTCTTCCGGAACATCCTTATCCAGCTCACATAAATAATGCAAGTCGGCAACCTGACTGTTAATGATGACATCAGCGCCTTCCTGACGGTCAATATTAAACTTTACGCTCCTGTAAAAATTTACAAGGTCTGTCGTGTCATCAAAAGCTGATAAAATATGATTATTGTTTGCACATGCCAGTATAATGTTTTCAGGAGCCTTATTCTGCGAATAGGTCATGCGTTCGCCCAACAGAAAGAAATTGGCAGGAATATTGCTCATCTTTTCATAAAACGCCTCCATGTCTTTTATGTAATGCACCGTTGATTCCTGATAAGTAATAACATCCTTTTTAGGCAGTCCTCTTTCCTTCGCCAGAGCAGCCATCCTGTCTATGTGCTCTTGTAACTCATCCACTTTGTTCGGATTTTTCTCATCAGGACCTTCATCACTAAGGAACGGTGTTCTGTAACGCTTAATCTGCTCAATCTTTTTGTCTTCGTAACTCTTAACATACAAATACCCATTCCTTTGCCGTATCTGAGATGCAAGATTGCAGCCTAAAATCTGTTGAGATACACTTTCAGCACAACGCAGCGCAAACCTAAGTGTAAACTGGTCAAGCGTGTCTGCCTTCAGTGTTCCCGTCATAGACTGAGACGTAAAGAACAGATGAACACCCGCTGCACGCCCAAGCTTTGAAATATAGGTAATATCCTCTGCCAGCTTGTCTACAACCTTTGTTTCAGCTTTTTGAAAAATAACCTGGAACTCATCATTAATGCACAGAATACGCGGAAACAGCTTGTTCAGCTCCATTTCCCTTTCTTCTTCGCTATGCGCGGCGCCTGCCCTTGCACGTATTTTTTCATTATACTGTTTAATGTTTTTGAGCCCGCTCTCCTTGAGAAGATTAAATCTGTCCTCACATATCTTTGCAAGCGCAGTAAACAGCGAACCTGCATAATCTCCATCTGATGTACACAGGCAGGCTTTCAGGTGCGGCAGCATGTCAGGATGTCCTTCTTTAGCCAAATACTTGCTGAACTCATTTCCCTTGTAATCAACTAACCACAGCTCATAACTTCTCGGGTCATATCTCAAAGTCGTTTCACATATAAGGAAATTCAAAAATACGGATTTACCTGCACCAGTGCCTCCAACGCCAATCATGTGAATATCGCCCTGATTCCCAAACGTGTAACCTTTATACTTTGTCGGGTCACCTTCCAAAAATCCGGGACGGAGCTCCACATTATCATCACCGACATATGTCCATATCTCTTCATCCCTGATAGTCCTGCTGACGTAATCCTTCCACTTAAGACCACCATTTGCGCCTTTCTTGATAGCGGCAGCAAGCCTGTCCGATATTTCGGGTCCAAATGTCTCCACGTCTATCTGATAGGGACTCTTTACACCCTCAAACGGCTTATTAAAAATTCTGGTATTCGGCATTGTCTTGTTGGAAACGAGCCATACAATAACTCCCAGATTTGCTGAGAACTTCATAAACTCACCTAATGCTTCATCCTCTTCTATCTTCTTTGGCTGCGACAGTACAACAAGAAGTCTGTAGTCCCTCGGAGTTCTTCCCGTTTCTTCCGCTTCCTTATTAAAAGTAGTTATGTCCATGCCCTTCATCGCTTTAAGATTGCTTTCCGCAAAAGCACGAAGTTCCTTTAAGACATCTTCCAATGACTTGTCCGAAAACCTTATAACCTCTTCAAGGTCAGGATGATAAAAGCTGATAAGCTCCTGTCCCTGCCTGTTCGGATCGCATACGATTACATTAATGTTACCCGCCAATACTTTTGTTATCGCATTAGCCATAAGCACAATCAAAAACCTTTTATGCAGTTCCAAATCACTTGTCGGTCTGATAATAATGTTCTGCAGACCAATATCCATTGTCTCCTCAAACACTTCATCATGACACCCCAACACAAAGCGTGTGTCGAGCACTCCCGAACCGCTTATCTCCTGCCCCAAAAGTTTCAACTTGGACTTCCTATTATTAAAATCATCCGTAAGTGCTTTCAGTCTGTCTTTTAGTGCTTTACACAATACGTCCTTTTTAGACATAATATCTTTTATCATGCTATCAAATTCAGACTGAAGCTTAGACAAAGAGCCTGCAAGCTTCACACGCTCTTCTTCCAGCTCTTTGTCGGGATTCTTGGCATCATGCTCTTCCAAAGCTTTTTGCCACTCTTCCGTTAACGAATCAAGCCGCTCATCAGAATCCTCGTCAACCTGTTCCGCAACAAGCTCGCTCTCATCAATTTCCCCCTTAAATCCCATATCCATCGGTCTTATATTAAAGACAAGACCATACAGTACGATATAAGATTTCTCTGTCTTCTTTTGTACAAGCTGATCACGAATTAAAGCCGCCATAATAAAAAAAGCCTCTATATTCCATAGCGGCTTTATACAAATGGCAGCAATAACAACTGTCAGTAGCAGTGCTGCCTGCACATACGCGTTCGGTACTTTCTGTCTGAATATTGAGATAAAATTTGCCTGACTGGATCTGCTCCGCACAAAATCAAGATACTGATCATATATGGCGTCCAACTCTTCCACCGTAAAGGATGAATTATCAATATCCACATCTGCTGTCGTTATACCGTTTGCCGAACAGATTTCAACAATATCATCCGAATAGGACTCCAGCTGTTTCCGCTTTTCCTCAAGACGCAAATACACTCTGTTATTTTCGTCAAACTCCACACGCTTTTTTCTATTCAGATCTTTTGCCTCGTCCTCAAGACTATGTATCTTGCTGTCAAGCATGTCTTCATACTTAGTGTTTATCTCATATTCCTCCTGCTCCCACTCCTCTATCTTTCTCTTGAACTTATCTTCCAACAGTCCTTTCAAATCCGTTGCATCCATTTTGATGCTTACGGCTTCTGCTGTATCCATAAGTGACTGCACCGCTTTAATCTTCGTTACGCAGTCTTCTAAACTGTCTGGTGGACCAATTCCTTTAACACTGTCGGAAACATTCTTCAAGATTTGTACAGGCTTATTACAGGCAGTATAAACATAAGTGGTTTTTACGTCATCCAATATGCCCATCCGCTATACACACTCCCTTAAATCATACTCATCAAAACACACACCCAACCTGCTGTTCATCGTACGCAGCGGCACATCATACACGCAGACTCCAACATCTTTTACATACTGCACGTTTCTCAAATCCTCTGCGGAATCTACCATATTTGCAATATCCGCAGGCAGCACGATTACCCGGTCGCTGTTCTCCACATAAATTTCATAAGTATCCTCATTTACTGCGGCTTTTCTGTTATAATCCGTCAGAAGATTAATACTATGACCCAGCATGTTCTCAATAACCTCTTTGATTGTATGTCCTTCCGACATGTATCCTTCCATGAGCATACGTTTCTGCCACTTGATGCTTGATATTGCAACATTCGGTGTGTTGTATGTTCTCAGTGCTTTCTTTAAAAGAAACACCAGTTCACTGTAAATGCCCTCGTACTTAAAATTAAGTTTGGCTGCATAAAACAAATCCCTTTTTACCTCATCAGGGAAATCTTTCTTAAACAGCGGACACGCTGAATAAAACTCATCTGCATCTTCCGTATTTCTTAAAATGCTGCGATACTTACTGTTCATATTAATGTATCCCATAAACTGCATAAACTCTTCTTTTGTACAGACACGCATACCGTCTTTGTTTTTCCACCCGCTTCCTTTATATCTGCCCATTATAATCTCATTTTTCTCAATCAGTTTCATAACATCCAACACCACCTTATCAGTTTTTCTGTAGTCACTTCCTCTTCCGGAATCCCCATCGCTTCAGCTGCATCCTCTTTAAAAACCCATATATCCTGTATGGGAATTTTACATCTGTCAAACATCAGTGATACAGGCGGCATGCTGTATATTTTTAAAGCCTGCCTGCTAAGCTTAGCTGACAGCAGTTCATGCAGGCTGTCGTTCAAAAAAGACGGACCCATTACAACCGGAATCATGCCTAAATCCAAATACCCATAAGACTTCCAACTGTCCCTGTATAAGTTTAACAGCTTGATATAGTTAATGTAGCATTCCAAATCACAGGTTGGATTTACACAGATAATACCGTTCCGCGCATCCCTGAATGTGCCTTTATACTTTGTTTCCGGCAGTACCGGATTTCCCGTAGGATACTCCACAAAGTTATAAGTCTTGTTCATTTATACCACACTCCTTAATGTGAGTTCCGCTTGTTCTTCATTTAACGGTACTCCTCCATATTCATAAAATGTTAGCAAGTAATCCAAGTCAAAAACAGCGGTAAACCTGCCATCACCGGCATATGAGTTCCGAATCCTGCAAAAATCATTACCCCGGCTTTTGAACACTGCCACAAACTTACAGCTTTCAATAACACACTCCGCAACGTACTTCATTCTGTTATACATCGTGTTATATCTCTTCGTATCGTACGCTGTCTCATCACTGCAGCTTTTTCTTGACGGAAGAGGATGCTTTTTCTTCGCTTCAGATAAGTAGACGTCACCTGCACTTTTCTTGTCCAAACTTACATAAACCGCACGTACATCATTGTCACTGATAACAGAATTACAGAAATAATTTGCATCATTGTCGGACAACAGACTTACCCACTTCACTATATCGCTATTCCCCACAAGCGTAAGCGCCAGCCTGTCTTCCGCAAAACACTTTATGCAGAATCCAAGTCTGCAATACTGCTCAATACACTTCTTCACTGCATTCTCCATATACAGTTGTACATCAGTATTCTTAAACTCATATGCAGACATCTTCGG
>CAJUJG010000002.1:107681-199698 GCA_910586715.1 uncultured Lachnospiraceae bacterium
AACACTAAATAAATCGTCTTCACCTATCCAACTCCTTCACTTCATCATACACATATTGCCCGACCAGAACTCTCCGACATCACTTATAACAACACCGTTTAAATGGTCTATCTCATGCGCTACTCTCCGTATCTCTTTGTACATCATAATCTTTTCGCGCCTTTCACCGTCAAATGTATACCACACAGCCTTGCCTAAAAAAGGTCTCTTAACATAATATCGCTGCGAACCTATACTCTCACATCCCTCAAAACTTCTTACGGCGCCCACTTTCCACACTATCTCAGGATTAACCATCACTTCAAATCTGCCACCCACTTTACATAAACACACTCTGACATTAAAATTAAGCTGATTTGCGGAAATACCCTGAATCTTAGGATTACAATCTGCATAGTGCCACAAAGCATCCAAACAGTCTGTGAGACATGATGCCTCCGACTCACCAAATCTATACGGCTCTATATGCTTGCGTAATAAAGTCCCCTTTTTTATCACCGGATTTCTCATACTTACATACCAACCTTTCTTATATTAATATCCCCATCACGCTCGGAATGGATAGTCAGTTCCTCAACATCATCCATCCGAAGAAGATGCAGACTTATCTGATTGCCAAACAATTGGATTACGGCATCTTCCGACACCGTATACTCCAAATCGTCATTCACAATTTTTACGCAGTATACATTCAACATAGCAAACCTCCCGACACTTTCCCTAAATGGCGTACGTCCATACCTTCCTGACTGACAGTTATAAAACCACGTCTGTCGTTGATAATGTCTTTTACAAAAGAAGCCATTCTCATATACATCAGTTTTGTAGGCGACATATCCTCATCCGCTAAAGGGTCTAAAATAAGAAGAAGCTCCCTGTCCTTTCCCAACTGTGTTCTCAATAACTTATTGACATTTAACACTGTTCTTGAAAAGTGCGTGTTTGCGGGCAGCAGATATCCTCTGCTTGTTATCGCCGCCCGAATCATTAAACCCGTATCGTAATAATTTGATATATTCTGCAGTGCCTGTATCTGCTGAATCTCTGCGGCAATAAATACCAATTCATAACCAATCTCGCCGTTAATCAACGTTTTCAAATGGCTGATAAAATTATACGTGTTCATGTAATCCTGCAATATCACATCATCCTTTACTGCGTCCTTAATGATTTCAATCGCGATATCTACTTCAGGAGGAGCCGTTACTTCCACATTCTCCAATTCTATAAGACCAGTCTGATACCCGTAACTGGTGGATGACAAATCAAACTGCACATACCTGCCTACCTTCGCTTCCACGGCTTCCTCAGCACTCACGCCATTATCCATATTTCCGCGTGTAAAAATCCTGAGGGTAAACGCTTTGGAATACATGTCAATCATTTTGCAGTCGAGCCACTGCGCCTTCTCAGAAGCGCCCTTCCTATAATCACTCAGAAATGCGACACAACCGCATACCGTATCGCCGAACTTTACCGAACTGATATCAAGATTACAGCCTACGCGGATTTTATCTTTCTCAGGAATAAGCCTTATACCCTCCACCTTATCAAGCGTATGAATCTTGTAAACCTCCGCAAGATTGCAGATAACAACCTTTGCTTCATTCTTGTAGTAATCAACCCTCGTCTCATACTCCACAAACTTACCGATAAAATCCTGTAACTTATTCCAGTCATAAAATATGTAAGGTTCATCAAAATCAATTCTTACCCGACATAAATCAATCCCGTTTGAAACATGCTCTACCAGCGTAACACTCTCAACATTCCCCTGCATTACCATAAGTCCTCTTTTTCTCCTTTCCGATGCTTTTCCTTAACATACACAAACACCGTCATATCGTAATAGGCAATGCCTATAAACACAAGGCGCAGCAATACTGTAGGCAGGAACTGCAGCCAGCTGAACTTGCTGAACATACATTTGTAAACAGTATCCAAAAACAGCCCTACAATCTCCAGCCCCAACAAAGTCTTTATCTTGCAGAAATGCCCTATCTTCCTGCTTAAAAACAGGCACGTACTGACTAAACTCAATATGGAAACCATACTAAACTTCTGTACTGCAGCCGTCAGAACATACATTACTGCGGCAACTGTCAAAACTACATTCATTTCATTAACCCCATTTCTTTTACAATGGCGGTAAATGCTCCAAGTTCCCTCTTCAACTCAAGGTTATTTCCTACTGGGATGTCTTCACTTACCGCCGCAACATAATCACTAACTGCAACCGTATAAACGGACTCACTTCTTTCGGAAACCTGCCGACTTGACATCATTGCTTTAGCCGTACCAATCACAACCACTGCCAAAATTACTATTGGAAAATCCACTTAAACCACCTCTAAATAATCCACTATACTTTCTATCACTGTAACTTCACTTTCGGACTTACAATAAACAACCTTTCCCTGCGTTTTAAGCAGCTTAATTATGTTGTAGGCAGAACTGCTCATTGTCCCTACCATTCTGCGCTTACCCTTGTACTCCGCAACAATCTGTATATCGCCCGGTTCCAGATAGCCCAGCACAAGCGGAAGTGTGACATTAATTTCAGGTAATTCCACACACGGATAAGAGCCCTGCCCTTTTCGCTCACTGAAAGCTGCAACGTCCAAAGCTTTGCCTTCAATCACTTGAATGTCTCCTCCTCTTTGCCCATGTTCTTTATTACGGTAGGAAGGAAATTTCCCACGTAATACTGCCCTAACGGGAACACTACCGCCAGCGCGACTTTTGTAAAGAATGACGTTACATCCGTATCCGTAAGTACCATCCAAATTAAAATCATATTCGTCAGCATAAAACCGACTACCGATACCAGAAACAGTACAACCGTTACAAGCTGTAAGACATATGCTGAGGGGAAAAGAAAAACACATAAAAACCGCACGCAGAACATTACTATGACAGCAGCCGTACCAATCCCCACCATCGAAATCCTGCCGGTATAAATGTGCTCCGCCATAATGACGTTGACCACCGGGATTTTTGTAACTACTTTCTCTCTGCCCGATAACTCGGCATATTCCATCGTGAATATACCCCTTGCAAATGTTGCGGGTGTCCAAAATACCATAGCCAGTATCCCACAGATAAATGCCGTTGCAATTAAACTTGAAATCATACCAAACCCTCCTATTTTACACCTGACAGTGAATTTATGAGATCATCAATGGCAGCCAGCTCTTTCTCTTTTTCCGTTTTAACAGTATTTTCTGCGGCTGTAACTTCCTGCCTGTTGCTGCTGTTCCTTCTCGAGCGCTGCCTCCTCTTCCGCAAGAGCGGCATCCGCCAACTGAGCGCTAAGCTCCAATGCCTTTATGAAATCGTAATTTGGACTGTCCGGATTAAGAATTTCTCTCTGTTCAGGTGTTAAACTGTCATCTTCCATGTCTTCATTCTGCACATCCCCATAATACCGTTCTGCGTCTGCAGGCTGGCTGTATGACGGCTGCACATAACTGCCGCTCAATGCAGGTAAAAATTTGGTAAGGATGTCAGCGACTGCTTCAACAGATACATTTTCCAAATCAATATCAGCGACTTTTATCTTTACTTCCATGTCATTCCAGCTCTGTTCATACTTACGGATAGCGCTCTTTCCAAATTCAACATTCGCACGTACACTTGCGGGCACTTTGGAAAATTCATTAAAGTCTATCGCCATTGACATGACATGCAACACGCCGCATAAAGTTCTCATATTCCGTTCAAGCTTCACATCAGCTTTAACAAGCCCGATAAACGGGGCAAGTATGTTAAGTGGCTCCGGAGCCGTCTCGTAAAAATACTGTATTTCCTCTGCATGGCTGGTAGCACTGCCGCTTAAAACCTTACGCAAATAAGATACCTCGCCTTCCAGCCTGTCACTTAAAAGCAGCGCCTGATCATACGTTGACTTGGACAAATAAATAAAACCCTGAACTTCGTTTTCCAGTTCAAGCATTATACAGTTTTCCTGTGCTATACTAATAGCTTTTTCTTTGAATATAATCATCTGGTGTTAATCCCCTTTCATACATTTCCATTAATAAAGTTAAATCTCTCATATTTTCCCTGTCTGTTACTAACACACGATACATCAGCGTTATCCTGAATGTATCAAGTGATTTTATCAGATTGCTTGCGCATCCTGTACGGAAATAATCCGCCTTTCCCGCCTGCAGTTCTTTAATCCGTTTTATACAGGAAGCTAACGCTACGTCATTACCTACATCTGCGATACACTTTTTCAGTTTAGTCTTTCTCCATCTGTCTAGCCACAGATAAGCAAGCAGCACGCTCCTCGGATATGTGATTTTATTTATTACAAAATCCTCCGCGAGCATGTTTTCGCTAATCTTATTCTGAGGACCGTACTTACGGTAAAGCAGTTCTACTGCGTCTGTCATTTCTTCCTCACTATGACCTACAGAATTATAGAGTGTGTAAATGACACCCTTATCCAACAAAAGCTGCCTGCCGGATACCAGCTTTACCATAATGTCAAAAGGTTTTACCCTTTCTGCAACATTCAGCTGGGTATTATAAAGCGACATGTGTTCCACGGCAGACTCCGGCATGTATATGCTTATCATAAGATGTTCATATCTGTCGGCTGATTTCAAAAACTCCCTGACAGCATCCGCATCCTCTGTTGTAACGCCTATGGAATACTGACCTTTCAAAGGTACCGTAATTACATCCGCAACTTTATAAAAGCTTGGAAAGTCCTTAAACATGTAATCATGTATACCTTTGGCAGTAGTCTTCTTAACCGGCACTATTTTGTACATTGGCAACCAGCTCCTTTTTACGCGCCATGTGTGTCTTATATTCCCGCACAGCGCTCATAATATCCGCAAATGCAACATCATCATTGGACACATACTCCATGTACGCAAAGTACGCCTGCTTCCATTCCTCCTTAATGTTCATCTCCCTGACATCATCCGGCTCATGCATTAAGAAATCCATTACGGCTACCCATTCCCCATCTTCAAGCTGTACGGCTTTCTGCAGCTCACCATTGATAAACTTTACATCATCACACGGAAGAAAGTCACTATCCATTATCTGCTTGCGAGGATCACTCTTAATCCTCTCTATCTTATCCCTTATAGGATAATGCTCTTCAATATACTCCCTCAGCGTCATACACTCTCTCCTTTCCCTACTCCCAGTTTTTCACGAAGCCTGCTGAAAACCACTGCCTTAAACTCATCCGGCGTCATGATAGGTATTCCGTTCTCAATTGCACATTCGGCTTTTCCACGGTTTGGTGTGTCCGCTTCCTGTATAAGCGCCATTATTCCCGTCTTACGTTTACTTTCCGCAACACTCAGATGAATCAGACCGTTTGAATATTTGTTCATGGCTGATATAAAGCTGTTCCTGTTGTTCAGTCCTTTAATGTTTCCGGAAATCATTACGGTACCTGTAATAAGCGGCTCAAACTTCTGCGGTTCTTCCGTCTTGATGTCCACAAGCCTGGCACCGTTCATTATCTCTTCCCTGCGCTCCTGCAGCTCCGTTGAAAACTTGCCGTTGTAATTTACCATTAAGTCATCCAGTGTCTTATGTCTGTTAGCTATAGGTCCCCATCCCGTACTTACCCCCTTTACAAAAAGAAGCCTCAGGTAGGTGTATAAGTCTACCTTCAGCTTCTCCCTTGAGATAAACGGCAGCGCTTCAAGATGCGATTTCAAGCCACGCTCCTTTATCATCTTGTATGCTGTTTTTTCACCGATGCCCTTAATGCCTAAAATCTCACACATCCCTACAATTTTCTGCGCCATGCGGTAGGGACAGTTTACATCTGAACACCTGCGCGCTGTTATCTCGTTTGCAGGATTGTAGAAATTCTCCATTTCAGCCCCACACATGCATTTGCTTCTCAAATTGTCTGTCAGCCAGTTGGGAAGCGTTTTATCCCTGCTTTGTAATACCCACATACTTTTCCCTCACTTTACTTGAATATTTCTTCCACTTATATATGACAGTTTTCCTGCATATTTTTTAACTGCATTAAAAAAAGCAGATAGTTTGATATCTGCTGCTAAAGCTGCTTAACCTGTTATTACACAAACATCCATATACTCATTCGGTAACTTATTTAGTACTTCACGTGTTACTATCACGAAGTAACAACTGGATTCTTTTACAATCTCAGCAAATTCCTTAGTACTAACGTAATCAACATCATCATCTAAAAAGATAATGGAATCTTCGAAATTTGCCAAATCCGTCATCTCAATATACGAATCCGCAGTAATTCCAATGCACGGTCTCTCGGAAATCACCTTATAAGGATTATTCTTCCTTCTCGACAGCATAATCATTCTGACTAGCGTTGTCTTACCTATCCCACTATTTCCGCACAGAACGGTTATCTTTCTTTTAAGTTCCAAACTGTACTTCAACTTTATGGTTGGTACACTCACTTTAAATCTTCCTACCATCTCTCCCTCCTACTTGTCGTCTGTTTCGAGCAAAGCCTGGACAAGCTCATACCGGTTTGTTACTACCTTGTTTGTATTCAAAACTTCAATTTTAAATGGTTCACATTCCTCAAACTGCATATAGTGTCCTAAACGCATTGTGATGTCTCTATCTTTAGCAAGCTCCAGTATCCATTTTGCACAGTTGTCTCCGCAAGACGTCAGATTATACATTCGTGTACCATCATGTGCAGCTTTACACCACCGGAAAGTATTACCGGAGATATTGCACCTAATACCGGACTGTTTACCATATTACCTGACACTACCTCGGAATCATCAACATCCGCTATCATTCTTCTAATTGTATCTTCCTCTATCCAATCCGCTTCGTACTCCGCTTCAAATATTATACCGGCTGAGTGAACATACTCTCTACCATCCTGCGGCTTCCATAGCTATAACTTTAACATTAACTATCTGCCTCCTCTGCCAATTTTATAAAATAGTTTTATGACAATACACCTGCCAACATATTAGACGCCGTCGCCACTTTAAGTTCCGGAATCCTTAAACCATATTTATCTTTCTCAACACATAATAAATAACCATTCTGGCAAACACAGCTAAAATTAATAAACATATAGCATAATACGACCAACGAATTAATTCACTCATAACCCAACCTCCTTACGGAATAACTTCTGTTGCGCTTATAATGACCTTAGCTCCATCACTTGTCTTAGCATATTTTATCCGCAATACGATGTTACCCGACTCCTCAAGTTCAAGATACCGCTCAGGTGTTACCGTCATAAAGCATGCATTACTGTCGTTCACTAAATAATACTTAATAAACAGCTGATGACCTTTAGGCTCCAGTTTCGTGTAATCGACATTCACAGTTTCCTCAAAATAATCAAAAGTATCCCCGTCGCCTAAATCAAAGTCATCCTGCCCCACCCATGTATCCCGCCATAATAACTTGAACTCGTCTGAAGCGCTATTAAAATAAGGAAGAATCTCTTCCTCATACATTGCTTTCCTTGCCGCCTCAGCAGACTTTACCAAACCCTGCACATCCCACTCATCTGCCTCATACATCTCTATCTCGTCACCCGTATACCCTGCAAGCCTGAGATCCCGTATTTCATCAGACGAATAACGGTAAACATATGTTTCTTCCTCTTCAAGAAGTTCCAAGGCATGCTGTTCCTCCTCGGCTTTCTTCCTCTTCGCACTGGAAGATCCGACCACAATCACGGTAATTAAAACTACAACTACAAAAACAGCAACACCCACAAAAATTAAAGGACGCCGCATTATCGTATTACCTGAAATAACCTGCGCCCTATTTTCCGTATCTGCTTCAGAGGAGGACGCAGATGTTACCTCACTCTTTGTTCCAGACTCTTTATCCTGCTTTGCCTGCGAACCTGCAAAAGGGTCCTGCACATAACTTTCCCCCTTAGGCTTGTACTCCCTGCCCTGGGACATTACAACTTCATTTTCGTTCTCATTCATTCATCTAAACCTCCTATCTTCCAACACGCAATAACAGGAAGCCGCATTATGCGCACTCCCTGATTATCGCATTAATTTCCTCCGGAATATAATCAACATACAAAGCCGACGGCACCAATCGGTTATTTATAAAATAACAAACCCTGTATGGTTTACTTCTTCCGGATATTTTTGCAATGTTCTGATTAATGCTCTCGGCACGTTCGTCACCCAGCTTATAGTCAGATAAATCAACAATAACGTCTGACATTGCATACACCGCATACTCTCTTTTCGGCTTGTCATGAATAAGCGCAGACTCTTCACTCAGGCTTGCCATATCATCCTGTTCTTCTTCAGCTTCTTCTTCCTCAGTAACAACCTCACCATTCTCATCAAACTGAATGTACTCCTCAAGTTCTTCAAAACTCTGTAACCCTTCTATCTCCGCATCTTCTCCGAAAGCCTGACTCTCACTCATCTTACCGTTATCTTCTTCCATATAACGTTTGACTGCTTCCTTTATGGCATCCATGTGTTCAAATTTTTCATCTTTTCTTATCTTTAAGGAAATAAGCGTATGTGTCAGCTCCGGATGCTGTACATGCGCCGCCACTTCTTCCGGAGTTTTATACTCCTTTATAAGACTACTCATATACTTTTTCAGACGGTTTGTCCTGAAACGCGCCAAATCTTCCAAATAATGACTGTACTGCCCGTCACAGGCTCTTTCCACTGCAATACGTACTGCCTCATCAGAAGTAAAATGCTCGTCAGGAGAAATAAAATGCCGGACAAGCATGTCAGTCTCAGCGTTATTCAACATTCCGACTGCCTTATCCACTGTTTCTCCGCTGACCTTAAGCCTGCCATCCTTATAATCACTGTCAGTAAGAACACTGTCTCTGAAACGCCTGCACCATTCATTAATCTCATTTACCCGCTCGTAATCATAATCATCACAATATGTGTTGGAATGCAGTATCCTTTTATGCCCGTTATTCCACACCTCCACTACCTGATCACGGTATTCCAAATCCATTTCATACTGGTCAAACTTACCGTCATACCAATTCGTCACCATTGCCGGCGCGGCAAAGAAAGGCGGAGCTCCCTTAACACGAATCTCCATGCAGACCTTAAACATTGTTATGATATCTTCAATCGGAATGGACTTATGCGTCGAAACCAACAGCTCATCGTGAATGGAAAGCATAAGTCTTACCTTAGGCAGCCACAATCCTCTGCTTTCTATCTTCTCATCCCATCCTTTTTCTTTTATGTAGTCCTCATGATTACATATCGCCACTTTCAAAAGGTCAGCGCCAAAGCCCTGTACGGGTGTGTTATTCGCAGCCCTCACCATAGAAGCCTTATGTTTTTCACTCACTTCAGGATCCAGTATCTCCTTAAAATAACGATAGCGCCCCATAGCCGTACGCATATACCCTTTTGTCCTGACATCCACTTCATTCTGATGTACATACCGCTTGATTTGTGGTAAACCGTTATAAAACCCGTTTATGGATTCCATTGCCGCAACAAGGTCATCCTTTGTGTAAGCAGGACCTGCATTCTTCTTGGCAAGCCCAAAGGCTGACATCATATATACAACTCCAAAATTCGTGGACTTCCCTTTTTTACGCTCGTCCGCCGATATCGCCCATATGGGCTTCTTACTTATAATAGAAAGAATAGCCCTATGTACGTCAACACTTCCATCCGACTCCAGTTCTATAAGGTCTTTCTGACCCGCAAGATAAGCCAGTATCCTTAGCTCCACCTGCTTATAATCAACCGACCATAACCAATAGTCTTCCGTATCCCCCACAACAAGCTTCTTCATACTGTTAGAGTACTGATGTGCGTCCGACGTCTGTCTGCCCGAAGCCGCTCCTGCCTGATTAATCTTAAAGATAACCCTGTCTTTCAATGATTTTCTGTCGATTCGGTTTAATGCTCCGAGTTCCTTCATTGCCTTACTGTACTTACTCAGAATAACCAGACTCGGGTATTTATTCGATGCCAGGTCTTCGCCCTTTACTACAACCTGTTTATTAATATCAAGAATAGGCTTAGGAACCTTACTATGGTCATATTCCTTCAGTGTTCCAAGTTCCACAATCCGCTGAAGCGCTATATTCGATGTAGACGGCGCGCCTGTCTTGGTACGCACATCCACAGGCGCCCTGAGTTTGTTATAGAAAATATCAGCCCTCACCTGATTTGAATTGATGTTCCTGCTGGTTTTATGTATTGCTCTGAACATGTCACCCAATGTTTTACACTTATAAGCCTCATTTTCAATAGCCCTCACAAGTTCGTCCCGTTTTATACGCATACCGTAAAATTCATTACATGCCGTCGTTTCCAATACCTTTGTCTCAAGTTCCAAAATCCCCAGCTCGTCTTTTGGCAGCTTCTCTATAAGATGATTCCAGACAGCTATCGTGTTTGCGGTATCAGGACATGCATAATATCTGACAATTTCCTTAGGCAGTACATTAAACTTTATATTCTGCTTGTCCTTGAATACGTCCTGAAGCTCAAGGAAAAACCTTTTCCGTATCCTGTAGGCAAGACTCTTCAGTGAATGCATCCCTTTCTGAAACACAGGATTTACAAGTATGGACAGAATAAAGGAATCACCGTCAATGCGCAGCTGCGGATCATGCAGCGCATGTTCTTCCCAATCACTGTCAAACTCCCTTGCATAGTCACTGTTTCTTACATAATGCACATCTTCTTTCCAAATACCCTGAATCTCGACCTTGGCATTATGCCCTATTATCTTCACGTCCTTTGGCTGATCCCGTATTGTGTCCAAGATGGTCTGTATGAATGGTATCGGAAGATTATAATCAAAGTTTTCCTGACGAAACGGATAGTATGTACTCTCGTTTTCGTTGTAAGACAGTACGATTCCGGTAATAACATCCTTGCCAAGCATTGACCATTCAAAGCCGGTAGTTTCCAAGTCGATTGCCTTTACCTTGGTATCCGCCTCAGCCCAACGCTTCAGCCTCTGCTGCGCAGTCTCCATAGAATCCGCCACAACAAAATCATACTGTTCCATATGATCCAGAGGATACTTCGCCTTAAGATAACTCAGCGGATAATAATCACCAATTGTAGTTGACTGCCTGACAAATTTATCTTCCGATATACTGTAGCTCACATAATCACTCAGGTTAATGGGTTTTATCTCCATAAACTTTTCGTTAAACACCTTATCAATTTCTATCACCGTATCGCTTGTCTCAAAACACTCACTGCTGATGCGTCCGTTAGTCATCACAACCTTACTCTTTATTCCTGCACGGCTGTCTTCCTTCAGTTGGGTTATAACAACTTTTCCGTCAGCTGCCTCAAAGGATTGTTCCATTTTTGCATTAAACACCACAACCGTACTCTTTGTACGCAGTATACGTTTTATAAGTTCAACATCACCATAATACCTCTCCACCTGCTTACGATAAAAAGCGGCAGCACAGTTTGATGTGTCAACAACATCATACTCACGCAGGTCTTTAATCACATCCAGCCTCTCATACTGTCCCCTCTCGTTCGTATGCCAAATGATATCATACGTCGTATTCGACTCTTTTAAAGTCACCTTTCCATACTTTTCCAACTGACAACACCTCCTCCACGTACCCTTCGGGAATTATAAAAGGACTATTCTCATCTCTTCCTGCCAAGTAAACCTTTCCCCTGTCCTCAAACAGAAACCTGTAATCCCATGCAGATGCATTGTCCGCGAACATCCTTACTTTCTTTCTGAACTCCTCGGTAAAGTCCTTTACAAAAATACTGTACAGCGACTCCGACACAGCCCGATCATCAAAATAAAACACCTCTGCGATATAATGCTTAAAGGTTTTATCCGTACAGTAAAACGCCTTATAATATTCCGCTATCTTCCCGCCATCCTTTTCGTAACCCGATACAACATGAAATATCAAATCTCTGAATGCCGACAGTGTCTCTGCCGTAAAAAATTTCCTCATTGACGCGATTACATCAACCCGATATACTACCCTGTTGCGTATATACACTCCTTTGTATTCATCACCGCCTTCTACAATCTCATATCCGAACGGTGTAGACCCTGTAAGCACCTCACGTTTTAGATACGGCAGTTCCCAAGTATTCATAATATTCCTCCAAATCATCAAATTCCTGCTCTTCCGCTTCCGATGCAGGCAGCAGTATAAAACGTCTGTCTGCATCTATCAGCCTGTTTATGTCCAGCAACGACACCTGCTCTATATCAAACACTAATTGTTTCCCACTCACACCTGACACCTCTCTCATAAAAATAAAGCGCCTGATTTACGTCCAGCACTTCCAGCTCAAAAGCAAACGGCTTCAGCTTAATAATATGCCCCGTAACAGACAGTAACCCCACATTATCATTCAGATTATTTGTAAGATTATCTATCCTGAGTTTTAAAAATCCCCCGCTTTTAATCTTTATGATTCCCTTGTACACATCTATTTTGGCTTCTGAAAACCCGTCTATACCGTTTGCTTTCATATACTGCGCAAGGAACTTAAGAGTCAGTACGGGTCTTTCGCACCACAATCCCGGATAACGGAAGCTCAGATTTTCAGTATTGACGGCTATATTCTCACATAGAACATTTTCCGTAATATTCATATCACAACTGTCATCACCCGATATTCTCCTCGCAGCCTTAAACAGCCTGTCAGGACTCATTGCTTCCAAAATCTTTCTGTCACAAAAACCATAAGTGTCAAGGTACTCTTCATTTGACGCAAGATAAGTGCACACCGCTTTTGAAATCACGTCGCTGGTATACATCCTCGAATCCTCTTCCGTAATGTCAATATCCAGTACCGTAAGACACTGCAGCAGTTCTTTATATGCCTTGAAATACATATCATCCGGCATATTTCCAAACGCCCAACTGCACAACTGCGGAAATATTTTCCCCGTATTATCCTCAATACGAAACATACCGACTATGTCACCTTTCGCATCTACTTTATAGATTCCCTTTGCTGCAAGATGTCTCGGACGGATATTAACGCCAACTTCTTTATAACACTTTTCCGTGGCAATGATTACGGACAACAGAGACCCCCTGTATCTTATGGATCCGCTATGAAGCTGCTTCAGAAGATAAGGCAGCTTCTCCTTTGCATCAATTATCTCGTCCGTAGTGAAATCCCTGTCCTCCTCTTCAACGTCCGTCGGGTCAACATACTCCCCGGCTTCTTCATCATAAAACAGGGAAATTGTTTTTTCACTCTCCCTCTTCTTTCTCAAGCCATTATGATTTCTCTTAAACCCGACTATAACATTCACGACATATTTATGCGGAAATTCTTCTGCAATATCCTCAAGTCTGTCATAATAACGTTTTACTTCGGCGGCGTTATAATCCCTGTAAGCTCCGTCGTCATTAGCCCTGCTTTTATTGACGCTGTAATCTTTTGCGCTGCTGACAACATCCATTACATTAACGTTATCGCTAATGGCAAAATTCCTGTCAAACAAATCCTTACACCCTCTCCAGGGTGTATAACTGTAAGCATCCGGCTCACCGTATCTTGAGAGCAGATCCTCCAACAAAGATTTGCTTGGAAAGGGTATAATCTTATTTTCGGTTACAAACATATCCACTTCTCCTCGCTTCTAACATTAACTGATGGCACGGATAATTTCCTTTGCTGCCAAAGCCACCGTAGCCGGGATTACTATCTCATCCATGTCTATAGTCAGTGCGCCCACCGGACTTCCGGGATATACATGCAGATAATATCCTGCAAGCCCTGCTGCATCCATGTCAGCAAGCTTTATACCTGCCCCAGCTTTCTCCTTATACCTGTTTATCAACTCTTTTTTACACAATCACAATCACCATCCTCCAAAGAATCAAACCACTCATCCAAACTGACAGCGCTGGGTTCAAACAACTTACCGACCTCAACAAACTTACTGTCATTCTTTTTAATTTCCTGAAACTTAGAACCGTTCTGTAGCAGTCTTGCAACAAGGTAATCCACATCGAGAGACACTTCACCCGTGACCATCTGCAGTTCCCCTCTTATAACATCTATCTCTGACTTGCACATAAGCCATGCACCCCTGACAGCTCCAAAAATTCCACGTCTTCTTCCGCCAGGTAAAACTCAACATGCCCAACCGCGGATGCGAGCCTGCCCAACGTATGCAGGTCTGCAAGCAGACTGCTCGCCTTATCCGCATTTCCTGTCATGGAATAACGTATGATATCATGCTTCTGTTGTTCATACCGTTCCACTATCCTTGATCTCGTCAAATACCGTTCTTTATACCCGGCTGCAACCCTTGCTAAAATACTTTCCAACCTCAAAGCCGCACACTCCGTATCTTCTTTAAGATCTTCAATAACCCTGTCATTATAAGTATCCTTGTCAAACTCCGACACAAGCTTATCCAACGCAGTCCGCAGTTCCTTACCCGATTCGTAAACGTCAGCCCTGTCAAAATTCTTGGCATCATTCAGCATTTTCTCGCAGGCTGCCCTTATATCCTTTACAGAATATACATACTTCATTTCATCCCTCCTAAATACTTTAAGACTTTTTTCAAGTCTACATACATATAAATCCTGCTCACTTCCACCAGACTGTCAGCATAGCCGGTTATCATACATCCTTTCAGTACTTTATCAATTATCTCTTTTTTCCTGTCCCACGAAATCTTTCCCGACTTACGCAGATGCATGCAGCAAAGATAGCGCTGATTACTGCATATCTTTTCATTGTGCCTAAACTCCTCTGGAACCAAAGAATCCGCATATTCCATAAGTTCCTCAGCGCTGTGTGCATGTCTCTCCAATTCATCCATTTTAATACCCGACCTGCCTACCAGCATATACATCACCTCATCGTCAGCTTAATCTCCTGCTTAAACTCTTCACCATAGAGCATTTCAAAAGCACTCAGCGATATAATGCCGTCAACAGACACATCCACTGTAACCTCCACTACGCCTTCACCTGCTTCTACCTCTTCACCATACTCAAACTCAAGCGTGCCAATATACGTATTATTCTTTGCCAGTACAGAATCTCCCTGATAAAGCCGGAGCTGGAGCCTGTCACTCTTTGTACTGTTGTCAACCACTATCTTATTTGAACACGGCACTGTTGTATTGCTCTCAATAATCGTTGTTGTCTTGCCTGAACAGTCTTCTATGCACAGGCGTTTTGTAACGTCTTCCACAAGTTCAAAAGCCGTACCCTTATTTATCATATCCGCATACAGCGACACACCATACGCCACCGTAAAGTCAGGCGTAACGTTTCCTTCAATGATGTTCACGTTAAGCTCCTTCTGGATCATCTCTTTCAGATACGGACAGTTAGAGGAACCTCCCACAAGCACCATGCTTGGTTTCTGAACGTCTGAAATAGGGATATTCCTGCTGATAAGATACTGCGTTCGTACAAATGTTTCATGAAATACATCGTATACTGCCTGTCTGTAAATCTCTTCCGTCAGTATAAAATCATGCGCGGCATGAAAATCCGATAAGTCAATATAAATATCCCTCCAGGGTTTCTGTACTTCTTCCTTTGCCTTCTGCATAATCAGCTTCAACCTGCTCATACTCGTTCTGCCTCTGTATCGTATCGGGATTTTGCACTCCGTAACAACAATGTTGACAAGATGCCTGTCCAAATCGTCACCGCCCAACACAATACCGTCTGTCGCTATGACTGCATAGTTGCCCATACGACTGTCAACAATCGTCACATCAAATGTTCCTCCGCCAAGGTCATAAACCACAATAAGATCTTTCATATCCCGGCATAAGAATATCGCCGCAGCTGTCGGCTCATTAATCAGGCATTTTACATTTAACCCGGCTTTGCCCGCCGCCGTATATACCGCTTCCCTCTGAGAAGTCGAAAAATAAGCAGGTACGGAAATCACGACATCCCTTACTTCCTCACCTGACCGTTTCCCCGCAAGCCTTGCCAGTTCTTTAAGCACTATGGCGGAACATTCTACGGAAAGCTCGCCTTCCTTCCCCATAGACATATCCGTTTTATACGATGCAACGACATCACTGCCGATAACATCACGCGGCACCTGCCTTCTCTGCTTAGTATCCACATTAGACGACACTAATCCCGTAAAAAGCGTGTCACCAATGCCTATCAGACTGTTTGTCGTACCTAAATCAATACCATACACCATCTTTACTACCCCACTTTCTCCGAATTATCTATTTTTCTTCTGTACACGTCATACCTGCCTGCATACTTCTCATGCAAATCCTTCGTGCGCTCCACGTTAAGAACTGCCGTTGCCATTGATCTGTTATCAAATGCAATGGGAGAGCCAATCTGAAGGTCACACCCGATAATATAAGACAGATTTGTCACACTCACCTGACGTATCGTCCTGTCATCCTGCACAACGGGGGCAACATTCACAACCATTGCATTACCATGCAGACCTACATTTTCGTCATAACCCGTAACATAAGACTGCATCATCTCCTCCTGCCATGCCCCCACACGCAGGGCAAGCTGGTATTTTGTATTCTCAATTACAAGCCCGTCATTTGGGTAATTATAACTCTCTCTAAGCTCCGCAAGCTCTGCCATAGCATTCTCAAGCTGACTGAAATCGGATACCTTCATATTATAAGGAACGATAAACCCAAACTTCCGAAGCAGGTTGTAAATGTCTTCATCCACAGTCTCGTTGTCGTACTGGATATTGAAAGCAACAAATTCCGTATACTCCATCATACCGTTTGCAAGTGCGGTAGCAACGGAATTACGCTGCGACACATTCCCTGTTTCCAGTTTAAAACGCTCCCACTCCGAATTGCATACCACAAGCTCTCCCGTAACCTTTACCCTGCCAAGCTTCGGTATTGACTGCGGTACTATACTAAGCACGGCATTGGCATTTAGGGAATTGCCGCGCCTTCCCCTCGTTTCCGCGGAGATAGGCTTCCCGTTGTAATAATTCACCTGAATATTAAAACCATCCAGCTTGTAAGACAACCGCGACGGCTCATCAAGCCTGCTGAAAATCTCCCTAAACTCCGCATTTGTGTTAATGGATCTTATACTCTCCGACTTATGTTCAAACTTGATATCCCTGTAAAGATGCTGTAGCCCGTACTTCTCTAACAATTCCATAGGGCACGGATCATCCGACCATGACCTTCTCACATATTCATTATCAGGCATAGCCTCCTTCAGTCTGTTATGTAAATGATTATACTCAATATCGCTGATAAAGTCCTCACCGATACCATAACACCACCTTGCCAGTATATATCTGTCCAACGACGGTATTTCACTAATTGCTGTTCCCATCTTCTTCCTCCTCAATAATCAGCTGTACATCCAGCTTTTCTGTTGCGGGTAAAATAGAATCCGTCACACTGCACTTTAAGACGCAGTCATAAACACCCGGTTCTAAATTTTCTGTCAGCACTACATTACCTACAGATGCGCCTGCCTGCAGATACACAGGTTCCATGACAGCCGCACCTTCATACTCAAGCACGACTTCCATAGCAGATTTATTCCTGCCATCAGTCGTTACATTAATGCCTGCATATCCCTCATGCGCATAAATCAACTCCTGGTACGTCACCTTATATTCGTTCTTTTCAACAGTAACATCCACATAAACCATTATCGCGATAAGAACTGCCATAACGCCGATAAGCTTATTAATTAAAGGTTTTCTTACCTTGACATATGTCGTATCGCTCTCCCTGTCATACAGATATTTCTTCATCACGGTGCCTTTTGGTCTTTCAAGATACCGCAGCTTTTTGTACAGATATATAACCTGCGAATCCGGTACGACATTTTTTACTTTCTCCACATGTTTCTCCTTTCAACTGTTAAACAATATTCCCGGATCGACTGAATTGTTGTCGATATATACGGCTAAATGCAAATGCGGTCCGGTAGTTCGTGAGCCTGTATTCCCTGACAGCGCAATGCAGTCATACTGTTTCACATCCTGACCTTCACTGCACTTTATCTCACTTAAATGACAGTAATACGTCTTAATCCCGTTACCGTGGTCAATTCTTACGTAATATCCTGCCACTGCATTATAACCGGCAGACTCAACCTTTCCATTGAATAATGCCAACACTTCCGTCCCGACTGCAGCGCGCAAATCCAAGCCTGAATGAAAATTAATACCTGAACTGGTAATGGGATCGATACGGCTGCCCCATTTAGACGTTACAACTGTTTCCTTTCCCAACGGATACTTAACATCCGTAACACTGCCAAGTATTGACACAGCGGAAGCCGCCTGATAACTGTCCCGCAGCTTATCCGCTTCCTGTCTCAGCTCCTCTGCGGAATCATAGTCAATGCTGCGTGCACCAAGCGCCACATACTTGTCTTTCTCCTTAAGCAGTTCTTCAATCCGACTGACATTCACTTTATACTTGGCATCACAAATTACCAACTCATCCCATTCACCGAAAATGCCATCCGCTATCTCTTTTCTGACCGCATTATTACTTTCCATGACAGCGCTTATCTCTCTGTCAATGCGTGCCTCTTCCCGTTCAAAATACTCTTCGGCGGTTTGTGCGGCAGCATTGTAAAACTCCGTACGCTGTATATCAGTGACGGCTTCCACATAAGCTGCCTTTGCAGACACATACTCACTTTGAAGCTCATTGTAATCATCTATCTGCGCTTCATTGTATATGGCAAAAAAGTCATTTGCAGTCTCCTCACCTGCATAAACATTCATACCAAAAAACAACGTAATCCCCGCCACCAGCATGGCGCCTGTCCTAACCGTTCTCATGGTCCAGCACATCATAAACATTCCTTCGTACCGCAGTAACATCCACATACTCTTTGTCCGTCAGCACATTATAATAAAACACATAATCGTCATACATTATGTTTAAGCCGTCTATAAAACTCTCAAGCGCTTCAGCAGACACCGCTTCCTCATCCGTCAGGCGTTCCACCACCATAAGCGGTCTGTCAGGTTTGAGGCAGTCATAATACAGTAAAACATCCGAATTGTCAGAAAAAGTGTCCAGCGTATTTCCTTCCGTAAAAGCCACAGCCTTACGTGCCCTGTCCACACAGTCAGCCTGCGGATACTTCTCCACAAGCTCCTCAAAAGATAATTTCAAAAAATCATAAATCATTCGTTTCCTCTCCTTTCCAAATACCCTTCAACAGCTGAGCCCATTTTAATATCAAGTCCGAAAGAATACCTCGTTATCGGCAGCTCCATTTCATCCTTTCCCGAAAGAATAATGGAACGCTCAATGCCGGTTTTTATATCCTGCATGAATATTGTGGAAAACACATCATTTCTGAACAACGGTGCCTGTCCCACACCTTTCATTGTCTTGAAAAATTCCGCACCTGTCCTGTCATGCCCGTAATACTCATGTACCGTATAAAAATGACCAAACTTAAAATAAGCATTCTCCTTTGTGCACACATAAAATGTCATACTGGCTACAAGCACCTCAAAGTGTTTTAAATTTACAAACACCTCATTACGAAATATATCAAACAGCTTTACCGCAAGATATTTTTGCGCATACTCAACTGACCTTCGCTCCATCAGTTCATTCACGTCTAAATCACCCTGTACTTTCTGTATGGAATCGCCGACCCTCACATAATCCTTTGTTTCAATCCCCTCATACAGAATAATGTTGGATAAAAGTTTGTTTACACGCTTGCCTTCCTTATTATATTTATATATCATAAGTTTCTTTGTCCCGTTGCCCAGCGACACTGTATCCACATATCCTTCCACTTCCGAAACGTAGTCATAATTAATCGGCTCGCTCGGCTCTTTTCTCAACCTGTACATATTGATATAATTATCCATTGTGTCAAAGGATGACGTAAGGTTTGTAACTCCCGCAACGCCACCGTTTTGGAAGTTCTTCATGGTAAGCTGCGTTCCCGGTTCTCCGATAGACATTGAGGACATAAAACCTGCGGGATAACCTACCAAAGCCATTCTGTTGGTTCCCATATCTATACCGTAACATTTGACACAGCACGGATTGCTACATGTGATTGGCGACCGCAGCTTTACACCCTGCTTTACCCGCAGCTTCCCATTCTTAATGTCCGCAACATATTTATCATAAATAAAATCCGCATCCTGTTTCGTTTCAATCAGTCTGTCACTTCCGACAATAAACCGTCCTATAACCATATCACTGAAGTAATTCTTTAAAGCTTTTTCATCAACGGCATCAATTCCCGTCAGCATGGCAGGACTGATAAACTGTCTGATAAACTCATAATCCAAAAGCACGCCTTCTTCCGTGCCGCAGTCTTCGTTCGAGATATACATAGGTGACGACACATGGCTCATCTTACGGGACAGATATCCCGGCTGGTATGTCTGTATTGACTTGTCTATAAGTCCCTGCCGTCCGCCGTAAGCCGTAATGAATGACTCCAATCCTGTCAGCTGCTTTACAAGCGGCTTTTCGATAATGGCATTGAAAGCTTCCACGTCATTCTTCATCACGCGTCCTTTCATTCCGAAAATCTGCATGATATTGGAAGACTTACCTCTTGCACCGGACTTTATCATTTCCATGTAACCACTCTCAGGCTGTATGTTTCCCATCAGGCGCTTCACCACTGCTTTCTCCAAATCGGCATAAGCACTGTCATAAAATGTTGTGTACGCCGTCGCCGTCTCAAGACCTATATTATAAAATTTCTCATGCTCACTCACTTTCTGCTTAAAATCCGCTATCAGGTCTTCTACGTCAGGATACTCCAATACAGGTATGCTGGGCGGGAATATGTTCGAAACTGCAAAACCGAGACGCACCAGCTTATTAACTGCAGGCACAAAATTCTTCTTCCTGTCCAGCGCTATCAGCTTATTCAACTCTTTAAAAAACTTCTCCGTTACCGGAACTTCTGCCGTATTCGCATCTTCCGTAATGGGTATCACACCAAATCTTACCTTTCTCCATTTCTCGGGCAGGCAGGCTCTTATCGCCTTACATCCGGCTGTCTCTGTAACACCGTCAATCGTAACAGTATCGTAAACGTTAATCTTATTGGCTATTACTCCTTCCAATACTTCTTCGTAATCATCCATCAATTCCCCGTCTTTTCCTGTTACATGTACGATATCATACGTTTTCTTCCCCTTGCCTTCTTTTGTACAGGATGCCTTCCACAGACCATGTATAATTTCCATACGCGGTGCAATATGACATTCACCATTTCTTGGAAGAAACAGATTATTCTCCACATAAAGCAAATTTTTTACTTCCTGCTTTGCCTTATTTCCAAGCGGGATGCTTCCCCACATTTGATCGCCGTCAAAATCCGCGTTATATGCAACGGTAATCAACGGGTTTAATACAATTGCATCACCTTCAACGACTTTATTCTTAAAACCACGGATACCTAAGTTATACAATGTAGGCTGACGTCCCACGACACTGCAGGTCTTCTCTATTGCCTTCTTTGCCAAATGTTTTCTTGTGAATCGTTTGTTTGACGCGAGTACCTCCGACTTATTCATTCCTTTCGTCTGATACTGTTTGATTTCTTCATATTCCATTATTGACTCCGCAATTCCTTCCGGTATGCCTATCGTATCCAAAGACATATTAGGATCAACGACAATAACGGAACGCCCCGTATAATCAGCCCGGCTTCCCTGCATCTTGTCACGAATAAGACCGGTCTTTCCTTTTAAGATGTCAAACAGCGGTTTATACTGCATATCATATGAATTTCTGCCCTGTACCATAAGATGTTTTACAGCCTGTACCAACAGTATGTAATTATCCCTTACCTGACTGACGGTCGTATCATGCCTTATCAACAGGTTCTGCAACTCCATGTTCACACGCACAATGGAATCATAGGCTTTCGTAAAGGAATGCTTCCTCTTCTTATACACTGCCCTGAATCCCTTTGGAAGCACTATCAGCTGCTCCATAGCCTGTTCCCGAAGGACACTCCTGTCTTCCCTTATGCTAAACAGATACGTAAGCCGTACATTCCTATGATTCAGCTCTTGACACAACAGTTCTCTGAACCGTGCTCTAAATGCTTCCTCACATTCTTTAATATCAAAACCATACACATAAAGGCGATACTTGTCCAAAATTTCAAGACCTCCCGCACCATATGTATCTACCTCCATACTATCCAGCACATTTCCCTTGTCCTCTGATTTAAGACCGCTTAAAAAGGGTTTTATTGCCTTTTTACAAATTTTCTCCAACTCTATGCATATCTGCTGCTCCACGTCAAGATTATCCACGAGCCATCTGATGTAACTGCCTCCCATCAGTATATGCTCACCGTAAAGCTTTCCCGACTGTATGTTTTCCACGCTGCACTCAACATCCTGCTCCAAATCGTAATACCGCTGTCCAAGGGCTATCGCCTCAACATCCTTGCCAAGTATCAGGGACATCACCCTTGCATGACCGCCTGCCAAAAAGAAATTAAGAACCGGAATTGCCAGCTTTATGTACCCCCTCTTCAAATATACATCAAGATTTTCAAACTCTTTCTCGACACTGTTTTCATCACCGAAAATACTTACAGACTCCACGGAACTGTCATCCAAAGAAGACGACATTGACAAAGGCGTTTTTACTTCCCCGTAAGTATCCTTCAAATCCTTATAACTAACCGGTCTAATCTTAGCCATCTAAGCTCCCTCCTAAAAATCAACATCCGAATACTCTTTCGCATAATACCTTATAATCTTCTGTAAAATATCCTCCTCTATCTTTGTCTTAAACCTTAAATAAACTCCCATATCGCCCGGCTCATATTCCTTTACCGAAAAAACTTCAGTCAGGTCAAAATCCTGCGCAATCGGTGCATAGAACAGCGAACCCTTTGTATCATCATCTACAAGCGTATTCAGCTGCCTCACTTTATTTACAGCATCCTGGAAGGTAAAACTTCCCGTCCCCCTATGCAGAATAAACTGTACCATGCTTCCCATCCTGTCAAAGCGGACCAGCTCTTTTCCCGGTATCAGGCTCTTGACAACATTTTCCCTGTCACACTCAAAGAAAATGTTTCCATCCGTCATTACCCTGCTGTCCGAACATGCCATAAAAGACGATTCCCTGAAATTCACCGATGAAGAATATGTGTCTTTCAGCCATGCGTACTGGGCAGGAAATCCTCCTCCTTCTGCATAAATCAAAGTACGCACAGACGCAAGCAGCTCCGCGTAACTCTTGCTGATACCCTGCTGTTTATCAATATAGCTTGAAAGCACGTCTGCACCGTTTACCGTCAGTCGTGCACCCACTACCTTCCAGTGCGGTACTTTCAGTGACAGCAAATCGCGCCTGAAATCATCTCCAATCTTTTTGTACTCAATGCTGCTGTTTACACCGGGCACCGTAATCACTTCATCCTTTATGGTACAATTCCTTAACAGCCTAATGCTATTTCCTTCCATGATTTTTTCCTTTCTTTGCAAACGATAAGACAGCTCCCAATACAACTGCAGCCGTATACTCTCTTGCAACTATTCCGAATACGAACAACGCAACAGCTGCAATAAGAAACACCACAACTACTATTTTAAACACCTTACTCTTTTTCCTTCCTCCTACAAGCTTATGCAGCTGATACATAATACCAAAACCGGTAAGGAATAACAGCACACACACTGCAAGATTTACTGCCGTTGCACCGCTCCCCAACATATATGCGTAGTAACAAATTCCGCATCCCAACACTGCCGCACCTACATACTCTGCCACCGTTCCCGTTACGATAGGTCCGTGTATAAGACACTCCGTACTGAACGGAAAACAAACAGGGCATCCGGCAACCGTCATACAGTCCGCCGCCAAATGCGATACGTATCCCAACGCAAGACCTAACAACAGACTTTTTACGGCTTCAGAACTCGCACTCATTTGACCGATTACGATACATGCCGGGACTGTAAGCGTGTGCATAATCCCCCTGTGCTTCGTAAGAAACGGAAACCTCTTTTTAAAACCGTCACTTGTTACTGCTATCACCGCCAAAGAAACAGGCACGGCTAAAAACCATTCCACCGCAACACCTGCGTTTGCTGTAACAAAACAGACAGCTCCCACTAAAAAAGACAGCAGCAGAACTACTATTGCCGCTGTCCTCACAGTCTTAAATATTTTCCTGTTAGTCCTGCCCAGTTCAGAGTTGCAATGGTCCACATCCGGAAGCATTGCTCCTAAAGGAGCTGTCACCATACCAAGCGCATACAGTGGCTGTTCTGTCATAACACCGTAAATCACCATTCCGGCTCCTACCGCGGTCCCCACCGCTTTATGCGTTTTACCCGTCATCCTAAAACCTCCTATCCTACTTGATGCTTCCCATTTCATCCGCAAAACTGCTTAAACTCGTTATCTTCCTGCTTTCGTTCAGTTCCGTGGCTTTAATAAGTGCATCCCGCTTATAACACATCCGCTGTTCAATGTCTTCTTTTGTATCGTTGGGCAGCTCCCCTTCAAAGTCTATCTTGCACCCTAAGGCTTCCATCACGCTCACAAAGTACTCCGTACTGCGTCTTATCGCCGTACTCTCATCAAGTCTGAAATCTTCGGAGCCCGTATGAAGCACATCAACCGTCATGTTATTTCTTGCAACATAATTATCCGACCGCTCATTCAACAGTTCATGCATAAAAGCCACTGCGCCTGAGCCTGCCAACGCATTATACTCCATGTAACCCATACGCTGACCACCGCTTTTGCTTGAACCCTTAGGCGGTGCGCAGAGTTTCGGTACGTACGGCTCCGTACAGTATCCTGCCCTCCCGTGCACCTTTTTATCTGCAAGGTGTACAAGCTTATACACATAGTTAATTCCCACCAAAACAGGTGTTTCAAAATAGGAATCCGTATTCGGATTGTACATCTGTGCAGTACCGTCCTTGTTAAACGCGCCTTTCCAGAACCGTATCTCCAACAGCCTGCCCCTGCACCACTCATGCAGCGCTTTTGGCAGATTGCTGTACTGCGGAGAGTGAAACACCTCCTCCGCATCGGTACTGTTCGCAAGATCCCATGCATAAGAAAGCAATTCTCTTATCTCTTCCTCATCCGCGCCATTGAACGAATCCGAATTAGCCCTGATACCCAGCACATAGCATGCCAGCCCAAGGTTGCATTCCAAAACCTGTCCGATATTCATACGCGACGGAACGCCTAGTGGATTATACGCCGCATCCACAAACTCACCGTTCTTAAATCGGGGCATAAAATTGTTATCACACAAAATCGGTGTCACACCTTTGTTACCATGTCTGTTTGCCGTCTTATCGCCGCGGTTTACTTTATCAAACGATACGGCTTCCGTACGGATACCCTGACTGTAATAACTGTCTTTATACCACTCAAAACCGGTAGACACGACAAACCCTTTAATACTCTTTGAGTACACACTGTTTGTCACCATTTCGGAGCCTACCTGCTGCAGCAGACTGAACAGAAAGGAATCCTTGCTGTTGTACTTAAACTTATTCACATAGGATATTTTGCTGCTTTTATACTTCTGCGATATCTTCTTTGTCTCTACACTTGAACCATAAGACGTGAGTTTCTCGGCAAGCCTGACACTTCCATACACACCATCCTCATAGTTGTACCCTTCCGGCACATAAGCCACCAGCACATTTACACCCATTGCAAGATACCCGTCTTTTATGAAATTGGAAGTAACAATAATATCTCCTGTTCTGACCTCATCGCCCGGTTTTACAAGCACTTCCCTGATAATGACGGAATCCTTTGAAAATTCCTGAGATTTGAACTTGTATGTCTTATAATCGTTCAGCTCGTGGTAATAAACCGTTATCATGGATGGAAACACTTCTTCGACAACGCCGTCATATTCCGCCTGCACCATAAAATAAGGAGACTTTCTCGGGATATTGTAAAACGCCGACGTCATTACAATAGGTACTTCACTTCTATGACATGGCTTTGCCTGCTTTGCCATTGACAAACCGAATATGACACGCGCAGAATCGTTTGCGCCCTGAAAAGGAATCGTCGTTGCGACAAGTCCGTCCGTCTGATTTGGGTCAATGTTCACAAGGTCTACCTTAAGAATATCCACATGCTGTACGTCCATCTTTTCAAGCTTTGCCCTGTTTGGAACCCTCGCAATCACCTTTCCCGTATTTTTAATCCTTCCAGTCTCAAAATCAAAATCCAGCGACATGATATCAGCAATACGGTACTGTTCCTCTTCTTCCACCGACAGATACTTTACCACTTTAAAATCAATATACGATGTACTCCCGATATGCTTAATCGGATGATATCCCGTCTTCATAATCCCGTTTTCAATCTTAAGCCCGATTGCTCTATTGTTTACGACACCCATTGTCTTGCTCGACGGTGTTTCATAGGGACACAGCCTGCCGTAGTGCCCCATTGACAGACCGTGCTGGTCACGCGATATTGCATTCTTATCCGATACAATCGTATTTATTTTCGCAAATGAAGAATAAAACGACAGCGGATTGCTCTTGTCTATCCTCATAATTACCTTCATGTCAAGATAAAGCGTCTGCCACCACTTCTCCGCAAGTACAAAAAACTTCGACTCCAGCTTGTCCGCATTGTAAAAATCCCCCGGCGTGTTTTTAAACATACTCCTCAGTGACGCTTTCATCATTACCGCAAACTGTGGCGCCGCCTTCATGAATGCCCTGTGAAAAGACTCATTTGCCATGTTGACCTTCTTGCGAAGACCCAAATCCCTGTTTGCAATAATCTCAACATCCTTCCCTATGACGAGCTGACTGTATAGTGAAATCATTGCAGCCATGTCATAAGCGGTAAGTTTATCACTCGGCGGTTCATATGTTCCCTGCTCCGTCACATAAACATACTCACTGCTGTCGCTGATACCAAGCTCACGTTTTGTAAAGCACCTGTTACCTACAATTGACCTTACAAGCGGAACAGTCTCAACCGCTTCACTGTTGGCTGTCTTTGCAACAATAACATACTCAACACCGTTATATGCAAGCATCTCCAGCATTCCTTTTCCTATAACCGTCCCCTCCGGAATTATCACAAGACTTTCACCCTGTTCGCCACTCCTTATGTCTCTGTTCAGATAATTCCCTTTTTCATTCGGAAAATACTCCCTGACCTCCGGAATAAGCTCTGTTCCTCTTCTTAACATGTAAAGCCTTATTGTTTCCTTGATGTAATATCCCTGCATCTTCGGAACATCAATCACCGTCAGCTCATTGACTGCACTCTGTTTAAGCTTCTTAAGAATGTTTTTTGTCACGATTGTTTCGCTCTTAATCACCTCGCCCGACTTTAACTCAATACTGCGCGCAAGACTGTAACCCAACGCCCTGTCAATCGAAAGCGTTTTGTTTACTTTATCCCTCACCGCCTTAAGACTGTAGTTCTCCGATTTCAAGGCTTCCACATAAGCCGCCACTTCCGGCATGTCGCCTGCATAAACCGCCAGAACCTCTTTCTCAATCTCCGTCCTGAAAGTAAGCGCCAGACTTCTTGCTACAAGCTTATCTATCAGCGCAACAGGATTAATCCCTTCTTCTCCAGCCAAAGCCGCCATAATGCTGTGCGCTGATATGCCTTTCTTTCTGAACGTAACTTTTGGTTTTGCGCCCCTTCCTTTCAGATTAACGTAACATCCGCCATAAGTTATGATTTTCAATTCCCCTTCGTTGTATGTTATGTCATCATCCTGCACCAGCTCATTTATCAACGCATATTCTTTGCCTTCTCTGCTGAGCACGCCGTATTCATCCATGTACGGGAGTTTAAAGATACAGAATTTTGCGGATTTCCCTTCGAACCTTGTGGAAGTCAAAGTCACAAATGCGGAATAATATTCATGTCCAAGGTAAGTCGAAGTGTTGTCATACACAATCTCATAGTCCTTAAGCCACACGTTATCGATTATACTCCCATCAGAACCCACAATCTCCTGTAAAAGCGGCATAAGCTGCTCCCTTATATCCTGCTCAAGACCGTAATCCCTATATCTTGCATAAGACTCATAAGCATCAGATACCTCGTAAACACTGCCTGCATACTTTACGGGTATTTTACTTATTGTAAGAATACCCTTGTCACTGTCAAAACCGCTAAACATAACCAACCTCCTGTTGCGTCAAACCCAACCGTAAACTAATCAAAACGGAAAAGGGGACTACACGAACGCAATCCCCTTCCCCTGTTACTCTGTTACATTTACACATTGCTGTCCAAAGCGTCCATAATTTCCTCAAAATACTCCGCATCATCAATATCGTCCGCCAAAATAGACACAACCTGACCGTTTTCATAAGCGGTAATATCCATTCCGCCGCTTTTCTTCGGTATCAGGTCCGCACTGAAATAATCAATGTCCTTTATGCCAATCATCCTGTTGTCTGACATCCATATGAACCCGCGGTACTCATCTCCCCTGAGCTTGTTTACAACGATTTCCTTAAGCTGCACAGCCGTTTCACTGCTTGGAATTTCTTCAATCGGAAGGTCATCAAATCCGTAGACCACCTCCACTTCAAACCCGTCAAAGAAATACATAGCGCTTGCACCGTTTACTATGTCCCGAATAACCGGAACCACATCACCATCACAATTTTTCACATAACCCACTAAATACATACATGTTCCTCCTTCTGGTTTAAAAACCGTTTTCTATTCTTCATTTTTATATGTTACTGCATCATATAATTTTTAATTTTTCAAATCCTGCCGTATTGGTACAGTCTGATAAATTTTTCCCTTATGATACTCTTCAGATTTTTATGATACTTCGAGAGATAAGGCACGGATACGCCGAGAAGCCTTGCTGTCTCCGTCAGTTTCATTTCCTCATAATAAATACACTGCACGACCTTTTTCTGTCTCTCGTTCAGTCCTTTTAATACTTCCCTCAGAATCCTTACCTGTTCTTCAAGAATGATTTCGTCAATAAATCTGCACTCAACCCCGTCAAATCCAAAACCATCCTCAAGCGGAACCATCCTCATGTAATAGCGTTCCCTCTGTTTCTTTTCCCGCCAGTAAGACCGTCTCACTTCCCTCTCAATAACATCATCAACATCAACGTCAACAACTCTGCTCATAATTTCACTGTAGTACCTTAACATGTAAATAATCCTCCGTTTCCGTCAGAAGATTATTCACTGCGTCTGATGCCGTTAAAACCGGTACCGCTTTCCTCCTTCCCCGCTCTTTCTGCACTGCTGCTCAAGGCTCCGGCACCAGTGCAGTAAAAATCTCCTGCCTGTAAATCCATAAGTTTTAGTCTCTTACAGTTTACTAGACAGGAGATTTCCAACAATTGCCTTAATTTACAGATATTTTATTATTTAATGTGTTCCGAACGTATCAAGGTCATCCTTGGATGTCTTCTTCGGGTCATAAATCACAATAACCGGATCAGGTCCCGGGTCGGGATTGGGATCAGGGTCGGGATTGTGTCCCGGGTCAGGATCAGGGTCAGTTCCCGGATCGAATGTCAATCCTTTATAAGTATACTTCGCCGGAACTCCCTTATACTCCAAGTCCCAAACCTGTCCGTCCGCCTCGATGTCAAGCGTAAGTATGATATGCGCGCCCTCTTCATCCGCAAGGCTTTCATATTCGTCCAGATTTGCCTTATTATAAGGTTTGCCTGCGAGCACGAATTTTGAACTTGACGGCAGCTTAACTGAAAAATGGTAACGCTGCGCCTGTTTTGTGTAGCCTACAGGAACCAGATAAGTATCATCCGCCGCATTCCCATCCTCATCGCCTATATTGCCGTTCATCAGCTCGCTGTCAGTAAATGAACTGACTCCCGACCTGCCTGTTCTGTCAGTCGTATACATTGTGCCTAAGTAAGTCTTATCCAGGTCTATCAGGTTCAGCAGCTGCGTTGTGCCAATCTTATGCATCTCACTTGTTGTAACGCTGCGCCCCGAAACGGAGTAAGCCGCGTCCGGTATGACTACTTCGCCCGTATCCGGATCCTGCGTTATAAGGCTCTCGTCCGTTATCGTAACAAACTGTTTGTCCCCAAGCCCTGTTACGTACCGCTCATAGTTTGTGGCATTGCGCCTGCCTGACTCCGTTATCCAGTCAAGGTATATATTTCCCGCCTTTAGTCCGGTATTGCTTACCGAACCTTTTATGTCTGAATAATAATTGACAAGCGAATACTCACCCATGCTGTTCGCTGCATAGACATCAAGATGATATGTATTGTACCTTGTCACTTCCCCTGATGCATTCTTTTCTCTTGGCACTACCAGCGTATAGTTCGGTTTAATTGCAACCTGCTGTTCCGTACTCTCTGTATAATTCCTTCCGTAATAATTACCCACGGTCTGCACATCCATGTATAATCCGTAACCGACACGCATCGCCTGATTTGTTAAACCGCTCGAAATCTCGCTTAAATACTCAGGCGTTAAAGGCAGTAACAGACCGTCCTTCCACTTGCCGCCATATTCATTAACCGGATTTTCCGGAACATTGGAACCGTTCTTAAAAGTACCGTCCGATATTTCTCCCGGAGTCAGTGAATCCCAGCTGTCCTGATAAGCGCTGCTTATACTGTCCTCATTCTTCGCTGTCTTTTTGTCGGAAACAATCTTTCTTGGCGACTCGCTGTCAACTGCCGGAACCAGTCCGGGAATCAGCCAGTCGTTTAAATCCGTGGAATAATTTACATTGTCATTCGTGTTTTCCGCTGACACCTTCTTGAACAGCGCCGCAAATCTCGGGTCGCCCGTATCCGTAATGGACAATGCACCGATGGAGCCTATCACATCCACATACTGCAGTAAATACGCATCATGCTTGCGTTTGTAATTGTATGTCTCGCACACATGATTGTCCTCGTTCTCATTTTCCTTCGTAATACCCTTGCGCGCTCCATTGACCGCAATTACCTGAAACTGAGCCGTACCGTCAATCTGCTCTGAATTTTCAAGCGGGATGTAAAACGTTCCTGTATCCTTTCCTTTAAAGTATGTATACCACGGTATTGGCGTACCCGCCGCATATGCAACGTACGCGCCAAGCTGTTCGGGATCGCCGCCGCTGTAATCAGAATTTTCCACCAGCACGTCAAACGAGAACGTAACATACTTGTCCCTTATCCAGCGTTCCGTACTCATGCCGTTCGCATAACCTTTTCCAAGAACACCCACAGTATCAAGCAGACCCAAAGCGTTGTTACTGTAAAAGTCGCCTGTCGTCGGATACTTGACTTTGAACTCCCTGTCAAGCCCCACAAACGCGATATACTTCCGTCTTATTGCCACCGTATTCCCGTTATCCGACACTTCCTTTTCATACGCCGCCTTCTTTTCCTCCGAAGACAGTGTATGCTTGGAATCATCGCCGCATGCAATCCAGCACTCCGTTCCATGATGTGATGCATCATTATAATAGGAAGCGTTGTTCTCAAAATACCTGCGTATTGCTTCATTTCTTTGGTTTTCCGTACAACTTGTAATGCTGACGCCCGCCGGCAGATAAGATGTCCATGCCCCCATAAGGGAAGCCAGCGTGTAATGATGCGGTTCCGTACATGACAGAACCTTTGAGCTTTTGTATCCCGTACATGCATCCGTA
The DNA here is from genome assembly GCA_910586715.1 of uncultured Lachnospiraceae bacterium. GTDB lineage: Bacteria > Bacillota > Clostridia > Lachnospirales > Lachnospiraceae > COE1. The sequence goes on from CAJUJG010000002.1 coordinate 139,266, forward strand.
CATGTGTGCCTGTTTGGCTTGGTGTGGTCAACATTCCAGTCAAACAGAGAATTACCGTCATACCAGAACCTTGAGTCACGCGCCGTATAATAAAGCTTTCCACGCACGTGCTCGCAGAAATAGTCGCTCTTTGTTATGTTCTTTCTGTTTGACCAATTCTCGACATCTGTCGGAAGTATCTTCATGCACAGACTGTCTTTATACTCTTCAACGAAATCGCTGAACAGTACATATCCCTTGCTGCCAAAGCCAAGACGCACATAAAATTTTTCATAGACGCTGTCCTGCAGGGCTTTATAGCCGAGTGTAGTCATTGTCGCATTTTTTATCTTCCCGTCCTCATTTACGTATTTCGCCTGTACATATTTGCCTTTTGAGGAATCATATGTATAGAAGTTCAGGTTATACAGCAGTTTTACTTTCTCAATCCTGTCATTACCCGAATTAAGACCTGCCACTTTTCCTTTGTCGTTTATGTGGTAAAATGCCACATCGACTGTATTCTTTGAAGTGCTTTGTGCATTATAGTCAGAATCGTCAATGATAACGTCGGAACCGTCCCCGCCCGGATTTTCCCCGCTTGAGACATCCTCGCCGGACTCTTCGTCTCCCGGCTCCTCTCCGCCATCGTCGGGCTCTTCCGTTGCCGACTCCGCTTCATTGGGGTCTTCTACTTCCTCACCTTCCGCCTCTTCATCCTCGTCTTCGCCATACAGACTGTAATTCTGCAGCCACGCATACACAAACGGCTCATAATTGAAATTCTTCTTTCCGTTCACAAACTGCTGTGTTTCGTCCAAAGGATAATGATACGTATCGTCAGCCTCTGCGGATGAGCAGTGGAAATAATACGGGAAGTTTCCCACACTGACGCTTGTTACAGGCTTTGTGTTTCCCTTGCCGTCTGTTGTCGTGTTCAGATTCCAGTTCCACAGATATATTCCGTGTGTGTACACTTCGGTTGTTTTGCTGTCATAAGCCGCGTTTTTGTCATATACCATATCTTCCACGCCGTACTGTCCGTACTTGTCGCCGTACTTCTCATCGGAAACAGCCACGATATAAATATACCCGTCGCCGTCGTTATCATAAGATACCTGCTGATTTTTGATTGTCCCGGACACTTCGGACTCATAGGGTTCAAGCACATCCCTGAACCAATTCGGAACAGGTGTCCCCCTGCCCTTTGCCGCCGTAACGTCCAGCACAACATGCTCTTCTGCCTTTTCTTCATCCCCCTTACCTGAAACTTCCACTTTGGAAATCCTGACAGTGGTATCCGTCGCCGCCTCAACCATAGCATTCCTGTTCGCCTGTACGATTGCCATTTCAGCACCAACCGCTATCTTCTTCAGATCAGGTACATACAGCTTGAACTTCTGCGTACCCCTCACCGCCTTCTTCCATGCGTTTGTCAGTTCCGTATTTGCCCACTGTATGTCGCTGGAGTTCATTCCCATAAGGGATGTCTCATAACTCAGTGTATAAACATCGTCCGCCGAATCGGGATCGCCATCCAGCGTTATGAATCCCTTTATAACGGTTCCCGGATAGTTCAGGTAATCCTGATAACCATCCCTGTCCTTATACCTGTTATACTTATAATGTCCCGTAGACGGTCCCGCTATCTCGATATAATATGTCACGCCTCCCGCAAGCAGGTATTCGCCTTTTGCTGAAAGCTTGTCCGTATCCGTCTTACTCTTTATTTTGCTTCTGTCAACCTCAAGCTTTGCCTCGTAATTGCTGTAGCATTCGTCATCATCATGCTCATGGTAATTGTACACCCCTTTGGGTCCCTGCGTCCCGTCGTCCTGAAGATGCTGGTAAAAATCGCCCGATACCTGCACATAACAGTTATCGTTATGCTGAGAAAATACATTCCCATCCGCGTCCTTCGGATGTGCCGCATAATCAGTCAGTGTCTTAAACTCACAGGTATAGTCGCCCGGACAATACCCGAGACTTAATGCCGGACGCGTACCTTTAGGCGCCTGTCCGTCCACACGCTGGTCATACTTTGCAGCAATGGATAAGACTTCACCCGATGTCGCCACAGGGTCAAACACCACAATGTCGTTTACTTTTGTCTTCCCTTCCGTATATACCATTTCAATATCATACGAATTGTTGTCATTCCTTACCTTATTTCCGTCTTTAACTCCCCAGTCTGTTCCCTTTGTGTCATGGTTTCCCGAACCGATGCTCTTCTTCGCGTGTAGGTAGACATTCCCCACACTATGCACGCCGTTCTCAACGGGCGCCCTACTGTCCGTTATTTCATTCGGACGGTATATATTACTGTCAGCTCCTGTCTTCTTCTCATAGGAATCCCGTATGTTCAGACCCGTAACTTCATATGCGGACTGACCTGTTTTACCGCTTAAGGCTGAAACACCGATTACGCTTTTCAGTCTTTCCGCATACGTCGCGGAACTCCCGAACACAGTTTTCTCCATCAAACTGTTCGCCCCCGACGTATAATTGGTATTCGAATAATTACTGCTCCTGTTTGCGTATTCACCCGTATATCCTACACGAAACAAATCGCTTGAACTGCGGTCATGGAAAGTATAGGATGTAAAGTTTCCCGATGCAATTGTGCCTGCATCTGTCGCATCACCGCCCCATAGCCTTGCCCTTGCATTTTCCAGACTGTCGCCCCACGGTGAAGCTGTGCTGTTTGCGGCTGCGAAGTTTAATCCTCCCGCTTCGCCTTTTTTGTAGGTAATCTTATTAAACGTGTATGTCTTGCCACTGGGATCGCCGATTTTCTCCTTGCCGTCACTGTCTTTTGTCTCACTCTCACTGATATCTGACTTTGTATAGCCCGCAGTCGGTACATTTGCCTTCAATGATGCATATGCATTTCCTGTTATTACCTGATAAGAACCTTCCGTATTCTTCAGATCGAGGTAATCGCTCATTACAACAGCAACCGTATCCTTTACCGTGCCGTTAATATACTCGTTGATAAGCTTTGCAAAAGGTTCGGGCGCTTCCGTAACCAGTTTAACATCTCCATCTCCTGTGCCTGTCTTTACCTCATACTTGTCATTTCCCAAATAATCCTCGCCTGACTTTGACGAACTGAATATAAGCCTGCCGTTCCCTGACTTGTAGCTGCCTTCCTTAAAAAACGACCTTACGGTGGTTTCCGGCAGTATCTTTTCGTTTCCGCTGCCAATCACATCATCGTCCGCTTTATACTCAATCTCGTTTACCTGCCATACCTCAAGATTGTTGTCAACATCAAGATAGTGATAATCAGATATTTCCTGCTCTATTACCGCCTTATACGTATGCACATGCGTATGCTTCTTATTCAGATAGTGTGTCACCACACACCCATCCGCTTTATTATACGTACCTGTTCCTGCCGCGGTAGTTGCAGTTTCACCGGGACATTCGTCAGCTACCGTATAGGAAGTTGAAGCGCTCATTGTCCCACCACAGTCCGCAACACTACAGGTCTCGGTTATGCCGCTTACGCCCCCGCACTTTACACCCGACTTTTCCGCACCGCATTTACCGCACTTAAGCGTATGCCCCGGACATGACCTCACACAATAATCCGCATTACTGCCCGCACACTTTTCAACCACATAACTGAGTGTATAAGTCCTGCTCTTGCCCGTATCCTTCTTAATGTCACCTTCCATGTTCACCATGAACTCGGTATATCCCGCCCCTAAGAACAGGTTTTCATCGGTAGGCACTCCCGCCATCGCCTCATACTGTTCATTGTAAATACTATTATGCTTTATCTCCGCATAATTTCCGGGATTGATATCGGAATAATACATGATTGCGTCGCCGCGGTAAATCCACGGAACGCTGTCATGCGCCGCCCTGTTCTCTTTGAAAGCGTCTTCCCCGCGGTGCCATCTCCATTTGCTGAGACATGAACCTGTCGAACACTTTGTCTTTCCCGTACCGTTCACGTTATAGGTAAACGTCGGACGGTTTATTCTCTGCTCAGGCGTATAACTCTTTGGGTAATAGGTAAACCTCACGGTACAGTGATAGGTTGCGTTTGTGACTGCCTTCTCCGTCATGTCAATATAAATGCCCCTGTCCTCAAACTGTATCTGCTGCTGCCCCGTAAACACCGAGTAAGCGCTCATGCCTGAACTGTCGTTCCAGTTGACGCCTTCCCAACGGAAGATTACCGTATCGTTATAATTGTCCAGCGTCGCGGCATTTTTGAAGTTTGAATTAAGGTTTACGTCAAATATCTTATCCGTCGTGTCCCACGCAACGCTGTTCGGAGCTCCGTTTTCACCGTCATATTCAAAGGTCCTCTGCACAATCACTTCCAGCGCCGTTTCCCAATCTTCCGTCGTATCCGCCGCCAGTGAATCATAGACAAGCTTCAGGTTCCGCAGGTTTGCTTCCGTCTGCTTAAAGTCTATTGTGACGGTAGCATCAACCGTCTCTTTATCCGTCGTGACCATGTACTGCTTAGAGCTGGCGGTAATGTTGAAATCCAGCTCAAGCTTGGGTTTCTTCGGTGTCGGCTGATGCATCGGCGCTAACAGTCTCATGTCCATGTTCTGTGTCGAAATGTAGGTATATCCCGCATTGCCGCATAAGTTGCCTCCAAGCCCCTCAGGAAAGGCGGTTAAAGCCATTCCCCAATCTTCGGAAGATTGAGACCACCAGTATCTGTCGGCATTACCGTCTTTTGCAAAAGTATTGCTGCCGTTCTTATCTGGCGCGTTGCTCTTGTAAAAATTCTGTAAGCCTGACCAGTCAGTTGTCGCTGATGTAACATCATAAATGTTCCCATTCCCTACACCATTCCAATGCAGAAGACTCTCCACGCTTCTCCCGCTTCTTGCAGCATAGTAGTTTGGCAGAGTCATAATATTAAAATAAGATGACCTGCCTGCACTGACTGCAATTGCGGATGCGATTGTAACGGTGACGTATGTTGATGCGAAATTGTCATTTTGATACATGCAAAAATCATCAATGTAGCTATCATATGCGTTGTTACACATCGCATTTATGATGATAAGGAAGTCAAGATACCGTACTAAAATGTCGTAGTGGTCAAGGTTCTCGGTACTGCTTCCATATATGAACTCATTGATTGCGTCGTCAGCGCTTCCTGCCAATGCCCATAACGCCACATAAGATTTGATTGCAGCATCCAACTTTCCTGAACCGTTTGCTGCGGATATTGCGGTACTTCCAGTTAGGCTTCGGTCCTGTAATCCCTGTTTAATTGAAGCGTTGCCGTCAAGAAGCTGCGCAGTGGAATGGAAGTTTAATTTTAAAGTAGCAAACTCACTCGGACGTGCATGGCGATGACCTGTTCCTGCAGCTGCATTAGATGAATAACTATTGGCAAAAGAATTACTATTTACATTCCCCTGCGAACTTCTTGGTCTACGCTGTTTTGTTATTTTACAACTCCCAACACTTGTATGATGACTATTTTGATTTGTCCACTCTACATAAGTGAACTTCTCTGGGTTAGTAAAATAATCATAAACATATTCTGTAGGATAGTCGTACAAATACTTAGTAACAACAGAAACTGCACAATCACTGTATTCGCTGTTATTTGTAACATAAGCTGTTTCCTGTACAGACATTATCCATCCAACCCGAGAGTTGAACATAAAGTCTGCATGGTCTTTATCCGTTTTAACTGTTGGATTACCATTACCACTATTCTCTGTAGATGCATCGGGTATTGCCATTGATACAATTGATTGGATGAGAAAACTGACAATCAGCAATAATGGTAATACTATCTTTAGTATCCGTATCCGTTTTTGTTTAAATTTCATTTTATAAAATCCCCTTTCTTGTAAATAATAAAAAGAAGAGGCTTTCTCTTCTTTTTAATTGTCAATTGACTGACTCAATCACTTATTAAAATTTTATAAATTTTCTATTCACACTGTTAAGAATTTTCTGTTTACTGTCGATAAAAATAATCATAAATTGATTATTTTTATCATTAATAATTACCCAGTATAATAGGAGGTTTCTCATGAACAAACCTGATTTTCATCAGAATATCCCTGATTTTCTCATGAACATACCTAATTTAGATTATTATTTTGGAGACAATAAACCAAAGCTTATATCTGAACTACAAGACTTACTCTTAAACATAATACAGTATAACTTAGATTATACCAAAGCAAGTGACTATGCAGATCTTATCCCCGCCACTATACCTTGGAATACACTTCTTGCATTTAATAAGCAAATGATGTCAAAACATATTTCGTGTAAGTTTACTGGCATTCACCAAACTGTTGACATACAAACACCTATTGCAAAAAGAATTATATCATCGTACGCTAACTATCGTCCTGATCTCTTTAAAACATACAGTGATACCCTAATTATAGAAACACAACCTTACGCTTTATCTGTTGCGGAGTCAATTGCTTACCTACTTTTTAAAAATATATTTACTTTACCCCAATGGAATAATTTTTTAGAAAAGTTTCATGGTAAAAATTCGAGAAACCAAAGACGGGATGCTGTAATCAATCATCTTCCTCAATTTTGCGAAATGCTGATGAATAAAATTAAGGATCCAAACTCAACGGATGATAAAGCACTCGTTTTTAACCTTCTCGCATGCACCTATACTCTCCGTAACATTATCGAAAGTTTATCTGTATGTAATATCGACTGGAAACAACTTCGCGGATTTAACTATAACGGAAATTCTTATATACCAACCACGCTATATATTCCAGAAGGAGTACGATCAATAGCAGCTGAAGCCTTTTGGTATAGATGCTATGATGATAAACATCCACATTGGAATAGCCTTACAACTGTTATATTCCCCTCATCATTAAGGGAAATCGGCTATAATGCTTTTCGAGGTTTCAACTCCCTCGAAAAATTAGATTTTAGCAAAGTACAATCATCAGAACAACAACCTTTAAAAATACATGCTGGCGCATTTTCTGCAAATAGGCAATGCGCTGGATATAACACTGTTATGGTCTTTAATTCTATTAAGGAGCCACCCAATTTTACAATTAAGTTTTACCTCGGTGATGAAAATGATCATAAACCTTTTGAGGGAACTAACATAATACTTCCTTCAAATATGCGTGATACTTTGCAACATTCACTACCTATTAGACGGTTATAAAATGCACCCAAATCTGTTCACGCACTTATTCGACTAAATATAACGAATACAGTACACTAAAATCTATTTTAACACATTAAAAAAGGTTATGCCGTTGCATAACCCTTTGAGTATTGCTTAATATACTGTATCAGCCGATATATACCCTGCATCAAATGATATCCTATTACCACTATCATCCCAATCATATCCCGTGCGCAATTCTTTTTCCGTAATTTTACGTCCCCACTGAATAGTTCCATTATAATTCCCCTCTACCACAGTTATATAATCATCCCCCACTGTAAGAACAACTACAACATGGTAACCCCCTTTAGGGTTATAATGAACAACATCACCAACTTTTAATTCTGAAACACTGCTTACATTTAAACCCTTATAAATTGAGCCCACATTCTCACCAAATACAGCTTCCAATACTTGACCCGCAAATCCAATACATCCCCCTCCTTCCATGCCTGAGATATAAGTCCTCGTATATTCCTGTCCATCCCAAGGCATTCCTTCCGGATACTTAGACTGTAATGCCATAATTGCATTATAAACCTTCTCCTGCGTCCAACCTGTAGCGCTTTCCGTAGCCGCAGGTACTGTAGCTGCCGTAGCCGTTCCTGCACTCAGCCCGATACCATTTATATAAAACGCCTGCCCGCCTAAGTCAACACGGAAATACCCGTTACTTGTGATACCCGTAACGTTGATAGGAAGCCCTGCCCCGACATTCGGCACTACCACTGCCGCATCATCAGGACTTGATAAAAATGCCGTATTCTCGTTTGTCCACATGACTGCTGATACTTCCGTAACGGCGATGCCGTTATCTAGTGTGGTAACAGACACCACACTATCATTTTCAGTTGCATACACGTCAACAGGATTGCTGACTGCTAAAGCTGCGCTAACCACTGCCGCCGATATTACAATCTTTGCTGCTCTCTTTTTCATAATGATTACCTCCGTTAAAATTTGTTTATATGCTATCACATCAAATTGTGTTGATGTGGCTACTTCAGTTTAGGAAAGCTAACACACATATCAACGCTTTCTTAAAATATCTCTCAGTGCCAAATACTTCTTAAAAGCTGTATTCTTTAAGAGTTCCTCAATCTTATCCTCGCCTTTTAAATAAAACTGACATTTTTGCTGAATATACATATTGCAATTATTCTCTTCAAAATCATCACAAGAATAAATCCAACACTCTCTAAATTTTGCATTGCCATGGCTATACTTTATCATAGTTTTATCTGTTAAGCGTTCAAGCGTTCTCTTGTAAAATTCTTCCCATGATATATAAATATTAGCTTTTTCATATGGATTTGTCAATATTGACTGAACCTCATCATTTCCTTTGAAAAAATTCGTATTTAACAAAAGATACTCAAAACATTCATACTTTGGATCAACATAAACATTTTTATACTCTATCAATACCTTATAATAAAACCTATCCATATGACAGCCAAACGCAGCCATATCACACAACACAAGCATTCCGCTATCTTTTCTTCCAATATTCTCTTGTATAGCTTCCACAACAGAACTCTTACCATTTTTTAGCAGAAACTACGCAATCACCAAACAAATGATTAAAAAACTTAAAACCATCTGCAGAATCCTCTACGAGTACTGTTTTAATATTCATATCACTTGTTCTCACGCCACGTAAATCAAAAAATGGCACTGTATAATGCATTTTCCCATCATCACTTATAACAAATTTTAAAACAGAGTCCACACTGTACGACAACCTGTAAAAGTTATCTTCATTAAGACTCTGTTCACCAATCTGCTCACGACCTATAATAAGAAAATAATTTCGATTTTTTACAGTATCCTTAATTTTCTTAGCAAATGCACTAGAACTTACAGCTTCCACATCATCTAAGATAATGATGGAATCTTCCGTTCCTTCTAATATAACATTCCAGTTATTATTATCAGCTGCAATACAGGGTAATGTGGAATAAACATCTACCCCCAACGGTGGATTAATAATAAGACTAACCAGCTCAGACTTTCCTACACCGCTGTCGCCTCTTATTACCGTAATCCGTCTGTCCAGCCCTATCGTCCACTGCATCCCCGTCTCCGAATCCTTAACCTCTAAATTTATAAAACTCATCTACAAACTCCCCCAACGTATGCACTGTAACGCCACTTTCAACAACCACTGCCTCAAACGGCTCCGGAAACCTCATAATATGGTGTAAGACTATTACCAGATCTTTTGTTTTGGCAATCTCCAAAATATCCGGTGCACAATTGTCACCACACTTCGTTGCATAAACTTTATACTTATCATACATTATCATAAGTATTACTGCCTTGCATCCGGTTGATAACCTTTCCGGTGAAATTGTTCCAAATACCGGAGACCTCAGGCATTCCCCATCAATAACCTCTGTTTTATCAATGTTCCGAATAACACGTCTGACATCTTCCCTCTGAAACCACTCCGCTTTTTTCCTGTAATTGAAAGTTTCCTTTGGATTTACTATGCACTCCTTGTCAAACTGCCCCACCGAAATATACAACATAAAAATCACCACCTTAAGTTATAGAGTCATAGACTGCTTTCCATATTGTTCTAAACAAGCTTTTGCTTCTTCAAGTACAATTTTTTATAATGCTGTTCTACCAACAATTTTAAAACAGAATACATATTCTATAATAACCTGTAAGTGCTATTCTCGTCAAGCTTTCGTCTCTATTTTGAAAACTACTCATCTACAATAGCAAGTGCGAAACCATTTCTTTGTACCATTGCTAAATCGTTATTTTGTTCTGTTGACATAACGTTTCCTCTCTTTACTTATAAAAATTAATAAGCGAGGTAAATTACCTTTTACCTCACTTATATATGTAGGATAGCACAAAATATTTTATTAACTTGAACTCATAAAACCACATCCAAACCACACAAAAACCAACCTTTTCACGCTCAGACCACTGCCTTCATAAATACACCGACGTCCTTTTCTCCTCTCCTACGATAAAATGCATATGCTCCCTCTATCCCAACATAAAATATGTTTTTATGTTGCAGATTTCCATACATACGTTTTCACCTCACTTAATGGCAAATAAAAAGAATGTACCTGTTACACTCCCTTTACTTCCATTTCTTTCCTTGCAAAAACATCCCGTAATCTCTTGGGCTTATGTTCGTCACTTTTTCACGCTTGAACCCGCAGTATCCAGTCCTGCCGCAGTTTTTATTCTTCTCTTTTGTATAAGCTGTTGAAATATCCTTACCACTTTTTCCCATATGTAATTAACCTCCAATAAACTATACTGCTTTTAAAATCACCACCAGGCGCCCGTCATCTTTATGATAATAACAGGTACTTAATTCCATAACCACATCTTCATAACATACGTCATCCAAACTGCCTTTGACACAGTATCCCTGCAATCCCTCTTTCCATTCTTCAAATTCCTGTTCACTCAACTGCCCAACATAATTATAATATTTAAACGATTCATTCAGACTTGTAAGCACTACGGCAACTATCTCATACTCCTGTCTGTCGTAAAGGGTATCTATCCGTATATGCCTGTTTTTCTCCAAATATCCTTCATCCTCCAAATAATGCTTTAATACCGTAAATCCCCTTCCTGATTTTAAGTGATGCCCATACATCAGGGAAATCCCCTGTTCTCCCAACAGACTGTATCGGTTCAGAAACGGAAGTCCCTCTTTGCTCTTTTCCTTATTAAAGTTATGGTCAGCATAATAATTCTGATTATACGGTGTGAACATCACCGGATAACAGACGTCATTAGGAAGATAGATATATCCGGTCATATCGCTGTTCTCTTCATACTTTCCTGCATACTCCTCAAGTATTTCCATATCTGCATGCTGTTCCAAAGTTCCTGTCTGAACTTCTCCCACATTCACCATAGAAGACGCCACAGTAAGTACAAACAGTAAATAATAAATATACCTTATCATTTTATTGCCACTCCCTTTGTTTTATTTGATGCAAGAAAAAAGCGGCAGCTTTACACTGTCGCCTGTATCCGGGCTATATATCTACGCCTTCAATTCTTTTACCAATTCCGGTTTTTCTGCTTCATAATCGTTCATTTCAGTTACTCCTTTAGACCGACTGCATTAACTCTGCCTCAATCTTCTTTAAATCTTCAAGAGATAAAGCTGGTATATATTTTAATATATCTTCAAAAGACAGCTTTCCTTCCCTTATCATCCTTTCTGCTGTTTTCCTCTGCGTCTCTATTGCCGTTTCTTTCTTTGCTTCCTCTACTCTTCTCAGCGTTCTTGCTTCATAATCAATCATTTCCGTTACTCCTTTCTCTACCTTTACCAATTTTATACCCTCCGCAGTTTCTATCAGCTGCACTACCTCTTTCGGATTATGAAACAGCGTGTAAATCATTCTCTCTGTTTCACTGTCATGTTCTTTCAGCTTCTTCAACTCAATAAGCACCACCTCTATTAAATCCGCAAAGGATTCCGCCGGCACAAACCCATCCAAATTATCATAAAACCGTCTCAAGCCATATCTGTGCACATATCTTCCTTCGGTCCCATTATACTCTTTCAGTTTTAAATTACCGCCACAAAACCATATGCTGTAAACTTTATGTATGCCTGTATAATTCGTGTCTCCCGCCGGAACTGTACTTCTTAAAAGCGACGCTCCGTAATATATCGCCCTTGACACCAAATTGTATCCTAATGTACCTTCCGACACAATCTGCTGCATCTCCGTATTGACCGTAACATCATCACTGCTGAGTCTTACTTCCGTTATTTTATCATTTACCCTCAGCTCAAACACTGCGTCACTGACTGTATTCTTTTCATCCTTTGTCCCTGCTTCAGTCGGTAGGAAATCCACTTCGTCCTCAAGTATCTCTGCCTTTGTCATATTTTCCTTACGTGCCCTTCTGTCCACTATAAGCCTTGCAATACTTGAGATACTCTCGTTCTTAAACTCCGGGATTGCAAACTTGACCAGCAGCGCCGCAATTGCCTTATACCTGACAATATCCTTAAAATTCTCATCCCTTGTCATGCAGTTGACCGTTGTCAGCGAATCATTCAATGTATCATTTTTGCTCATTGTTATACCTGCTCTTTCGTTAGATATCTATATTATATCAATAAGTTACTGAAAAATCCATAAGAATCTATGAGAATAAACTCTCCTTTTATAATAAGGAAGGAACTCATCTTTGTGTTGAGTCCCTTCCCGTTAAATATGGTTATCTGTAATGTCTTTTTCTTCCTATATAAGCTGCCATACATACTGCTGCAAACACCACAATAACTACGACACATGCCATCCTGTTCCGTTCATCCAAATCTCCCGTCTTTGCCTCAGGAGCATAAGGATACGTCGGTTTTGCATTGTATACACTAAATGGAATATCTGCTGCAGTTAATCCATTACTTACATAAATGAACTCAAGTTCTATATCTCCCGTAACCGTACCCGAAAGCTCCCTGTCACTGATGCATGTGTAATTCTTCGGCTCCAGTGCATTGTATTTATAAAAAGACCCGTCTGTGTAAACATCTCTGCAGCGCAGCTCTCTTCTCACCGTATACATATAATTCCCGTCTTCCTCTGAATAGCTGTATATATTAAAGTTGCTCATATCGTCTGCAACGCCGAGACTGCTAACATTATCCGCAATAAAATCATTCAGCGGAATGTATGTAATGTATTTGTCAATAACGGTAACTGTATGCTCCCCAGGCTTTGCAGTCTTTTTATCATCTCCTGCAGACTTCTGGTAAGTAAACACCAGCGTAAGCTGACCGTTTACTATTCCTGAATATTCCGCGCTGCCTGCCAGCTCATAACCTTCAGGCTTGACTGCCTCATAATGGTACAGGTCATTTATCCTCTTAATCTCCGTAAGGCGCACATCATCCCTTGAACCGCCGTCTGCCTCCACATACCTGTCTATTATGGTAACAACTGCATTGCGGGATACACCGACTGCTTTGTACGCAAACACCAGTGTAATGTTCGAATGCACAAAACCCGAATAATGGTCTGCTCCCGCTAAAACATAGCCTGACGGGACCTTCGCGTCATAATAATACGCGTCGCCGTCACTTTTGGTTTCCGTGAGTCTGACTGCGGAATTAATCAACAGCTCGTTCGTATCATAATAATTATCCACTACGGTAACTGTATAATACTTCGGCTCAGTTTCTGTCCCGGAGTCCGGCTTACTGCCTGACTTCTTATTTTTGCTGTATGTAAAGATAACCGTTGTATCCTCCGTCACCGTACCCGAATACTGCTTCCCGGAGGTAACCTTATACCCCTTTAGACTAAGCGCATCATATGTATACGCTGTTCCCGGTTTTACTGCCGTTAAAGACTCCCTGAGTTCCGATTTTGTCAGTCTGCCGTTTTTATCATAATACTTGTCAATAACTTCAAGTTTATACAGCGATAACACCACGTCAACCTTTATAACATCCTCAACGGATAAATCAATCTTTACTTCCGAACCCTGTGTCTTATATGTCACAACCACCATGTCCTGATTCTGCCTTGTAATACTCAAATCACATGTTACAAGCTCCGTCTCATCGTCACTGTCAAACACGGACAACTTATGCTCTCCCGCTTCAACGTTTCGAATTTCATAATAACCGTCTGCATCCGTAACGGCAGTCCTTACCTCTGAATGCAGCTCTACCCTGCTGTTTGCAACAGGCTTACCGTTTTGGTCCGTCAGATAGCCACTTACCGTTACAAGTCTCACGGAAGATTCCTTATACTTAAATATAACAACCGTATCCTGCGTTATGGTTCCTCTGTATTCCGCATCACTGATTACAGCATAACCCTCAGGGATCGGACTGACTACCGTACACTCGTACTCTGTGCCTTCAGCTAATGTATCTGACAATCGCTCGACCGTCTTGACAACATTCCCATCGGAATCATAATATTCATCTACAATCCTGAAAATATACGTCTTTGGTTTTATATCGGGCTCCGTACTTGGTTCTGTTGATTCTGTTTCAGACTCCGTTTCAGGCTCTGTACTTGGTTCTGCTGATTCTGTTTCGGGCTCCGTCTCGGGTTCTGTACTTGGTTCTGTTGGTTCTGTCTCAGGTTCTTTTTCGGGTTCTTTCTGATATGTAAAAATAATTTCCGTATTCTCAAACGTCACACCATTAACAGTTTCATCACCTGTCAGCTTATAGCCGTCCGGAACAGGTGACAATGCTTCATAACTGTACCTGACGCCTTCGGGTACATAATCAATCTGTCGTATATCTGTCTTTATTTCTCCTCCCGATTCATTAATATATCTGTCTTTTACCATAACGGTATATTTGCATGTATTCTGATACACAAATATAATCTCCGTATCCGCACCAACTGTCCCCGTATAGCTTGAAGCGCCTGCAAGCTCATAATTATCAGGAATTGTGTCTAACGCTTCATAACGGTAAACGTTGCCTTCGTACAGACTGTCTTCCTGACGCACATCTGTTCTTACTTCTTCACCTGCTCCATTGACATATTTGTCTTTTACCGTAACTGTATACTTTGGAAGTTTCTGATATACAAATATAATTTCCTCATCTTCTGACACAGTACCACTAATAACAGTGTCACCCACCAACCTGTAGCCTTCCGGTATTACCTCTAATGCACTGTAGCTGTAGCTGTCGCCACCTGTTATATAATCAGTTGTCCTCAAGTTTATCTTTTCTTCTGTACCTGATTCACCCACAAACTTATCCTTTACCGTTATCGTATACGTCACCATTGGAACATAATCATAATAATAACCAGTAGCAGGAAGTTTGTAAGGCATGGATTCACTACGTATATAATCAAACTTACGCGGTGAATCAGGATTGATACATTTATACCCGTCTATTGAAGGCGCGTCAGGTATCTCAAAATCAGTGCCATCACTGTACCGGATGACATCTTCATTCGTATCTTTATCCTTACCGCAATAAATAAGATCATATCTATCCTGCTGCATTATGCTCACACCGTCTTCAATAAAACTAAAATCGCCGGGAACAGCACTTATATACGGCATATCCTCCAAATACCAGCCGTCGTAATCTGACCAGACATAATTGGTTGTAACCCCTTCTTTTTTCTCGTACCACTTCATAACAGTGTCTTCTGCATCCAATTCATCAATGACTGTCCTAAATACGCCACCTGTAAGCTTTCTTTCCACATATCCAAGACCATCCATGTCAAGTACAATATGGCAACATTCCTTCGTACCCATATCAATAGACGTGTCATCAGGCAGTGTTACCTCTATATTGTAACTACTATAGTTTTGAATATTCGTACCTGAAGGTACATTGCCTTCATAACGGGAAGTTATTTTGATATATGGATCTTCACTAATCCCTTCTATTGGGTTTCCCACATAATAACTGTTTGCATTCCACCCTTCGTCATAATCATAATAATAAGTGTGGAATGAACTGATGTTTTTAATAATGTTCGGTTCCAGTTTGTAAAACACGTTATTTATCTGATACAGATATAATGAAAAACTGCTCGTTCTGCCAAAATTGACGCCATACCTGGTAATGATCTCATCAGGTTTAAATACATAACCTGTATCTGCATCAGGGTGCAACCGGATATACTCATTCAGATAATTACATAGCTTTTCACCAAAAGATACTGTTATACCGGCGTAAGTTACCTTACTGTAGATAAAGACAATCCTCATATCTCTGTCAATGACTCCTGTAACATTTGCAGAAGATGTCAACTGATACCCGTTAGGTGGAGTTAGCGCGTTATAGCTGTAACTGTCACCTTTGGTATAAATGTCCACCTGACGTTCTTCCTCACGTATTGTGTAACCATCGTTATACACATCTACTACCGTAACATAATAGTCTGTCTTATCATACGTAAAGGAACTGCTTATACTTCCACTCGCACTTGATGCCAGCGCGCTTATCGGCTGCAGGTTTATGCACTGCAGCAGCACCAGCATCCACACAAATAAACTTCTTATTTTGTATTTCATAATAGGACTCCTTCCTTATTAGAATAAATAAACTGAAGTGCCTGCATTGCTGCAGACACTCCGATTTAAAATTACGTTGAAGACTTCTCTTCATCCTCATCTTTTACTTCTGCCTCAATCTGCACGGCAGGAATTTCTGTCTCCGACTCTTCAGGAATATCCTCTCCGCCTTCTTCGATTATGACTTCGGAAACCTCTTCACCATTCTCAGCCTCTTCGTCAGAGCTTTCTTCCGTCTCTGAGCTTTCCGACTCATATTCCTCGCTGACAGCTTCAGCAGCCTGTACCTCAGTACCGTTTTCTGCAGTGCTTTCCTCTGTCTCGGCAACTTCTTCCTCTTCCGCTAAATCAGTCTCAGATTCCCTGAGTGAAAAGCTGCCTGCTCCGTCAGTAAACACCCAGTCCGCATTTTTCAGTGCGTCGTTTCCCTCACACCATGCCGCTTTTAAAGTGCTGTTGTCAAACTGCTCTTTTGTTCCGTCATAATATACTGTCTGTATCGCCGAACAGCCGCTGAATGCATTGTCATAGATGTACTCCATAGTACCCGGTATATGTACTTCTGTTATATTTGTACAGTCTGCAAACGCACCGGAGGCAATACTCTTTACAGAATCAGGCATGTCCAAGTTTGTTATACGCAGTTCTCCCTTAAATGCATCTGCTCCAAAACCAGTAAGACTATAGGGAGTACCACTATCAGAAGTATACGCGTAGGGTATCTCGAATTTATCATTGGCAATGTCATACTTTAGTCCGTTGCAGACTGTATTACTCGTCCAGTTGAAATATCTGTATAAAGGAACATCAATATCGCCATAATGCCATGTTGCATATAAAGGAATTGTATCATTCGTAATCATTTCTTTTCTATATGCATAAGTGTAGTTACAGTAGACATCTTGTATACCATTACATCCCTCAAAAGAATAAAGATCTATTAATTCCTGAGACAATTTTACTGTCTTAAGATTGGAACAATCATGAAAAGTCCCATACATATAACCACTGTACCTGCTTAAGTCTACATACTCCAATCCAACACAGTGGATAAAAGCCTCATCACCTATTCTTTTAAGTTTTTCACTCGCAACAAACTCAGTAATTGCACTATTCCAAAATGCCTTCTCTCCAATCTCATCTATGTTACTAAAATCACAATTTGTAAATGAACAATCTCTGAACGCATGATCTCCTATCTTCCTAACATGTGAAAATCCATCTACTGAGCTTAATGAACTACAACCATAAAACATCCATGTCGGAATATTTTCTAATGAACTTGGTAAATGTATGCTTTCAAGACCAGAACACCCACTAAATACACTGCTTCCTATTTCTTTAACGTTATCAGGTAGATAAACATTTACTAATTTACTACAACCATAAAATGCAGATGCACCAATAATTGTAAGCGACTCAGGAAATGCAACTTCAGTCAACTCCCAACAGTTATAAAACGCTCCCCGATTCCAAAAATATGCATCACTTACTGCTACCCCTAATGAATTTAAGTTAGACGGTAAAGTCACTGATCGTAATGCCTTACAACCACTGCAAACAGCTTCACCTATTTCCGTTATATTATTGGAAAAACTCACAGACTCAAGGTATAAACAATTGTAAAAAATACCATCACCTACAAAAGTCACATTGTCCGGTATTACAACATTAACCAGCTGGGTATCTGAAAAACATCCACTTCCTATGTGAGTCAAAGATTCCGGAAAAGTAAATTCACTTAAGCTGGTGCCTTTGAAACATGATTCTCCAATCTTTGAAATTGTGTCCGGTAATACTATCGCCTCCAAATAAGTTTGATTTTCAAATAAATTATTACCTAATTCAACAACTGTATATCTATTCTCATCAAATACCACAGTTTCAGGGACTTCCATATGATTTCCACATTTCAACACTGTTTTGCATATTGCTACATTATTATCCGTATCCAACTCCCACGTATAACAGTCCTGCCAATTTATGTCAGCCGTTTCCTTACCATAATTCCATGTAACACTACTTTCTAACAAACTATTATCTGCCGACATATCAATAAAGCTTCTATCCGTTTCAGATCCGGCATAATTAACAACACGCACTGATGTAAATGCTTCATAACCTATAGAACTGACGGATAATGGCAAATCTATCTCTCTAAGTTTATTTGTATTTACAAACGCCCACTGCTCTATTGTTTCCACTGCCGGTATGCTTATTGACGTTAAATTTTTGAAGCTCCAAAAAGCATTTTCTTTAATCACCTTACATTTTGGGAGTTCAATAGAGCTTATGTACTCATTATAAAAGTTATGCATAGAAAATGCATCTTTATAAACAACTACGACATTGGGACAGTACACACTTCGTAGATTTAAACAGTATTCAAAACATCCATATGGTATTTCCGTAACATTATATAAATCACAACTAAGCAAATTATTACAACCACTAAAGCAACGACTTCCTAACTCTTTAACATTACTCAAGTTGATATTCTCTAACTTGCCACAATTAAAAAAACAATGGCTGTCCAAGAAAGATACACTCTCTGCTAGAGAAACATTAGTTAAAGACTCACAATATTGAAAACACTCCAATCCTAAACTTATTATACCTTCTGATACCACTACATTCTTTAAACTACTGCAAAACTCAAAACAGTTACTACTTAATGTACAATCTGTACCATTTATATTTATATCACTTAAAGAGCTACAGCGACTAAAGGCACAACCATCAATTGTTGTTAGACTCTTTGGAAAATTTATCTCTTCTAAAGAAGTGCAAGATCTAAAACTTGCAAAGCCCAATTCATTCATAGTATCAGGTAATGCAACCTTCCTTAATGATGTACAGTTTTCAAATGCACCAAGACCGTATTCATTACCTAGAGATGACACTCCCTGCGGAATTACTATCTCACTTAAAGAACTACAATTATAAAAACACCCTGCATCCATTCTTGTCACTGTATCAGGTATTTCAAACGACTGCAATGCACTGCATCCCCTAAAACAATAACCCTCTATCCTTGTCATCGTATCAGGTACTTTTAATGCTTGTAATGATGTACATTCCATAAAACAACCATAAGGTAAATATTCCAAATTATCAGGTAACTGAACGTCTACCAAAGAACTGCATTGTGAAAAACATTCTTTGCCTATCTCCGTAACAGTGCTTGGTATGCTTACCTTTTTAAGCTGTTTACAGTTATAAAAAGTCCCATAATACTCTTCATCCGTGACACCAATCATCATTGACTCTACACTCTCAGGAATTGCAAGTTCAACTAAGCCTGATAATGCAAAACATCCAACACCCAACCCCGTTACACTATTTGGAATATCCAGCTGCTCTAAATTTGCGCAACCATAAAAGCATTCACGCCCTACACATGTAACTCCATTTGGTATAACTACGCTAGACAGACTGCTACAATTGCTAAAACAATTATCTCCAAGGTAACACAAATTGTCCGGCAAGGTAACACTTTGTAAATTAGTACAATCCTCAAAGCTTCCAATTAATTCCTTGATACCCCCATCAAGAACAACCGCATTTGTGATTTGATTTGAATGTTCACCTACACCGTAAACAGATTTGACATCATACAGTACGCCGTCTATCATAAACTTACTTGGCACTATCAGATCACCTGCATCTTTTGTATACTTATCAACACACGGACTATCATACCCTTCTATATAATTTACGGAACTGCCTACCCAACTTATACCCATGCCAGTCAGCCCTATAATATTAACTGCACGCCCGCCATTCACCATCTCGTATGTAAAATACTTCTCAGTACCATAGTATTCGTCATCAAGAAATAAATCATCCTCTATAACTTTAATCTTATATTCAATACTACCTTCAAAAGTACCACCCACACTTGGTATATCTGCTTCTACACTAATAGCCTTAGCCACCTGTGCTTTTACTTCGTCAACAGACCAACTTACACCTCCGGTCTCACCAAAAGTAACATTTCCTTTTATTGAATTTCCTTCTGAATCTGTATATGTAACGCCATTGTCTACAATCATTCTAAAAGTATCAACCTTATTTTCATTATCCGTATACGCAACCGACACACTCCCCGAACCTGTAAATTTGTCCCCGTCATCATTCAAGCTCAGGTCTATACTCGCAGGCACGGAAACCTTAATACAGTTATTCCCCTGCAGAACATGTTCCTGCATGTCCGTCGTTTCAGCATAAACCGTTACCGGAGACATGCCAAGCACCGCCGTCATTAAAATGGCACAAATGCGCCTTGATAAAATCTTAAGTTTCATAACTTTTCACTCCAATCTTTATAAAAATATTTACACCACTTACATCTTCATATGTATCCGCATCCTTTGCACAGACATGCACCCTGCATAATATAGTACCTCTTAAACCATCCAGTGAATAACGATACTGCTTGCCGCCTTCAAGCCAGTTTGTACTGAAAAACACATCCTCTGTTATGGTATTTATAAACTCATACTTAATAGTATACTTTCCTTTATTCTCTACAGGATTTTGTAAGATAATCTCGGGATTTTTAATATCCAGCTCCATATCTGACAGAACCGGAAATATAACTTCCGCACTGTTCCCGTTACACTTATGGTTTGCTGCAAAGAAGATGCATACTAAGACTGCTACGATACACACACTTACTGTCCTCGCTCTCAAGAAACCACCTGCTTCACATAATTTTTATTTTAAAAATCCCAAATCGGGATCAAATGGTGATAGATTGAATACATACATTACTTGAAAAGTCTCTTTACCCTGATTTCATCTTTTATTACTTATTGTCTTCTCAACAACATCTCAACTTTTATTTTCACTAGCAAAACCTCCTCTCACCTACATACACTGTTTTTAAAATATCTTATTGTCCTACACGGATAGACATCCGCTGTCTTTCCTTTCACACTTAAAAAGGTACTCACTGCACTCTTTTGCCATCTCAATGCCAAAATACTTGTCAACCCGTGTAAAATAAATATCAACGTTATAACACTGCCTGACTGCTGTCTGATACACTTCCCACTGCACCTGACAGTTTTTTACAACATCCTTTGCGCGCTGATACGCATCGTAAAATTCTTTACATCCGTTATACCGATTTATAATGCTGAGCGCCATATCCCACGATTTTACGCATTCAAGCATGGCTACGCCTAACTCGGTTTTTAAAAACTTTTCTTTATCCATTTTCATAAAGCACTCCACTCCCTTCAATCCTTCACAATCTACACGCCAATTAATATAACTTTGTCAGAATATCCAATATCATCAACCCTCAACTTGGCATTATACGTATCATGAGGAAATTTGTAAGTCCTTTTCTGCAATTCTTCCTCCATAACTTCCAAATGCACTCGTGCTTCTATATCAAAATCCTTATATGTCTCTAACTGCCTTGTTAACTCTGCTGCTTTCACTTACCTACCTTTTCCTTGGCATATAGCAAGACGCTTCAGTCATATCTGTGTCTGCCGACAATCATACCCTTTATACCACTTCTTCTTTCAGCACTTTCCTTTTTTTCCGCACATAGTACTCTTCCTCTGCAACTTCATAGCACTCAGCCATGTATTTTACCTCTGCTACGATGTTGTCTGCAAGTTTGTCAAATTCCTGTATCAGTTTCACCCTCTCGCGAAGTTCTTCCATACTCCATTCTTCGAAGTCTTCATCCATGTCCGTCGCCCTGCATGAGTACGTAAATACTTCCGTAACCGGACATACATAGTCGACTCTTCTGGGCTTGTGGCATCTGCCACACACATCTCCGGTTTGTTTCGTACTGGTATAGTTACCCTGTCCACAGAAACGGCAGAAAGACTTGTATTCAGATGATCTTTTCCCACCCTGATACAGTACCAAGTATCCTCCACTTCTTCCATTAAATGCTGCCTGCCACCTAAAATCATGCTCCACGTCAAAAGTGTTTATCAGGCAACCAATACGTTCGTATACCTCATTACAATTCAACATTTCATACAGTCTGCTTTTTACTTCTCCCGAAACATCCAAATTATAAATCTTCATATTACAGGCATACGACGTAGAATAGTTCCAACTGTTTGCAGTATTATACCTGAAATGTTCCAGCAGAAACTTTTGCATCTCCCACCTGTTTCTCATATCAACGTTCTTTAAAAACGCCATACGCCTGCCTCCTTACCTCTGTCCGTCATATAACTGTAACAGTATATACTTCATATAAGCCAATATCGTATAATCAGCATTTCTGTCTCCATATGCCATATTCAACACATCCTAAATATTGTCCATGATACAGCTGTACCTGTCTCTCACCATTTGCTTAAGCAGAATCTGTCCTCCATCAACAACCGCTATATCCATACCAAGTCCATACTGGTCGTAATAAATGAAATCTGCATATCACTGCTCCTCATCCTGACTCAGACTATACTTTATCCCTGCAGGTCCAATAAGGATTAAATACCTTAAACCCCTGATAATTTCTGTTTCAATCATACTCTCTTTTCTCCTCTGATTTCATTAATTTATAGTATCTCTCCCTATCCTACGGATTTCTGCATTATGCTAGCCATTTTACATAAATAAGCATTTACACTTCGCATCATACATTGCCTTGGCATATTTCTAACTTCATCTGTCATGCATACATCCTCGGTCAAAAACTCAGCTTCCATGCTGTGAATTGACGTTTTAGTTAATGTATTCCACACGTTCCCAATCAAACCGGGTATATCTTCAAGCGTGAGCAGCTTATCCCAAAGGTCTCTGTGGTACTTCCTTAAATATCTTAACTCCCTCTTTGACGCATTAGGACAGAACCAACAGCCTCCACGTTTGGAAAAACTATATATAGGTGACAAAAGATCATATTCTTCACATAAATCTCGCGCCATTTGTTCCGTATAACCATACTTTGAAAGCAAGGAAAATCTGTTTGTATTTTCCAGTTTCTTAAGACGTTCCATCTCATCAGCGGCTATTCCTACATACTGCGTAAAATCCCCATAACTGGTTTTTAGAAATTTAGTGATAGGCGGTATCTTTATGCTCCTACTTACATAACATCGCCCTGCCATTGGAAATCCTCCTTTCAAACCACTGCCATACCATCTGCCACGCCTCGGTTCTCGAAGGAATAAATCCATGTACGTCAAATTGGAATGCAGTATCTTTGTCTCATACCCCCATGTTTTAAACAATGGAATGCACCTGTTTTTAATAAAATCCATATGTTCAGGCAACTCACCGCTTGTTCTCCTATCGAACATAGTTTCAGAAAAAATAATCAAATCAAGCGGCTCACTGTTTTCATATGCAAGTATAATCTGCGCTGTGCTGTCTTTCCCACCACTAAAATTTGCTACGTATCTCATACTGACTACCTCTAACTCCCTATAAAATCGGTTTTATTTCATTGCATTATTATATTTCACATGATAAAATGGTCATATCTTCATCCCAACATAAAAACAGTTTTTACGTTGCAGTTCCGAAAGGCGGGAAGTCCTATGTTTGATAGTAGCCAAATAACCATATACAAAGATTATAAAAACGCTTCATGGCACATAGATGACAATTGTCATGACTTATTTACAGTGCCTTTCGGCTATTTAGGCATCGACTGTCTTAACCAAATTCGCCAAACTGGCAGTCGTAACGATTACACTGCTTCTGTATGGAATTATCTTAAATACGCCGCACGGGAAAAGGACAACACGCCTCTGTTCCGCTTTATGATGTCAGACCTGACAGTACGCCCCATGAACTGCCGTCCTGACACTATTTTGTCCTACAGGCACTCAGCGCCCTTTATCTCTGAATACTTACACCAAAAATATACCGATCACCTACATGCTGAATTGTGTCATAACCGTCATCACCTAGCTGAAAGCAGACTGCTTGCACAGCTTATTTTCTATACCTTACTGCCTGAACTTCACTTATTGAATCCTGACATTGCTGATGCTATCCATGCTGTAGCCTTCAATAACAACAGTGACGCGGTATCCTCTGTTGTCCTGAATAAATTTGAAGTCGAAAACTTTGTATACAACGGTATAACAGAACCTCCCGCCTCTTTTGAGATATTTAATACATCCCACCTGCTCTTTCTGCTTCCTCAGGATATAATGATGGTCAATACAACACAGTATACTCTTGATGCCTGCAGTAACTGTAGAGCCGTCTTTATAAAAACACACAAAAGCCAAAAATTCTGCCAAAGCTGCGGATGCCGACATACATCCTACTACAGGAACACATACCAAAGGAAAGAACCCCGCAAGATGCATGAAACCATCCGCAATAAACTGAAAACCGTTTACGGACCGGAAAGTCTGGAATATAAACAGTTCCTGCATGAAAGCAACTACCGCTGGAATGCATTAAACGACACGACAGCCGCTATGACTGCTGCAGAATCCTACAATGACTGGCTTAATGCACAGCTTAATACTGCCCAAAAAGCTGAGCGCGCCAAAGAGCAGGCACGTATAGAGGCAGAGCAGGACGCATTTCTTGAATTTGCTGCAGACTTTAAATGGCAAAACAAAGACGAAGACTGGTATTGACAGAACACATATCAGACACCCCTGCATCATTCGTGCATTGACATAAAAACACCGACCGACTTGTCAATATAATTGTTAACAGTATCCACGGCGCTTATAAAATTCTTCAGACGCGTGTCGTTCGGTAACAGCTTGACTGACTCCTCTGCAATCTTTTGCTCTGTTTTTAAAACATCAATGGCGTTAGACAACGACATTTCACCAAAAACCATTTTATTCCCCCTCCTGTCGTACATCAAATACTTCCGCCTCACACGCAGGCAGTTCAAGCGGACACATATAATCAGCCTCAAAAAACTCCGCATTTTCGCCCGTATCTTTGGCAGGCTGTATACACTCCGCATCAAGCACAATCAGTCCTGCTTTATAAGCTCGCCGCACATAATCAATCGCTTCCTCAAGACTGTCCTTTTCCACTATGACCAGCTTCTCCAGTGTTTCCCTCACTGCAATCGGATATTTCATTATGTACTCCTTTCTATTCCTAATGATTAGGATTCATACTGACAACGCTGACCGCACTCATCACTGCAGAGTGCACTTCGCTCTTTGACTGCTCCGACGACGCATTAATTTTGTGGTAAAACTCGCCTTTATCCGTCCTCACGTAACTTGGTCTCAGTCTGTTCAATGCAAACGCCGCCATATCATTTCTGCAGTTTTCGCACCTGCATACGGTTTCTCCCATATCGTCCAAGACACTTTCCAGCTCCTTTTCAACGTCCTGCTCAACAACATTCTTTAAATCAAACATAAACTTCGCACCTCCTTCCAACACTATAAATATCAGATGAACAGCTATCCTCTTTCTACTCATTCTCATAAAATGAATAATATGTCTCTCCGACTATTATACTGTCAACCAACGGAATACCCATAAGGTCCGCTGCCTGTCTTACCTGTCTGTACACACTAAAATCCTGTGTACTCGGTTTGACCTGACCTGACGGGTGGTTATGCGCTATGATAATACTACTGGCATTGCACAGAAGCGCCTTCTGAAATATCTCCCTGTTATTTACAAAAGTCAGATTAACCGTCCCATGTGTCAGTTCAAAAACACCAAGCAGGCGGCTGGCGCCACTCATGCACAGCATATACAGGTATTCCTCAGTCTGCTTATCCATTTGGAAAACATCACGCAGCAATCTGTATACCTTCGTAGGTTCATCAAGATTTTCTTCCCCTGCATAATCAATGACTTTATTCTTTACCAGCTTACACATACCGTCATCATCCAGTATTGTTCCAAATACCGTAACCTTCACCTGAATTTCCTCCAAATATATCTAACCTCTATAGTAACTGTATTTCTCACTCCTATGGCGTAATTCCGTTAACACCCAGCTCCGTCACGAACCTGGGAGTTACTGACACAGCACCATTACCATCTTTTATGACTTTGCAGAAATGCTTACCGATTACAGTCCGTAAACACATTGCGCAGGATTCGCATAAATCCATACTCATTACCGCACGACTGTTTTCCTGCGTTAAATCTTCCCCTGCCGGACTGTATGGAATGGTTTCTTTTGCTATGTATCCGTTTTGGGAAAACTCCTGACCGCATAAGTCACATACATACCTGGTACTCTGAATAATCGCCATCTGTTATCACCTCCAATCCTGATGCTCTCCCGTCTTAGACTCATACTTCTGCCGTTTCAGCATCTTTTTACTTCATTTATATATGTTGCACCTGAAAGGAAAACTTACATTTACAATCAGACCTTCCTAACATAAAAAGCGGCATATCTTCCTGCAGCATTGCAACAATTATAAAACTCAAAAGCACGTACAGCCGTTTCAAAATCAGAACGACTGTCTTCCGTAACCCTTCCCGTTTCTTCATCACATGCCTGTCGACCTAAAAGCACAGGTCGTTCATAAATATTATCCGGATGCAGCCTGCAGGGAAGCACATAGATTTTAGTGCCTGCACCATACATCTTCCTTGCCCGTGGTTTAGATACCCTTCGAAACCTGACCGTTTCTATGCCATTCATAACTCACCCTCCAATCTGTTTTAAACCGCCACCGAAGCCAACGCTTCATCATACGAATCGTATATGAAATGCCTGCCGTGCGACAATATGTCATACTCCCTGTCTGTCAGGTACACCGGCACAATATTATGTGTGGGACGTTTGTATCCGTCCAGCAGCACTTCCCAGTAAAGCTTAATGTCATCCTTATTTTCCATACAGCCACCTCCAATCTGCGAAATAACCAAAGAACGCTTCCGCGCACTTTGAACAGCCATATCGCTATGGCTGCATTTAATGTTCTCTTGTTAAAAAAAAAATCAGCTAATCACTGCGGTATTAATGAAATTAAAATACGAATATACCCAATAAGCGCTCCTATCATAACCCACATGCCGAGTTCACATGCATACCTTGCGCACCTGTATGTCCTACAGGTTCTGGTTAAGTGGAAATCCCCAGGGTTCTTACGGTCAAACCAGACTGTTCTTATCACCGTCGAATCACCGTAGTTCTTCTTAACACAAAATCTTTCTTTTTCAGCTTTCCTGTATGTAACATCCTCCACCGTATACTCAACAACACGGTGCAGCTTTTTGACATCCGGACCGACAGCATCCGGTGACTCATAAAACCTGTCAAGCTTACCGCTGTTATACTCATCAGCATTTTCGCACACGCCCACTATCACACCAGATGTTTCGCCCTTATATTTTCCTATTGCTCTGTTAAACAATATTACGCAGATTGTTGAAATTACAACTGCCACCATAAAAACGATGCATGTACTCCACATCGCCAAAATAATACCATTCATTTCATGATCTCCTTTTCACACCTTAATCAACTCAGCTGACAGCTTACTTTTTATCAGCTGTCAGCTGATATGCAGCACAGACCTTACAAACCCAGCTTATCCCTCATTGCAGCCAGCTCTTCATCTACCGCAGTGGAACCCGTACCGCCTGCATACTTGTCCGTCAAATCTTCCACGCCTGCACTCTCCGCGTTCAGCTCTGTCTCTACATTAGCCTGCGCAAGCATCTTCTCCGCCTTCTGCTCATACCTGTCAAAAGCCTCCAATGCCGTCACACTGCCTGCCTTTGCAGCGGTTCTGTTTATCTGCGTCTGCGCCTTTGCCATCGAAATCTTTGCCTTCGCCGCGTCCTTCCTCTGCTCAAGCTCTTCAATGCTGCGCACCAGCTTATTGTAGCCGTCACGCATCAACTTCTCATTCTTTTCCGCAATCTCAAGATTCTGTTGAAGGCTTTCCCTTGTAGCCGTAAGCGACTGTTTTGCTTCCAACAGGATACGGGCATCACCCTCATTACCTGCCTTAAGTGCATTTTCAGCTGCCTGCTGTTTCCTCGCAATCTCATTGTCACATTCCTTCAGACGCATGCGGGCTGCTTTCGTATCCGCCATAACAGCCGCGGTATCCCTCTTGACATCCGCCAAATCCCTCTTATAATCGACCAAAAGCTGGTCAATCATCTTTGCGGGGTCCTCGCACTTGTCCAGTGCCGCGTTAATATTTGCCTCCAAAATTTTGGGAATCCTTCCCAATGTGTCCATTAATCCCATGTTAAAATCCTCTCTTTCTTCTTTATTTTTTAATTGATTTTGTTACTTCAAATACTTATCTTCCAAATGATCCAATGCAATAGCATCAACCGGTGTGTTTAAAATCCTTGCATCTTCCTCCGCCTTTTCCCTGCTGCGCTTATGTTTTAATATAATAATAATGATGACTGCCGCTCCCATCGCAACAGCCACACCAAGGATAAGCAGCCATTTCACAATACCCTTCCCCGTAGTTGAAACACGCATTATGGTATCCGCCGTACCGTCAAAAATTTTGGCAAACATATCATCCGTTGACATATCTGAATACCAGTAGCGGTCCACATAGTTCCAAAATATAGAAACCGCTTCCGCATCCATAACAGCTGACGTCTGTTTCCCGTTCACGTACGCCATATACCCGACATCTTCATCAACATCCGCCTCTGCGAAATAGACATAAAGAAATACATTTTCCGTACCAAAACTCCGGTCGTAGTATTCTCTTGCCCATTCTTCCTTTGCGCTGTCCGATACAAGTGAGGAATCATATGCCTTTAAAATAATAAAAGGCTGTACTCCCGTCTCTTCCCAAAAAGACTTAAGCCTGCCTTCCGTTTTAGTAATATTGTCAAACCAGCCGATTTCATCAATAATGCAGTCATTTATGTAAGCATTTCCCGTATCAAGACTATGCCGTTCGATTGTACTTGATACTGACTGTCCGCCCGCCACCGACGAATACACCGCCATCAGACATATAATCGCAATTATCGCAAAAACAACTGCAGCTGCCATTCCTGCGCCACTGCCGTATCCTCCTCCATATTGCTGATAAGAATATCCCCTGTAAACAGGTCCACTGGAATAACTCCTGCTCCCCCGGTAAACAGGTCCACTGGAGTAACTCCTACTCCCCCGGTAACTGCTGCTGAAACTGCTCCCGCTGCTCCGTCCGGAACTGCTGCCCGCCCTATGACTGCTTACCCTATGCCCGCCACTTGAACGGCTTGAACTATGTCCGCCACTTGAATGGCTCCTGCCTCCGCCTGCTCCTGCTCTTCCCATTTAAAATCCTCACTTTCTTTTGATTAAATTTATCTTCCCTGCATTTCATACATGCATTCCGACGGATGTACTGCCTCCGGTGCAATATTCGTATAAAATACACCCGCACCTAAAATGTTCTTCTTTACTTCTGCCTTTAAAGACGTTTCCAATTCTCTGTTCTCTTCACAGCTTACAATTAGAAAATCAAACGCAGTATTTGCTGTCCGGACTTCCATTCCCGGTATATTAAGCTCTTCCCACAACAGGTCATGCAGACCCTGCCTGTCTACACCATACCGCTCAAGCACCGGATTGATGCTGTCTGACTTGACACTAAACATCACATCGAAAATCTCCTTTTTCAACGGCA
The DNA here is from genome assembly GCA_910586715.1 of uncultured Lachnospiraceae bacterium. Lineage (GTDB taxonomy): Bacteria > Bacillota > Clostridia > Lachnospirales > Lachnospiraceae > COE1. The sequence continues at coordinate 168,999 of CAJUJG010000002.1, forward strand.
GCAACATAAATGCTTTATCACTCATACCAGCTTTGCCTCCTCTACCAATGCTTTTGCTTCCTCCTCACTCTCAAACCAGTCATGGTAAATATCTTTGTTTCTTTTATGCCTAAAACTGTTTTCCGGTTTACAATCGGCATCAATGACAGCGGTAATCGCAGCTTTTACTTTCCCCTCGTCATCTGCCGAAGTTGTCACACAGTAATACTTTGCCATATGAACCTCCTACATGATTAATCCTCCACTTCAATATCATCAAAGATAACAGGCAGCTTTGACTTCAGCTCTTCCAGCAAAGGCTTTGTAACCTCCTGCATTTGTGGGTGCGCCGCTTTAGCCGTTCTCAATTTAAAGAAATTGCGCCACTCACGGTAATTTGCTGTAACAATGATTTCCGTCTTCGTACTGTTAGGCAGTACTGAGCGGGCTTCCTGAGGCGATCTCTTTAAGTCATTCACCAAATGCAAATAACTGTTCTCTGCAAACTGCATTGCATCGTACCAAGTATCGTATTGTAAACTATCATCCTGAAAGAAAAACGGTTTAATAAACGTAACTTCACCCGACTTTCCATAATTGCAGTATCTTGTACTCTCCTACGCGAATGATGCAATCCTATGGCGCACAAGTTCATGCGACACCCCACGGTCAACAATAAACTTCACTGACAGGGAAGAATGCTCAATCATTGCTTCGTGACCTCTGTCAATCAGCTTTTTAATAAAGTCTTTTGCCGATTCACCGTTTTCCGTAATCTTATCTTCTGACTTATAACACACTCTGCCTATCTTCTCGATGTGTTGTAATTCCTTGATTCCCCTTCGGAAATCTCTGTTAAAATCTCATAACTTGGTTCAATAATTCTCATAACTGAAACCCTCACTTTCCCTTAAAAATTACTATGTTTCCTCTTTTAACATGTTCCACTGATGCAGCAATTTAACACTTCTTCTCGTAATGCATGCAATTACAACGGTTAGCATGTCCGCGTACATAACAGTAAAGTTCACGACACCACAACCAATAAGAAGCTTTAACATGACTCTCATTCCAACTATTTTTACAGTTATGACAGGTTTTCTTACGTGAAACTCTTTTCCGCCTGATACTCATTAACACACCTCCTTATTTCCACTTCCTGTTAAAGTTCGGACACTACCTCCTCTGTAACTATTCCACAATAACTTCCATAGCTGCAGTATCTTGTGTTCTCGAAATCTCCCTCACACACTCCTGTAAAAATTCCTGCAAAAACGCTTTTTCTATCTCCCCCAATTCATCACCATTGCTAAAATGCTCTTTGTACCGATTTTTCGCGAAATACTTTGATGAAACATCTTTTCTACACATTTTACCGATTAGATACATAAACTTAACATAGGAAGAAGCGTTATCTAACTTCTTTACAAGCGTAACCAAATTTGTACCTTGATAGTATACATCTAACTTAAACACAATAACGTAGCCTAATGTGCTCCTTGCTATACAGGTTTTACATCCTTCTTTATTAATTAATACCAAATTATCTGTAATAAACCTAACACTATTCTCAGTATACACAGCTTACCTCCCTGCTACCATGACCTGACAAGTCCGCCGTTAGCAGGTTTTACGCCGATGCGCATAACCTTATTAGGAATTAATGTCTCATCACTAACTAAATACGCAGTGACACGGTTATATTTTATATCTTCCATCTCTGCCTCCCATTCTGAATCATCACTGTCTACAAACAATAGACAATAACAGCCACCCCTATAATTATCAGAACGTACAATATGATACACTACCACATCCTGCTCTTTTTCAAACTTCTCGACAACAGCTTTTAAATTGCTATCCGTCACACTGTACAATGCTCCCCTAGACTCCGAAACAAACACTTCCCCAAAATCCATGAAATCACTTGCTACCATATTGTACATTTTTAAAGCCTGTATTCTCTTTACTGCTTCCGCTTTCATTTCCTCAATATTCTTTTTTCTCGCTTTCTCAGCGCTGCCTTTTTACTGTTCATCCGGTTTTACCCCGCTCTCCAATGCGCGGAGTAATTCATTCTGCGAACTTTTCAAGCCGCTAAGGAAATCTGAAAATTCATTGTTACTTGTTGCCATAATTGGACCCTCACTTTCCTTTATTTATAAAATGTATTCTCACAGTTTATATCTATTAAATCCTACTTTTACCCTCATTTATGAACACACTTAACTTATCACAAATGAGACAAGCATCTTCTTTACTACCTCTTGGAAGTTCAAACGCAATATACTCTTTTCTTTCTGCTATACTCTTCCTGCTTTCATCCGGTTTCAACTCTCATACTATGCGCTACTTTCTTGCTCAAAAAAAAAAAACTCCTTTCTCTTAACTAGACAAACTACCAATACTATTAACCTCTACAATCAAATAAACTCCGAAATATACCATTTTGGAGCTTATTTTTATGCATTATAGTTATACACTCTCTTTGCTTTAAGCTTGATAGTATCCTACAACTTCACATGACGGGTATAATATTCTGGCTATTTGATACGCAACTTTAGGGGTTTTAGCAACAATAAACGGCTTTCTGCCATCTTTTAAGATTACAATCCATAAAACCGGCAGGCTGCTTCTACCACTACCCACTTCTACCACCCCCCCCTAAAGACTTTATTTACATTCCTCTATGCTGATTATTTTCTCACTGGCAAGTCTTTCAGAATTAAACAATCTTTCCGCATCTCTTTTGGAATGTCCAAAATAGCGCACACTCTGTCCTTCTCCGTTTCCGTCTATGTAGTAGACATCATATAACTTACCATCACAGTCTTTTCTCATCTTTGTCCCTCCTATAGAATTTCCTTATTACCCAAATTAGGACATAAACCTAACCCACCATCAATAACAGGAACCCGCCTGTATGCATCACGATGTACACAATCTTTCTTGTCGCACTGCATACAGTCACATTTCTGATATTCTTCAAAAGTCATCATCCAACCAGTATTATTTTTGAACTGTTCTTCTGTCATAACATTTTTCCCTTCCTGCTCATAGCTCTTGCCTGACTTTAGCACACTGCGGACAGCCAACACATGTCATATTACTACACTCGCCACAAAAATCCCCGTTTGGACTCCACCCTAAACCTTCTTCATGGATACCACCAAGTTCATCCTTAAGACCATCATCCATATACTTAAGCCACATCATTACTTCCACAACAGACGACTCGGCAGTAAAGTTGGAATTAAGCTTTACTGTATTCCATTCAGAATACAGTTGTTTCAACTTAATGCCGCTGCTATCATCACGAAACGCACAATCTGACTTAATATTATGTAATACCTCGTTTATCGTCTTCCAACCACGCTCGATTGCAATACTCAATGCTTCCATAAAATGCATACTGTTCCCTCCCTCTACACACTGCTTTCCAACCTGAATTTGTCTTTCAGCTTCTGATACTCACTGTTTACGATACTGTCATACTGATTCTTTGGCATTGATGTTTTTCTTCTTTCCAAACGCTTGAGAGTCCTCTCCCACTCCGTCTGAAAATCCTCAGGCATATCCGCCAGTTTAAGCGCACTGACCATACTCACCAAATTTTTATGACTGCCTCTGCGGGTTACTTTAATGCCCCTTTCCTCAAACATGTCAACAACAGCGTCATAACCCCTGTCTTTTGAAATGATAACATGTTCTGACTTTGCCGCTCTCTGAACATATGTACCCAAAACAGCCACAAGACAGAAATCCAATGCATTGCTTTTCCCATTCTGTACACTCACACACTCAACCTCGCATATGCTACACAGCTTTGTCATCTTACTAACCGCATCACTGACCGAAATTTTACCTGACTTTTCGGATACCATAAATATCACTGTATCCTGCTTTGTTACATTGTCAAAATAAGGAAGCCAATCATCAGAACCTAAATTTTCCGTATCAACATAAAAGTACCTTCTCATTGCTTCATCTCCTTAAACCTGTTCACCGGCTAAAAAGAAAACGGGACTTCTCTCACCATACTTATCTCCGATAACTGTACCGACCTTTTAATTCCAAGGTAACTCTTCGTCCTCATCGAAACGCACATTATTCTGTTTAAGGTAATTTCCCACCTTCATCCAATTTTTCAAGGACATTCCAAACATTCCGCTACATATATCGCCTACCGCATCTGTTACTGTATCCACTGCATCTACAAGGCTTATATATCTTTCATCATTCGGGTTATGCATCAACGCATACTCCGCATAACTCTTTTCCGCTTTTAATCTCTCCAACGCTTCTGCTAAATTCATTTAATCTACCTCCATACATACTTTACTGATTTCATTATTTTCTAAGGTTACTGCCTGTCAGTCTCCCTTCTCACTTATATATGACATACTAAGTTGCATTTTTTATGTTTAAGTATCTTACATCTCTAAGCATTCCGTTCTGCAATACTTTACCCAGTTCCCATAACTCTGTACGGAAATTAAAAAACTTATACGATTTAATGCCATACACTCAATGAAGTTTATACTGTTCATCATATCCGCATAATTCTCTTCAGGACACTTCCCTGACATACCCTGCTCCATATTCGTCACCACCTTTCAGGTAAAAAAAAAAATAAGACCCTAAAACAGAGTCTTATTTACAAATCCGATGTTATGTCTACTACACCATTTACTACACCATTACTACACCAATTTACACCATTTTTACACCAATTTTTGCCACTTTCGGTACCGGAACGTGTATTCGACTAATGTGCTGTTTTCCCGTAAATACAGGCTTTTCAAGCGCCTCATTAAAGGTCATACGGCGTCACCTGATAAACGTAGTAATTCAGCCAATTCGTATATAGATTATTACTATGCGACCGCCACTGCAATCTAGGTCTGTTTTCAGGATGATCCTCCGGATAATAATTTCTCGGAATATGTATCGAAAGTCCTTTCCCTAAATCCCGCTTATACTCCGCATCCAATGTAAACCGGTCATACTCCGGATGCCCGTTTACAAAAATTTTTTTCCCGTTTTCCGCATACGCCAAAAAAACCCCTGCCTCATCGGACTCTGCAAGCACCGTAATCGCACTGCATTTATGAATTTTACTTGCCGGAGTTTCCGTATGGCGGCTGTGCGGTGCAAGGAAAAAATCATCAAATCCGCGGACAAGCGGCACCTTGCGGTTGTGCACCTTATGGGAATAAATACCAAACAGTTTCTCCGAAAGCATTCGTTTTTGAATCCCGTAATAATGATAAAATCCTGCCTGCGCACCCCAGCAAATATGAAGTGTCGAAGTCACATGGAACTGCGCCCAGTCCATAATCGTACAAATCTCATCCCAATAATCAACTTCCTCAAACTCCATATCCTCCACCGGGGCACCGGTAATAATCATTCCGTCAAACCGTTTGTTCTTAATCTCCTCAAACGTCGTATAAAAACGGTTTAAATGATTTGCTGAGGTATTCAGGGACACATGGCTTGTCACCATCAGAAAGGTCACGTCCACCTGCAAAGGCGTGTTAGAAAGCGCACGCAGAAGCTGCAGCTCCGTGTCCTGCTTAATCGGCATCAGATTTAAAATACAAACCTGAAGCGGTCTGATGTCCTGATGCATCGCCCGGCTTTCGTCCATAACAAATATATTTTCATTTTCCAAAATTTCCTTTGCAGGCAATGCACTCTGCACTTTAATCGGCATTTCTCATTCCCCCGTATCCCTTTATTTTTCAAACGTTTAAGGCTGCATATCAAGATAGTCCGCCATAAACTGTTCTTCCGTAACGATTGGCACATCCAGTTCTTTCGCTTTCTTATTCTTTGACGAGGAGGACGCAATATCATTATTAATCAGGCACACCGTCTTTGCGGATACACTGCCTGCCACCTTGCCGCCCCGTTTTTCAATCAAATCCTTAAGCGCATTCCTGCTGTCAAAATGCACAAGACTACCCGTAACCACAAATGTTTTTCCCGCAAGCGTCTGCGCATCCGTTTCTTCCCTTTTTATCGTAAGCTCTTTTAACAGATTGTCAAATCGCTCACCATTTTGCCCAACGGCAAAATAATCCTCAAACGCTCTTCCAATCACCTCACCAATACCGTCAATTGCGCTTAACTCCTCGGCTCCCGCTTTCCGCATGACCTCCAAATCATAATCATAAAATCTGCAGATGACCTTTGCGTTCGCAAGACCGATATTCGGAATTCCAAGACTGTATATCAGTTTGGGAAGCTCTACCGTTCGCGCCGCGTCAATGCTTTCTATCAGCCGGTTATAAGACTTTTTGCCAAACCCCTCCATCGCGATAATCGCATCACAGTGCTCCTCAAGATGGAAAATATCACGGTACTGATGAATAAACCCTTTCGCAATAAACTTTTCAAGCGTCGCCTCTGAAAGCCCGTCAATATTCATGGCATCACGCCCCACAAAATGCGTAAACGACTTGATTTTTTTTGCCTCGCAGTCAGGATTTGTACAGTAAAGCGACTGCACTTCCCCCACTGCGCGCAGCTGCGTATCTCCACCGCACACCGGACAATGTTCGGGTATCTCAATCGTGTCACTATTTGTTAAATTTTCGTCAATCTGCGGAATAATCATATTTGCCTTGTATACGGTTATCCGGTCACCGATGCCAAGCCTTAAACCTTTCAGAATGCTGATATTGTGGACCGATGCACGGCTTACCGTCGTTCCCTCCAGCTCCACAGGTTCAAAAATGGCAATCGGATTAATCAGCCCCGTACGGCTCGGACTCCACTCAATCTCCTTTAAAACAGTCTCCCTGACTTCGTCCGCCCACTTAAACGCAATCGAATCCCGCGGAAACTTTGCCGTGCGCCCAAGCGACCGCCCGTACTCAATATCATCATAAATAAGCACCAAACCGTCGGAGGGAACCTCGTATGTTTCCACGCGGTTCTCGTAATCTGCTACCGCTTCAATAATAGTATCCTGCTTTACCCGCACATACTGCACTACGTCAAATCCCTGAGCCGCAAGAAATTCATATTGTTTTTCCCGCGAATTGTCAAAATCGACAGACGCCCCGTTTTCCTGTGCCTGCACAAGGGAAAATGCATAAAACCGCACATTCCGCTCGGCTGTTATCTGATTATTCAACTGTCTGACGGAACCGGAACACAAGTTTCTAGGATTTTTGTACCTTGCCTCCACATCTGCAATACGGCTGTTAATCGCCTCAAAATCGCCATATGTGATAACAGCCTCACCGCGAAGAATCAATTCACCCTGATACGTTATCTTCAGCGGGATATTTTGAAAAACACGCGCATTGTTTGTAATGACCTCTCCGACCTCTCCGTTTCCGCGCGTGACCGCCTTAACAAGCGCACCGTTTTGATACGTCAACACAATCGTCAGTCCGTCAAGCTTCCAGCTCAGAAGCCCATCCTTATCACCAAGCCAGCTTACAAGTTCCTCCCGCTCTTTCGTCTTCCCAAGAGAAAGCATCGGGCTTTCGTGCGCCTCCTTGGGCAGCTCATCCACTGCCTCATATCCCACACGCATGGTAGGGCTTCCCGCAAGCACCATGCCGGTTTCCTGCTCCAAAGACTCCAACTCATCATAAAGTGCATCATATTCACGGTTGCTCATAATCTCCCTGTCCTGTGCATAATACGCCTTCGATGCCTCATTCAGCTTTTGTGAAAGTTCCCGCATTCTATGTATTGTTTCCTTGTTCGCCGCCATTTTGCCACATGCTCCTTTCGCCGCCGTTGCGCCCTATTTCAGTTTACAAAGCCTGTACAGCTCCATAAGCTCTTCGTCCTGAATCTCCCTGTACGCTCCTGTCTTTAACGCCCCCAACTCAATATTCATTATCCGCACACGAACCAAGCGCTTTATATGATAGCCAAACTGCCCGCACATTCTTCTAATCTGCCTGTTCAAGCCCTGTGTGAGTATAATTTTAAATGTATATTTTCCTGTCTGTTCCATCCTGCAAGGTCTTGTCGTTTTGTCTAATTCCTTTAAGTATACGCCATTTGCCATACCTGAAAGAAAGCTGTCTGTAATCTCCTTATCAACCTTTACGATATACTCCTTCTCATGGCAGTTTGCCCCTTTCATCATGCTTTGAATCAGGGAGCCGTCATTTGTCAGAATCATCAGTCCTTCCGATTCCTTGTCAAGACGTCCGGCATATGTCAGCCGCACCGGATACTTCACGGCTTCGATAATCGTCTTTTCGGCAAACTTATCCTTCTCGGTGCAGGTCACGCCCAAAGGCTTATTGTACGCCAACACCACTTTTGCAGACAAAGGTTTGACGGATTTTTTGTCCACTTCCACAAGATCTTCGTCCGACACCTGCATACCGCTTACGGCAGTCTGTCCGTTCACGCACACCCTGCCGCCTCCTATCAGCTTATCCGCCTCCCTGCGGGAACAAATGCCGCACGCTGCAATATATTGATTCAACCTCATTCCAAGCATTCCTTCCCTTCTGTTCCTGCAGTCTTGACAAACTTTACAGAAATTTTTTCAGCCGTGCGATTGTTTTCTCCTCAAACGTCATAAATTCCTTTGCAATTTCCATTGACGTATTACCGTAATTCTGATGATGGTTAATCGATTTCCACATGCCCGTCAGTCCGCGGCTGCTGTTTTGTATCACCACCTCCGCAAGTTTTCCGGTACTGCAGTCCGCAAGCGTACTCATATGAATGCCGCCTGCAAGAAACAAATCGTTCGCAGCACTCGGGTGATAACTGTCCGCCTGTTCGTTGTTAAGCCTGTCTGTCGCTTTATTCTGTATCACGGAATACATCAGTTTTTCCTTCGCAAGTTCACGCGAAAGCGCCGTATTGTTTGTTTTCTCCGCCACAACACCAATCGTCTTAATTGCCATATCGGCATTCTTCTGCACTGCCTTCAAAATTTCCCTGTCATCTTGATTCATTCCGGTAACCATTCCTTTCCATAATCTGAAAACCGTTCAATATTCCTATTATTTCCACCTTATGAAAAGGATATACAAAGCCCATGCAGTCATTTTGACCGCATGGGTTTTCTTTTACAATGCATTACTCAAAAAATTCTGCCTTCACATAACCTGTGATGCCGTTATATTTAATCCGGTACCATTCTCCCAAATCCTGCAAAAGCTCATACGAAGTATCCGCCTGTGCTACGCCAAGCTTCTCCGAATCCTGACTTGCCGCACTTCTGACATTAACGTTCGTAGTCGCTTTCACGGAACCGATGACTTCGCCCGCCTCTTCGGAAGAAATGACCTCAAGATAATCACTCTTTATGTATGCCTCACTGCCCTCGTAGATAACCTTACTCCAGCCGTTGATTCTCTCTTCAATACGTGTCAGTTCCGTTCCTGGCGATACTTTACCGATGCGGTCCGCTTCCTCACTGTCGGACTTACGGACATTGACCGTATCGGTCGCACGCACAAGCTGATTTACCGCCTGATTTTGAGGCTGTTCCTCTGTTTCCTGCTGTGGCTGTGTTGATGGTGTTTCAATACTTTCACTCTCTTGTGCAGCAGAAGTCTCGTCATTTTGCCCCTCAAGCTGTGCAAGCGCCACTCCTACCTCTGTCGTTACCTTACCTGGCAGCTCGTCCATAAAAACATTAAGCGCCTCATCCGATGCAACTGCATATTTGTAATCCGTATCAATTCTCTTATAAAGATCAACTACATCATCCTGATTGGTAACAAGCCGAAACGCTGCGTCCACGTTACTCTCCATGTCCCCGTCTATTTTCAGGCTGCCGTCTTCCGACGTATAAACGTAAAACGCATTCAGCCCTGGAGCCATTGTATCAATGTCCTTAATCTTCACATCATATGACACATATGCAAAATAAGAATTTTCTTCAAGCCCTGGCTTTGTATAGCAGGTCACATTCGTATATTTCTCTATATATTCACTTCGCTTCTCATATGTAATCAGCGATGTATCATCATTATAATCTTTCAATGCAACAATGGTGTCCATATCTCCATCTGCCAATGCCTTGAAAAATTGATTCATCAGCTCATTAACATCATCGTATGCGTTTTCCTGCAACGGCTCATTTGTAAACTGTGCTGCCTCTGAATCCTTTTCTAAATTCGCTGCACTATCTGCATCGTCTGAACTATTTGAGTTCACAATTGATATAATAAAAGCAATCACAATTGCACATGCTGCCACAGGAAGCAGAATCTTAAACGCATTGATTGCCATTGCTTTAATTTGTTCAGATGATACAGAAGTAATCTCCTTCCCCTTTAATACAGTACTTACGTTATCTTGCTTTCGTTCTGCCTTTTGTGAAGGCTCTTTAACAGGCTCTTCTTTCTTTGCCTGCACAGCAGGTTCCGCGCTTACCGCCTTTTCTGATTCGTCCTTTTCCTTAAAAATTGTTGATGTATTTTTTATATCTTTAACAGGTTCCGCACTTTTTTCCAAAGCACTCTGCCTATTTGCTTCATTTATATTACTGCTCTGCTGCACTTTACTCTTTTTTGGGTTTCTTTTCTTAGCCATGTGTCCTCCTTTTCGCCATTCTCTATCCATGTATCTATCCATTTGCACATGCAAATGCACCCGGCAGGAATCGAACCTGCATCAAAGGCGTCGGAGGCCTCCGTTCTATCCATTAGACTACGGGTGCAACTTTTGTAATAATAACACAAATACCTTTTTTTGTCTACAAAAGCAGGCAAGTTATTTTTTGGAATTTTGTTTTATTGAAATTTTTCGGCAAGCGAATCAACCAAAGATACTTGTTCCTGCAACGCCTGAAAGGATTGTGCATCATTTTTTTGAAGGTCATCGAGAAACGCAAAAAGCTTATCACGCAGTTTAAAATGCTCGCGCGCATCCACACGATAGGAATTTGCCAAACGAGCAATTTTATCATAATACTTTGCAATCTGGCGCTCATTATCCTTTTTTAAAGCATTCTGTAAAAGCTCTATATTGTCAGTTTCCGGTGAATCCGTAATCCTTGCAAACGTGTTTGCTCCAATCGCATAATAGTCCTCACCCACCTGATAGATAAAACATTTCTTTTCATAAAGGCTTTCCTTAAAGGCGCTCATGACCGTCCTCCCGTACGCTTTTGCTGTCTTCTATACGAAACATAATTATTCTACCATTATTTTCCGGATTTGTCACGACTTTTTGAGGTTTTTCATATATTCCTTTACTTCTGCATCCGGATTCAAGGATTCCCGGACTTTTTGAAGCGCCTTATTATACGTCCACTTATCCATCTGACAGTCCTTTGCAATCATCCCATGCACTTCATACGGAAAACACACAAACGCCTCCGCAAGAAGCCACGCCGCAGCCATCTGCGCATAATATCCCTGCGTAAACGGACGGTTTAAGGTTGATAAAATTTTATCAAGATAAGGAAAATTATGCCTTACCACGGCAGAACGCTCCCTGTTTTCCTCATTTTGTTCCAGTGCCGCCATATTCACGCTTCGGTTTCTTGGCAGCTTTTTATTCTCCCTGTCATATTTCAGATACTGGCTCAAAAGCAAAATCAAGGCAGCCCGCACCTCAAACTCTTTATCCGAATACAAATATCCCTGAATCGCCTCCCACACCGCATCGCGGTGCCTGTTTGCAAAAGTAAATGAATTGCAAAAGCTGTCGCACACCGACCAGTCGTCAATCATCGGCACAAACTGCCGAAGGTAACGAATACCCTCCTCCTGCGCCGCGTCCTTCTTTGCCGTACCGTATCCGATTATCATGCCGCGCAGCATGGTTTCCTCAAAATACACATCCGCACAGGCATCCTGTGCACTGTCTACTTCGCTGCGCCAGTCCCCTTTTGCAATGTCTTTTGCAATCGCGCGCAGCTTTGGCAGCCGCACGCCCAAAAGCGGTTTTGCTCCCGGGACAAGCGCTGCCGAAAAGTCGCGGTATTTTGGCTCCGCATACTGCGCGATTTGATCTCTTATTTCCGTTCTCATGCCTGCTTTTCACCTTTTCTGTACTGAACCGGCGTCATTCCCATTTTTTTCTTAAATACACGGTTAAAATGCTCCACATTCGGATAGCCCACCGCCATCGCCACGTTTTCTACAGTCATATTGCCGTTTCTAAGCAGCGTTTTTGCCTTTTTCATTCGAATATTAATCAGTAAGTCCCCAAATGTCTTGCCGGACTTGTCATGGATATATTTGCTCAAATACGGCTCAGAAAGGTGGAAATGCGCCGCAATGTCGCTCAGTGCAATCCCCTGATAATTTGCCTGTATATAATTCATAATCGCCATCATCCGCTCATCCTGACAAGCATCATTGCTCTGCACCTCAGGAAGCTTATTGACGCTGACGCAAAGGGCATGAATCGATGCCTTGATAATGTCGTCATCCATTCCTGCGCCCCAGTATTTTTCTCCTTTACACGTAATGCACACATACGCGATTGCCTTGGAAGACGACCCCATTGTGAGCGCATGCTCCTCATAATTTGAGAGCTGATAGCTGACGCCGAAATACTGCTTAATCGTGTTGCTCACCGCATCAAGTCTTCCGTTTCCGTTTGCGTCTACAGTTGTCTTTTTATCGCCGCAGGTAATGATTGCTTCCGCCATAATGCCGTCAATCTGTTTAAAGTGGCACTCGTTGATTTGGAAAAACGGCGTATTGTCCACATAATTTTCCACGAAAATATCATACACCCACTGCGGTGAAAGTTCCTTGTGCTCGTTGTCCGACACATCCTTTACCAAATAGCCGACCTCCTCGCGCATCGCCTCAGGGAGCGATATGCCGAAGTTCTGTTTTAAGATGTAGTTGACGCCGCCCTTACCCGACTGGCTGTTGATACGGATGACATCCGCCTCATAATTTCTGCCCACGTCCTTGGGGTCAATCGGCAGATACGGCACAAACCATTTTTCGCTGTTTTGATCCTCACGCCACTGCATTCCCTTTGCAATCGCATCCTGATGCGAACCGGAAAATGCCGTAAACACCAAATCGCCCGCATACGGCTGACGCTCATGTACGTGCATCCGCGTGAAACGCTCATACTGTTCCCGGATTTTGGTCATATTCGAAAAATCCAGTTTCGGATCTACACCATGCGAAAACATATTCATCGCAATCGTGACAATATCCACATTGCCCGTGCGTTCACCGTTTCCAAACAATGTCCCCTCAATACGGTCCGCACCCGCAAGAACCGCCAACTCCGCCGTACTCACGCCGCACCCTCTGTCATTGTGCGGATGAACGGAAAGTGTCACGGCGTCCCTGTATTTTATGTTTTTGTGAATGTACTCCAACTGTGTGGCAAACACATGCGGCATGGCATTCTCAACCGTCGTCGGAATATTGATAATCGCCTTATTTTGGGCGGTCGGCTGCCAAACGTCAAGTACCGCGCTGCAAACCTCCACGGCATACTCAACCTCTGTCCCGTGGAAGCTTTCCGGACTGTACTCAAACGAAAAACTGCCCTCCGTCTCGTCGGCAAGCTGTTTTAAAAGCTTTGCACCTTCAACCGCAATCTGTTTGATTTCCTCTTTGCTCTTTTTGAACACCTGTTCACGCTGTGCTACAGATGTCGAGTTATAAAGGTGGACAACGGCATGCGGCGCCCCCTTAACCGCCTCAAATGTCTTTTTGATAATATGCTCCCTTGCCTGCGTGAGTACCTGAACCGTCACGTCGTCAGGTATCATATTGCGCTCAATTAAAGCGCGCATAAACTCGTACTCCGTTTCCGAAGCCGCCGGAAACCCGACCTCGATTTCCTTAAATCCAATGTCTACCAAAAGTGTAAAAAACTCCAGCTTTTCCTCAAGGCTCATCGGCTCAATCAACGCCTGGTTGCCGTCGCGCAAATCCACCGAACACCAAATCGGCGGTTTTGTAATCGCATCCTTCTTCACCCAGTCATATGTGCAGACAGGCGGTAAAAAATATGTTTTTTCGTATTTTGCTGCATTTTTCATGTTATTATCCTCCAATATTATCTGTTTTTATTCTGAGACACTACCAGTCCCGCTCTCCAAGCGCGTCCTCGACATCAATATCAATATCAAACCAATTTAAAATTTCAATCACATCTGCCGCAATGCTTTCCCGCGCCGAAGTCTCGATTTCACTGTCGTTCTCCTCAAATTCCTCCTGCAGGTCATTGACTGCAATCGTCATTGCGTCAAACTTCTCCTGAATCTGTTCCACGTCCGTAACACCTGTTTCCAAAAAAGCAATCACGTTTTCCAACTCTGCCTTAATTTTGTCTACCAAAAAATCGGGAAAGTAATCGTCACTGTACATCTCCTTTAAAAATTCATACGCTGCATCAAACTTCTTCATGTTTCATCCTCCTTAAAATACGCTCCTTTTCGTCAAGTGTCAACATTGTTCTCTAATTTGTCTCACAAGATAAAAAATCTTTCGTCCTACAACTTCCCGTTGCAAAGACGAAAGACATCAAATTTCTTCCGCGGTACCACTTTACTTTATACCGTTTCCCACAGCATACCCTTTTTGGCACAAACATGCCGTATCCCGGTAACGTGGGATATTCCGTTGCGCCCTACTGATACAGTTTCATACCGGTTCAGGCACAAAGCTCCAAGACGAGTTCACCGCAGTTCCCGTACTGTCTCGCACCAAACGACAGCTCTCTGAAACGCTCTGTGCAGTTACTGCTTCTCTTCACAGCCATTATCTCTTCAGTTCTGTTTCATCATACCATTCCTTTAGATGTTTGAAAAGGATTAAAATTAATCATTTTTATTGATATATTTTAATCGTTATAAATTATAAAACCCCTTCCCCATCAAACACAATCAGCTCCCTGTGCGCCTTTTCGCACCGTTCAAGCGCCTCTTCACTGCTGTGTTCCTTAATCCATTCATATTCACTGTCCTTTAACGGAACAAGCCACAAAAGATTTATCCGTTCGCCATTTATTTGAGGATACTTCGGCGTATCAATCGTTTCCAAAAGCTCCGCATCCAAAAGCCACACCGCACTGTAACCCGTGATTCCCTGAAAAGGTATCGTATGCCCGTGTCCCAAAAACGTTACTTCATCCCACGGGATATTCGTAATTCCTGATATGTAAGACAGCATCGGCTGCATGCTTCCTTCATACTTTTTAACAGTTGCATATCCAATCTCGATGCGTCTGAAATCGTTGGGATAATCATAATAATACTGCTCCACCGTGGGCATTGCAAGAAGACTGACACCCGCCGTAATGCAGTAACAAATCTCATCTTTTTCTCCCGTAATCAGTGCCTTTGGCGGAAATTCCCCATTGTCAATTGCATAATATTTCCGGTATGCCCCAAAAAAGGCATTTAAAACCTCTATATGCTGCTTTTGCGCCGCATTCCAGTATTCTCCGTCAAGATCAAAGCCTGCCCAATACTCTTTGCTCCTCGCCACTCTTTCGGATAAAAGAGGCATTGCCTGCGTCATCTCCCACGCAAGCGGCGACATGCCCTTTGCAAATGCACAATACCCCATAAATCCATTGAAGCCTGACCAACCCGGAATAACGCAGATTAAATCATCACCGCAAAGCAGCGCAGCTGCATCACCCTCCTCAAACCAAACCAAATCAAGACTGTCTGCATCAAGGTGCATTCCCTTTGGATCATGGAGCACATATTCTTCCGGCATTGACGGTGCGATACCATTTTGCATACCGTCAACATCAAGCTTCTTTGGCGCTCCGTTCGTATTGCATATCCAACAGCTCTTCACAAAAGCATTGTCCGTGCCCGGAAAGAACCACAAATACAGGTAACAGTTCTGATTCGTTTCTTCCACAATTGCCTGTATATTGCACACAGGTGACCAACTCTCAAGCAGTATATTTGAATGCTCCACCAAAAATCTCCTCTCTAAGCATTAACGCCTTTCCGGTACTCCGCAAGCTCCTGTTCAAACGCCTCCGTCTTGTAATACCCACAGGAAAACATTTCCGGACAAAAACCGCGGTAAATACATTCCTTCACCATGCAGCTTGCAAGCTCCGGCTCCGTCTTTTCGATTTCCTCCCTGACAAGCTGCCACGCCTCTCTTGTTTCCTTACTTGCACAGGAGCAAAGTCGTTTCCTGCTAATATTAATCAGCGCCTGCGCATCTGCTTCACATGCATGATTGACAAGCGCGCCCTGCGGAAGTTCATCACGGCTGATTCCGGTTCGGTCACTTCTCTGAGTCGAAACCCAGTGCTCAATGCCAATCTTATGCCGTACCATATGGACACTCACCCATGATTTCAAATCCCTCCAACGCCAGTAAAATTTCATGCGCCTGATAGGAGAATGTTCAGACAAAATCAGCTTTCGTTTCCATTCTGAATCAGGATATTTCCCGGTAGTTTTTCCAACCGTATTCATGGCGGAGTCCTTGATGTCCTGCCAGTTATCGTCATGCTTGAAATTATCAATATACATCCCGAACCTCATTTCCATTATCATAAATCCATTATGATTTTTTACGCGCCTGTGCTGCTTCAATCTGCCTGCATTCCTCCGCCAGTTCCCTGACCAAATGATACAGCGTCCACTCCACATTTTTCGGCGTTGTCATCGCCTTGAGTTTAACCGGCTCAAGCCCGATACGTTTGTAAGAAGCCAAAAATTCATCCAAAGTTTTTTGGGAAACGCCCGCAAAAATAAGAACCTCCGGCATACAAAATATTGCAGGCGCTTTCTCCTCATTCTGCCTGTCAAGCGGCTTTATTCCTTTAATGCCTGCAAGAATCCCTACCTGTGTATTCAGGTCTGTCACTTTAATCTGCTTTGCATTTAGAGACATTCCCATACAGAGTACTTCTAACTGGATTCTCTTATTCTCGTCCTGCAAATAGTACATTACTGTACCGTTTTTCACCATATTTTCATTCCGTCCCGATTTCAAAATCTTAATCCTGCTGTCCAAACGACGACACTCCATCAGATGTCATCGTACATTTTCCGTCAAAATATGCACCCTCATCAATGACAAGCGTATTTGCCGTAATATTTCCTGTAAGCTTTCCTGTAGAAAGGAACTCCAATTTTCCTTTGGCAATTATATCACCTTTTACTTCTCCGGATATAATAATATTTTGAACGGTAATATTCCCAAAAACATGCCCCGTTTCACCAAGCACAAGCGTTGAATCGCAGGAACAATTTCCATTGACTGTTCCGTCAATCCGAATGGAATCCGGTGCCGTCAGGTTCCCGTCAAAAACGGTCCCTTCCCCAATCAACGTATTCACTTTTACATTTGCCTCCGATGCAGAAGGCGCACTTTTTCGCAACATAGCCATGGTTCCTCCTTTTATCCTTTTGCTTCAATCACCATAAGCGGATCAATTATTTCATCCTCAAATATTATCTGATAATCAAATTGTGTATTGTCAACGGTAATCGTAAACAACGTATCACCCATTTTGACCTGTGTATTCTCCTGAAGCTGTGTCTGTGCCGCTTCTCTGCTCGCATAGCGCGTTATGTATCCATTCTCATGCTGTAGTTCCACAATCAGCGGATACATATCACTTGAACTGACAGAAATAACTGTCCCATCACCCGCTGCAATAATTTCACCTTCCGTATGCGTATAAATTGACATATACGGCTGTTCCTCGGAATATTCGGAAGCAAACGAACCGCCCGCACCCGTATACGGATACCCATCCGGCGCATCTTCATACGGATTCTCCTTAGGCTGCTGCGTGGTTTCGGCAGCTGTCTCTGTTTGCGTTTCCATTTCCTTCTTTAACTGTGCATTTTCATCTGTAAGTTTTGTATTTTCGGCATTTAAGCTTTCCTGTTGTGTTTCCAATTGCGCAATCTGCTGCTTATATGGTTCAATCTGTTTGCGCAGTGTTGCCAATTCCTTTTGGCTTAGAAAAATCCAACCTCCTAAAACCAAAAGCACAACCACAGCCACAAACGGCGCATTGTGCAGCAGATTAAACCTAAGACGGGACATTTGAATTTCCCTGTTCTTTCCACCCGTGTTGGAAACAATCAGTATGGAGATAAACTCTTTTCGCGTATGTCTTTGAGGTTTCATACGTTTGGTTCCCCTTTCACCGCTGACGCCGGCGGCATTCTAAATATTCGTGCGATAGCATGCGTCATTTTTTATTATATCATAATCCATGAGAAAACACAAATCTTTCCGGCTGTTTTATGCCTGCTTCTTCGATTCTTTCAAGGAAAGAAGCCTGTCATATGCCTGCAGCATATTCAAGCCGGACTCCTGTGCAAGCGTTTTGGCAGTATATCCCTCCACCTCAAGCATTCCCATTGGAGGAAATTCCGCATTTCGCACTGCTGAAACAAACTCCACAAATAAATCATTATCCGATTTCAGGCGCTTATACTGGCGGACCGCATCATCATATGGCACGCCGCAGCCCTGCGTCATGTAAATCAAAAGCTCTTCCCGCAGCGCCTCCTGTTTCTTCCATTGCTTTGCCGCCTCATTCATAATCAACGTATCCACAACGCAGACAATATTCGGTCCGTCCGTGAGCACCGCAGCCCTGTTTTTTTCACAGAGTCTTTCCATAAACTGCGGATTATCAATTCCCGCAGGAGTAAGCCTTCCCTCGCCTCTTCTTCCTGCCTCAAACCGGTTGGTCACAACCAAATATACCATATTATTGCGGAGCGCAAAATCACCATTCTCATCTCTAAGCGTGTAAATATAGGGTTTCTCACAAAGCGCCTCCGTAAGCACTATCATAATCCGACTCAACATATGATTGTACCATGCTTTGCCCTTTTCATCATCCTCGGTTCGCGCCTTGTCAAAGCGTTTCGCTGCCTCCTGCATAATCACCATCAGCTCAGGAACCTCCAAAGATGCCATAAATGCGAAGCCATTGTCAAAATCATTGTCCATATGCGAAATCAGCTCTGCCCTACGCGCATCATCAATCGCATAATCATTATGCTGATCATAAAACGGCACAATCGGAAGCCGGTACTTTTTCTCCCCGTTTTCCTCATGCATCACCTTTTCCAAGTCCTCCCGAAGCAGCAAATCTTCCACAGGCTTTGTATATCCTGCCGCCTTCTTGAAATAGGCAATATTGCAGGCGATGGAGTGATTCGTATCTGCGTCCAAACACACCGTTGTCACACCAAGCTTTGCGGCAAGCGTAACCACCGTTTTAAGCTGATAGAGCCGCTTTGTACTGTCAAGTATTCCGATTGGAAAAGTGGAGTCAAATACTGGTAAAAGATTTTGGTTTTGAAGCACATAATTCACCGCATCTTCATGCTTCTCAAACAGATACATCATAATATTTTTCTCATCATGCTTCATTAAAAACGGATTTCCAAGCGATACCCTGTAGTCACTGTGCATCGGATTAAGAAGAATATACAACTGCTTCATCTCCGTATATTCCCTGATGCGCTCCAAAACCTTTGCCTCATCATATTGCGGAATATCCAAATATCCCACGATGTCAATATTGGCAGGATCATACTCCAGCCAGTAGCTTCTGTGGGGTTCAATAATAATATTCAGTTTCCCATGCACAAGCTGGGAGAGCATTGAAAGCTTATACTTGCCGACCGGTCTTTTGTCAGGATTATAGCGCATCGCGCTTTCCGCTGTCAAAAATACCTTTAAAGATTCATAATCAAAATCCTCTGCTGTTGCATTGCTGTTGTCCTTCTTGCGTTTCATTGTCATCAGCTCAAAAAGCTGCTTTTCTCCATCCGAAGGCTTTTTCCTAGGATCGGGAAGCTGTCCTATAATATACACATATTTCGTCCAAATCGCGGCAACCGCCTTTTCCTTAACACAGCGGTCAATAGACGTGGTGTACAGTAAATGGTAGCTCTGCGCCGCATCGCGATACCCTGCCAGCTCCTTTGCCGAAATGTATTTTTCATCGCAAAGCTGGTTTTTTGGCGCGTTTTCTTCCGTGTTGGTATTCATGTGAATGACAAGCCCTGTAATCTGCTCCTCAAAGATTTGGTTGATTACCTCACCAAACTTATCTTCGTGATAAGCGTACCGGTGACTACTGTATTTTGCCGCCTTTGCCACATACGCATCATAATATTCCCGTTCAAAAAAAACATGGATTGCATCGTCAAAAACCTCTTCCTCGTCCCGCTGCATTACCATAATATCCTTGTCAAAACCTTCAAAAAGTCCAATCTGCCATACCGAAATGTTCGATTTTCTTTCCACGTTTACCTCCATCCTGCCTTCCTTTCAGCTTTCCACAATCAAATATCTGCCGTCGCCAATCTCAAAAACCTCCGGCGCCGTTGCAATCGCTTCTTTATCTAATTCCTCAAGGTCAACGCCCTCTTCGTTAAAATATTCCCATACCTCGTCAAGAGAATCGACTACTACGGCAACACACTCCTCCAAAAAGGCTTCCGCTTCATCAATTGATTCCGCAATTTTTTCCGGAAACAGCTGTAACTGTTTTTCTAAAAAGCATCTTAATACCGCATCATCATATTCATTCATATTCCACACCTATGCCTTTCGCTACGCCAATCCCAGTGCCAATAGCTCCTGCATGAGCCTTGCCACCGGAAGCCCTACCACATTATTGTACTCTCCATTGATTCCTTTAATATATGCGGCACATCTGCCCTGAATGGCATACGCCCCTGCCTTATCAGACGGCTCTCCTGTCGCTACATACGCCTGAACCTGCCCTGCCGTCATGGGATACATCTCTACGTCTGTTTTTTCATAAAATGTGAGCGTACGCCGTCCGCCATTTTCAAGAATCACGAGCGTCACGCCCGTATACACCTGATGCGTATTTCCCGCAAGCTGCGTGAGCATGCGCACGGCATCCGCATTATCATGGGGTTTTCCCATAATTTCATTTCCAAATGCCACGATGGTGTCCGCACCAATTATGACACAAGTGTCATTTTTATACGTTTGGGCATAACGGTCTGCAACCTCATCTGCTTTCTGCCTGGAAAGCTCCTCCACAATTTCCGCGGGAAGTGTCTTTGTAATTACTTCCTCACCGTGTGCCGACGAAATTTCAAACGTCAATCCCATCTGCTCCAAAAGCTCCCTGCGCCTCGGAGAACCCGAAGCAAGCACAAACCTTACCATATTTCTTCTTTCCTTTCAGTTTTTATATTCCGGCCGAAACACACGCGCCTGCTTTTCAAGCTTATGCTCCTTTGCAGCGAGCGCAGTATATTCTTTACAGAATTCCTCCTGTGCATTGTACAGTTCCTTTCCGTGCCTGTCAACCTTTTCATAGCTTCCGTCCGGTTTTAACATCTGCGCCTTCTGCGTATCATTTAACTGTACCTCCAGCACATGCCATACATCCTCCTTAAGCTGCGGATTCAAAACGGGAAACAGAATTTCCACACGCCGCTCAAGGTTTCTTGGCATCCAGTCCGCACTCGCCATATAAATTTCGGGGGCGCCTCCGTTTTCAAAATAAAATATCCTCGCATGTTCAAGAAAGTTACCGACAATAGAGTGCACACTGATATTGTCATTTGTCCCATCAACTCCCGTTCGCAGACAGCAGATTCCCCTGACAATCAGTTCAATTTTAACACCCGCAGCGGCCGCCTCATATAACGCCTTAATAATATCGGCATCGCACAAAGAATTCATCTTTGCAACAATCCTTGCCGGACGCTTTTCAACCGCATTTTCTTTCTCACGCTCAATCAGATATAAAAATTTATCCTTTAGCCAAAGCGGCGCCAATGCCAAATGGTTCCAGCCAAGCGGCTCCGAGTAACCCGAAAGCATGTTAAAGACTGCCGTCGCATCCTCACCAATTGCCTCGTTGCAGGTCAGAATTCCCAAATCCGTGTAAAGCTTTGCCGTGGAATCATTGTAATTTCCCGTGCCTAGATGCACATATCTGCGGATTCCTTCCTCCTCGCGCCGCACCACAAGAGTGATCTTACAATGCGTTTTCAGTCCCACCAGTCCGTATATGACGTGACAGCCTGCCTGCTCCAGCTTTCTTGCCCAAACGATATTGTTTTCCTCATCAAAACGTGCCTTGAGCTCCACAAGCACCGACACCTGCTTTCCGTTCTCCGCCGCCTGCGCAAGCGCCGCGATAATCGGTGAATTTCCGCTCACGCGGTATAACGTCTGCTTAATTGCAAGCACCTCAGGGTCCCTCGACGCCTGTTTTATAAAATCGACCACCGGCGCAAATGTCTGATATGGATGGTGCAAAAGAATATCCCGCTCCTTAATCGCATCAAATATATTTTCGCCTGTCTCAAGCCCCAGAACAGGCTGCGGCTTGTACGGCTTGTTTTTCAGATTATCAAATCCCTGCAGACCGTACATTTTCATCAAAAAGGTCAAATCAAGCGGTCCGGGAATGCGGTAAATATCCCGCTCATCAATCATCAGTTCCTTTTTTATAATATCAAGCAGACGTTTTTCCATTCCGTCCTCCACCTCAAGACGAATCGCCTGTCCCCATTGTCTCTTTTTGAGCTGCTTTTCAATCTCTTTTAATAAATCCTCCGCTTCTTCCTCCTGAATATAGAAATCCGCGTTTCTCATAACGCGAAACGGGAATGCGCATTCAATATGATAGTTCAAAAACAGCTTATCCATGTTCCGCTCAATAATCTGCTCCAGCAAAATCACGCGCTTTTCTCCATTTTCCCCCTCCGGAAGCTGTACAATACGCGGCACACCGCCCGGCACCTGCACTGTGGCAAACTCCAGTTCTTTGCTCTGTGCCGACTTTCTGTTAAACAGATGTTTTCTTCCCTTCTCCTCTTTCCGGGAAACCAAGGCTCCCAAATTGAGCGTTTTATTGCGGATTAGCGGAAACGGTCTCGAAGAATCCACCGCCATAGGTGTCAGTACCGGATAAACATTATCCTGGAAATACCGGTCAACAAAGTTTGCGTCCGCCTCACTTAACTCCTCGTGTTTTTCTATCATTATCAGACCGTTTTGTGCAAGCAGCGGTAACAGCGAACGGTTAAAAACCGCATACTGCATCTCTACCAGCTCATGCGTCGCCCTGTTCACCGCATCAAGCTGTTCTGCCGGCATCATGCCCGCAATATCCCTTTTGGTGTATCCCGCATTTACCATATCCTTGAGGGACGCTACACGCACCATAAAAAACTCATCCAAATTTGACGCCGTAATACTCAGAAATTTCAAGCGTTCAAAAAGCGGAATGCTTTTGTCCTTTGCCTCACCGAGCACGCGGTGGTTAAACTGCACCCAGCTAAGTTCCCTGTTTAAATAATATTCCGGCTTTTTATAATCAATTTTATTGTTTGACTTACCTGATTTATCGCCCATTGGAAATCCCCCTAAATATTGCTCTTTTTCTGCCTGATTACAGGTTTTATGTTAAATACTTCCTCAAAAAACATGGAACTTTGCCCAAACATTCCAAGCTCTAAAGTCATATCCGCATTCGTTTCCACCGTAAGGAACATAATATTGTCATCGTTTGTAATTTTCATATTGTCAAATTTATCTTTGTGGCTTAAATCGAGCCCCTCTGCAAGCTTAATAATCGCAGTCAGCTTTGCAATCCTAAGGTATGAATTGATGTCGAGCGTTACCGTTCCGCGCAGCATGTCATAATATTCAAACTGCTCCGTGGAGTATTTCACGATATTTGCCACAATCTCCCGCTCAAGATGGGAAAGACCAATAATCTCCGTCGCCATAATAATACTGTATGAGCTCTCCCCCACGTTAGAGAGGCTGATATACCTTCCGCACTCGCTCAAAATCGCCGAAAGCTGCAATAGCAGCCGGTCGCGTTTGGAAAGCCCATTGCTTTTTCTCATATTATCAAAGATGGTAAGGGCAATCATTTCCCGCCCCGCCGTTCTGCGCTCAATGCTGTGATAACGCCTGTTAACATCTCGCGCGCAGGCAAGAATATCCTGCTCAAAGTCATGTGCGGTATTCTCCCCTGATGCGGACAGCAGATGGTTTTGCTCCGCATACTCATATGCCATACCGTCGCAAAGGCTGACGCCGGGCGCCCAAAGCACCTCCGCACCAAGCATTTTTATCATATGCTTTATCATAAGCGACGAAATATGCAACAGCGAAATATTCTCCTGCGCAATTCCGAGTGCAAGCGCAATCTCCTTTGTTTTTTTCTTTTTCAGCGAGTCCACAAACTCTAAAAAAATTTCCGTATTGACATGTCCTTTTTTGTTGGTCTTTAGATAATTGCGCTGCAAAATAAGCGACGCATAATCATCGACAAGAATAATGTTTTGTATCTTCCGGTCGCCGATAAACAACTCCTTAAAAATTTCAAGATTTCCACAGAACATCTCCTCCACCATATCCTCAAGCTGATAACTGCGATATGATACGCGTGTCAGTTCTTCCCGCATACGCAGCACGCCCGGACGGATATTTTGACTGGTCACAAGACTGTCCTTATCGAAAAGCGAAATTTGGATACTGCCACCGCCAATATCAATAAATGCCGTACTTTTCTCAATAATTTTCTGAAAATCACGCCCGATGGAGGCAACCGATTTATAGTCCAAAAAACGCTGCTCAGAATTGCTCAGCACCTCAATTTTTATTCCAGTCTTTGCCTGTATCTGGTCCAGTAAAATTATGGAGGTTTCCGTCTCCCGAATGGCACTGGTCCCATATGCTTTGTAATCATCTACCTTGTAGGACTTCATAATGTGCGTAAACTCCGTAAGCATCCTGCAAAGTTCGTCAACTCTGTCATTGCTGATTTTTCCCGTAAAATAGGAGTCTGTGCCAAGCTCTATCCTGTGCCTGATATGATCAATTTCCTTAATTCCGTTTTTGACCGATATTTCATAAATTTTCATTGCAAGCTCATATGAGCCGACATCAATCGCCGCAAACGTCTTGTAAGCCATAACAATCCCCCGTTTCTCAATAATTTCCGAGTATTTTCATATTATGCGTTTCCTCTCTAAGTCCTCTGAGTGCATTCTTTACCGCGCTGTCCGTAAGATTTCCCTCAAAATCAAGGAAAAAACGGTACTCCCAATTTCTTCCGAAAATCGGTCTTGATTCCACTTTCGTCACGTTAAGCCCATTGTACATCATATGGGAAAGTGCATGATAAAGCGCGCCGCTCTCATGATTCAATTCAAAGCAAAGGCTGATTTTGGAAGCTTCCTTTGCAAATACTTTTTGGTTTGTCACAATAATAAAGCGCGTTGAATTATCTTTTAAGTCATTTACGCCCCGCTCTAAAATTTCCAGTCCATAAATTTCTGCCGCCGCTTCGCTTGCAATCGCTGCCTGTGTCCTGTCCTGATCCTGCGCCACTTTTTTCGCGGCAAACGCGTTATTTTTCATACTGATTTGCTGCCAGCCTTGCTGCGTAAGATAATGCGCACTCTGCATCAACGACTGCGGATGCGAATAAACGGTCTTTACATCCGTAAGTTTTGTACCGGGAGATGCCATAACACAGTGCTCAATCTTTATAATCTGTTCACCGACAATGTAGTTTTCAAACTCCACCAAAAGATCATAAATCTCACTCACAATCCCCGCCGAAGAATTTTCAATCGGAAGCACGGCAAAATCAGCGCTGCCCTCATCAATTGCAAGCATCGCATCCCGAAAGGTATCCACATGAAAACTGTTCACTCCACTGCCAAAATACCGCATCATGGCCGCCTGCGAATATGCGCCCTCCGCTCCCTGAAATACCACCCGGCAGTTTTTGGCGTCAAGCGCTTCAAGCGCCGTAAACGAAAGACGTCCTCCGCCCGTGTGCTCTGCAATAATCTGATACTGGAGCTTTCTGCTGATTGCCATAATCTGCTCAAATAAGTCGCGAACTCCGCGCGCATTAAATGCATTGTGTGTAAGTGCGCTCACACTGTCAAGCTTCTGCTGCTCACGCTCCTTATCAAACACACGTTTTCCGCTTTCTATTTTGTATGCCGCCACCTGCGCACATACGTCCATTCGTTTCTCGTAAAGCGCCACGATGTTTTTATCAATTCCGTCAAGCTCTTCCCTAAGCAAAGACAAGTCCATACGTGTTTTCCTCCATGAACATTTTATTCTTCTCACTACCGCTCATTATATCATAAATCTTCGATTTATGATCAACATTCGCCGTTCACAAAATGAATGAATTTCACTTTGCTCTCTTGCGCTCATTATACCATATTTACTTCGTAATTATGGTATGTTTATGCCCATTCGGGCGAGTATAATGTCGACAGACATTATACCATAATTACTTCGCAATTATGGTATGTTTATGCCCATTCGGGCGAGTATAATGTCTATCGACATTATACCATACCAATCGGATTTTGTAAAAAATAATAATGAATTCTTCATAAATTCTTTTCATTTTGTAACAAATTCATTATAATATAAGCATAACACATATTTAAGGGGGAATAAACCAATGAAGAAAAAAGTGATTGCAATTATCTGCGCAGTTTTAGCGCTGTTACTCTGCGCAGGATTATTTGTTGTAAGCAGAATTTCCAACCGCATTCCCGAAAATCCGCCGGGAACAATCGGAAATACTTCCGGAAATCTCTACAATGGCGGTCTGTTCTGCGAAAGCGACGGATATGTATACTTCTCAAATCCTTACGACAGCAACGCGCTCTACTGCATGCGCCCCGACGAATCAGAAATGAAAAAACTGGTTCCGACACAAGTGGCAAGCCTTAATGCCGACGGCAAATACCTGTATTATTATCAGGGCGGCTCAGGAGGAAACGCGGGACTTGGTTTTCTAATCAGCACTACGGGCGTATACCGCGTCCAAAAAGATAAACCCAAAAATGTCGCCTGCCTTGACCGCGTTCTTGGAAAGTACGTAATTTTGGCAGACAATACTGTTTACTATACCAGCTCGGACGACCAAATTTCACTCAAGAGTATCGGCATTGACGGTGAAAATAAAGAAACGCTGTTAGAGCTTGACATTCTGCCTGTCAGCGTGCAAAATTCCACCTTCTACTACATTAATAATGAAGACAATCTCCACTTAATGGCATATGATTTAAATACGAAAGCTTCAAGACAGGTAATGACGGAAGACATTTATATGCCGATTATTGAAGGTAATATCGTCTATGGAATTGACATCCACAACGGTTATTCGCTGGTAAGCCTCAATATATCGACGGGAGAAAAAACGCTGCTTGACAGCGACCGTACAGATTTGATTAATGTTACCGACAGCTTTATCTATTATCAGACATCCGGTAATACGCCGCAGTTAAAACGCATACGGCGCGACGGCTCTGATATGACGGTTGTCAGGGAAGGTGCACATTCCAATATCAATGCGACTTCGAGCTATGTCTATTTTACGGGATTTGGCAGCACTACGCCCGTTTACAAAACATCTGCGTCGGGTCCGGTTAATGTAACAGGCTTTGACGAAGCATCAAGAGTCGCCTTAGAAGAAATCAACAAAAGCAATTAAATCGAGTAGAGAAGATTTATCTTCCCTACTCGCCGCGCGCCCCGTGCGCCACTTCAGCGGCATATTTCATCTGCACGGGGCTGTGCATGAAAAGACAATATTTAACAGTAAAAATGAATAAGGTAAGGGATAACCGGTTATGCTTTTGGCATGAAGAAATTTGTTTATCCCTTACCTTTTTTTCGAATTTTACAAGACTTTATCAAATGCGGCGTTATCGGATGGTGCATGGAAATTGTGTTTACCGCGCTAGGCTCCTTGCGCCGCAGGGAACTGCAGCTTGTCGGACAGACTTCCCTTTATATGTTCCCCATTTATGGATGTGCCGCATTTTTTAAGCCGGTATTTTTAATTGTTAAGAACTTATCATTCCCGCTGCGCGCCCTCCTTTATGCTGCGTCCATCTTTGCAGCAGAATTCCTAAGCGGTACGTTTTTGGCAAAACACCGCGTTTGTCCATGGAATTATGACCGCCACCGCTGGCACGTAAACGGAGTAATACGTCTTGATTTTCTGCCTATTTGGGCATTGGCAGGACTTTTGTTTGAGCATGTGCTCACATCACCTCACGGCAAAAAATACTGATAAAAGCTTACATGGTCCTTGATACAAGTCCCGGAACTTTGTGAATGCGCGCTCACGCAGATATACAGCCGTCCATCGTTTCCCACACTCAAACTTGCCGCACAGCTTCCTGACTGGTCCACATATCCGGTCTTTGCACAAAGCACTTCCCCATGCGTATCCCTGTCCTCAATCCGCCTAAGAAACAAATTTGAAAGCGTAAGCCCTTCAGGATGTTCCGGCGTAGGCGTAGTCGTATAAATACGCCTTGAGAGCACTTCACGGCAAAACGGATTGTCATACGCCGCTTTCAAAATGACAGCTATATCATAGACCGTGCTGTAATGATTTTCTTCATGAATGCCCACACAATTTGTAAAGTGCGACGTCTCGGAAAGTCCAAGCTCCGCAAGTTTTTCATTCATCAGCTTTACAAATTCCTCCTGTGAACCTGCGGCATATTTTGCAAGCCCCACCGCAGCATCGGCACCGGATGGAAGAATTGTCCCATAGAACAAATCATTCACCGTAACGCGCTCGCCGATTTCAAATCCGGCGTTACTGCAATGGTTCACAAAGCTGTAATCCGTAATATCCGTCGTAATCTCAAACGCAGCATCGGCATCCGTAATGTGCTCCGCCGCCACCAAAATCGTTAAAATCTTTGTCATGGACGCAGGACTGATACGCATCTTCGCATCTTTTTGTGCAAGAATACGTCCGCTTTCAACATCAATAAAAACAACATTTTCACTCACACAATCCCCCACGGAGCCGATTGTATTGTCATCCGCCTGCGCAAAAAGTACAGGCTCTTTACTTTTTCCGCCAAGCGTGCGTGTCACATGCGTCTCAATAAATGACTTCTGCATCTCGCGCATTCCAAGAAATGATACCGTAATATCAGCGCCTGCAAGGTTGAAATCCGCCCGCATTTGCGGCTTTTCCCCTTTCATACTGCTCTTACCGGCTGTCATATCTTTTTTCTGCGTTTCTGCTTCCATTGTTCTTTCCGCAGCAGCTGTCTGATGTCTTCCTACCAGTGCTTTTACACCTATCCCGGCAAACACAGCAAACAGTACCGCCACAAACATCACAGGAATGGCGATTTTTCGCATCAGAAGCTGTTTCTCCTTCTGACGCTTCATTTCATGAATCCGTTCCCTTCGCCTTCGCGCCCGCTCTTCATCCTGCGCTGTATAGCCGTACTGTGCTTCCTCTAATTCGTCAAGCGCCCGCAGCGCAGCTGCCCTGTTGTCCCATTCATAATTATTCGCCGTCGATACCGTCATTTCCGTCTGCTCCAATATCGAGTGTGTTCATTGTGCGGCGCTTTCTTCGTGCAGTCTCCGACTGCTCTAATATAAATTCCTTAATATTCTTCGCATTTTTAATATGTTCCAAAATAATCTGCGGACTTGTGGTATCGCCTGTATAGCACACAATCGTCCCAAGCCCGAATACCCGTTCAAAAAGGGAAGTTTTTAATGTTACGTCCTGCACTTTATACATATAGCAGTCATTCTCTTCTTTATTTAAAAAGCCCGTATTTACGGTGATAACCTCCT
Source organism: uncultured Lachnospiraceae bacterium (assembly GCA_910586715.1). Taxonomy (GTDB): domain Bacteria; phylum Bacillota; class Clostridia; order Lachnospirales; family Lachnospiraceae; genus COE1. The sequence continues at coordinate 198,557 of CAJUJG010000002.1, forward strand.
CCCGAATGGTATATACCGTAAACGTAAACGGCAGCCCGAAAAATACCCAGCGCTTTCTCTCCTGAAACTCCATATTTTTGTTCCTCCTTCTAAATCCATACCCGTTATATCGTTACATTTTGTACACGATATTTACATAATATCATATAATTTGCCAATATTGTATAAAAAATAAAAATTTTATTCAATAATTTTTTCACGAAAATAACTCTTGAATCCAATATATCAATCTGCTATGATAACAAAGTATGAGAAGAAAATCTAAGCTCTGCGCACTTGCTGCGTGGAGCGTACATGCGCCATGCTGCTTGCTGCATGTGTGCATCGTATTACTTGCACCGTACTTTTCATGGGTACTTGTGTCAAAAATGACATGGAGGTGCAAGTATGTAAATTGATTTATTTTGCAAATATTGTGATTTTGCGCAAATTGCAACTCTGACAAGAATGGAGGATTCTATGAGACATTTAATGAGACCATTGGATTTCTCGCTGGAGGAACTCGATCAGCTCTTCGAGCTTGCCGAGGACATTGAGAAAAATCCCGAAAAATATGCACACAGCTGTGATGGAAAAAAGCTTGCGACATGTTTTTATGAGCCAAGTACCCGCACCCGTTTAAGCTTTGAAACCGCAATGTTAAATCTTGGAGGAAGCGTCATCGGCTTTTCAGACGCCGGAAGTTCTTCTGCCGCAAAAGGCGAAAGCGTTTCGGATACCATCCGCGTGATTTCATGCTTTGCAGACATCTGCGCGATGCGTCATCCAAAAGAAGGCGCTCCGATGGTAGCAGCGACACATTCCACAATTCCGGTAATCAACGCGGGCGACGGCGGACACCAGCACCCCACGCAAACGCTTACCGACCTTCTGACCATCCGCGCCATAAAAGGCAGACTGGATCATTTCACGATTGGTCTTTGCGGCGATTTAAAATTCGGCCGTACCGTCCACTCTCTGATTAACGCACTTGTCCGCTATAACGATATTCATTTCGTTTTTATCTCACCTGAGGAGCTTACGATTCCTGATTATATTATAGAAATGCTGCGGGAAAAAAATATCCCCTTTCGAGAAGTGCGCAAACTTGAAGACGTTATGCCAAAGCTTGACATTTTATATATGACACGCGTTCAGAAGGA
>CAJUJG010000002.1:199708-212970 GCA_910586715.1 uncultured Lachnospiraceae bacterium
GATTCTTCAACGAGGAGGACTATGTGCGTTTGAAGGATTATTACATTCTCGATACGGAAAAAATGGAGCTTGCAAAAAAAGACATGATTGTGCTCCACCCGCTTCCCCGTGTCAACGAAATTTCCGTCGAGGTAGACAGCGACCCGAGAGCCGTCTATTTCCGTCAGGTACAGTACGGTGTCTATGTAAGAATGGCGCTTTTGCTGACATTGCTTGAAATTAACGTGGAAGGAGGTTCCGTATCATGCTAAACGTCGGACAAATTGAAGAAGGCTTTGTGCTGGACCATATCAAGGCAGGAAAAAGCCTCAGCATTTACAAACATTTAGGTCTAGATAAGCTTGACTGCACGGTCGCCATTATCAAAAACGCGCGCAGCAACAAAATGGGAAAGAAGGATATTTTAAAAGTAGAGTGTGACATCAACACCTTAAATCTTGATATTATCGGCTTTATCGACCACAGCATCACGGTAAATGTCATCAAAAACAGCGAAATTGTTGAGAAACTGCCGCTCACGCTTCCTAAGGAAATCAAGAACGTACTAAAATGCAGGAATCCCCGCTGTATCACTTCAATTGAGCAGGAATTGCCGCATATCTTTATTTTAACGGACGAGAAAAAGGAAATTTACCGCTGCAAATACTGCGAAGAGAAATACGGAAGCAGGGAACGGGATACAAAGCTTTGATTCTTCCTAATAAAACAATAAAAAGAAGCTCTCAAAATCAGGGCTTCTTTTTACTCTAAAAAATTTTATTCTGCCGATTTACGCAAAATTCAAAATCTCATCCTTGGGCTTTTTTGCAGGCGTTACACGCAGCGCATGAAGCACCGGTCCTTCGCTGTTGTAGTCCTTCCAATACTCTTCATGAACCGTTGCCGTTACTTCCACCCAGTCCTTATTTTCAAGCGCATCGCTGTGCTCATACTTGCAGACATAGCCCAAAAATGCCATATCATCGGCACAGCAGGTCATCGCCATTCTTCCCGGAACAAAATACGTGCCGTCACTGCCTTCCGGTTTTAGCACCATCGCCACAAACGTAACCGTCTTCCCAATATACCGGTCAAGATTGTCCATTGCATCAAGGTAAAAAATACCGTAGCCGTAATCGTCAAGCTTTAGTTCTTCATCCTTCAAATCATACGGCAAATCTTCCTCAAAAAGCTGGCTTACCTCTCCGTTTTTATCCTCAAATATAATTTCCGCCTGTGGATTGACTGCTTTTACGTTACGCTTAAAACTGCTTAACTGATCCAGCAGACCGTCGCAGCGGTTAAAAATAATCAATTCCGACTTCCGAAGCATTTCCGCCAATAAGGAACGCATGTTTGTGTAATAATTTTGAAATGTGGACGCATCGATAATCGTAATCTGCTGTTCCAGCTTCCAGTGCCACGGCATTTTAAAATTCTTGAAATTCCACATACCGTTGTACTCGATAATAATGCGTTCCGGCTTATGTTTTTTCTCAAGCTCTATCATTTTCGCGGAGGTCATTTCTTCCTCATCCTCCACAAGCTCTACAACTGTGTGGCTTTTTTTGAGAACCTCGCTGTCATACTCATTCTCGCCCTCTTCGCAAAGGATTAACAATGTTGTTCCTTTTGTCTGAAAGTAGGGCTGTGACAGTGTGAACGAAATGAACTCCGTTTTTCCGCTCTCCAAAAATCCATTGATAATATATACTGATTTCATGATTGCTCCTTTTTCCCTACTTTGCAAACAATGCTTTTAGGTTCTCCTCATTCAGCTTTGAACCGATAACGCAAATCTTTCCCGTCACCTCGGGCGTTCCCTCGCGCACATCGCTCTCACCCGGCACATAATCAAAGTTTACCCATGTGCCGTCACCTGCCGAAACCATTCCCTTTGCCCTGAGAATCGCACCATATGTTTTTTCGTCCTCAAGCTTGTCAAGAATATCCTCAACCTCCGCTTGCGTATAAGATGCAGGCGTCTCGAAGCCCCAACTGGTAAAAATCTCATCCGCGTGGTGATGATGATGGTCGTGATCATGGTCATGGCATCCGCACGTACAATCCTCACCGTGCCCGTGATGATCATCATGCTCCTCATGCTCATGATGATGCTCGTGGTCATGATGGTGTTCTTCATGCCCATGATGATGCTCGTGGTCATGGTCGTAATCATGACAGCCACATGTACAGTCTTCGCCGTGGTCATGATGATGCTCTTCATTCCCGTGATGATGGTCATGATGGTGCTCCTCATGGTCATGTGCCGCAGCAACTTCCGCCATAAGCTCTGCTTCCAAATCTTTTGCATTCTCTATCGTTTCCAAAATTTTCTTTCCGTCAAGCTCTTCCCAGGGCGTTGTAATAACCGTCGCCTTATCATTGTGTTCCCGGATAATCTCAAGCGCCGTATTCAGCTTGCTTTCACTGACGTCGGCAGTTCTGCTCAAAATAATCGTTCCCGCATGTTCAATCTGATTCAAGAAAAACTCGCCGAAATTTTTTGCATACATCCTGCACTTATTGGCATCAACTACAACAACTGCGCTGTTGAGCACTATCTCTGCCTGCGTATCCACATTCTGAACCGCCCGCATGACATCGGAAAGCTTGCCCACACCGGAAGGCTCAATTAAAATACGCTCCGGCGCATACTTCTCAATCACTTCCTTTAAAGAGCTTCCGAAATCTCCTACTAGCGAACAGCAAATGCAGCCGGAATTCATCTCCTTAATCTCAACACCTGCCTCCTTTAAAAAACCGCCGTCAATGCCAATCTCGCCAAACTCGTTCTCAATCAGCACCACCTTTGAGGCGTCAAGCGCCTCCTGCAGCAGCTTCTTAATCAATGTCGTCTTTCCAGCTCCCAAAAAGCCGGAAAAAATGTCTATCTTTGTCATTTCCCTCTACTCCTTTCTAATGCTTCATTTATTGAAAAATAAGCTCTTTGATATATTTTGAACCCATGAAACACGCAACTGTCATTTCATCATTATACCCTCTTTATCCTATCAAATCAAATATAGATATCTGATTATTTTTTGCAATAAGCTGATTTTTATTTCCCGTTGTAACATAATTTGTAAGCAAAGCCTCTATCATAGGCTTTCTATTTGTTTCCTTTGCTCCGACATGGTAAAAATGCTCCTGCGTAATTTTATGGCAGAAATACCACACTTTCTCTATATATTCGTTTTTTCGAAAATCATTATGATCCCATGTTGATAACATAAACATCGCTTTCGATGCCAAAAGTTCTTTACATAAAACGATTTCCAGCTGCTCATCCCAACTGTCATAATAATCAACATGCCGTCCAATATATGGAGGATCACAATAAATAAAGGAATTCTCATCTGCCAATCTTATCGTCTGTTCAAAGGATTGGCAAAGAAAGGACCAGTTATTATACTTCAGCAGCTCTTCAATATGTGCTACCTGATTTGTTATTTTTGTAATATAAGCCTTTGAAAATCGCTGTGGCTTATGACCATAAGGGACATTAAACCGAAAGTCCTTATTAAACCGTATCATACCATTAAAACAAGAACGGTTCAGAAAGATAAAATCCAACGGATTGTGAAATTCATTAAAACGTTCACGAACTTCATAATAATATGCTTCGTCTTTGACGGATAAAATACTTCCTTCTTCCTCAAGAAACTGCCTGACAATGTAAGAAGTAATCGTTCCTTTTTTTATTTGGTTATAAAAGTCAATAATATAAGGATTGGTATCGGCAAAAACAGCCGTAGCCGGTGCAACATTAAATCCAACTACCCCCGATCCCATAAATGGTTCAATCCATACCGTTTTTTCAGACAGGCAAACGTTTTCTTTTATCAAAGGCACAAGCTTTGTTTTTATGCCTTGCGTTTTTATCGGAGGTACATATACTTTAGTCGTTACCATTTCCTTTCAATACAGCCTCTCGTATTTTATCAAATCCTCAACATTTAAATTTAATCATACCATAAAACATTCTCTATTACCATAAATGCATTCTTAATTTTCAATTAAAAACACAATAAAATCTACCGCCAAAACTACTCCTCCCGCGTATACCATTCCAAATCCTGCGCTCTGATTTCTTCATAGCAGTCGGCACCGCCACCTGTCCTTAAATACACCTTTCGGATTCCCGCCTGTATAATCATGCGCGCGCACAGCGGACACGGCTTCGCCTTGTGTACCGACAAGTCGTTTGGATTCACGCCTGCCAAATACAAATCCGCTCCTATCGTCTGCTCCCGCGAACAGTTTAAGAGCGCATTCGCCTCCGCGTGCACGGCACGGCAAATTGCATATCCCTCTCCCTGATGCATATTTTTCCTAATCCGCGGGCACTCCCCTATATCGCAGCAATTCTCAAACCCTCTGGGCGAACCGTTATAACCCGTGGAAATCACTGCGTCGTCCTTCACAATCACCGCCCCGTATTTTCTTTTAATACAGGTGCTTCTGTACGCGAAATTTTCCGCGCAGTTTAAATACGCATCAACCTTTGAGATGCGTTTGTTTATCTCCGGTTTTACCATGAAACTAACCATGCTCCTTTCACAGTGTCCCCCTCCCTATGTCACTTCTCATTTGTTTAAATTGTCATACTCTTCCAGTATCAACGCTGCGGGAAGGCTATAAGAAACTTCAGCCTCCCTGATTTCGGCATCCTCCGAAACTTCTCCGCCCGAAATCATCCCCAAAAGCCGCCCGACCGCATCAAACACCCCGCCGCCCGACATTCCCGCCTTCGAATAACAGTTTGTCTTTAAAACTTCCGTATTAAAAACGGGCTCATAGCCGACACCCAAAACCGTTCCGACTGCAAAATGTTCCTTGTTCCCACTCAAATCCGCGCCAACCTGCAGCACGGGCTGCTCTGTCGGCATGTCCGCTTCCTCCGTAAGCTCGTCCACCGGAACCGCCTCAAAAATATCCCTTAAAATTTTCGCCGTTACAAATTTTGCGTCTATCTTCAAAAAGCCAATGTCATACTGCTGGGAATACCCCATAATCTCAGCGTCCGCGCATTCTTCATTGCAAAACGTTACCTGCGCCTTTACATCCTTCATAAGCAAATGCTTACTTGATACAATCACAATACTGTCGTCATTTATTCTCCATACGATACCACTGCCGGCAGAATCCTTCACTACTACCTTCACAATGCTCCGCCTTGCGAGCTGATAAACTACCTGCATCCTTGCATCCTCCATTTGGTCATTGTCCGTAAGATGCGACAAAAAACCCATATGCATTCCCGATAAAAGCGTTCCACAGTAAAAGCCATTCCCTGATGCCGTATTTAAAATCATTGCTTCTGCAAAAAAAATGGCAGCTAATGCCACAATAATCAGTCTCTTATAAAGCCGCTTCACGTTCTTCCTCCGAGCTGCCAAAAAGCAACTGCACTTGCCGCCGCTACATTAAGAGAATCGACGCCGCGTGCCATCGGTATGCGCACCGTATAATCACACCTTGCTATCGTATCTGATGCAAGTCCCTCTCCCTCTGTGCCAAGCACAATCGCCAGCTTTTCTTCCTGCATCAGCTGCGGCGCATCAATTCTGACAGCGTCTTCCCTTAATGCCATTGCCGCTGTCTTAAATCCCATTTTATACAATTGTCCTATTCCATTCTCTTCTTCAAAAAATGCCCACGGAACTTGGAATACAGTTCCCATGCTTACTCTGATAGAACGGCGGTACAAGGGATTACTGCCTGCCGGCGTCAGCAATACACCGTCCATGCCAAGCGCTGCCGCCGAACGAAAAACTGCGCCGACATTTGTGGGGTTCATCACATTTTCAAGCACCGCAATTCTGCGTGCCCCTGCGCACACCTCAAAAACCGATTTCGGCTTTGGACGCCGCATCGCACACAGCATTCCGCGTGTCAGTTGAAATCCCGTAATCTGTGTCAATACGTCAAACGCAGCCGTATAAACAGGAATATCACCACAGCGCCTGATAATTTCCTTTCCCTGCCCTTCAATATGTTTCTTCTCTATCAGAACAGACACGGGAACACATCCGGCATCGAGCGCCCGTTCGATTACCATCGGACTCTCCGCAATAAACATTCCCTTTTCAGGTTCATGGCGGTTTAGAAGCTGTCCTTCACTGAGCCTTGCATACACGTCAAGCTGCGATGCGCCGAAATCCGTTATCTCTATTATATTGGGCATACAATTCCAATACCTTTCTTCCTTGTATAATTGAGCCGGGAAGCTTTCTTCCCCTGCGTATAAAAACAAATATTGCCACCGCGGCGATAAGCCGGGTTATGTCATTGTGCCTGCACAACCGTGCATTTGCACAAAGAATGATCATCTATCTAGGACTGCCGTTACCGGCAGCCTCAAGCGACCTACCTGAAAGCAGATCGGGCAAATCTGTCGCTCTCTGTTTGGTCTTGCTCCGGATGGGGTTTACATGTGCCCTCCTCGTTACCTTGGAGGCGGTGGTCTCTTACACCGCCGTTCCACCCTTACCAAATGCTGCCTGCAAGCAAGCAGCATTGGCGGTATATTTCTGTTGCACTAGCCTTAGAGTCGCCTCTACCGGACGTTATCCGGCATCCTGCCCTATGGAGCCCGGACTTTCCTCACCTTCCGCATTTGCGAAAGCCGCGATCATTTGCCACAGTGGCATAATATCAAAACCATTTTATTTGTCTGCCCATTCTCTTAACGATTGAACCATGCTTAATCCATTGTTTCCCATGCGGTAAGCTGCGCCTGTAGCATAATAAACAAGGACTAACACCTGTGCCGCACATCGCTTTAACAACCGTTTCATACACATATCTCCTATACCTTAAAACAGCTGCCTCCCACAAACTCCCTGACAATCGAATTTTTTGGAAGCTCCTCCGTGCTGACACCCAAAAAGTAGCTTAAAAACTTCAAAAGCCGCACTGCCTCAAAATACTCCGGCTCACCCTTTTCGATATTGTAAAGCAGCGGCTCCGCATATTGTTTTAACACTGCAAGCTCATAAATCAGCGCCGAATTAAACATTGCGTCTGCGCTCTCCTGAAACGGGAAAATATTTTCCTCCTCACCGTTTCGCACCGAAGGCCACATCTGGATTGTACGCTTTGCCGTGGCGCCCCTTGTCCGCGCGTCCCGCACCATACGCCGAAGCAGCCTTCCGTCGGTCGTCGGAATCCGGTTGTGCTCGTCAATATTGAGCGATGTGAGTGCGCTGATATATATTTTATACTTACTTTCTGCCGGAAGCGCATAGGACATCTTATCATTGAGCCCGTGTATACCCTCAATCACAAGCACATCATCGGGACCAAGCTGCTTGTAATTTCCCTTGTACTCCCGCTTTCCCGTGACAAAGTTAAAAGTCGGAAGCTCCACGCGCTCGCCTGCAAGAAGTTTTAACATATCCTCATTAAACTGCTTCATGTCAATCGCCTCAAGACACTCAAAATCATAGTCGCCGTTTGGCTGTCTCGGCGTATTCTCCCTATTGACGAAATAATCGTCTACGGCAATCGGATGCGGCACAAATCCGTGCGTTTTTAGCTGAACGGAAAGCCGATGTGAAAACGTCGTTTTTCCCGACGAGGAAGGTCCGGCAATCATCACAAATTTAACGCCGCCCCTCGACACAATATCCGACGCAATCTCACTGATGCGCCGCTCCTGCAGCGCTTCCTGAACCAGCACAAGCTCATTAAACCTGCCTGCGCGGATCTCGTCGTTTAAGTCCGCCACCGTGTCAACGCCAAGCTTCTCGCCCCAGTCCGTCGCAATCGACATCGCATGGAACAGCTTTGGAAGCGGTTTAAATTCTTCCAAAACTTCCGGATTTTTCTTTTCCGGCAAAATCAGCACAAAACCGTCCTCATATTTGCGCAAATCAAAATGCTTCACATATCCCGTGCTCGGCAGCATGTAGCCGTAATAATAATCCTTATAGCCGTCAAGATTATAGACATTGACCGTTGAACTGCCCCTGTACTTAAACAGATTTACCTTATCCTCCATTTTCTGCTCGCTAAAGATAACGTTTGCCTCCTCAAGCGGCATGGAGCGTTTAATCACATACAAATCCTTGTTGATGTACTCCTGCATTTTTGCCTTCACCTCGGCCACCAACGCATCCGTCACCTCAAAATCGCCGTTTTTTGAGCAGTATAATCCGTTTCCGATTGCAAATTCAAGCTTAATCTTTTCAATGTTATCAGCGCCCACAACCTCCTGGATTGCCTTCATCAAAATTAAAATTGCCGTTCTGTTGTATGTCTTATGACCCGTATCGTCCGTGAGCGTCAGAAACTCAACCGTACAGTCCCTGTCTACTTTTTTGAACAGCTCCCTGATTTTGCCGTCCCGCACCGCCAGCGCAATTTGATGCGGATAATCCTTCTGATAAACGGTTGCAATTTCGCCGTATGTAATTCCCGCGGGATATTCCCTTGTCTTACCCCCGACCGTCACCAAATAACTATTCCTGTTTTCCTGTTTATTGTCCATCGTTTCACCCCTCTTTATCGTATTATATGACTGTAAACGGTTCACAAAACTGTGCACTGTACACCCGCAGCTTCGGAAGCTCCCGCTTGATAAATTCCTCCATATATGGTATGAACAGTTTCTCAATCCCGTAGTGTCCCGCGTCAATCACTGCAAGTCCCTGTGCCACAGCGTCAATGCCTTCATGGTGGTCAATGTCTCCCGTAATCATCACGTCAGCTCCCGCATAGATGGCATCCCTTATAAAACTGCCGCCGGAGCCCGGCATTACCGCCGCCGTTTCCACGATGTCACCCAAGTCGCCAAATACGCGCACATTCGGCACATGAAAACGCTTCTTGACAAGCCCTGCAAGCGCTTCCATACTCATCCGGTCTGCAAGACGTCCCACGCGTCCGCAACCCTCCTTTGAGATTTCATCTTCAAACGTCACGTTTAATACCTCGCGCGCCCGCAGTCCAAGTTCATCTGCCGCCGCGTCCGCCATCCCCATGACGTCAAAATTGGTGTGCATCGCATAATAGCTTATATCATTTTGTATAAGTTTTACAATGCGCCTGCCGATAAAATCGTCGGTATTGACACGGGAAAGCTTTTTGAAAATCAGCGGATGATGCGTCAGCAGCATATCCGCCCCCGCGCGCACGGCATCCGCAATGACTTCATCCGTTGCATCCAATGCTATGTAAATCGTTTCCACATCCTTGTCACGCCTTCCGGCAAGCAAACCGATGTTATCCCAGTCTTCCGCATAATTTTTAGGCGAAAGCGTCTCAAGCTTTTCTATAATTTCACCGCACGTCAAAATCCTATCCCTCCCTGACTCATACTATGTAACAGAAGCGGCTAAAAATACTGATACAGGCAGAACACAATATCACTCAGCGCGTCTTCCAGTTCCGCCATACGACACTGCTGCCTTGCAGTCTCCCTACCCGAAGCGTTTAAACGCTCCCGAATCTGTTCCAAATTTGCCTTCTGCCACAAAAGATACCGCTTCAAAACGGGATGGGAATGCTCCAAAAGATACGGTCCGTATGTATCCTGCACGCTCGTAAGCCTTGCCGCCTCCTCCGTGCAAATCTCGGAAATGTCGGGCGGATTGCCGCACACCGCCGTCCGCCTGCCTAACTGCTCCAAACCGCCTGCCAACAAACGCTCATGTTTTCCGAAAGCCGCAGGCAGCGCCCGCATCATCGGATAATATTTCCCATCCTCAAAAATCATATCTTCCTTTTCAATCAGATACCCGTTTACACGCAGATATTTGCGCACCTCGTCAAGCTCCGACTGCGGCTGCAATACGACCTGCCTCATGTCGCCAATCAGCGCGCGGCTCCTCTCCAAAATCGACACCACAAGCCGCCCGCCCATACCGGCACAGACAATGCCTTCCGCCTCATTTGGCAAAAGCGCCGCCGCCCCGTCCGAAAGCCGCGTTTCGATATATTCCTGCATTCCGTAATCGCGGATATTTTCTTTCGCACGTTCAAGCGGTCCCCTGTTAATATCCATTGCAATCACATGCGCGCAGGTACGGCTCCTGATTAACTCCATTGCCACATAACCGTGGTCACAGCCAATATCCGCCATGCTTTCACAGGGCGAAACAAGCGCCGCCACAGCCCGCATTCTATCCGACAACTGCATTTGCACTCTCCTAATCCAAATAGTCCTTTAACTTCCTGCTTCTTGAAGGGTGACGCAGCTTCCGAAGCGCCTTTGCCTCAATCTGCCTGATACGCTCTCTCGTAACATTAAATTCCTTACCGACCTCCTCGAGTGTGCGCGCACGCCCGTCGTCAAGTCCGAAACGCAGTCTCAATACCTTCTGCTCCCTGTCGGTCAGCGTGTCAAGCACCTCGACAAGCTGCTCCTTTAACAGCGTAAATGCCGCCGCGTCAGCAGGAACGGGCACATTATCATCCTGTATAAAATCCCCAAGATGACTGTCCTCCTCCTCACCAATCGGCGTCTCAAGCGATACCGGCTCCTGCGAAATCTTCAAAATCTCGCGCACGCGCTCCTCCGGCATATTCATTTCCTTTGCAATCTCCTCCGGGGTCGGTTCCCGCCCAAGCTCCTGTAAGAGCTGTCTGCTCACGCGGATTAATTTATTGATGGTCTCAACCATATGCACCGGAATACGGATGGTTCTCGCCTGATCCGCAATCGCTCTTGTGATTGCCTGCCGTATCCACCACGTCGCATAGGTCGAAAACTTATAGCCTTTCCTGTAATCAAACTTCTCAACTGCCTTAATCAGACCAAGATTGCCCTCCTGAATGAGGTCCAAAAACAGCATTCCTCTGCCCACATAGCGCTTCGCAATGCTCACAACAAGCCTGAGGTTCGCCTCGGCTAACCTCTTTTTTGCCTCCTCATCGCCAAGCTCCATCTTTTTTGCAAGCTCAATCTCCTCGTCAGCGCTTAGAAGCGGCACTTTTCCGATTTCCTTTAAATACATCCTTACGGGGTCCTCAATGCCGATGCCGTCAGGAACGGACAGGTCGATGTTCTCCACATCCATGTCCACGTCTTCCTCATCACTCAGAAGAATATCGTCATCCGGCAAATCGTCGTCATCGTCCGTAATACGCAGCACATCCACGTTGCTCTGTTCAAGAAAATCCAGTATCTTCTCAAACTGCTCCGTCTCAAGAGGCATGTCCTTGAAAAAGTCGCTGATTTCCTGATACTCAAGCACGTTTTTCTTCTTCTTTGCCATCGCAAGAAGCTCTTTTAACTTTGCCTCAAATTTTGCTTGTGTGTTTTCATCCATTCTGGTCAATCCTCCATACCATATATTTTTATCCTTAATTGAAAGAAATATGCGTTTTGTTAAGTTCTTCCAGTGCTTTTTTGCCCTCAACCGCAATGCTTAACGCGGCAATCTCCACACCGGAGCGTTCCAAATAATGCTCATAACTGTTTTTCTTTACGCGCACAAGAATATCATGGAATGCCTTTTCCTTCTCCTGCACCGTCTCAAGCTCCGGAAGCTGTGTCGTAAACAGGGATGCCGCCTCGCTTTGCTCCTTCTCGTCGTCAAACAGGTCGATAATGCCCGCCGGATTAAACTGGCCTTTTTCAATATCCGCAAACATCCGCTGCGCCACCTTTTTGTACAGCTCGTCCGTAAAATCCTCGGGAGAAATATAACTTTTGACCTTTTCATAAAGCTGCGGGTAATCCGTAAGCCACGTCAGCAGAAGCCGCTGCGCTTTCCTGGCATTTTCCTGCGCCGGATTTTTCCCTCTGCTGTTCACCCCTGATTTCGGGCGTTCCCGCAAAACCGGAGCAACCGCATAGCCTCCTGTCTTTGCCGCCATATTGACGACAAGCTTTCTTAAATTTTCGAAGCCGATATGGTACTTGTCCGCTATCGCCTCTATATAATTTTCACGCTCTACGTCCTCCCCGAAATCACAAAGCCTTCTTGCGATGTGATTGTGGAAGTTCGTTTTCTCCTCCGGATCATTCATGTCAAAATCCCGCTCCAGCATACGGATTTCAAATAAAAAAGAATTCTCCGCATGTTCTATGCGTTCCTGAAACGCCTCTTTTCCAAGATTTTTCATAAATTCATCGGGGTCCTTGTAGGGCGACATATTAATAATCTTTCCTGACATTCCCACGTCACGCAAAATCCCGATTGCACGCAGCGCAGCTTTCACGCCCGCCCCGTCACTATCGTAGGCAAGAAGCACCTCTTTTGTGTACTTCTTAATCAACCCTGCCTGCCCCGCCGTAAATGCCGTTCCAAGCGAGGCGACCGCCTGCGTAAAACCCGCCTGATGCATACTGATCACATCCATATACCCTTCGCACAAAATCATATTTCCCGCTCTTGACGAGCGCGCAAGGTTCATGCCGTAAAGGTTTCTGCTCTTGTCAAAAATTTCCGTCTCGGGAGAATTCAAATACTTTGGTCCCTTGTCGTCCGTCCCCATAATCCGCCCGCCAAAACCAATCACGCGATGGTTGATGTCCTGTATCGGAAACATAACCCGGTTCCAAAACTGCGTCACCGTTCCGCGCCGCTCGTCTGCCTTTGCCAGCCCTGCATCACGGATTAAATCGTCCGTAAACCCCTTTTGGCGCAGATACAGTAACAGCTCCTCGCCCCTTACAGGCGCAAACCCAAGTCCGAAGCCTTTCCGGGTCTCATCCGAAAGCGCCCTTTTGTCAAGATATTCGCGCGCCTTTGCGCCGCGCTCACCCCGAAGCTGATAATAATAGAACTTCGCCGCCTCTTTATTCACTGCCAAAAGCTGCCGCCGCCTGCTCTCCCTGCGTTTTGCCTCCTCCGAATACGTCTCTTCGGGAAGCTTTACCCCTGCCCGCTCTGCAAGCAGTTTCAGCGCCTCCGGAAACGTACAGTTTTCATATTTCATCACAAACGTCGTCACATTACCGCCTTCGCCGCAGCCAAAGCACTTGTATATCTGCTTTGAGCGGCTTACATAAAAGGAAGGGGTCTTCTCCCCATGAAACGGGCAGCAGCACACATAATTGCTTCCCCGTTTCGAAAGTCCGACGTAACCTGAAATAACATCCACAATGTCATTTCGCTGCCTTACTTCCTCTACAATTTCTTCGGGATAGTACATGAACAACCCTGCTCCTTTCTCAGTCTAGTGTACTGACCGCTTCATATCTAGTAAAGCTCCGCAGAATATTTTCCTGAGAGTGCTGCTTTACAAACGCAGGCGTAGCGGTGGCTACGGCGAGGCTTGGGAAGTAGTGCTCTCAGGGAAATAGGCAAGGAGGTTTGCCTGAATAT
>CAJUJG010000003.1:0-37335 GCA_910586715.1 uncultured Lachnospiraceae bacterium
GGGCTATACCGCCTAATCTGAAATTACTTCCCTCTAACCGTAAACATTTGATTTTACTGATCTTTTCCGCCAAGCGTTTTCATCGTCGGGAACAACAACACATCCCTTATCGCCGGACTATTCGTCATCATCATAACCATTCTGTCAATACCAAACCCGATACCTCCCGTTGGCGGCATACCGATACTAAGCGCATTCAGGAAGTCTTCATCCGTATGATTCGCCTCAGCGTCACCTGCTGCCAGCAGCGCCTCCTGCGCTGCAAAACGCTCTCTTTGGTCAATCGGGTCGTTTAATTCCGAATACGCGTTCGCCATCTCCCATCCATTCATAAAGAACTCAAACCGCTCCACATACTCCGGATTTTCCGGTTTTTTCTTCGTCAGAGGAGAAATCTCAATCGGGTGGTCCATCACAAACGTCGGCTGAATCAAATGCTCCTCCACAAACTCTTCAAAGAACAAATTCAAAATATCGCCCTTCTTATGCCGCTCCTCAAACTCCACATGCTTTTCCTTCGCGATTGCCCTTGCCTCCTCCAAGGTATGAATCTCATTAAAATCAACTCCGGAATACTTCTTAACGGCATCTACCATCGTAATGCGCTCAAACGGCTTAGACAAATCCATCTGATGCTCGCCGTACGTCAAAATCTCCGAACCGGTCACTTCTTTCGCCACATAGCGGTAAAGGTTCTCCGTCAAATCCATCATACCGTGATAATCCGTATAAGCCTGATACAGCTCCATCAGTGTAAACTCCGGATTATGTCTTGTGTCAAGTCCTTCGTTGCGGAACACGCGTCCAATCTCGTAAACGCGCTCCATACCGCCCACAATCAGCCGCTTTAAGTACAGCTCCAAAGAAATCCGAAGCTTCAAATCTTCATCAAGTGCATTAAAGTGTGTCTCAAACGGTCTTGCAGCCGCACCGCCCGCATTGGACACGAGCATCGGCGTCTCCACTTCCATAAAGCCCTGCCCGTCCAAATAACGGCGAATGCTTGAGAGCACCTTCGAGCGCTTCACAAACGTATCCTTTACATCCGCATTCATAATCAGGTCAACATACCGCTGGCGGTAACGTATATCCGTATCTGTGAGTCCGTGGAATTTCTCAGGTAAAATTTGCAAGCTCTTTGATAAAAGTTTAACAGACTCTGCATGTATTGACATTTCGCCTGTTTTTGTCCGGAATACCTCGCCGCTGATACCGAGAATATCTCCCACATCATATTTCTTGAAATCCGCATAAGGCTCTTCGCCAACACTGTCTCTTGCGACATAGCACTGAATGCTTCCCTTCAAATCCTGAACATTGCAAAAAGACGCTTTTCCCATAACACGCTTAAACATCATTCTTCCTGCAATGGTAACATTCTTTCCCTCCAGTACATCGAAGTTATCCTTCACGTCCTGGCTGTGATGTGTAACGTCAAACTTCGTAATCTGAAACGGATCTTTACCAGCCTCCTGCAAAGCGGCAAGTTTTTCCCTGCGCACCTTTAAAAGCTGGTTAACGTCCTGCTGACGGTTCTCCTGATTGTTCTTTTCCTGATTGTTGTTCTGCTCCTGTGACACTGAACCTTCTCCTCTCTGTTTTAAGGTTTATTCCTGCGAGGTACTTGACTGTTAAGCCTCCGGTCTGTAAATATCCAAAATCGTATACTCAATCACACCTGCAGGTGCCTCGACGGTTACAATATCGCCCTTCTTTGCGCCAAGAAGCGCCTTTCCGAGCGGCGATTCGTTGGAAATCTTGCCTTTTAAGCTGTTTGCCTCGGTTGCACCTACGATTTTAAACTCCATTTCATCATCAAACTCATTGTCCTTTACCTTCACAACAAGTCCGAACCCAACATGGTCAAGGTTGTTCTCATCGTCATCCATATCGACAACCTCAACGTTTTTAAGGATTTTCTCAAGCTCCTCAATTCTCGCCTCTATGTCACGCTGCTCGTCTTTTGCCGCGTCGTACTCTGCGTTTTCCGAAAGGTCGCCCTGCTCTCTTGCCTCTTTGATTTTCTGTGCAACTTCCTTTCTCTTTACGACCTTCAAGTCGTGCAGCTCGTCTTCATATTTCTTCAGTCCCTCACGTGTTAATAAGTTTTTCTTTGCTTCCATAAAAAAATCCTCCTTCTAGTGCAGCCGTTTCATAAATATATTGATTATTTCTACGATAAAATCTTCTGTTTCGCTCATAAACTAGCATATTATAGCCCTTTTTGACTGCTATGTCAAGATTTTGCACCGCCCTTAACGCACTTTCGCGTGCAAAAACATGACAGCTCTCCTGTCAGGAGAAAATGGTGCGAATTCCCTCCTCAAGCTGCGCCACCGTTTCCATCTCGTTTATTCTCTGCCGAAGCCTTGCAGAATGCGGATACCCTGCGGTATACCACGCCACATGTTTTCGCATTTCACGGATTGCCGTGTACTCACCCTTATATGCAAGCAAAAGCGCCGCGTGCCTTAAAATCGTATCGCGTACCTCCTCCTTAGAAGGTCTTGGCAAAAGCTCCCCCGTATCAAGGTACGCATTAATTTCCCTGAAAATCCACGGGTTTCCACGGCTTGCCCTGCCCACCATAACAGCGTTGCATCCTGTTTCCTCCAACATTCTTGCCGCCGACAATGCGTCCGTGACATCTCCATTTCCGATAACAGGAATGCTGATTGCCTCCTTCACCTGCCGGATAATGTCCCAGTCCGCCGTTCCCGCATAATACTGCTCTCTTGTGCGCCCGTGGACTGCCACCGCCGCCGCGCCGTTTGCCTCCGCAATCTTTGCCAGCTCCACGGCATTGATGCTGTTATCGTCAAACCCTTTTCTGATTTTAACGGTAACAGGTTTTGATACTGCTTTTGCAACTGCATGAATAATCTCGCCCGCAAGCCTGGGATTTTTCATGAGTGCGCTTCCCTCCCGATTGTTCACCACTTTCGGTACAGGACAGCCCATATTAATATCAAGGATTGCAAACGGACGTTCTTCTATGTGTGCAGCCGTTTCTGCCATAATATCCGGCTCTGAACCGAACAACTGTAGGGAAACCGGCAGTTCATCGGGGTGGATTTCCATAAGCGTTTCCGTATTTTTATTGTTGTAATGCACTGCCTTTGCGCTAACCATCTCCATGCACAAAAGCCCTGCGCCCTGCTCTTTGCAAATCAGGCGAAACGGCAGGTCCGTAACGCCTGCCATTGGTGCGAGAAACACGTTATTTTCCAAGACAACATTGCCGATTTGAATCTGCCTGCCGAAACTATCTGTTGTTTTTTTCATAAATAATCCTAAGTCCCTCCAGCGTGAGAAAGCTGTCGTACTCCTGTATCAGCTCCGTCTCTTCTGCAATAATCCTGCCAAGCCCCCCGGTCGCCACAACCTTTAGATTGTCGTATCCCGTTTCACTTTTTACGCGCTGTATAATATACTCGGTCTGTCCGATTTGCCCGTAGACAAGCCCTGCCTGCATACTGGATATGGTTTCCTGCGCGAGAATCGAAGCCGGTTTTTTAATCTCAATTTCGGGAAGCTTTGCCGTGTCCTCCCAAAGCGCCTTCGCCGATATTTTAATGCCGGGCGCCGTAATGCCTGCGCAAAAACAGCCGTTTTCATCTACAAGGTCATATGTGGTTGCCGTTCCGAAATCAATTACGAGTACAGGCCCTCCATATAATTCATATGCAGCCACCGCGTCAACAATTCTGTCTGGACCGATTTCTTTCGGATTTTCCGTGACAATTTTAATTCCGGTCTTAATGCCTGCGCCAACCAGTAAAAGCTTCTCGCTGATATAGCGCTTGATACCGCCAATCAGCGAGTGCATGATATTCGGCACAACGCTCGCAACAATTGTGCCGTCTATTGTTCCTCTCTCAATGCCATTCTTAGACAAAAGCTCCGTGATTAACACGCCATATTCGTCGGAAGTACGCGGCGTTTTCGCCATAAGCCGAAACGTCGTCTTCAGCTTTTTGCCGTCATATACGCCAAATGTAATATTGGTATTTCCCACATCAACTACTAAAACCATAATTTCCCCAATCCTTTAATCTTCTTTAATCACATCAATTCATCAACCGGCTCATGGAGCACAAAAACCCTGTAATAAAGGCTGAGCGACTCCAAAAGCTCCCGACGCTGCATCCTGATTTCCCGCACCAAAAGACCGCTGCTAATCTCATCGTAAAGAATATCCTCCTCGTAAGCGTCCGTTTCAAGACTTACACTGCCGTCCTCCTCAAACACAATGGTGAACACGCCGCCCACCTCTTCCGTGAACAGCACGCATATAATATGCAGCTCCTCCTTGATTGATGCAGGAATTGCATTAAATGTTTCATTGTAATAATATTTCTGCTCGTAGGCATTTGCCCCGCACAGCACAATCCGCTCTTTGGTTTTTTCCATTCAAACAAAGCTCCTTTTCAGAAAAGTGTTCTTGCAGCATAACATTTGCAGCCCTCTTTCCAAACTTCAACTATCTTTTCAACAATTTGTTCCATAGAAGCGTCCCGTGGCAGTCCCACAAGTTCGGGATAGAACAGGTAATCTGAACTACAGCCCGTATTAATTTTAAGCCACTTCAGCCAATAATTCTGTTCGCTTTCACTCTTTTCAAGAAATGTCAAAACAACTTCCCGAATTTTATCTTCTGTAACATCTTCCTTTTGAGGTTCCGGCATAAGCGCAGATTTCGCAATTTCTTCCAATGATATTACTGCTGAATAAAAGCGGTAATCTTCAATATTTTGTTTCTTTCCGGTAAGCTCAGTAAGCTCCTTTTCGAGTGCCTTAACGTCTTGGGTAATGCCTTCGTTTTCCATCATCTCAACTGCTTTTCCAATGAGTTCCATTGCTCTTTCAAGTTTTTTATCCATAGCTTTTTCCCCTATAAAATGCCCATTTATATCAAAATCTATCTTCCAAAATACTTATTATATTCCCGAAACAGCAAATTCCTTCGCTTGTTGTCCTGCCTTTTATACAGGTCACGAAATGGATTGCCAATTGCCATGCTGAGAAGTCCTATGTCATTTAATTGATTTTTACATCGCATACCCGTAAACACCCCGCACCGATACCTCTCCGGCATAAACGCAAACCGTCTCACCCGTATCACTGCGTTCCACAATCAGCTCACCCTTATCGGTTATCCCGCGCGCAATGCCGTCATATGCACCCTTGGGATCGAGCACGCGTACCTGCCGGTCCATATTGATTAACATCGCGTTATACTTTTCACGCAGATACTGCAAATCCCAAGTCTTTTCAAACAAAACATAATTCTGCTCAAAATAATGCATTGTCCGCGCCGCAAGCTTAGAACGGTCGGATTTCTTTCCTGTTTCGATAAAAAGCGAAGTCGCGGTTTGCCTGATTTCCTCCGGAAACGCTTCCTGATTGACATTGATGCCCGCACCCGTCACCACATAATGAATGCACTCCGGCTCCGCGCTCATCTCCGTCAAAATCCCGCATATCTTTTTATTATTCACGACAACATCGTTTGGCCACTTAATCCCGCAGCACTCTTTAGGAGCAATCTCGCAGACCGCTTCATACACGGCAATCGCCATCACCAGCGTAAGTGCGGACGCTTTATCCGGCGGACAATCCAGACGCAGCATCAGTGTCATATAGATATTTTTTCCTGCAGGCGCTACCCAGCCATGTCCTCTACGTCCGCGCCCCGCCGTCTGCATGTCCGCTACCACAAGTGTACCCGACGGTTCGCCCTTCTCCGCAAGCGCCTTTGCGTCAATATTGGTAGAGCCTGTCTCTTTATGAAAGACTATGCTTTTGCCGATTTGAACTGTGTCCATATAACTTTCAATTGCGGTTTTCGAAAAAATAACACCCGTATTATCTTCTATCAATCGATAACCCTTGTTATTTTGTGCCTCTATCACATAGCCGTCCTTTTCCAACTGCTTTATCGCCTTCCAAACTGCCGTGCGCGAAACACCATAATATTCGCAAAGCTCCTGTCCGCTGACATAATCGTCCACAGCTCTCAGCTTTCTTAATATTTCCTCTTTTTTCATACATAATCCTTTATTTTGCCAACAACCCGCGAATTTGTGCCTTTGCACAAATTTGCCGAATGAAAAATCTTTGATTTTTCATTCTATGCCCCTAATGTAGCGGCAATCACTGCCTTAATCGTATGCATACGGTTTTCTGCCTCGTCAAAAACAAGCGACTGCTTTGACTCAAATACTTCATCCGTCACCTCAAGCTCCGTAAAATGATATTTCTCTCCTTGCTCTTTGCCGATTTTTGTCTTTAAATCATGGAACGCAGGCAGGCAATGTAAGAAAATGGACTGTTCTCCCGCATTATCCATAACTGCCTTTGTCACCTTATATGGCGAGAGTTTTTCGATACGCTCTGCCCACACTTCCTCCGGCTCACCCATAGACACCCACACATCCGTATAAATAACATCTGCTTTTTTAGTTCCGGCATCCACATCCTCTGTCAGCGCAATGCTTGCGCCGGACTGTTTTGCATATTCCTCGCACTCTGCCACAAGCGCTGCATCGGGGAAATACTCCTTCGACGTACACGCCGTAAAATGCATACCAAGCTTCGCACAGGCAATCATCAGCGAATTTCCCATATTGTAGCGCGCATCACCCATATAGGTCAGTTTAATGCCTTCCAAATGTCCGAAATGCTCCCGTATTGTCAGCATATCGGCAAGCATCTGCGTCGGGTGGTACTCGTTCGTCAGACCATTCCACACAGGCACACCCGCATGCTTTGCAAGCTCCTCTACGATTTCCTGCTCAAAGCCTCTGTACTCAATTCCCTCGTACATTCTGCCAAGCACTCTTGCAGTATCTGCGATTGACTCTTTTTTTCCAATCTGCGAGCCGGACGGGTCAAGGTAGGTTGTGCCCATGCCAAGGTCATGTGCCGCCACCTCGAACGAACAGCGCGTGCGGGTGCTTGTCTTTTCAAAAATCAGCGCGATATTTTTTCCGCGCAGTGTGTCATGTAAAATTCCCTTCTTCTTTTTGTCCTTATATTCTGCCGCTAAATCAATGAGATATACAATCTCCTGCGGCGTAAAATCTTTTAATGTCAAAAAACTGCGTCCTCTTAAGTCCATAAGCTCATTCCTCCATTTTTAAACTTATCCCCTATTTTACTACATTTCCCAAAAAGGGGCAACCCTTTCAGATTGCCCCTAAACGTTTTATTTCCATTTTATTTAATAAAATACATGATTCCCAATCACAAGACCGTCTCTGCCGTTATTTCTTCTAAAGTGAAGCGCATCACCAACGTTACATGCACCGCTGATTACTTCGTTTGCCGCCTGTACGCAGGAAGCTTTAATGTTTTTATTCAAAATCAACGACTCCATTTTTCCCTTAGAAGCCGGTACAAACTGACCGGAAGCATAAATTACATCTGTTATTGTATTCGGATAGCCGCCGCTTCTGACACGATTCATAACAACCGCGCCAACTGCAACCTGACCTTCATAAGGCTCACCGCCTGCCTCACACTGGATTAGCGCTGCGAGAATATCTACCTCTGACGCTGTCGCCAACACGGCTTCCTTCTGTGCAATTCTTTTGGCTTCCGCCGCAGCTGCCGCTCTTGCGCGCTCGGCTTCCTCTCTTGCCTTGATAACTGCCATCGACTCCGCCTTATCAATATCGAATACGACTTTTACATACTCCTTGGATACGTAGCCTTTCGTTCCCTCATAGCTTACGCTTACCCAGTCTCCTTCCTCCGCGATTGCCTCAACCGCTTCGCCGTTTGCCAAAAGACCAAGTACGCCTGACTGCACATTCGCGTCCTTTCTTACTCTCAATGTTTCTGTCTCGGAGTATGCCGTAAGCATTCCGACGTCATTGGCAATCTTTTTCGCCTCATCGTCAAAATATAAATAATCGTTCTTGATCCAGCCTGTAACCTCGCCGGATTTTACTTTTGTCCAGCCTGCGATCTGTTCTACAATTTCACCGCCGCAGTCCTTGTAAAGCACACCGACCTTCTCCGCATCCTGGTCGGCATCCTGCCGCATATTTACAAACTCGTTTACCTTTGCCATTACAAGCGTGCTTTTTTCTTTTTTCTCTGTCTTTGCGCTCTTCTTCGCAAAAGCAATCAGTTCTTCCTTTTCCATTGAAATGTTTGCGTCAAGTATATCCGCAGCGCCTGCCGTCGTGAGGGACTGTTCCGCTCCGCCTAAACCCGCAGCTGTGTTTTTTACAATACTGACTTCTGAATTCATCTTGTCTGACGTGGCTTTCTGCTCACTGCTCGGTTTTCCGGCTGTGAAGCTTTCCTTGGTGTCAGCCGCTTCCGTGCTGACCGGAGAAGCTGTAAATGCAGCGGCTGCTGCCATAATGAACAACAGACATTTCCACTTTTTACAATTTGCCTTCATTTTTTTTACTCCATTTCCTGTTCCGCAAAAAACTTTCACAAAATATTGTAACAGTTTAGCCTTCGGCTTCCTGTTACAGGCATCAAGCCATGCAAAACCACTTCGTGGTGGCTTGATGCATCTCAACCACTACGCTGTCTCACGAACTTTGCAGCAAATGCAAAGTTCGTGACTGAACTGTTACAAAACATTACATATTTTTACATAATATGCTCTTTTGTATCAAAGTTTCTTACATTTTTACGACAAATGTTACATAAATATTAACACCTGTTACGATTTTATATAATAGCAAAGAGTTCGCGACTTGTCAAGTCACGAACCCCAATATTTTTATCAAAATTAAACTATTTTTGTTTTCTAAATTGTTTATTTTGTACAAATTTTTTTGAAAAACTGACAGTTTATAGCATTTTTGATTTGTTCACGCATGCTTCAATTGCATCAATAACTGCCCCACGCAGCCCCTTTTCTTCTAAGACCTTTATCGCCTCAATCGTCGTTCCGCTCGGCGAACACACCATATCCTTCAATTCTCCGGGGTGCTTTCCTGTCTCCAGCATCAGCTTCGCACTGCCAAGAACCGACTGCGCAGCAAACTCATATGCCTGTTTTCTCGGTATTCCTGCGCGCACTGCGGCATCTGCCATCGCCTCCAAAAACAAAAAAACATATGCCGGCGAGCTACCCGCCACTCCCGTAAACGCGTCAATTAAACGCTCCGGAAGCACACTTGCCGTCCCGAAGCTCTCCATAAGTCTAAGGACAAACTTACGGTCTTCCTCTGTGGTATCCTCCTTTAAGCACACGCAGGTACATGCCTCACCGACCAGTGCAGGCGTATTCGGCATACAGCGCACCAGTCTTAACGGCGTTCCGAACTGCTCCTCAAGCCATTCGATGGACTTTCCCGCCGCAATTGAAATCACAAGCTTACCGCCGTCTATGCTGTCGCTGATTTCAGAGATAACCTCCGGCAAAAAGATTGGCTTTACCGCAAGCACAAGCACATCCGCACACGACGCCACCTTTTGGTTGTCCGTACACGTCTCTATCCCGTACTTTTTTGCCACACGCTGCGCCGTTTCCACAGTTTTTGCAGAACCGATAAGCTCGTCGCACCCATAAAGCCCCTTCCCGATAATACCGCCAATCATTGCTGTCGCCATATTTCCCAAACCGATAAAACCAATTTTCATCTTTTTGTGTCTCCTTTCTCAATACGGCGTTGCCTTGCTGCCTCATACATTAATACAGAAGACGCCACTGCCGCGTTTAACGACTCCACCTGTCCACTCATCGGAATTTTAATGTAATGGTCCGCCATATCCGCTGTTTCACGCTTTAATCCGTTTGCCTCGTTTCCTATTAAAAACGCCGTCGGTTTTGTATAGTCCTGCAAATCATAATTCTTGCTTTCGTCCAAATGCGCCGCGTACACTGTCACACCGCCTGCTTTCAAATCCGTCACCGCTTTTAAAATATCGTCCGTTATCACAAATGGAACTCTGTAAATTGAGCCCATTGTGGAGCGTATCACTTTCGGATTAAAAATATCAACTGTATTTTTTGTTATAATCACGCCATCAACGCCTGCTCCCTCTCCTGCACGCAGGATTGTACCCAAATTTCCCGGGTCCTGCAAATCTTCAAGAACCAAAAATAACATATGTTTTTTAGATTGTGCCAGCAAATTCTCTAGCCGATATTGAGGCATTTTCATCACGCACAGTACACCCTGTGGTGTCTGTGTATCCGATATTTTGCAGAAAACCTCATCGGAAACCGTTTCAAAATACACCTGTTTTTTATTATTAAATGCGTTTTTCTCCAAAAAACTCTCCGATACATAGACCTCACGTATCCACTCCGGGGGCGCCTCCTGAAACATTTTCACGCCCTCCACAAGAAAAACGCCCTCCTCATACCTTGCCTTTGACTTTCTTCCTAAGCTGACAAGCCGTTTGACCTTTGCATTTGCCGTGCTCGTAATCATTCGGTTAATCCCCTGCTCCTTTCACACAATACACCCCTTTGCTAATTCGCAAAATGGTTTCTGTTCTGCTGGATAATATTCTCCGCCACCTCGTTTGCCGCCATGATCATCAGATGATCTCTGTCCTTAATTACATAATCTGCCGAAGGCATCAGACTAATCTCCGTCGCGTTCTTTTTCTTAATAGCCAATATGGAAATCTTGTATTTTGCGGCTATATCCGACTCCCTGATTGTCTTTCCCACCCATTCCTTCAATGGTGACATCTCGTAAATACCGAAGTTTCCGGGAAGATCAATATAGTCAAAAATATTGTCGAAGCTGTATTTTTCCGCCCATTTCTGCGCAATGTCCTTATCCGGATAAATCACCTCATCCGCGCCGTTTCGAAGCAGGAATTTTGCCTGTACATCCCTTGTTGCCTTGCTGATTACACGCTTTGCACCAAGCTCCTTTAACAGACTGGTAATCTCCAGGCTGCTCTGAAAATTCGTACCAATACATACAAACACCACGTCAAAGTTTGCAATACCGACGCTTCTTAGAACCTCCTCCTTGGTACAGTCCCCAATTTTTGTACTGGTCGCAAGCGGCACCATATCTTCCACTTTCTCCTCAAACTGGTCCATAATCATTACATCATGCCCGTTATCCAAAAAATCCTGCGCCAAATGGTGTCCAAAGCGCCCCATTCCGATAATTAATATAGATTTCATATGCATTATTCCTCACTTATTTCAAAATCCGCACGAATTTGTGTCCCAGCACAAATCTGCCGGTTAAAAATCTTTGATTTTCAAGCTTTACCCTACAATAATCTTTTCCTGCGGTTCGCGCACATGGTTCGTCGAGGGCTTCTTTGCAAGAACCAACGCAAACGATAAACTGCCAAGTCTGCCGCAGTACATCAGCACCGCCACAATCAGCTTGGAAATCACTCCAAGCTCCCTTGTTATTCCTGTCGTCATTCCCACCGTGTTGATTGCTGAGAGCACCTCAAACACCACATCCGGCATAGGAATTGCAGGCTGTAGTGCCATAATCACACAAGCCGCGCCAAACGCAAGTGAAAAATTGATAACCACAACCGCGTTTGCTTTTCTCACCACATCCGCCGAAAGCCTTCTGCCAAACAGATTAATGTCCTCCCTGTTGCGAATCATCGCCACCGCATAGAACAACAGTACGACCATTGTCGTTGTCTTTGCGCCGCCTGCCGTAGAACCCGGACTGCCGCCGATAAACATCAGCAGCATGGTCAAAAGCGTTCCTGCGTTAGACATCGCGCCGGTGTCCACAGTGTTAAACCCCGCCGTTCGCGGTGTGACGGACGCAAACAACGCGCCTAGCAGCTTTTCAATAGGCGTCATTCCCGCAAGAGTCGCATTATTCTCAAAAATCAAGAACAACAGCGTACCCGCCACAGTCAGTCCCAATGTCGTCGCCAGCACAATTTTTGAATGCAGCAAATACTTTTTAAAATGCCATTTATGCTTGAGCACATCATCCCACACGATAAAACCGATACCGCCAATCAAAATTAACAGGCAGATGACCACATTTACAAGAATATCGCCTTCATAGGAGACCAGTGACGAGTACGCCTCGTCAATGCCCATCAGGTCAAATCCGCCGTTGCAAAATGCCGAAATCGAATGAAAAATGGAAAAGTAAATACCGTTTGCCCATCCAAAGCGCGGTATAAACCTTGTTGCAAGCAGCAAGGCACCGGTTCCTTCTATTATAAATGCACCCTGTACAATTTTTTTCACAAGCCTCACAACGCCGGCTATCTCCAACGTATTGACACTCTCATGGAGCGTCGCCCGCTCCTGCAGCCCAATCCGACGCTTTAATAATACCGAAATATACACACCGATTGTCATAAAACCCAGTCCGCCGACCTGTAACATGCAAAGGATTACAAGCTGCCCGAACAAAGTCCAATTCTGATACGTATCCGCTGCCACCAGACCAGTCACGCAGGTTGCCGAAGTTGCCGTAAATAAAGCAGTCAAAAGATCCGTCTCCCCCGTCTTTGTTGCAATCGGCAGGGACAGCAAAATCGTGCCGATTACAATAATCAACGCAAATCCGAATGCAATCATCCTTGTTGTAGAATGTCCGCTTTTGGGCATCCGCTTCTTTTTTCTATTGAAAATCATGATGCAAAGTTCCTTTTTTATTTTGATGAACGAAAACAATCCGGAAATGCCACTCAACCACTTCCGGATTTAAACCTGCCGTATCTATCTTGAAAGTTTTCTGCAAACCTCATACTGATAATCGTCGATGCCCTTCTTCATGTTCAGAGCCTCCTCAATATCGTAATCGACAAATTTGCCATGTGTGTACGCAACAACCCTGTTTGACTTTCCCTCAAAGAGAAGGTCTGATGCATATGCACCCATAATTGAAGCGTAAAATCTGTCCTTACACGTCGGATGCCCGCCACGCTGCAAATATCCGAGAATCGTTGCTCTCGTCTCAATACCTGTAGCCGCCTCTATTCGCTTTGCCATTGAGGTAGAGTGTCCGATACCCTCCGCATTTACCACAATATGGTGCGTTTTTCCCTTTTTACGGCTCCGCACGATATTGTTAATCAGCTCCTGCTCGTCAAAATTATATTTCTCAGGAAGGAGAATATCCTCCGCACCATTGGCAACACCTGTCCAAAGCGCAATATAACCTGCATTCCTTCCCATAACCTCAATAATGGAACAACGCTCGTGGGAAGAAGAAGTATCCCTTACCTTATCAATCGCTTCCATCGCCGTGTTGATTGCTGTATCAAATCCTATCGTGTACTCCGTACAAGCAATGTCAAGGTCAATTGTTCCAGGGACGCCTACTGTATTGATGCCGTGTCTTGCAAGCGCCTGCGCTCCTCTGTAAGAGCCGTCTCCGCCGATGACTACGAGTCCGTCAATGCCGTTCTTGCGGCATAATTCAGCAGCCTGTGCCTGTACTTCTTCCTCGCGAAACTCCGGACATCTTGCCGTTCCAAGAATTGTTCCGCCTGTGTGAATAATATCCGCTACGCTGTACGCCTCCATATCAACAATCTCTTCATTCAGCAATCCGAGATAACCACGCTTAATTCCCTTTACCTTCATCCCGCTCGTAAGCGATTTCCTCACTACCGCACGAATTGCCGCATTCATACCGGGAGCATCTCCGCCGCTTGTCAGCACACCTATTGTTTTAATCTGCTTAGACATGTTTCATACCTCCTGCTTTTAAGCCCACTCATAGGCTTTTAACTCACCCTTTCACCGAATCATGTTCATTTTACCCTTTTTTTTCCAAGAATACAATAGAAGTTCCTAAAAATTTGTGAAAAAATTGTCAGTTCGCTACTTTTACATTGTCTTCCCCAAAAAGCGTCCTCAACCGCTCCATCAGCTCACTATCCGCCTGCACATTTTTATTTGGCGGAAGTGTCTTTTTCTGATGTGTTTCTTCTATATAAACAACAACACTGTCTTTCCCTTCGGAATGAAAAATTGCATCAAAAAGCACAGACTCCTTTTCCACATAACTGTTCATATTTGGAAATTTTATCCACACTTTGCGCGGTATGTCGCGAAACGATGTGACTTTCTCACAAATCAGCTTGCCATCGCGCTCTTCTTCTACGCTGACCCTGCCCTCAATAAAAACCTTATTGTCCTCCATAAGCTGCCCGGAATACTTTTCGTATGCATTCGGGAACACAATCACCTCCACGCTTCCCACCAAATCTTCAAGCGTGAGAAATGCCATAATCTTGTCATTCTTGGTATACTTTATTTTCTTATCCATAATCATACCGCCGATTGTCACCGTTGAACCGTCTTGTATATGAACAGTGTTTGTTTCCTCGTCAAGATAAAAGTCCGAAGTCTTTGCACTGATATGCTTCTCCCAAAGCGTCTGATATTCCTCCATCGGATGCCCGCTGACATAAAACCCGAGCACCTCTTTCTCAAAACTTAAAAGCAACTCCTTCTCATATTCTCCCACATCGGGCAGTTTTATTTCAAGCTCTTCCCTCTGCTCGTCCGAAACAATGTCAAGCAATGACATCTGACCTGCCGTAATCCCGCGCTTGCTGTGCGTAATGTCTTCCAAAATCTGCACATAGACGCTCATATGCTGCTTCCTTGTCGCGCCAAAGCTGTCAAATGCCCCTGCCTTGATAAAATTTTCTATCGCACGTTTGTTTACATCATTTCCCTGCGTACGATCAATAAAATCCTTTAAACTCTGATAATTTCCGTGTGCATGGCGCTCTTCCACAATCGCACCTATAATCGGTCTTCCAACATTTTTAATCGCGGTAAGCGCATAACGTATCGCACCGTTTGACACCGAAAAGCCAATCTCCCCCTCATTGATGTCCGGCGGCAGAATTTTAATACCCATGCTTCTGCAAACCATAATGTATTCTGAAACCTTTGACGAATTATCAATCACCGACGTTAACAGCGCCGCCATAAATTCCACCGGATAATAGTATTTCAAATATGCCGTCTGATACGCGACAACCGCATAACATGCCGCATGCGATTTGTTGAACGCATATTTTGCAAAATCAATCATTGTATCATAAATATGGTCCGCAACCGCCTCCGGTATCCCATTTGCCGTGCATCCCGGCACATGCTCCGCCTCGTTTCCGTGTACAAAATTAGCACGCTCCTGTTTCATGACGGACGCCTTTTTCTTGCTCATGGCACGGCGCACAAGATCGCTTCGCCCCATCGTATATCCTCCTAAGTCACGCACAATCTGCATAACCTGCTCCTGATACACAATGCAGCCGTATGTCGGCGCAAGAATCGGCTCCAACTGCGGGCATGCGTAAGACACCGCCGCATGATTGTTCTTTCCTCGAATATACGCCGGAATAAATTCCATCGGTCCCGGACGATAAAGCGAAATACCCGCAATCACGTCCTCAAGGCTTTGGGGTTTTAACTCCTTCATAAAGTTTTTCATGCCCTGACTTTCCAGCTGAAACACGCCGTCCGTCTTTCCCGTACCAAGCGACGCAAGCACTTTTTTATCGTCATAATCTATTTTATCCACATCAATGAAAATTCCTGCGGTTTTTTCCACATTTTCCACAGCATTTTTGATAACCGTCAAGGTCCGCAGACCAAGAAAGTCCATTTTCAGCAATCCCAGTTCTTCGATGGTTGTCATGGGAAACTGCGTCGTTATCGAACCGTCGCTTCCTCTCGAAAGCGGCACCAGTTCATCTGCAGGTCTTTGGCAGATTACAACCCCCGCCGCATGCATGGACGTATGGCGCGGCAATCCCTCCAAACGTTTACACATATCAATCAGATAATGCACCTGCTCGTCGTTTTTATAAAGCTCCCGAAACTCCGGGTTTATCTCAAGCGCACGTTCTATCGTAATATTCAGCTCATTCGGTATCATTTTGGCAATACTGTCGCAGAAATTGTACGGCAAATCCAACGCCCGACCCACATCACGGATTACGCCCTTTGCCGCCATTGTACCAAACGTGACAATCTGTACGACCTTATCCGCGCCATATTTTCGACTCACATAGTCAATAACCTCCTGCCTGCGCTCATAACAAAAGTCGATATCGATATCCGGCATCGAAACACGCTCAGGATTGAGAAAACGCTCAAAAAGAAGACCGTAACGTATCGGATCAATGTTCGTAATCTGCAAGCAGTACGAAACAATGGAACCTGCCGCGCTTCCGCGCCCCGGACCTACAGGAATGCCATTCTCCCGCGACCAGTTGATAAAATCCCACACGATTAGAAAATAATCCACATATCCCATATTCTTTATGACGTCCAGCTCATAGTTAAGCTTTTCCACAAGCGCTCCGTCATCATCGGGATAACGCTCCTTTAAACCGTCAAGACAGATTTTGTTTAAATAAGTCCACGAATCATACCCCTCAGGTACCTCAAACCGCGGTAGCTTTGTCACGCCAAACTCAATTTCCACATTGCACCGCTCGGCAATCAGCGCCGTGTTTGTGACAGCCTCCTGTGCATACGGAAACAGCTCCCGCATCTCCAACTCGCTTTTTACATAATACTGACCGCCGTCATAACGCATCCTGTCCGAATCCGACACTTTCTTCGCCGTTTGGATGCAAAGAAGAATATCATGCGGTTTTTCATCCTCGGCATACGTGTAATGAATATCGTTTGTCGCAACTAACGGAATGTCCATCTCCTTACTGATACGCATTAAGGATGCATTCACCGTCTTTTGTGCCGGAATGCCGTGGTCCTGCAGCTCCAAAAAATAGTTTCCCCTTCCAAAGCAGTCGAGATATTTCTGAACGCAGTTCTTTGCTTCCTCATAAAGCCCTTTTACGATAAGGCGCGGCACTTCGCCCGCTAGACATGCCGAAAGTGCAATAATACCCTCATGGTACTTGTTTAGAACCTCCATATCGACACGCGGCTTATAATAATAGCCTTCCGTAAAACCGATACTCACAATCTTCATCAGATTTGCATATCCGGTATTATTTTCTGCAAGCAAAACAAGATGATGATACCGGTCCTCACCACCTGTAAGTTCCTTATCAAAACGCGAATTTGGCGCTACATATACCTCGCAGCCAAGAATTGGCTTAATACCGTTTGCCCTTGCTTCCTTATAAAAATCAATAACACCATACATAACCCCATGGTCCGTTATTGCTCCGCTGTCCATGCCAAGCTCTTTGATGCGCTTCACATATTCCTTTATTTTATTGGAACCGTCCAACAGACTGTACTCTGTGTGGACATGCAGATGTGTGAATGCCATTGAATCCACCTCTTTTCTTAACACATTTTAACAATCACATTTTCTTTTGTCAAACGAATTTCCCATACTGCTCTTTGCAATCGAGTAGAGAAACAACCTTCTTCCACTACTCGCCGCGCCGGGCACCCGTCAGCGAACCGATTTATCGGTTTGATGACACATTTCCTTTGGGTGCCCGTGTACAATCGAGTAGAGAAGATTCTTCTTCCACTACTCGCCGCGCCGGGCACCCGTCAGCGAACCGATTTATCGGTTTGATGACACATTTCCTTGGGTGCCCGTGTGCATAAAAACACCCAGGCTTTCTATGCCTGAGTGTCTTTCCTTCATATGAACCAAGCTTTCTTATACTTCTAAGCACTATATTTTCCTGTAAGAAACTTAAATACGGCAATAACAGGAAACAATGCCGATAAGTAACCAAGGACCTGTACTTCGCTCTCATCTCTTTCATCCAGCTTTGCATATATCTTAATGTAACATGTGCCGGCACAGATCACTGTCAAAATAATGCTAAGAATAGCGCCTGCCAAAGGAATGATTGAGACAGCAACTGCGATTAAATACCATAGCTTAAATACAATCCCGGGTACTTCAAATGATAAAACCTCCATGTTGTACTCACCGTCTAAATCCAATGACACAGCCGCAAGCGCCCAGTATAGCCCCAGCGGCGCAAACCACGCCAGCCACGGCTTATTATATCCCAACGCCTTAAGTGCTTTCATATGTGAAAACGAATAAAGTACATAACATATCAGAGCCACACTGAGTATAATACCTGCAATTTTTTCTGCATTTAACATATTTCTCCTCCTATGGTAAATCAGGCAACCCCTTTAAGCACAAAACATACTTACCCACAAAATCATTTTTTACAGACATAACACTTTCACTTACGCTAAACTGCTTGCGATTTCCGCCATTAGCCTTCCTACAATTGTAATAAACCCCAAATCCACCGCTCCGATTTTCGGCGCTCTGTTAAAGTAATCGAAGGAAACCACCGCACGCACCTCTTCGCCGCACAGTGCGACGCACTGTACAAACTCCTTATTCTCCTGAAGTTCATAAAGTTGATGCATCTTGGGCTGTTGCATTGCAAGCTTTCCAAAATTCTTCTCCACGCGCACACCTCGCCTGTCAAACTGCTTCTCAATGCTGTCTTCCCTGATACACGCAAGTGATTCGATTGGATTGATATACTTTCCTGAAATACATACTCTGTGAAGATCGTCTCCTGCATATACCGAAATTCCGTCCACATCAAGGTAGCTGCGAAGTTTTTCCATCACTTCATCAAATACCGCAGCCCCATCTGTGTTGAGCATCAGAACAAGATCTGACATCACTTCCGCTTTCTTATCATCGCTCGCGACTGCCTTAATTCCAATGCTGCGCTCTGAAATCGCCGCGTCCTCCACTACGCCATGTTTCACCTCGTCGTAGATAATATAGCGGTTTTTTCCTTTTTCCTTCGCTACGTATAAAGCCTTATCCGCCTTTTTAAACAAATCCTCAAAATTTGTCGCATCATCCGGAAACTTTGCCACACCGCAGGATGTTGTGATTGCCATCGTATCCTTAATATCCTGATATTCCCACTGAATATTCTTAGAAATTGTCTTAAAAATACGCCTTAGCTCCTCTTCACTCGAAACGCTGTCAAGAACCAGCATAAACTCGTCGCCGCCAAATCGTCCTACCATTCCCCGCGAATCAATCACACCGCGCATAACTTCCGCAACCTTAGAAAGCACATCATCACCGAACATATGCCCAAAACTGTCGTTCACCTTCTTAAAGTCATCTACATCCATCATCGCTAGATAAAGCGGTTTTCCCTCCTGCGTTTTTTCTATCGCATATTCGTGTATCGCCCTCTTATTATAAAGCCCTGTACCGGGATCAAACGCATTATCCGTCAAATAATAGCTTTTCTTATCATTCTTCGCATTAATGTTGGTAATAATTCCCACAGACATAATCCGCTTACCGTTATCGTAAAGCGTACATCCGCGGACCTGATAACGCCCCTGCGCACCATTGACCAAAAGCTCTGCTTCAAATCCTGCATTAAAGCGGTCAACGCCCCGTCTTAGGAAATCGCAAAACACTTCAAATTCACCGGAAACCGCAATATTTTTCTTAATCTCGCTCAACTTGTCTCTTAACACAGGAATGCTCTTTACATTAACATAACGATAAACATTAATCTCATCTGTTTTATAATAATATTCAAAGAACATATTCTCAGAGAGTCCCATAAACTCCCGGTATTTCTTGACAAGCTCCAGGTATTTCACATAGCGGTCCTTAAGTTCCATAAAGCTTGAAAATTCCATATTAAATGACTGAAATTCGCCATATCTTCTTCCATTAAGCTCCAGCTCAAGGTACAATAACCGATAATTGTCATTTGCATCTTTCATACGCACAATCGTACACTGTTGTCCCTTATCCAGTTCTGCCGCCACCTTCTGAAAATCCTCTTTATCATCCGGATGCAGCAAATCCAACATAGAATAACACGAATTCTTGCCAATAAAATGGTAAAACGCCTCGTCTCCGTTTACAAACTCAAAGTCATTTTTAATTGTTGCCCGTCCGTAATATGCAATATATGTCCCAGGCGCAGTTTTGTATTCCGTAATGTTTGCTTTTTCCATTCGTTTTCCCTATAACACGCATTTCCCTTTAATAATGCCTGCCCCTCATAAATTGTTTCAAGTTATTGTTTGTAAGCAATCATAAATACTATCATAATTGTACACTGTTTTTCCAAAAAATGAAACCAAAAACTGAAAATTTTGTAAAAAATTTGCAAAAAATTTGCACCAATTTTATACGATTCTACGCACGCATATAATTTCACGATATAGAGCATTACTGATTTTAATACCCGTTTTTGCTGAACTTGCATGCACAATTTTCCCATTTCCTATGTAAATAGCCACGTGCCCCGGATAACAGATTATATCACCCGGCTGTGCCTCGGAATAGCTCACCTGCGTCCCCGCCGTTCGCTGCGAAGTGGAATTTCTGGGAAGACTGTAACCAAACTGCTTATATACAGACTGCGTAAATCCAGAACAGTCTGCACCGTTGGTCAGGCTTGTACCGCCTGCCACATAAGGATTCCCGACAAATCCGCACGCATATACCGCAATCTCTTTTCCTTTTGCACTGCCGTTCGCTGCCATGATTTCATCCTTATTAACCGTAGCTTTCCCTGTAGGCTTAGCAGTATTCGATGATGTACTGCCATTGCCTTTGTTTTTGCGGGCTTCTTCCTCCGCTTTTTTACGTGCCGCCTCTTCCGCAGCTCTGCGTTCCTCTTCCTCAATCTGTTTAATTTGCGCATTTCGCTGCTTAATCTGCGTCTTATACACTTCCGCCTGCTGTTTTGCCTTACTGATTTGCCTTGCATAATCGTCGCTGATTTCCTCAAGCTCAGCCCTTGCAAGCTCCACGCTGTCCATCTCTTCCTGAAGCCCTTCCTGCGTCGCCTCAAGCTCCGACTCCTCGATTTCAAGCTCCTCCTTCAGGATTTCCACATTCTCCCTCGCGGTCTGATAATTTGTAAACATTTTCCTGTCATACTCGTGAAGTTTTTCAACATAATCCGCTTTATTAAGCAGGCTCTCCATCGATGTCGCATTGAATAAAATGTCAAGATATGTACTGTCACCGCTCTCATACATTTCCCTGATACGCACCTTCATCGCTTCGTACTGGGCACGCTCCACCTTGACCGCCTCTTCAAGGTCAAGCTTTGCCTGTTCAATTTGCTCTTTTTTTACCGCAATCTCTTCCTCAAGAAGACTGATACTTGCCATAATTTCCGCGATTTCATTGCTCAGCGCTTCAATTTCACTGTCAATGCCCTCCTGCTCGTCGGAAAGTTCATTAACGGCGTCCTCTATGTCATCTAAATTCTGTTCATCTTCCTCGTTCTGCCGCCTCAAATCATCCTTCTTTGTCGCCTGCACCTGCATTTCCTTCCCCATACCGGCGCCAACGCCCCCTGCAAGCACTGCCGCACACAGCAACGCAGATAGAAAGCGCTCAAACCCTTTCCTCTTTTGCATTATTTACTCAACCCCTTTATCCACTCCGTTAACAGTGCAGTATCTTCCTTATGGTTCCGTTGTCGTTTCTACCGTAATAATCCTATTTAAGCGCACCACAAGTTGTTCCTGTAGAACAAACATTCTATATGTGGTATATCCAACCTCTTCAAGATACGAATCCACCGTATATCCGTCATACCCGGCAATATCCTCTGCCGCATATTCACGCACAAGTTCATCCGTTATTTCAATATTTTCTGCTCTTGCAAGCGCCTCAGATATTAAATACTGTTTTACCGTGGTTTCACAGTCAGACCGGATACTTTCCTCAAAATCATCCAAAGTCATGTTCTCTGCTTCCTTGAGATATGTTTCCAAGTCCATTCCGTAATACATTTGGCTCATGGACTCCATATAAATCTTAAATCCTTGCATCTGCTCCTCCACAAGATACTCAGGAATATCCTTAATGGTACTTTCGCTCAATATCTGATTTAAAATAGCGCTCGTTTTCGAAGCTTCGTAGGTTTCCTCCAAGTTTTTCTCAATTTCCGCTTTTCCTGCTTCCCAAAGCGCATCCTTAGTCTTATACGAAAGCCCAAGCCTTGCCAAATCAGCATCTGTTACATCCGCATAACTGATTGACTCGGCAATTCCATTTATCGTTACCGTAAATACCACCGGCTGTCCTGCAAGCGACGGTTCATCGTAGCCCTCCGGAAATGTGAGATCCAAATCAACCGTCTCTCCCGGCATTACTCCGACCAGCTTCTCCTCAAATCCCGGAATAAACAAACCGGAACCGATTTCCAAATCATAGCCCTTCGCTGTACCGCCCTCAAAGGCAACGCCGTCTTTTTTTCCTTCATAATCAAGATTAACAACATCACCGTTTTCAACTGCACGATCCGTAATATATCCCTTGAGCAGCGCATCATTGATATACTGCTCTATATCCTCGTCTTCTGCTTCCGGCTTATAAACTGTAACCGTCATATTCTTATAGTCATTCAGCGTGACATACTTGTCAATATCCAAATCCTGAAGCCCAACATAGTCTTCACGCGCACTGACGCGTTCCTGTTCGGCAACAGGTGTTTTGGCATTATCTTCCGCCGTTTCCGATTGCGCCGCACTCGTTACCTCCGAGCCTGTTTCGGAAGCCGCCTGCGTCTCCTGTGCAGTGTCTGCTTCTTTCTTATCACCACATGCACTGACTCCCAACACCATTACACCCAATAAACATACAACGATAAATCTTTTTTTCATCCTCAAATTTTACCTCACTTTCCGCTTTTATCAGTATATCAAAAAAACAAATAAAATAAAAGTGTTTCTTGCACTTTCCAATTAATAATGATACAATCCTTATTAAGCGTAAAATACCGCTTCTTATTCCAATAATGTATGAAAATAGAAAGGCTGATAAAAATATGGGTACAGTAGGAAAAGTTCTTTTAATTATTTTGGTTGTTTTGATATTACTGCTTGTAGGGCTTTATTTTCTTGGCAAAAAAATGCAGAAAAAACAGGCAGAACAGCAGGCGCAGATTGACGCTGCAAAGCAAAGTGTTTCCATGCTGATTATTGATAAAAAGAAAATGAAATTAAAAGAAGCGGGACTTCCCGCAGCAGTGTTGGAACAGGCGCCGAAATATATGCGCCGCGCCAAGCTTCCGATTGTGAAGGCAAAAATCGGTCCCCAAATTATGTCGCTTATCTGCGATGCAGAAATTTTTGACAGTGTTCCCGTGAAAAAGGAAGTAAAAGCAACCGTAAGCGGCATCTATATCACGGATGTTAAGGGAATCCGCGGCGCGCTTCCCGTGGCGCCCGCAAAGAAAAAGAGTAAATTCAAGGCATGGGTATCACGCATGCAGGAAAAAGCCGGCGCAAAACCGTTAAAATAATCATAAACATAAAAGCCAAAAAAGACGCTTCAATCCGAAACGTCTTTTTTAATGCACACAGGCAGAGGAAGAAATTTTCCCTGCCCGATTGCCTCATTATCTCAAAAGAAATACTCCCGTATCTCACAGTTCCGAATGCCAAACGCCGCATATTCTTCATTTGTCATATCGTTAAAATAGGAATGTACAACTCTTGCAATCCCGTTATGCGCCACCAGCAAACAGGTCTTATCCTGCGCCTGTTCCTTAATATCATCCAACAGGTTATAAATCCGCTGCGCAAGATGCAGCATTGTTTCACCGCCTCCAAAATGGTTGACAAAGCTCTTTTTCATCTCCTGAAATTCTGCCCCGTTTCTCGCAGTAGACTCGTACTTTCCAAAACTCTGTTCCACAAGGCGCACTTC
The DNA here is from genome assembly GCA_910586715.1 of uncultured Lachnospiraceae bacterium. Classification (GTDB taxonomy): domain Bacteria; phylum Bacillota; class Clostridia; order Lachnospirales; family Lachnospiraceae; genus COE1. The sequence continues at coordinate 23,610 of CAJUJG010000003.1, forward strand.
CTCCCTTGCGGGGATACCCGTAATTTGGGAGACTTCAATCGCCGTATCTTTTGCACGCATCAGCGGAGAATAGAGAATTTCATCTATCTTATACCCCTCCGCCAAAATTTTTCGTCCAAGCTCTTTTGCCTGCTCATGTCCAAGCTTTGTAAGCGTGACATCCGTTGCACCGCAGATTTTGTTCGCAACATTCCAAACGGTCTGCCCATGCCTTGTAAAATATATGTGTGCCATTGTTTTCCTCTCTTTTAATATCAATCGTTATTTATAATTCAAGTTTTAAATCATTCTCTTTAATCCAGCCGATTTTCCGAAATCCCACACCTATAACATATGTTATTATTGCCGGTAATACAAAACTGACGCCGATTAATCCTGCCCAGTCCCAAATTGTAACACCTGTTTTTATTCCTGATGCAATGTCATTGAGCCATCCTGTATATACGCCAATCTGCCCCACAAGTCCGCAGGTGCCCATTCCTGACGCCACCGCCGCACCATTCATTTTCAATTGAAATACACAGGTTGCAATCGGTCCTACAATTGCAGATGCAATAATTGGCGGAAGCCAAATGCGCGGCTTTTTCACGATATTACCCATTTGCAGCATCGATGTGCCGATGCCTTGCGCAAAAAATCCGCCCCAGCCGTTTTCCTTAAAGCTCATCACGGCAAAGCCGACCATCTGCGTACAGCAGCCTGCAAGGGCCGCTCCGCCTGCAAGCCCTGTAAGACTCAACGCCGCGCAGATTGCCGCACTGCTGATTGGCAGCGTCAGCGCAATTCCCACAATCATAGAAATAATGATTCCCATTAAAAACGGCTGTAATTCCGTCGCCCACATAATTGCCCGTCCGACCGCACTCGCCGCTGTTCCGATTGCAGGAGCACAAAGCGTCGCAAACAGTGCACCTACAAGAATAGTAACAAGCGGCGTCACAATAATATCAATCTTTGTTTCCTTCGAAACCGCCTTTCCAAACTCTGCGGCAATCACCGCGATAATCAGCACGGCAAGCGGACCGCCCGCTCCCCCAAGCGTATTTGCAGCATGTCCTACGGCTGCAAGCGAAAACAGCACCAATGGCGGACAATGCAGTGAAAATCCGATTGCTATCGCCATCGCTTCGCCTGTAACTGCCTTGGCATAACCGCCAATCGTCACAAGAAGCGCAATTCCGAGCTGTTCTCCGAGCGTTGAGATTATGGTCCCGATTAAAAGCGATGCAAAAAGCCCTTGTGCCATTGCGCCGAGTGCATCAATCCCGTACCGTTTTCCCGATATAACAATATCTTTGCGTTTTAGAAACTCCTTAAATTTTTCCATTTCAATCCTCCGTTTTTCATCAGTCTGTCAGCTGTCTTGTCAGTTGTCTTGTCAGCTTTAAGCAGTATAACACAAGGATTGCTTTATTTCAATCATATTTTTAATTTAAGTACCCTTTTTCGTTTAACCTCTCCCATACCCTATCAAACACATCCTCGCTGTCCGCCTCGAGAGTATGGAAATGCGCTCCGTTCGTCAAAGACTTTAGCGGCTGCGCATCACTTTTTGCGATTTTTTCAATAAATTCATCTACGTCCTGACGGCTGCGCAAAAACAAATCCACCGTAATCTGACCATAGACCTCATGCTCCACTACCACGTCAAGTACATGCGCCCCACAGTCTACGATTGTATACAACTCATCCTGCATCTGCTCATCCGTATGCCGCACAAAAACAGTACGCCTGCAAGCCGATTTCGTTTCATGCTGATATAAGATATAACCCTTATTGGTACTGAGGATGTTTTTGTCATATGCACGTAAAAGCGCGATGTCCTGTACAATCACCTGCCGGCTTACCTTAAGCTGTTTTGCAAGCGCCGCACCGGAAAGAGGCTCCGACGCACGATTCAACATCTCTATGATTTTTTCTCTCCTGCTGTCCCCTTCCATTACGCTTAACCTCCATTAACCATCATTTACCGCTCAATTGTCCTTTTTCCGAAAAAAAAGATAAATGTCCTGTGCCACATTTGCCGTAATTCCGGGCACCTTTGATATTTGGGAAACGTCGGCGGCACGAAGCTCCTCAATCGACTTGAAATATTTCATAAGCGCCTTCCTGCGGCTTGGTCCCACGCCGGGAATCTCATCAAGCACCGAATGCACCTGCGCCTTGCTCCGCAGGGAACGGTGATACGTAATCGCAAAGCGGTGCGCTTCATCCTGTATGCGCGTAATCAGCTTAAATCCCTCGCTGTTTCTGTCGATTGGCAGCTCAAGATTATTAAAATACAGCCCTCTTGTACGGTGATTGTCGTCCTTCACCATACCGCAGACCGGAATGTCAATCCCCAGCTCATCCAGCACTTGTTTCGCAATATTAACCTGCCCGCGCCCACCGTCCATTAACAGCAAATCAGGAAACTTCGTAAAGCTCCCAAAACGCTCGTCTCCCTTTTCCTTTTGGATTTCCTCCCGCTCGTCCAAGCCGTGCTGAAACCTTCTTGTGAGCACTTCATGCATACATGCATAATCATCCGGTCCCGCTACTGTTTTCATACGGAATTTCCTGTAATCACTCCGCTTAGGCTTTCCCTTTTCATATACCACCATCGAACCGACATTCGCAAATCCGCTGGTATTGGAAATGTCAAACGCTTCCATTCTTGTCAGAGGCGAAATCCCTAAAATTTCCTCAATTTCCTTAACCGCTCCAATCGTCCTGCCCTCTTCGCGCTTAATCCTCTCCCTGTCCTGACTCAGCACAAGCTGTGCATTTCTTGCCGCCAAATCTACAAGTTTTTCCTTTGCACCGCGCAGCGGCACCCTCAGATGCACCTTCACCCCTTTTTTATCCGTCAGCCACTGTTCCACAAGCTCCATATCATCAATTGCCTGCTGAAGCATAATTTCACGCGGAATGAACGGCGTTCCGGCATAAAACTGTTTCACAAAGCTTGTTAATATTTTATCAGGCAGAGGTTCTTCGATTTGTGTCATATAAAAGTGTTCCCTGCCAATCAGCTTTCCGTTCCTTAAAAAAAAGACCTGCACCACCGTCTCATTTCCATCGATTGCAAGCGCAATGATGTCCTTATCTTCACCGATATTATCAGACATCTTCTGCGTTTCGCTTACTTTCTTAACACATTCAATTAAATCACGATATTTCATAGCCTCCTCGAACTCCATATTCTCAGAGGCTATCTGCATTTTTTCTTTTAATTCTTTGATAACAGGCTGATGTTTTCCATTTAAAAAGTCAAGCGCCTGCTGTATGCACGCATCATACGCTTCTTTGGAAATATAGCCCTGACACGGCGCACTGCACTGACCGATATGATAATTCAGACAAGGACGTTCCTTTCCGATGTCCCGCGGAAGCTTCCTGTTACAAGTCTTTAATTTGTACAGTTTATTGATTAAATCAATGCTTTCTTTTACGCCGCCGTTTGTAAACGGTCCGAAATACTTCGCCCTGTCCTTCTTCATTTGACGCACAATCTGCACGCGCGGAAAATCTTCATCCAATGTCACCTTAATATAAGGATACGTTTTATCGTCCTTTAAAAGCGTGTTGTACTTTGGACTGTTCTCTTTAATCAGATTGTTTTCAAGCACAAGCGCCTCCAGCTCCGAATCCGTCACAATATATTCGAACCGCGCGATCAGCGACACCATTTTATCAATCTGCGGTCCCCTTCCAATATTACCCTGAAAATAAGACCGCACACGGTTATGCAGATTGACCGCTTTTCCCACATAAAGAATTGTGTCATCCGCATCGTGCATGATATAAACTCCCGGCTTGTTCGGAAGCTTTTTTAATTCTTCTTTTACATCAAAATCATCCATTTACATTCCTGTCCCAAGCGGACCCAAATCGCGATTTCTCTCCGCTTTCTCCATTTGTCTGATTTTTAGCATTCTGATCCTCATTGTGCTGCGGCTCTTGCGGAACAGGATTTTGGTTCTCCTGTGGTTCCTGCGGAACTTGAAAAACCGGCTGCTGCGGTGTAAATGTCCTAAGCTCTTTTGGACTTGGTACTTTTATCTCGTTCTCCTGCTCCGCTGGACGCTCCTGAGCTGTTTCTTTTACTTCCTCAGCTTCCTTGGTTTCCTTGGCTTCATTTTCCGGCTTTTTCTCCTCTGGCTCAGGAAGCCCTTTTTCCTCGCGGTAAATTTTCATAAACTCCTTGCCCGTAATCGTCTCTTTCTCAATCAGGTATGCCGCGATTTTGTCCATAACATCCCGATTGTCACGCAGCATCGCAAGCGCCTCGTCATACGCTTCTTTCAGGATTTTCATAACCTCCGCGTCAATCTCCGCCGCAGTATTTTCCGCGCAGTTGAGCGTACTGGTGCTGTCAAGATACTGGCTCTCTACTGTCGCAAGCCCCATTAACCCGAATTTCTCACTCATGCCGTATCTTGTCACCATCGACCGCGCAATATTTGTCGCCCGTTCAATATCGTTTGCCGCACCTGTCGTAACCGTATCAAACATAATCTCCTCTGCAGCACGTCCGCCTAAAAGACCGACAATCATATCGTGCAGCTCCGCTTTGGAATTAAGGTACTTCTCATCCTCGGGCACATGCATTACATAACCAAGCGCGCCCATTGTACGGGGCACAATCGTAATCTTTTGTACCGGCTCCGAGTTTTTTTGCAGCGCACTGATTAACGCATGCCCCACCTCGTGATAAGATACAATTTTACGCTCCTCCTTGCTCATGATGCGGTCCTTTTTCTCCTTGCCCACAAGCACTACTTCCACCGCGTTAAACAAGTCCTTTTGGCTGACAAACTCCCTGCCTTCCTTCACGGCATTGATTGCCGCCTCGTTAATCATATTCGCAAGGTCTGCACCGACTGCACCGCTTGTAGCAAGCGCGATTGCATCCAAATCGACCGTCTCGTCCATCAGCACATCCTTCGAATGCACCTTCAGGATATTGACGCGCCCTTTCAAATCCGGTTTATCCACAATAATCCGCCTGTCAAAACGTCCCGGACGCAGCAATGCCTTATCCAAAATTTCAGGGCGGTTCGTCGCTGCTAATATAATAATTCCCTTCTTGCCGTCAAATCCGTCCATCTCTGACAAAAGCTGGTTTAATGTCTGCTCGCGCTCTTCGTTTCCGCCGCCATATTTCGAATCACGGCTTCTTCCGATTGCGTCAATTTCATCAATAAACACAATGCACGGCGCATTTTTTTCCGCTTCTTTAAACAGGTCGCGCACACGTGACGCGCCCACACCTACGTAAAGTTCAATAAAATCCGAACCGGCAAGTGAGAAAAACGGGACATGCGCCTCCCCTGCCACTGCTTTTGCAAGCATCGTTTTACCGGTTCCAGGCGGTCCGACAAGAAGCGCGCCTTTTGGCAGCTTTGCACCGATTTTGGCATATTTTCCGGGATTATGAAGGAAATCCACAACCTCCTGCAGGGACTCCTTTGCCTCATCCTCTCCTGCTACATCCCGAAAGGTAATTCCTGTCTCCTTCTGCACATAGACCTTTGCATTGCTCTTTCCCATACTGAAAGCGCCTCCTCCGGATACCTTTCGGAAAATCAGGCTTAAAAATCCCCACATCATCAACGCAAGGACTGCATAATACAATAAGGAAAGAATAATACCGGAACGGTCCGGAAGAGAACCTTTTATCTCCACATCTGCCTTCAAAAGACGTTTGGTAAGCGTATCATCGTCCTCTACTTTACCTGTGACATAAGTGATTGTCGGCTGATAATAAGATATTAGCTTATCGCTTGACTCCTTTACCTTCGGCGTAATGACAATCTGTCCCGTTTCAATTTTGACACTCTCAACGGAGCCCTCATCGACTAACCTGATAAATTCATTGTAAGTAATTTCACGATTGGTAGCGCCTGTCACAACTTTCGTGAGATAACTTACAAAAAAAAGAGAAAGCACTGCTGCCACAAGCATAATGATAAGACTCTGCTTTCTCGGGTCTTTTCCGTCGTGTCCTCCGCCACCGCCATTTCCGTTGCCATGACCATTATTATTGTCATGATTGTTAATCTGATTATTATCCATATTTATCGAAAACCCTTTCATAATGCTTCAATACTTTTTCGAAGTTACTGTTCACTCCGTTCCAGTAACAGGCAAAAATCCGTGCAAAATTTGCAATACGAACTGTGTTCGTTATGCAAATGGATTTTTGCTTTTCATGCTGTACGTTTTTTCACGGAATGCGCAGTTCAGCGCATTCCTGACCTGTGAACAGTAACTTTTCGGGACATTATTCCCTTTCTATATTACTACTCTGTATTGAATATTTTTAACAAATCAAGTATAATTATAAAGATAATCCATTTATAAATCAATAATTTCTTTATGAAATAAAACTAAAATAATCAAATTGAAAGGAACATGTATATTATGCCCGTTAAGTATGTATTTGTAACCGGCGGCGTCGTATCAGGACTTGGAAAAGGAATTACTGCTGCATCGCTTGGCCGGCTTTTAAAGTCAAGAGGATACAAGGTCACAATGCAAAAATTCGATCCATATATCAATATTGACCCCGGCACCATGAACCCCATCCAGCATGGCGAAGTCTTTGTCACGGACGACGGCGCGGAAACCGACCTTGATTTAGGTCACTATGAGCGCTTTATTGATGAAAGTCTTGACAAAAATTCCAACGTCACTACCGGAAAAGTTTACTGGAGCGTCCTCCAAAAAGAGCGGCGCGGCGATTACGGAGGCGGCACCGTCCAGGTGATTCCGCACATCACCAACGAAATTAAGAGCCGCTTTTACAGGAATTTCACCGACCCTGACATGCGCATTGCCATTATTGAGGTCGGTGGCACGGTCGGCGACATTGAGAGCCAGCCGTTTTTGGAATCCATCCGCCAGTTCCAGCATGAGGTCGGGCATGAAAACGCGATTTTAATCCACGTGACGCTGATTCCCTATCTGAGCGCCTCGCAGGAAATGAAAACCAAGCCGACGCAGGCAAGTGTAAAAGAGCTTCAGGGAATGGGAATCCAGCCGGATATTATCGTATGCCGGAGCGAACATGCACTCGATCACGGAATTAAAGACAAAATTGCGCTGTTTTGTAATGTGCCCACTTCCCATGTGCTGCAAAATCTCGATGTCGAGTATCTCTATGAAGCGCCTCTTGCAATGGAACGGGAACATTTGGCGGAGGTTGCCTGCGAATGTCTGCACTTAAAATGTCCTGAACCCGACTTGGAAGAATGGGCAAAAATGGTTGACGATTTAAAAACACCGACGCAGGAAGTCAATATTGCGCTGGTCGGAAAATATACTCAGCTTCACGACGCCTACATAAGCGTAGTGGAAGCCTTAAAACACGGCGGAATTCCGCAGCACGCCACCGTCAACATCAAGTGGGTGGACTCGGAGCAGGTGAACGCCGAAAACGTTTCGGATATTTTGGGAGACGTTGAAGGTATCCTTGTCCCCGGCGGTTTTGGCGACCGCGGAATCGAGGGCATGATTGACGCAATCCGCTATGCGCGGGAAAACAATATTCCGTTCCTTGGTCTGTGCCTTGGAATGCAGCTGTCTATCGTGGAGTATGTCAGAAACGTGGTCGGCTACAACGACGCACACAGCATTGAACTTGACCCCAACACAATCCATCCCGTTATCGCACTGATGCCGGATCAAAACGGCGTGGAAGACATCGGCGGCACGCTACGGCTCGGCTCATATGAATGCCACCTCGACACAGCGTCGAAAGCGTACAAGCTCTATGGCAGCGAAGTGATTCATGAGCGTCACAGGCACCGCTATGAAGTGAATAACGATTACCGAAATGTGCTCTCGGAAAAAGGTATGCTCCTATCCGGGCTTTCCCCTGACGGGCGGATTGTGGAGATGATTGAAATTCCCAAACATCCGTTCTTCCTCGCAACACAGGCACACCCCGAGTTAAAGAGCAGGCCAAACAGACCGCATCCGTTGTTTAAAGGGCTTGTGGAAGCGGCGATTGCTTATAAAAATAAATGATACTGCTCAAATGGCTATGCGTTTTCGCATAGCCATTTATCCGTATATTCAATCCTTACTCCGCAAAATCCACCCCATACCTCCCATCCGCCCACGTAATCGCAAGCGGTCTTAAATCATACGCCGAAATCCGGTACCCGTCCGCCGTAAGCGACACCGTAAACTCCGCCATACCGCCCTTAACACACGACTGTTCAGGCTGCGCGCTGATATAATTCCCAATCGAATAAAAAATAAGCATCTCATGCCCATCCTGCCCTGTCAAAACCTCAAACGGCTGTAAACTATGCGAATGCGTTCCAATCACCGCATCCACGCCGCACTCCAAAAACACCTGCGCCCATCTTTTCTGATAATCATCGGGTTCCTGCGCATACTCCGTACCCCAATGCGCAAACACAATCACAAAATCGGCATCGCTTTTCGCCTGCGCAATGTCCTCACGGATTTGTTCCTCATCCTCCAGCAAATGCACCATATGCGGATTTTCCTTTGGCAGTGCAATCCCGTTTGTCCCATACGTATAATTCAACAATGCAAACTGCACGCCATTTCGCACAATCATCCGATACGGCTTATATTCTGCTTCCAAACGCGACTGTATTCCAAGGCAGACAACCCCGCTGTCCTCAAAAAACTGTTTGGTAAAATCCACCCCGTCCGCGCCTCTGTCAAGCGCATGGTTCGTCGCACACGTCACCACGTCAAAGCCCGCATCCGCAATCGCATCCCCCACTTGAACAGGCGTTCCAAAGCGCGGATAACCGCTCACCATTGACAATTCGCTAACAAGCGGCGTTTCCTGATTCATAATAGAAACATCACTGTCCGCAATCGCATCTCTCATATTTTCAAACAGAAAATCAAAATTCCCGCCATTTTGCAGTCCGTATCGGTAAATCGGCTCATGCGCCAAAAGATCTCCGAACGCGGCAAACGAAATACTGCCCTCTTCCTTCGTAAATCCCCATGAGTCCCAAACCCAACTACTGACTGCGCCCTCCAAATCCGTCAGCCAAAGGCGACAGTGCGGCGCACCCTTCCCATTGGACACAATATCCGAAATCTCCAAACCAAGATAAGAAGACATCCACTTCGGTTTCACCAAACCAGGCGCACACTCATAGACAAACAAATGCTGAGACCACTGCCGCTCATCCTTCTCCACCCAAACAGGCTTACTCTTCCCATACCGCCCCCGTTTCCAGCAGAGCAGCGCCAGTTCGTCCTGTCCGTCATTGTCGGCATCACAAAACAAAGCCTTCTGAACCTTCACATTATTCGGTGAGGTCCATATCACACTATTCGCATGCGTAACCGTTACAGATTTTTTTGACAAAGAGAACAGATACTCCCCCGAAGCATTGCATCCCGCCGTTTCCTCCCACGAAATCCAGCGCGGCAAAAAAGCGCCGCCATTCTGCAGAAAAAGCAGAAGCACAGCGGCGCCTGTCACCATAATCATGTATGATATTATTTTAACAATAAGTTTTTTCGACAATTTTTCCAATGCTTTATTCCCATTGATACTGATAGCGATAGCTTGCCGTCCAACCGGGCTTCTCTATCGAAGCATCTTTCTCATGATTTCCCTCAGCATTCGGCTGAATGCCCAACATCTGACGCCACTTTGAATCCGTCAAACGGTCATTCATCGGCCACGCAAACTGATAGAACGAATAAACGCTCCCCTTCGCAATCTTAATCTTGCCATCCACCTCAATGACCACAAAAATGGTGGAAGGATCGCCTGTTCCTGCCTCGAGGACGCTCCCCGATTCCCAATCAGTCGCAATATCCGCAATAATCGCCGCAGGACACTCTTTGGTGGCAATATATTCTTCGTTGCTGTTTTCCTTCACCGCCTCATACCAAAAATGCTCGATATTACCGCCATAACTTCTGATAAACTCATACTCCTCGTCCGTCAGCAGCTCGTTTTGCAGCTCCTTATTGGAAATCGTAACCATCTGCTGCGCCATCTGCGACAGCCGCGAAAGATTTTCCTCCTGCTCCGGCGAAAGCATTCCGTACTTTTTCAATCCCTGCGCCGTCATATCCGCAAGACTTGCAAACCGTGCATAAACAAGCGGCTCCGGCTCCACATATCCCCTGTCGTCTGGCTCGTCGTCATAGCCGCCGCCCATCTCGGCAATCACCTGCTTTGAGTAAAGAATCGTATCATGCTTCAGCTCCGCATAACTGCCTGCAAAACACTCCAAATTCTTCTTTGTCCACTCGTCGTTTTGCATAAACACCGGATAACCTTCGCCCTTCGGCACAAGCAGCGGACGCAGCGTATGCAGCCATCCCGCATACAGGCTTGCCGACCACAGCGCATCGTTGTCCGCAGACAATCCCGTCTGAAGCTTTTCCATATTTTCCGAATAGCCCTCATAATCCTCCGCGCCGCTCTCCTTTAAAATCGAAAGCGCCATATCGCTGCCAAGCGCCGCAGGCACATCAAGCACATCGGGCAGCATCCGCTTTTCGTCCGCACTGTTTTTGCCCACATTCCTGTATATCAGATTTTGCATAATCTCTGCGTCAATCGTAAACCGCTGCCCCATAAACCGAAATCCGGGAATGACATTGCTTTCCTCCCATTCATAAATCGGAATGGAATTAATCTTCGGCGGCGTCAATGCTGCCGTCTTTTCATGAAACTTTGCAAAAGCGTCCTGCGTTCCAATCAAGTCCGCCGTTCCAATACTTCCCCCGTATACTTCGCTGACAAGCGGCGCATACTCACACACGCCCGAGTCGTCGCTCGCCCCTGCAAAAAACGACGTTACACTGTAAATCGCTCCCCAAAGGCTGACCGCTTCCCCGTCGTCCGCAAGCGCTTTCGTTATCAAAAATGCGCTTCTGTCAAGGTCCTCCTCTTTCTGCTGAAAATGGATTCTGCCGTACCACATCATCGCCTTAAAATACTTCTCAAGCTTCTCGTCACCCTCATAGTAACCGCGCGGCACATACTGGGAATAATCCTCCTCGTCCTCCCGAATGCCCGATATGGCGACACCCTCCGCGCGCTCAATTTTATCAACTTCGCTCTGCACCATCTGCGCTACGTCGGGATCGACCTGCGCGTTCTCATCCAACAACTTCTTACCGATTGTGAAAAAAGCGACATTGCGCTTTGCCGCACTTTCCCACTCGCTGCCCTTTAATGTCTCGTACTGTGCAAGACTGTTTTCAAGCATTTTATCACTAAGCTTTACAAGACTGTCAAACAGATAATCCCGCTCAATGTTTTTCAATAAATGGCTGAAATACAAATGATATGTATGCATCAGCGAATCCACCGTCACAAAATTTGGTATCAGCTCATAGCGGTTAATCTCATAGACCTCAAAAAACTCATTTCCCGCGCTTCCCGCCACAACAAAGCCATTCTTCACCAGTTTTTCCACAAGCTGCGGATCGTCCTCGCTAAAGTAAAACTGATTTAAGTTTACAACATTAGCCAAATCCGGCTCTATGCTATACCGCGTCACCTGCGGTGTGACATTCTCCGACACACTCTGCGGCAGACTGCCGACCAGCATCGGGCGCCGCCCCATATACAAATCGAGCGTCACCTCTGTATCCACAGACGACACATCTTGCCCTTCCTGCGTCTGCGGCGCTGAAGGCTGCTCTGTTTCCTGCTGCGTCTGCGTTTCCGCCGTCGATGTCTCGTTTCCGTTCGGCTGTGCAGGCGCACCGCAGCCGCCAAGCAGACTGACCGCCAACACCGCTGCCGTTAATTTTTTGTATTTCCATTTTTTCATAAACATTCCTTACACTCCCCCTTTACATAACCTTCCTGCTTTTATCAACTTTAGTATAGCAGTGCAATAATGCATTTGCAAGAAAAACCCCATGAACATCTTCAACTATTAAGTCGAATTTGCTCACGGGGTCCTGTCAATTCATATCAAACAAATTAGCAAACGCCTTGTGCCAACATCGCATTCACTACTTTCTCAAATCCTGCAATATTTGCACCTGCAACATAGTTGCCTTCCATGCCGTATCTCTTTGCCGCGTCGTCAATATTATGATAAATATTTACCATAATACCTTTAAGCTTCGCGTCAACTTCCTCAAAACTCCAGCTTAAACGCTCGCTGTTCTGAGACATCTCCAATGCAGATGTCGCAACGCCACCCGCATTTGCAGCCTTGCCGCCGACAAACCATACGCCGTTTGCCTGCAGATACTCTGTCGCATCAATTGTAGTCGGCATATTCGCGCCCTCGCATACGCACTTGCAGCCGTTTGCAACCAACTGCTTTGCGTCGTCAAGCAAAAGCTCGTTCTGTGTCGCACAAGGAAGTGCAATATCACATTTTATCTGCCATACACCGCGGCCCTCATGATACTGTGCACTTGGTCTTGCCGCCGCATACTCTGTCAGTCTTGCTCTCTTAACTTCCTTAACCTCTTTCAAAAGCGCTACATCAATGCCTTCCGGATCATAAATCCAACCCGTAGAATCCGAACATGTAACAACCTTAGCGCCCATCTGCTGTGCCTTTTGTGTCGCATAAATCGCTACGTTACCCGCACCGGAAACAACAACCGTCTTGCCTTCCATAGACTCGCCATGGCACTTAATCAATTCCTCTGTCAGATACAAAAGACCGTATCCTGTTGCCTCCGTACGGGCAAGGGAACCGCCGTATGTAAGTCCCTTTCCTGTCAGAACGCCTTCAAACATTCCCTTAATTCTCTTATATTGACCAAACATAAAGCCAATCTCTCTTGCGCCCGTTCCGATGTCGCCTGCCGGAACGTCAACGTCAGCGCCGATATACTTTGAAAGCTCTGTCATAAAGCTTTGGCAGAATGCCATAATCTCTCTGTCCGACTTACCCTTCGGGTCGAAATCAGAACCGCCCTTGCCGCCGCCGATTGGAAGGCTTGTCAGGGAATTCTTGAAAATCTGCTCAAAGCCTAAGAACTTGATAATACCCAAATTTACGGAAGGGTGTAAACGCAGACCTCCCTTGTAAGGTCCGATTGCGTTGTTAAACTGTACGCGGAACCCTCTGTTTACCTGAACCTGCCCCTTGTCGTCCACCCAGGGAACACGGAACATAATCATACGGTCCGGCTCTGTGATGCGCTCTAAAATCGCATTCTTTTTGTAAAGCTCCTCATTTGCCTCAACAACAGGTCTTAAGGAATTAAGCACCTCTGTAACTGCCTGCAAAAACTCCGGCTCGCTTGCATTCTTCTGCTTTACGAGCTCTAATACCTCATCAACATAAGACATCTTTAAATCCTCCTTGTTTTCCGAAGAAAAATGAAATTTTCCTTCTTATGATAAATAAATGTTTAACTAACAATATATTTAAACTGTTTGTTTCAACACTGTAATGCGTTAAACTCAACACTCATATTATAGTAGAATTTTTTTTCAAGTACAACAAAAAGTTTCTCTACCGCGTAATTTTGTGGATTTTACTAAAATTAATCGTCATAAATCACAATTTTCTGTACTATTTCAGGCAATTTTGTGCGTTGCAACGCACATTTATGCTGTATGTTCTGTTTTTTGGACTGCGCTATATCTTGTATTTCGCCAAATACTGCTGATACAGCACATCAAATTCACTTCCCTCGTCTTTTGTCAGACTGTCAACATATTCATGTGCGTACGTATCATTCTCGTAAAGCTGCATAACGCCGATTGCAAGGTTAGAGCAATGGTCCGCAA
>CAJUJG010000003.1:37345-104655 GCA_910586715.1 uncultured Lachnospiraceae bacterium
ATTCGTGATGTCAGACAGAACAAAGCCCATTTCCGCCGTACACTTGCCCTTTTTCAAACGCTTTGTATGGCGCTTTTTCATATCTTTCTGCAAACGGTCGATTGCCTCCTCAAACGGCTCAATCCGCTTTGCACACGCCAAATCTCCCTGTTGGAACACCTGCACTGCCATCTGCACAATATCTGTCACGGCACGCGAAAAGACGCGTAGCTCCTCCGTTGCCTTGCTGGAAAAATGCTGTTCCTTTTTGTTCATGCTGCGGGCAAGCTCTCCAAGGTTCATTGCATGGTCTGCAATCCGTTCCAAATCGCCGATACCATGGAGCATCTGATTCAGCTTCATCGTATCACTCTCTGTGAGGTTTCGCGCCGAAAGCTTTACAAGATAACCACTCACCTCATCATCATAACGGTCAATCAGCTTCTCCCGCCGCTCAATGCGCTTTACGGTCTGCTTGTCATAATCGAGAATAACCGTCATTGCCTCGTTGACTGCCTCCTCCACCAAATCCGCCATTTTGAGCACACACGCGCTTGTCTGCTCCAGCGCAAAGGACGGCGTCGCCAAAAGCCGCTCGTCAAGCCTTGCAAAGATTTCATCCTCCTCCTTGCGCGCATTCTCGTCATCATCCGGCTTTATCAGAATAAAGGACAGCCGCTCAAGCTGATTTGCAAACGGCAGCAGCACAAGCGTCGCCAAAATATTAAAACAGGTATGGACAAGCGCAATGCCTGCACTGTTCGCCGATTCGCCCAAAAACGCAAACGGCGCCACAAAATTAATTGTATAAAACACTGCCATAAACACTGCCACGCCAATGACATTAAACATTAAATGAATGGTTGCGGCGCGTTTCGCGTTCTTTCCGGCGCCCACGCCCGACATCATCGCGGTCACGCAGGTTCCGATGTTTTGTCCCAAAATAATCGGCACCGCAGACGCATACGTCACTTTTCCCGTTGCGCAAAGCGCCTGCAAAATACCGACGGACGCCGATGACGATTGGATAACCGCCGTCAAAAGCGCACCCACGATTAAGCCTAAAACGGGATTTGCAAACATGGTAAAAAGTCCCGTAAACGTGGGATTTTCGCTGAGTGGTTTCATCGCGTCAGACATCGTATTCATTCCGGTCATCAGGATTGCAAAACCTACCAAAATTCCGCCAATATCGCGCTTTTTCGCATTTTTTAAAAATACGATAAACACAACGCCTATGATCGCAAGCACCGGCGAGAATGAGGTTGGCTTTATGAGTTTGAGCCAAAAGCTGTCTCCCTCAAGTCCTGTCAGACTCAACAGCCATGACGTAATAGTCGTACCGACGTTTGCGCCCATAATCACGCCGATTGCCTGTGAAAGCTTCATAATGCCCGAATTCACAAATCCGACCACCATAACCGTTGTCGCTGACGATGACTGAATAACCGCCGTCACGCCCGCACCCAAAAGCACTGCTTTCCACCGGCTGTCCGTCATTTTCTCCAAAATACGCTCGAGCTTGCCGCCCGAAATCTTTTCCAGTCCCTCACTCAACATATGCATTCCGTATAAAAACAATGCCAATCCGCCAATCATCTTGAGCAGGTCAAAAAAATCAAAGCTCATATCCCGTCTCCTTATTATCTTATTTTTTCGTTTTCAATATAAAATTATTCAGACCGCACGCTCCGCCGTCTTGTCCATGCGTTTCCAAATCAGCCAAATTGCCGCAGTACACACCGCAACGACTATCACATAGAACCATGCGGTTTGACAGAACTTTGGCAAAACCCCCACGACAACCGACATGGAATTGTACAGCATATGCATCACAATGCTTGGCAGAACGCTTTTGCTTTTTACCGCCACAAAACCAAGAACGGCGCCCACCGGAAGCACATAAATGCCCTGAACCCAGTTCATATGGAATATTCCGAACAAAATTGCCTGTATGATAATCACTGCCGGAACGGAAAAATAGTTCTGCAAATTTTTTAAAATCAGACCGCGCATAACGCACTCTTCGGAAATCGGCGCAAGAAACACTGCCGCCAAAATCATCGCCATGATGTTATCCCCGAATGCCATATCCATCATTTCATTGTAAGACTCCATTGTAGCAGGGCTGATGAAACCAATCACCTCCGAAATCAGGAGCGCAAGGAAATACAATCCGACTGTTGTGATAACAAACATCAAAGCATTCTTTTCGGTTAAGACTTTTTCCCGAAAATACTGTTTTTCATGCCGCGGCTTTTTACATCCGTAAATTATCCAGTAGAAAAACAGCATAACCACCGCTGACACTGCCGTGGCAATCACGGTAAGGTTCGCCATAAAATTTTTGTCCTGTATGGTTTCGATCAGTTTGCGCGTAACATAGGCGACGTCTCCTGGCGCCTCTATCGCATACTGAAATGCCGGAATAATCATCATCACAACTGCCACAACAAACTGCACGCCCACCGCAAACATCATAATCACAAAACTCAATCCAATGCCTCCAAAAATTTTGCTTGCGACGGTTGGTTTTTTAGATTCGCTAAATACTTCTTGTTTTTCGTCCATTTGAAACTCTTTCTCCTTTCAAAACCTCAACCTTATCCATTCCGCTCATCTTTCTTCTTCAGCAACTGCGAAGTATCCAGCACCTGCTCGGACGGCTTCGCTTTTTTCGCCCGTTTCTGCGTTCCCTCCTTTTTCGGCGCACGTTCAGAATCCTTCTGCGTCTGCGTTTCCGCAGTCTGCCCTGCCTGCCCGGACGACTCTGTCCGCCCTGCCGGTTCCGCCTGTACCGTCTCCCTGACCGTACCCGCAGCAACATCAGCCGCAGCCTTCTTCCAGTTCCCCGTCACGCCGCCAAACTTTGGCACATATTGAAACCGCCGCATGGCAATATCAGCCAAAAACATGCCAATCGCAAACGCCGTCAGCAAATTCGTCAGCGGATAACGCTCCTTTGCCTGCGCCGCAATGCGCGTCCAAACAGTGTCCTGCTCCGTAATCACCTTCCCGTACTGCCCGGCAAACCGCAGATACGGCTCTGTGCTCACATCGAACTTATATTCGTCCGAGAACTGCACCGCCGCCGCGGTCGTCATATAGCTCTGAATTTCTCCGCCCTCCGTACGCCGGATATTAAAATGATACAATCCCGTCTGAGACGTAGGAAGCTGCGCCGTATATTTCCCCGGTGCCGCCGCATGCAGCTTCGCCTCGCTGCTCTCCCCGTCGGGGGCAATCATCGTCACAAGAATTTCCGTCCCGCTGCCGTAATCGCCCGTCTGATAAACCACCTCGGTCTGCTCGCCAGCCGTCACCACGTTTACGCTGTCCTCGCCCATATCGGCATTTCCTGTCGAATAGTCCACAATGCGTTTCCAAAGCTGCACGTAATCGTCCTTCCCTGAAAACGCGCCGCTCCACTCGCCCGTGACATCGCTGTTCCAGGCGGCAGTCCTGCCAAGCCCGTACTGCCATACCGTCAAAATCGGGTCTTCCTTATCCGCAGAGACAATCACCGGATTCGACGCCGTCTTCGGCGTTGCGGCAACGTACCCGTAAAGCGAAGGCCATCCTTCAGCAAACAGACCGCGCGTCAGCTCATGCCCTCCCCGGACTGCAAGCGGGAAATTGCCGTTTTGGATATAGCTGTCACCGCCCAAAAAAACCTCCTGCGCGAAAATCTTTGGAATATCACTCGAAATATCCGAATAATAATATCTGCCGCCGCAGTTATCCGCCAGCTTTTTCAAAAGCTTTGTGTCGGAATCCATTCCGACCGCCACTGTTGAAAGCGTAATACCGTTTGCCGTATAATCGCTGATCACATCTGTATAATTGCCCGTTTCCCCCATTCCGTCCGTCAAAAGCACCACATGCTTCACGGACGCGTCACAGTCCTCAAGCGCCTTGCATGCCTCCAAAAGCGCGGGCTTTATCGTCGTTCCGCCGCCCTCGTTAATCTGCTTAATCGCGTCCTTGACTTCCGTCTTGTCGTCCGCCGTCTGCAATTCCACCTGCCATGTATATTTGTCATCAAACGTCAGTACTCCAACATAATCCGTATCGCGCAGATTGTCCGCCGCTACCGTTGCCGCCCGGATTGCAATGTCCAAATTCGTGATACCCGAACCGTCCAATGCGCCGCTCATACTGCCCGAATGGTCAATCACCATCACCATCGCCAGAGATGGCACTTCATTCACGCTGCGCAGCTGCATATCCACGGGCAGCACCGTTTCCAGCGCCGTATCCCGATAACCGCCAAGCGCAAAGCTGTCTTCACCGCCGCAGCAGATAAAACCGCATCCGTAATCCTTCACATATGTTTCCAGGTTTTCCAAAAAACCAACCGGTAAATCATCGACATAGGTGTCCACCAAAATAATCGCCCTGTAGTCCAGCATGGCGTTGATACTGTCCGGCGCATTCAGCGCAGAAACCGTACTGTAATCACAGCCCGCCGCGCCCAATACGGGCGCAAAGCCCGAAACGCTCGTATCACGCCCCGAAATCACAAGGATTTTCGGAACCGCCTCCACGACGGAATACGCGCTGAACGTGTCATTTTCAGGGCAGGTATCCCCCTGTGCCTGAACCTGCACGCGCAGATTTTCCATTGCGCCGCTTTGTGTGCCCGTGTCAACCTGCGCGCTGAACGCAAAGCGGTTGCTCCCTTTATTTAGGTGCACGCTGTTCGACGCCGTCTGATTGCTCCCGTTGTAAAGCGCAATCACCGCGTCCGTATCATAATTGCTCTCCACAAGCACCGTAACCGAATACTTGTCGTTCGGGTGCAGATACGACGGAAGCATAACATTATCAATATAAGCATCCGGCGTTTCCTCGTTCTCGTAAAGCAGTGTCAGAAACTCCGCCTGACTCGCCGTCAATGCCTGTGCCATATTTTGAATGTCGCCCCGCGTTTCTTTACCGTCCGTCAGCACCACAAGGCGTTTTCTGTAAGCGCCTGATAAAAGTGTAAGCGCCTTGGAAACAGCGTCCTCGAAGTTCGTCGCCGCCTTCTCGGGCAGCGTCATCAGCCCCCCGTAATGCGTCCCGTCCGTCAAAAACTGCTCCACCAGTGTATCTTTTCCAAAGGTCACAATCCCGTAAACATTCCCCGAAGGCATTTTGCCGACCGTTTCCTGCAAATACTGCTCCATGCGCTCCAAATGCTCCGCATTGCTGTTCGACAAATCCACGACAAACACCGTCGCCGTCTGAGAACTGCCCTTTTTCAGCGTAATGCCAAGCAGCGCAAGCAACACGCACAAAAGCACCGCACCGCGTACTGCAAGATAAAAAATTTTATCTCGATAAAATTTTCCGCAGCAGCGCATTTGGCGCACATAGACAATCCACTCCACGACCAAAAGCAGCAGGGCAAGCAGTAAAAACACATTGCGCAGCGTCTGCTTCACCTTTTGCAGGCGCGCCTCCCCCGAACCGCCGACCGACTCCGCCGTCACTCTGCCGTCAGACTCCGTCGCCGTCTGAAAACGCACGACATAAGACTCCCGATATTCCTCGTTTCCAAGTGAATACAGCCCCGCCTTAGCCGGACGGCTTTCGAACTGCGTCCTGTCCAATTCCGCCCAAGGCTGCAATGCAATTTCCTCGCCCGCATAATAAACATTTGTTGCCAACCAAGACGTGTCGGAGAGATAAATCATGGCATTTGCAAGAAAAATCGGAAACTCCGCCCGCAGCGGAAAATCAGACTCCCGAATGTCAAAGCCGACAACCACCTCCTTGTGTCCGTCCCGCTCGCCATAATAGCCGACACACTTTCCGTCGTATGTCAAAAAGCTCTGCGCCCCCTCGGGCAGCGCAAAGCAGTATGCCTTGTTTACGCCAACCGTAAAGCCTGAAAGCCCCGCTGTCAAATCGCAGTCCGTCATGTCAAGCACCACGTTTTCAAGCGTTTCGACAGGTTTGGCACCGCCGTCGCCAAAAATCAGACGATTGCCCTCACTGTTCTGCGGCGTCTGTCCTGCGTCGTAAATCACCACATTGTAACCCATTTCCTTGAGCGGCGTGCGTTTGGAAATGCCCGTATCCTGCACGCCGTCCGCCGCCGCGTCGGTTTGGGATTTCGTAATCGTATCACCCGTCACTGCAACGTATGCCTTTTCCAAAAATGTGTTGCCGTTTCCGACAAGCAGTCCGCGTATTTTATTCTGACGGCTCTTAACTGCCCGTGAAACATTGTCCGCCGCAAGGCTGTCGCCCGCCGCACCGTCAAACGAAATATTGTCAAGCCGCGACGATAACGCACTCCCGCGCCAGTCCGCAGCCTCAAACAGGCACGACGCGTTCTCCGACGGCGCAAGACGCATCTGTTTCAGCGCAATCAGCGCGTCTTCACCGTCATACAAACCAACGTCAAACGATGCTTCCGCATCGCTGTAATTCGCCACGCTCACAATCACGTCATACGTTCCGTCCTCCCGCTCCGTATACACGGTGTACTCGTTTGCCACATTGGAAGCAGCGTCACCCACGACATAAAGCTCCTTTTCGGCGCCGCGCAGCTCCTCAAACGCCGCCGCACCGCTGCCGTCCGTAAAAACAAGCAAATCCGCCGCGTTTTCCGCCGTATCCCCCACAAGCGTATCCAAAGTCCCCTGCGCCTGCGCCAGATTGCCTCCGCCGTCGCTGCACTCCAAGCTTTTCAGCGTCTGTATCAGGCTCTCCGTATCTGTCATGTCCACCGCCAAAAGCTTTACGCCAACGGCGTCCGCCGTCACGACGCAAAACTGCGTCCCCTGCGCCGCCTGCACTAT
Source organism: uncultured Lachnospiraceae bacterium (assembly GCA_910586715.1). Lineage (GTDB taxonomy): Bacteria > Bacillota > Clostridia > Lachnospirales > Lachnospiraceae > COE1. Next base: position 44,119 of record CAJUJG010000003.1, read on the forward strand.
ATCGCACGTCAGTTCTATCGCTTCTGTAAGGCGGCTCTTTCCCCGGCTATCGCCGTAATGTCCGACATGCTGCATACTTGCGCTTGTATCGACCAACAGGATTTTCCTGCCCCCACCGCGGTTGTCCACGCGGATAAACGGCGACATCAGGGCAATCACAAGCAGTATAATTATCAAAATCTGCAAGTACATTAAAATGTTGTGGATAAATTTCTCGAAAAACGTCCGCGACTGCTCGTTTTTGAGCAGCTTTTTCCAAAGTAAATTCGAAGAAATCCGATAGTCCTCACCCTTTGGCTTTAATAAATATAGTAAAATTATGATTGGAACCGCCGCGAGAAACAGGAGCGGTATAAAAGTTTCAAATTGCAACAGTCCGGATACACTTCCTGTTGCGGGCAAAAATCCATTCATAATCGCCTTCGGCGATGGATTTTTGCCGAAAGCCACTACACTTTCGCACGGTATTTGCAGCAACGTGCAAATACCTGTCTGAACAATTTTCTCAAGCATCATATAATATCCTTAAATCCTGAAAAATCAGTTGATAAATGTCCTTCTGCGTACTGCACAGCGCGTAAAACGCCCCGTTTTTGGCACATGCACGCTCAAGCTGCAGCAAAAACTGCCCAAGCGCCTTCTCGTACACCCGAATGCTCGCGGCGTCAATCGTCAGGCGCAGCGTGCTTTCCTCCTCCATGTCAATCAGGTTTTTCGTGCCCGTCAAGTCCACCGAAAGCTCCTCCCCCGCAAGCACATGCAGCAGCACGCTTTTCTGCCGCCTGAATGCCAAAAACCGCAGCAGCTTTACCACCGCTTCATCATCGTCCTGCAAAAAGCTTTCCTGCAAAAAATCACTGAGTATCACGGTCACGCCCGTGCCCTTTGCGGAGAGCTGTCTGACCGCCTCACCAATGTCCGCCGTCCCGTCAAACGAACGCCGCTCCAGCCACTCCACAAGACGCGGCAGCGCTTTTTTCCCGCCGCCCGCCATAAAGGGCTGCTGCATGTTCTTCATGTCATAAAGCATCACGCGGTCCATGTTGTTCAGCCCCAAATACGCAAGCGCCGCCGCAAGCACGCAGGCAAGCTCTCCCTTTTTCTTCGCACCGTAATCCATCGAAGCGCTTGTGTCAAGCAAAATCGAGATAACCGCCTCTTTCTCTTCCATATATTCTTTCACATAGAGCCTGTCCAGCCGCCCGTAAGCATTCCAGTCAATGCGCCGGATGTCGTCGCCTGTCATGTATTCCCTGAAATCCGAAAATTCCATTGAGGTGCCTTTCTGCATGGATTTGCGGTTTCCCGTCAGGTTCATGGAGGTTCTTTGCCCCATTGATAAGCGCAGGCGGGACAGCTTGTCGAAAAATGCGGTGTCGAGTTTCATATAACACTAGCCTCCGTTTAAGTATTCTTGTTTGTATCTAAAATCTGCTGAATAATATCGTCTTCCGACACCCCCGCACTCACTGCGTCGAAGCTCGGGATAATACGGTGGCGCAGCACAGGATACGCCGCCTCCTGCACATCCTGAAACGAAACGTTAAACCGTCCCTCCAAAAATGCCTTCGCCCGCGCCGCGCGGATTAACGCCTGCGCCGCTCTCGGGCTTGCGCCCTCGCGGATATACGGGTTCTCTGTATGCGTCGCCATGACAATCTCCAACAGATAATCCATTACCGCGTCCGCAATCGGAATTTGGCTCACCAACGCCTGCGCCGCAAGCAGTCCCTCACCGTCTATCTGCTTTTCAATCGCAGGCGGCTGCGCTCCTTCCGTCAGTCCGACAATGCCTTTTAGTTCCTCTTTTGACGGAAAACGAACCAAAATCTTGAACATAAAACGGTCAAGCTGCGCCTCCGGCAGGGGATATGTGCCCTCGTTTTCAATCGGGTTCTGCGTCGCAAGCACAAAAAACGGCGCGTCAAGCGCATGGCTTTCGCTGCCCACCGTAACCGTGTGCTCCTGCATTGCCTCAAGCAGCGCCGACTGCGTTTTCGGCGTGGCACGGTTGATTTCGTCCGCTAAGATTAAATTGGCAAAAATCGGTCCGCGCACAAATGAAAAGCTGCTGCCCTGTTCGCCCTTCATAATAATGTTTGTACCCGTAACGTCGCTCGGCATCAAATCGGGTGTAAACTGAATGCGCTTAAACGGCAGGTCGAACACCTTGCCGATGGTGCTGACCAGTCTTGTCTTTCCAAGTCCCGGCATCCCCTCCAACAGCACGTTACCGCCCGTCAGCATTGCAAGCATGACCTGACGGATGACCTCATGCTGTCCGATAATGCCTTTTTGTATTTCCGCTTCACACGCCGCAATCCGCTGTGCCATATATGCCGCGTCCTGCAGTCTGTTTTTGTCTAATTCGCTCATTTTTAAACCCCCGCTTTCAAAATTCTCTTCCCGTTATCACAAATTGGAAAACGGTATCTTGCCATGCACTTCAAACAGGTATCGCCCTGTCGGCTCACCGTCCGTACCCATCTCGCAAAGCTGACCGTATGTGCACTTTTCAAAAATCTCGTCCGAAAAGACATCATCAACCTCCGCGCCGCTATTGTCGTCCAACTGATACAGCAGCGACTCATAGCACTCCAACACTAGATTATATGCATACCGCTCAATAACCTCTGCAGGAACGCCCGCCTCAAGCATTTGAGCCGCCTCCGGATCCCGCTTTTCAAGCATACCCTCCGCGTGCTGCTTTTCTAACCATTTTCGATACCCACCTTCGTAAAATGTCAAACTGTCGTTCAAGGGTTTTAATAAGCGAAACGTCGGAACCACCGCCCAAATGTCGTTATCGTATTGCAGATACCACTCTGCCTGTTCCTCGGTTAGTCCTAGTTTTATTAAAACCTCTTTTTTCTCTTCTTCAGTCATTGTTGTTCTCCTTTTGTTTGTTATTTATTTCACAATTTTTTCTTTTCTGTACGTTTGTGTGAAAATATCTTGTTCATAGTGAACATGTTCATTTTGAACAGGATGATGAACAAGATATTTTTTACGATAATAAACTTCCATCGCTTTTATCATAACCGACCACATCATAGTCAAATATCATCTTTTACTTCCAATTGGGTGGTAATCCCTTAATATTCTCTTTTTTACCTTTACACTTTGGGCATTTAACTAATAGTTGTTCCAACGAATGAACCTTTTTGCATGTCAGACACCTGTCAACTTGCTTTTCAAATCTACTATAATAATTCGCTCTAAAGTCCTGCAACTTTTTCAATTCTAATTTCCCTACTATTAAAATTTCATTTTCTCCTCCCTTTATTTTCAAAATATCCTTAAAATCTGTTTTATACGGTCCGGTAATTCTTGAATCTCCATATTTTGAAGTATTAGCCTGTACCACCAAGGTATGAAGATCTCTTGCTGTCGCCTCAACAATACTAGAGAAATAATTCGTATCGCGGTTTAATTGAGGAACACACAAAAAGTCCAATTCCCCTTTCATAATACACCTAGACGCAATATCTGTAAATTCAAAGCACAATATTGTACCGAACTTTTCAAATCCATTATCAAACCGATAATATACAGCCTTATCGGGATTTTTACAAGTATATTTTAACGCCGCTAATTCCATCCTTTCTTCAGGCGCATAATAATTTTTTTCTCTAAAAAAGGGAATTATGTTTTTAAAGAAGGTTTTTCCACATGTACTTTTAAGGACACATACAAAGTTATATGCCGTTTTTCCACATACTATATACTGTAGACCTGTAATAACCGTAATTCCATATTGTTTTATAAATTTTCCTACATCATTTAACCATAATGCCGGCATATAAAATTCCGGAAAAATGATGTAATTTACTCCTTCTTCTTTTGCAGCATTTAATACCTTATATAAGTTTTGCTTTCTTTCTACTGTCATCCCCCCGTTTGGGTGCAACAATATATTAATTACTTCTTTTTCATCTATATTTGCATTGACTAATCCAATCTTTGTCATATTATTCTTATGGAATTCCATTATTGATACATCTTTTTTTATGATATTATAATCATTGTATACCTTTTCTTCCTCATTCATTATAGGATTAGGAATATTTTGACTTAATCCGTTCATCTTTAGATATCTTTTAAAAATTTCCTCGTTATCTTTGTTTATTATCTGCCTTTCTGTTCCAATGAAAAAATAAAATACGCAAAAATACAGTTCATTTAAATGTATAAACCTCGGCGACCATTTTATTTTATTATCGTCCAAACGAAATATTCTTTTTCGTATTGATACATCAGATAATATTTTCTCCAAATCCATGTTAATCAGTGGAATATCTTCAATATTTTCATCATGAGCATAGTTCACCAATGGAAATGATACCATATTATGATTAATCATATTAGCGCTTCTCATTTTAAGTGCCATTGGTTTATGCCGCTTTAAGTTTCCGCGTTCAAAATCCAACCCAATTGCCAAAGATATTGCTATATCCAATTTTAAAAGCAATGATTTTTTCAATTTTTTTAGAATAACATTTCTCTTTTTCAAATAAACCAATAGGTAAAATATTTTTTTCAGCGGATTTATTAATACCACATTTATATTTCGAAATCAAAGAAGTATATTTTTCATAAATCAGACGGACAAAATTGGTCAGAAAAGATATTGCACTATATCGTTCATCTTCTATAAACATTTCATCTAAAGACTTAAAGTCAAAATTAACACTATAGTAAAAACTTTTCAAATCAAGACTCATCATTAATATATTATCGCTTTTACAGCTTTCCTTAGCAACATCCAAAGCTTTATTTCTCCATTTTGTGTAGCACTTAAAATATGGTTCAAAGCAGCGATTAGATGTAAAGTCTATCCCATTTACAATATCTACATCATTTTTCATAACACCTTTTTTCAATTTAGCTGCATACGAATGTTCAAACTCTCCATATTTTTGTAAATATAATTTTTTGACAATTAACATCCACAACATATCTAAAATAAATAATTCAACAGGAGCATCAATATAAAAGTTTATTTTAGTAATTTTTTTATTATTTTCTAAATTTCCCTTTATTACCTTTGTATCTGCATCCATTTTATTCAGAGATTTCGGCATAATAACCATATCAATATTCTTAATTAGTTCTTCAAAATATTCCTGATTCTCTTCGTACAGGTTTTTAGATAGTATTTTCATACTATCCATAAAAGAATCTCCCGTTTCAAAATTCACTATTCTATTTTTTATGTGTAATAATGTTTTATCATAATAATAATATGACTTTAATTTTTTATATGTACCTTCTATGACTTGTTCCACAACTTGTATGTTATCAAACATTTATTACTTTTCCCCTATCACACTACTTGATTTATCTTTCAGTATCTCTGCTTATATTTCCAAAATAAACAACAAAACTTCTCTCACATTTGCCCTTAATAATCAACACTTCTGTTAAATTCCATGCTACATTCGCCAAATGCTGACACAGGCATTTGGCGAATTACCCACATAAATAAATCATTTCGCATACTTCTTAAAATTCTCCGCCTGCTCTAAAACTTCTTTATAAACATCATCAATCGTAACCGGTGGATACCCATATTTATCAAGCAAAATAATCAAATCCACCTGCAGATTCGCCTTAATATCTTCTCTGGTAGACCAATCCGTATATTTTGCCTTATCGTCCACAACAATCCGAATCTCTTTTGACAACGCAATCATTTTATCATTCGGGTATTCAAATTCATGCTTTTTCGATACTGCAAGCAAAATATCATAAAACGCTTTTTCCTCATAATTAATACCCACACTATGAAACGAATCTCTTTCCGCTTTCAATTCGTGTATTAAATCCGCAAGCTTATTTGCCACATCGTCAAGAACCTCGTTCGCAAAGGTTTCATCTTTTCTTCGGTTATTATATGTCTCAACAACCGCCTTCATTCTCTCGGCAAATTCAATGCTTTTGATTTTATTTACTCTTTTAAACTCTTCAATAGCATAGGACAGTAATCTTTGCAATGCTTTAATTTTTGTATTGGGCATATGGATTTTTTCAATTCGTGCCATATATTCATCACTAAAAATATCAATATCTATATGTTTTCCTGCCTCAAACAGTTCCTCAATGCCGTCAGACTGTATTGCCTCGTCCAGCAGTTTACGAACTTTTGCATTCATTTGAGACGTATCCGGCGCCTCTCCTTTTGTCAGTTTAAACAATACTGAGCGTACCGCTTGATAAAAATGCACTTTTTCAATATCAGTATTGGTAAACTGCTCACTGGAGCTGCACAAGTTAAATGCTTGTTTCATTTTCCTTACTGCTGCCATAAACCGAAGTTCCAAATCCTGTGTCAGCTGAACATACTCCACCGCCCTGTTCAGGCATTTCAACTGCTCTACCGGAATCCCTTCATAGTAATCTTTTGCATTATAGTTATGAAACATCTGATCCAACACTTCAAGCTGATCCAAGACAATTGTCACTGCCTGACTAACATCGTCCAGTTCCTCTTTTTCAAAATTTGTATATTTACGGAGCGCAGCATTCATATTTTTCTTGATACCAATATAATCGACAATCAAGCCTCTATCCTTGCCCTCATAGACACGGTTCACTCTGGAAATTGTCTGTATCAATGTATGCTGCTGAATCGGCTTATCAATATAAATGGTATCAAGACACGGCACATCAAATCCCGTCAGCCACATATCAACCACAATCGCTATTTTAAAATTGGATTTTACATTCTTAAACTGCCTGTCCAGTTCCTTCCTGTCCTCTTTTGTACCCAGCATCTCATAAAGTTCTTTTTCATCATCTTTATTTCTTGTCATGACAAGGCGCACTTTCTCTATCGATTTTAATTCCTTTTCCTCTTTCTCCGTTAATTCCACACCCTCTGGCGCTTTCCTCTTTTCTTTCCATTCAGGACGAAGCTCCATCAAATTCAGATAAAACGCATAGGCTATCAGTCTGTTTGCACATACAAACATTGCCTTGCCCGCTACTGTCGAATCTTCTTCTACCCTTTTCTCATAATGTGATACAAAGTCTTTTGCTACTGCTTTGAGCCTGTCAGGATCGCCAATAATCGCATCCAGGTGCGCTACCGCTTTTTGGCTTTCCTCAATCTGTTCTTCAGATGTTCCAAGACTGGCACATTTATCATAATATTCTTCAATCTCGCGCAGTTTGTCCTCACGCAATGTTACCTTTGCCGCCCGCCCGTCATAAACAAGATTTACCGTTATTTCATCTTTCACTGCCTCTGTCATGGTATATGGATGCCCGACAATATCTCCAAATACTTCAACTGTAGCATCAATCGGCGTCCCTGTAAAACCAATATAAGTTGCATTTGGTAAGGAATCATGCAGATACTTGGCAAAACCAAACGTTTTATTTACGCCTTTTTCCGTAACTTTTACTTTCATATCAAGATTAATCTGTGAACGGTGTGCCTCATCTGAAATACAGATTACATTGCATCTGTCTGTTAAAAGCTGTATGTCTTCCGTAAATTTTTGTATTGTCGTCAAATATACCCCGCCGCTTGGCTTACCCTGTAATTCTTCGCGCATCTTATCCTTTGACTCTATGCTTATTACATTGTTGTCCCCAATAAACTGTTTGGACGCAACAAACTGTTTGGAAAGCTGATCGTCCAAATCGGTTCTATCGGTAATAATTAAAATGGTAGGGCTTTTGAAATAACTGCTTTTCATAATCATGCGGGTAAGGAAAAGCATTGTGTAACTTTTTCCGCATCCGGTTGTCCCAAAATAGGTACCGCCTTTACCGTCTCCGTTCGGCTTCATATGTGCTTTCACATTTTCATACAGATTATTGGCTGCAAAAAACTGTGGATAGCGGCAGACTACCTTCGTGTTACTGTCCGTAGAATCAGGAAAATAGATAAAATTCTTTACTACTGCAAGAAGCCTGTCCTGCGCAAACAGACCATCTATCATTGTAAATAAGGAATTGATACCATCTGTTTCTTTGTCATCATCATTGACCTTTCTCCATGCATAAAAAAATTCATATGGTGTAAATAAGGAGCCGTACTTACTGTTCGCCCCGTCACTGATAACCACAAATGCATTGTATTTGAAAATTTCCGGAATGTCTCTTTGATACCTGACTGTCAATTGCGTGTATGCATCCATTATGGTTGTGTTTTCCTGTATCGCAGTTTTAAATTCAAATACTACAAGCGGCAGTCCATTTACATAAATAATGCCATCAGGTATACGAATCTGATAATTATATCCTTCTACTTCTAACTGGTTTACAATCTTGAAAATATTCTTTTTCGGTTCATTGTAGTTTATCAATTCGATAAATAAATCTTTCTTGTCCCTATCCTCACGGTTAAACACAAATCCGTCTATTATCCTGCACATTACCGTTTTATTTGCTTCATACAATGTTCCGCCTACAGAACGCAAAGAGAGAATAATGCTGTCGATTTCGCTTTCTGTCAGTTCAGCCGAAGCATATCGGGTATGTAAATATTCTTTTAAATCGTCAACTATCAGAACTTCCGATTTTTCACGAAGCAACTCACAGCCCGTCTGATGGATATAGCCTTTGTTTTGTAAAAGTTCTATGATAGATAGTTCTAATGCGTGTTCGTTGAATGACATATCTTTCATCTTCTATAAATACCTTTCAATTAGTTCTTGTGAACTCCCAATTAACATATTCATGCAACTATGATGAGTTATAGTCTGAATATTAAACAAATCAACAATTTCACTTTCTACTTTTATCATTCTGTTTTTATGTATTTTGAACTTACTATAATTACCAAATAGTACTGCAATTTTAGGACTTAATACAAGATATAAACAAGTTTTGTCTTCATCGGATATTGTGCGATTACCCCCTAAACATACGGGTACATCACTCTTAATAAACTAACTATCCAAAGCATAAGAAAATGTAAAACATATCTTTTTTAAATACTCCCTTTTCGGAAAAGTGTTCCCAGTGTCTATTAGCCCGAACTAACCTGAATATTCATACATTTTCATATTGTTCAGGCAATTGGAGTAAATTGAAATTTTGCATTTCACTCTCTTTCAAACCCTTCACGAACCCATTTTACATAAGCCCACTGACGTTTTGTAGTATCAACTATGTTTTCATCAACAGGTGTTCCGCACTCTTGATATACATAAAACTCATCAAAAGAACTTATGTACTTATTGGCATAATACTTACATCCTTGTAAATCTGTGTTGTTTGCTTGTTCCTCTGTTATTTCTCCCATGCACTCAAAATTATCCGGAAGTTCGGATATCGGCATATCATCTGCAAAAAAGTGTTGTTTTCCCATAATAAGCATCGGTGGCAAAGCGCCAGTATCCGCTTCATTCTTACTTTTTAGAGTTGACCCGCAACCAACCAAACCCAATACACATATTAATGTCAGAACTAATACTGCTAATTTTTTCATAATCTGCACCTTCCTAAAATTTTGAAAAGCCTATTTTTAACGGGTACACAATTCCGAAAAGGGAGTTTAAATATTGGGTATATACTTGTGGAAAACTACCTTCTATTTTCTCAGTAAGCATTGCGCTTTTTTGCGCAGCAAGATAAACTGAATCAGCGCCGCCTAACCCCATTTTATTCATTACATCCCTAAAAATCAACATTTCATCTGAGTGCTCTATTTCCTTAGGTAATTTCGATAATGCAAATGAGGTCATGTTTATCGGATTACGAACCATAAGATTAACCACAAACCGAAAAAATATCTCACGTTCTTTACCTTGCAATATCAGAGCATTGGGATTTTGTTCAGGTGTACATATATCAATAATTTTCTGTAGCAATATCGCAAATTCGTTTTCATATCTGCTAAATTCATCTTCAATATTATTAACCAACACATACTGACCGAGTTTTGGATTTGCATCCTGCCATTCTGTTTCATATAGATTTTTCTTAAAACATATATTTTTAGGTTTGGGCGAATAAAACTTTTTTTGTTTCATATCATATACATGCAACAGACCATCTTTATCAGTAAATTTATTCAAATAAAATTGTGGCACATAATGTTCTTTTACTTTCTGCATATCCCTCCTTATGGCAACACATAAATGATAATTTAGCAACTTAATTCAGCAAGCAAAATACTACTTAGATCATTTAAACTGTCCACTTCCCGCTTATTGATTGAAATTTGCTCTTCAATAGACTTAAATTGGTGATCTAATACACAAAGAACATCATCGTACTCAGGAATTTCAAAGGTTATTCTCTGTAAATCCTTTATCGGTAATTGTGGTTGAGCAGAACCCGATTTGAATTGTTCAACGGCGGCTTTCATATATGAACTTCTCAAAAGAACATATATGAAATATGGAGATAACAGTTGAGTTTTTGGGCGAATGATGAGCATACCTGAATTAATACGAACATTTTCATATTTAATATGCTTATCATACAAAGCTACATTACCAAGTGTTCCACGAGAAGTGAGAACTATATCGTAGAGTGAAAGATGTCCTTTGTTCATCGCTTTGTCCTTTTCCTCAGTTACAAACAAACAAGTACCAAAATTAAAGCCTTTCGGAGTAACATTGGAAGCATTTAAGAACAAACAGTAACCCGTAGCAATAAACTCGTCAAAAGTTGGATAGTTCTTTCCTCTATCACCATCAATAAACTCTACGAGATTTTCAAGAGCTATTTGTGTGGTTGAGTTACTGTTGATTGCTTCAACTAAAATTGCTTGTTCGATATTTGATAAATTATCATTTATCTTCCGTTTAAGTTTAATTCTCTCCTCCACAATCTTATACGCTTCAACAATTTTTCTTTGTTGTTCAATCTTAGGAACATATACTTTCATCTGTGCAAATTCATTCCATGGCATACTACCTCTGACACCACCGACCGCAATAAATGCAGCTTCTCTATCAAATTCGTTTCTTTTAAACCACAATTCCAAATATTCTGGTAAAATTTCATCAGAATTTCTTACTCTAAAGATCGGATATACAGGCGACATAATTGCAATCTCATATTCTGTCTGCCTTGCTATCGGAATTCGGGAGTCTCTGCTAACCTGCATTAAACTAACCGCAAAATCATTTTTTCTTATTAATTTATAATTTTTTAAGTCTGTTCCTATTGTATTTGCAACGGAAGGAATGAAACATTTATCAATGCTTAATCCTAAAAGAACATCAGTTTTATTATTAGAATTTCTTTCATCAATCCTAATAACAAGTTCTTCCAGTGTCTTATAATTCGATTTCATACCCCAACTCCTTAAACACCTCTAACAAATCCGCTTTCGATTTTTCCTCCTCAGTAAGCAACTCCTTCAATTCCGCTTGCAGCGTTTTCATCTTCGTATCAAAATCAATATTTTCATCCCGATTCACAAACTCAATATATCTGCTTGGTACAAGGGTAAAGCCTTTTTCTGCCACTTCATTAAAACCGGCAGAATAACAAAACTCCGGTATATTCTCATAAGCATTTTCATACCCTGCCTGCTGCCAATTATGGTAAGTTTCAACCACCTTTGCCCGATCCGCCTCTGTCAACTCTATGTATTTCTTTTCATATGGACTTCCTATCTGCCGCAAATCCATAAAGAGTATTTCCTTTTCCCGATTGCGATAATGCTTCTCCACCCCATTCATATCCACTGTACGCTCTTTTTTATTCTTATTCAAAATCCAAAGCGTCACACTAATATCCGTTGTATAAAAAAGATTGCGGGGCAAAATCAAAATTGCTTCCACCAAATTATTTTCAATCAATCTCTGTCTGATCTTTAATTCCGTTCCATCATCAGACAATGCACCATTAGCAAGCAAAAATCCCGCCACTCCGTTTTGTGACATTTTTGACACAATATTTAATATCCACCCATAATTTGCATTGCTTTTTGGTGGTATCTCATATCCATTCCACCTTGCATCATCTGTCAGTTCATCAGCAGCACGCCATTCTTTTTGATTAAACGGCGGATTCGCCATAATATAGTCCGCTTTCAAATCTTTATGCTGGTCATTTGTAAACGTATTCGCTGCCATTTCTCCAAGATTCGCCGATATTCCCCGAATTGCCAAATTCATCTTCGCAAGCTTATAGGTGGTATTCGTATACTCCTGTCCATAAATGGAAACCTTCTTTTTATTCCCATGATGCGCCTCAATAAACTTTATGGACTGTACAAACATGCCACCCGAACCGCAGCATGGATCATATAACGTTCCGTCATAAGGTTCTATGAGTTCTGCTATTAAATTTACAATCGTTTTGGGCGTATAAAATTCTCCCTTCCCTTTTCCCTCAGCAATCGCAAATTTACTAAGGAAATATTCATACATACGACCAATAATGTCATTTTCTTTATCCTTTGTAGTGTCAATCTTATTAATTTCGTCCAACAAAGATGCCAGTTTAACTGTGTCAATTTGTAACCGGGAATAATAATTATCTGGTAATGCACCTTTTAAAATCGGATTTGTTTTTTCAATCGTAAAAAGCGCCGTATCTATCTTTAACGCAATATCGTCCTGCTTGGCATTTTCCATAATATAAGTCCATCTGCTTTCGGGCGGCAGATAAAACACATTGTCTTTTGTATAAAAAGCAACATTATCCACAAATTTCTCCATACTGTCAGCAATGATTTTCGCCCTCTGCGCTTCGAATTTATCACTGGCAAATTTTAGGAAAAACAAACTTAATACCACATGCTTATACTCAGACGGTTCAACCGATCCTCTCAGCTTATCCGCAGACTTCCACAAAGCCTCTTCCATCGAAACCTCTTTTGTCTTTATTTTTACTGCCACTCTTATGTCCTCCTCAGTAATTTGAAAAACTCTACCTTATTGCTAAAGAAACTCCATTGCAGCGGCAATGCCCTCTTAACAATGGAGTTTCTAACTGTAACAGTATGCGTAAATTATATTTGCGTTTACTGTTATCTTAATATCAATCAGTTATCTATTTCTTTGGAAAGTAATTCATCCATAAGTTTTTTCTGAAATTCTTCGTCTTGTGCGGCACGCTCCAAATCATCATATCGCTTGTCTTTCAATAAAAGGATCGTTAAACGATTAATTTTGTTTCTTTCATCTGCGGTAAGCCGTTCCATAATCTCACACATAGCATTCAATCCTCCTTCTGTTTCTTTATACCTGCGTTTGCCATCGGAAGTTTTTGGGAATTTGCTATTATAAATATCATCTTTTACAAATACTTCCATAAGTTCAGAAACGTCTGAATTATTCTTAATTTCAGTATTCACGTAAACTTCCTCAAAACCATTATTAACAACCGTTCCTGTTTCCCTTACCCTGCGGTCAACATGATAAAGCGGAAAATTTCCCCGAAATATATCAAATCTTGAAATAAAAACCATACAAACATTAGGAACGTTTTTAAAGCGAATACCCGGATTAGCAATATTCGTTGTAAGAACAGCACCATTATAGCGAACCCTGCGCTGATGGTCATCATCATCTGCCTTCTGCACTTCAATATCTATTTGGGTGCCATCGCCCTTGACACATTTTGCATCAAGAATCACAGAACGCCCCTGTAAATTCGCGCCCATCCATTGCGGAATCGATTCAAGAACAATCAACTTATCATCTTCAAGTATCACTCGAAGTATTTCCTGACAAAAATCTTTATCCTCTGCCATCTTACGGAACATCAAATCATCAATCGGATTTAGTTTTTTTGCCTCTTCCCGTATTTTCACCTTGTTGCTCATATAAAATCCTCTCATTATAATCAGCGCAAACCATTTCTAATAACAGTATATCACATTTTACCTATTAGGCAACCGCAAGATTTGTAGACTCTGCACCTAAAACCAGTTAAATTTAGAAGAAAAACGAACCCACCCAACTCCCTATTGCAAATCCCACCCAACTATCCTATAATAAAACAAAAAATCAAACCACACAAACGGAGGTAACAAAATGAAGTTCCCTGATATGATCCAAGGAGAAAACGGTTTATTGATAGAATTGCGCTGCAACAACACGTTCAATGAGCAAATCTTTGCAGACATTACAGACTACCTAAACGAACACTTATCCGAATGGAAAGCAAACGGCTCCATCCCTGTCGCCGACGCGGTATCCATTTTTAACCTGATTGACGAACTGGCGGGCGGAAACAGATTTTTGAGTGAAGAAGCCGCACTTCGCGTAGAGGACGCCGCGCTTGAAATTCAAGATATCATCTCCGAATTAGAACCCTGAAGCATCGTTCGGATGATACAGAAATTGCACAAGTTAAATTACATCTATATCGCCGCCGTAAAACAATCACTCACCAAAGCGCAAATCCATGCAATTACAAACTACAATTATTTTACGGATATCAAATTTAATCCCGCAAAAAGCATCAACACCCAGGCAAGAACCGCCTCCGCCATTGCAATCACCAGCAGTTCCAAAACAAAAGCAACCGCTATCATAATCCCCGCCGACGCATTCTGCTCCTGCCAGTTTTCTTCCTCGGCAAACACCAAATTCGTTCCCGGCACGGTAACAACCCGTATGGATTTTTCCGCTGATACCGTTTGAGAAATGAGCCGCTTGACCGTATCAGCCGCTCCTTTTGCTCCCCGTTTTCCTCAAGTTCAGTCCACAACTCATAAACCGTAGGACGCTGCAGGTAAATCGCTTCCCACCGCTTGATTTTTGCCAACTGCACCCTGCCGTTTACTTCCTTCATATACCGCCTAAACCAATTTCGGTCAATCCAAAAAACCATCGCAAGCGCAGCCAGTCCCAAAAACGGACATCATTTTTGAGCCAATATAAATATCAATTGTACAGTCAACAACCGTATGACCGTCGCACTCATGAAATATCCCGTAAACACAGGAAGGATTTATCCAAACAGGTACTTCCCTTATGATGCCAAACAGACGTTTGAAAGGTTCCCACTGGTCAGGATACGTCACAACCCGAAAATGGTCCGCCCCGACCTCGCTCAAAAACACCCTGCCCTCCAATTTCCTGCCCAACGGACGTTTCATCCGCTCCCGAACATCAACCGGAACCGTCCGCTCTATCATCTTCGCGGCAAAAACCGACTTTGCAAAAGGATATGTTATCTGATAACGCTTCCCGCTCATTTTTCCCTCCAAATCTAACCTACATTCCGCCATTTTCATCTGCATTTCTAATAAATTCATATTCCGTAGACGCGGGCGCATTTTGGTGCAAATAAATACAGATACTTTTTCCCGTCCGTAAATTACAAATTTTGATGCGGATATCACTGCTGTTAAATAATTTCACAAAATGCATTGCTGCGTTTTGCGCGCAGTGTCATATAAATAAATCCGTTTTGCCTTTGCACCGTCCTGAAAAGAAACGGCTTTTCTGCCATTATCCGAAATGCTGCACTGTCTGATACCCTTGAACAGTTCCTTCCTTTCCCGCGTTTTCATGTGATAACACGTTTCCTGCCCCTTATAACAAATGCACATTTGATTTCCGTCGCCATACGGAAATGTTTGGTTCCAAACAATATGTTCCTTTTCCCCAATGCACAGCTGCTCCTCACTGCGCAAAAGTTCTGACCTACCGCTCTCCAAGAAAAAGCGTACGATGCCAAATTGCGAATCCGATTCCGCTTCCGACATCTTCGGCGGGAAAAAGGACTTCTCACTCCCATAATGGCTGTTTTCCCGCCAATAAGACAAGGTTTCGACAGCCTGACAATAAGACAAATGCAATGATCAAGCCAATCTGAATCGGAGCCCTGCGCTTCTTTTTCCTCATATGAATTTCTACTCAATATCTTCCTCGGAAACTGCCGCCATCATCAACATCACACTCAAGCAAAACACCCCGTCCTTCACGTCAATCGCAAGCTCTCCATTATACTTGCGCGCCACCCTGCGGATATTGGACAATCCATACCCATGACCGTCCCCCGGCTTTGACGTAATCGGCAGCCCGCTCTGCGCGTCCCATTCCAAAGTCCCGCAAAAGCTGTTGCAGACCTCTATCATATACGCATTCTTCCTGTGATAAGACCGAATGGAAATAAACGGCGCCTCACACTCCGCCGCATATTCTATCGCATTTTGCAGCGCATTGTGCAAAATCACACTCACATCAAACGCATTGATAGCCGCCCCGTTCGGATAATAAAACGCAGTTTCAAAACGTAAGTTCTTTTGTTCCGCCTCTTTTTTCCGCTCCTGTAAAATAACGTCCGTCACAGGATTGCCGCTTTGGATCTCTCCCGTAACTTCCAAAAGCGCAGCCTTTAAGTCGGTTCCGTACGCGACTGCCTCCTTCGTCTTATTTTCCTCATAAAGCCGTTCCAGGGTTACAATATGGTTCGTCATATCATGCCTCGCGCTGCGGATATTCTGATAAAGACTCTCCACCTGCTCAATATGCCGACGGATACTGTCCATCTGCATGGCAAGAAACTCCGTCTGCCGGTTTTCCTCCTCCTTTGCCCGAATATCCTGATACAGCACAATGACCACGACAATCGCAATCACGCTCGCCGCGTAAAACAGCACCATCAGAAAATCATAACCGACCTTATTTTCGCCGCCCTCCACAATATAAAACATGCGGTGATGCTGTATAATCTGATACGCCATCACGCCCATAAGCGAAGGGAGCGACAGCATAATCAGCTCCCTGCCCCGCATGTCCGTCCGCTTGTTTTTGTACGCCCTTAGCACCTGCCAAATCGCAACCGCCGTAAACAAAAACTCCAGCAAAAGATAAACCGCACTTACCCCGATATAAAGCGCAACCCACATATCCAAATGGCTTCTCATGTAATCAGTGCGCTCGGCAAATGCATACAGGTTATCGTAAATGATTTCCGCCATTGCCGAAGAAAGCCAGTTCAAGGAAAAAAAGACCATGACAAGAGACGCTTTCTGTTTATAGTTTCTTTTATCTGTCAAACAAAGAACCAAAAATATCATCAGACTTCCCAAACCATACGCCGTATAAGCGTCCCCGACAAACGGCATGATAGGAAGCAATATCATAATTAAAGCGTATGCCACACCAACCAGGCGCACACGCCCCCGCTTTTGCAGCATCCCGGGAGAACACAGAAACGGCTTTACCAAACGGTAAAAACAATACGCCCTGACTGACGCCTCCGCAATAGGCAAAATCCTGTAAATTACTGTATATGTCATTTACCGTTCCTTTCCTGTTCCATGGTTCCCAAAACCGTTCCCATACGCTGTCTTTCGTATCCAAAATACTTTCGCAGCACAATCCGAACGCACATTCTTCTATTATGGCGTGTTAAAGCTTGCAAAATACTCCTTAATAATCTCCTCCATACCGCTCGGATATTTCCCCGCCGAAATACCCTCATAAGCGTTCTGTTCATAACTGCCGATAACCGCCTCGTGGGAAATATGCTCACCTTCCCAGCTCAATCCGTTCTGCGCGCGGAAAAAGTCGGAATCATCATGATTTCCGGCGTTTCCCGTCAGATTTTCACTGTCCGCAATCACATTCGGAACACTGACATAATCATGCGCATTGTCGCTACTGCCCGTGCCTCTGCCGTTCCCCCCGTTTCCGTCACCGTTGCCGTTTCCTTGACCGCCCTGACCATCGCCGTTCTGACCGTTCCCCTGACCGTTTTGACCATTCTGTCCCTGTCCGCCCTGACCGTTTCCGTTCTGTCCGTTCTGTCCATTATTCCCGTTTCCGTTTTGTCCGTTCTGCCCATTCTGACCGTTTTCGCCTTGACCGTTCTGACCGTTTCCCTGTCCATTATTCCCCTGCGCAAGCTGCTGACCGCTCATTTTCTGCAGCTGCTGCGCCATCTCCTGCATTGCCTCCAGGGACGCTACCGATACCGACGCGCCGTTCTGCAAGCTCTGGGCAAGGGAGGACATTTGATCCGCCATATTCTGATACTTATAATCCAGCTTTTGTGACGCCGCCGCAAGCATCTGCGACGAAACCGCCTGCTGATACTCGGATAGCGACGACTCAAGGCTCTCAATCATTTCCTGTAATTGCGCCTGCTGCTCCGGCGTCAGCGCCTCCTCCTGCGCAAGCTCCTCCAAGGTTTCCACAAGCTCCTCCAGCTCCTGCTTCTTCTCCTTTGCCTCCTTTTTCACACTCTGCTGTTCCGAGGCGCGCTCCTTCGTCACAGAAGGCACAAACGCAAGCCCCGCTACAAGCGCCAGCATTCCCAAAAGCAAAAAGATTTTCCGAAAAGGCGGCATCAGCGGAATGCGTATCCTGTCCTGATGCGCACGCAGCTTTTCTATCGCGTCCTCCCGCTGCAATACAATCAAATCGCCCTCCTGCGCCAAATTCTCATAAGCGGTCACAATCCGCTCCGCAAAGCCAAAACGGTCCATCGCAAGCGCCGCCTGCTCCATATTGACCCGTTTCACAAATGCGCCTGCAACCGCTGCCAATACCGCAAGAAGCAATGCCCCAACGACATATAGATTTACATAATACATCGGTATGATAAATGCCGCTGCCTGCAGAAAAATCCCCGCGCCAGCACCGACGCACAGCGCGAACAGCAGAATTTTGAGAAAGCCTGCTATATTCAGCCTGCGGCGGTATGTTTTAATAATTTTTAAAAATTCGTTTTGTTCCATTCCGTTTTCTCTTTCTACACATGTCTAAATTGTTATAACCGCATATTTACAGCCCCAAAATCTTTGCTCCATAACAAACTCCTGTACTTTAATCTACTGTAAGTCTTCCCACTTTTCAATGACTTCTTCGCTTTACACAAAAACCGCTGTTATTGTTCACTCCGTTCCAGTAACGGGTATAAATTCATGCAAAATTTGCAAAACGAACAAGTTCGTTGCGTAAATGGATTTTTACTTGCTGCATGTACGTTTCCGTACGGACTTAGCAGTAAATGCTAAGTCCTGTATGAACAGTAACCTTACTTCCTTACTTTCTTCCCAACTGCCCCATGCATCGGATTAATCTTCCATGCCGCAGCAATCATAAAGACCAGCGACAATACAAACAGACACGCCGCCGACAAAAACAGCCACGTTTTCCCCTGCGACAAATGATATGTCAGAAAACCGACCTCCTGCCTGGAAAAATTTGAGCCTGCCGTCCCAAACAGCGATTCTCCTCTCATAATCTGCATAAAAAACTCCTCAAAAAACACAAACGGATTTGCGAGCAAAAACAGCATGGACTCGCCCGCACTCTTCCCCTTGGTCCACACAAACTTCAAAATCATCGGCACAAACGTGATAAAATAAATCACAAAATAAAACGCAAACGACAAGATCACCGCCGTTATGGACTTACGGCAAAGTGCGGAACACAAAATCCCAATGCTCCCCGACAAAACCGACAGCAGAACAATCGTAAGCACAAAATAAAACAGATTGCTCCATCCAAGACCGCCCGCGATAAAGGAAAGCGCCATAATCGGCATTCCCGCCACCACAAAAAACAAAATACGGATAACCGCCGAAATCACCTTCCCGACCACAATCGAAAACGGCGACATACACGTCGTGAGCATAATGTCAAATGTCTGGCGCTCCCGCTCTCCTGAAATCGACGATGCCGTGATTATCGGAACAGTCAGCGCCACAATACACACCTGCGCAATCGCAAGCACGGGAAACAGCACAATGAAATAACTGTAAATATTGTTATCGCTGTAGATGCTGTTACTCTGCGACTGAATAAATGCCATCGCGAGCAAAAACGCTAAAACAAGCACCATTTCATAAGCAAACACGCCCCAGCCAAAACGCATACTGCGCGCCGTCACCTGTAAATCTTTCTTCACAATCGGATTGATATGAACTCTCACTGTATTCCTCCATTCTTAATGTACCTGCGAATTTGTGCCTCTGCACAAATTTGCCATGTGAAAAATCTAAGATTTTTCACATTTCCGTAAGCTGCATAAACAGCGATTCCAAACTGCCCTCTTCCCTGTAAAATCCTGTCAGCACCACCTCGTTTTGTATCAGCCTGCCAATCAGCGCGCTGACCTCCTCGTCCGTGCCGCCGCCCGAAATAATGATTTCATTTTCCCGCACCGATTCCACGCGCACATTCGCCTGCTCCTTCAAAAACCGCACCGCCGTCTCCATATCGGAAATCACCTGTACATGAATGCGTTTCCCACCCGAAAGCTGCTGCATAATATCCTCAATGCGTCCTGCGGTTATCAACTGCCCGCGGTTCATAATCCCGATGCTCGTACACATCTCGGAAAGCTCCGAAAGAATATGCGAGCTAATCACAATCGTCTTTCCCATAGAATGTAAATTTTTTAACAATTCCTTCATTTCCACCCGTGCCCGCGGATCAAGCCCCGAGCTTGGCTCATCCAAAATCAAAAGCTTCGGATTGTGAAGCAATGCCCTCGCCACGCAGAGACGCTGCTTCATGCCGCGCGAAAGCGTGTCTACATAGACTTCCTTTTTGTCCGAAAGATTGACAAGCTCCAGCAAATCGTCCGAAATCTTCGCAATATCCCGCGAGTACATTCCGTACATCGAACCGTACATATCCATATATTCCCGCACCTTCAGATTGTCATATACACCGAAAAAATCAGGCACATAACCAATCATCCGTTTCATTTCCCGGCTCCCAATCGGCGCCTCGGAATCACCAATCACTACAAGACCGCCGCTTGCCCGAAGAAGACCGCAGACAATGCGGATTGTCGTCGTTTTTCCTGCGCCGTTTGGTCCTACAAAGCCAAACAAGTCACCCTCGGGAATATGCAGCGTCAAATGATTGACCGCCGTGAACGAACCGTAATTTTTCGTCAGATTATTAATATAAAGCATATTACTCCTCCACTATCGCATACAAACATCCATAAGAAACCTCGCTGCAGTCGCCGTCTGCCGCCTTGTTCCAATCCGGCGTCACACCCACGATAATCACATCGTCGGACTGCGCCCGCACACATGCATATGAAATGCCCATGCCAAGCGCCGCCTTTATATCGATGTCCTTACGCGCCTCCTTATTATCGTCATCCCACATCATCTCCCGCAGATAGCCGTAATAATAAGCCTCCGCAGGCGTATAAGAATTGCTGTTGTAGGAATAACCGTTGGAATTTGTCCGCAGCCTTGTCACCGTTTCCATATATTCACATGTACTATCCGCCAAACTAAAGCTCTCCCCCGCCGCAAGATTGCGGTAAATCAAAAGACTGTCATCTGTAATCACCGCAAAATACGGAAAATCCCACTGCGTTTCATTCGTAACCGTCTTGTCACCGTCCCACGAAAGCGTCCCCGTATGCGGCTGAGCAGCCTTACCCGCTGTAAAATAAGCGTCCTCAAAGCCCTTCTTTGGACGAATACCGACTGCAAACCGTTCTCCCTCCTTCTGAATGCGCTGATAATAGCTCCCTTCCTGCTCATCGCTATAATAATAACGGCTGCCCATCATCGGACCTGCATACGTATACCCGTCCGCCAAAGACAGGCTCCATTCCGTATGTCCCGCATCATAGCACCGCAGATACGTTGTTACATTTTCCTTATCTGAAAGATCCTCCATACTCACCGAATATACGCTTGTACTTGCAACCTCAAATCCTCTTCCTGCCCAATAAATCAGAAAAATACCAGCAAGTGACGCAATCGGTACCGCAATCCAATAAAAATCCCTTTTCTTTAACGCGCGTAAAATCAGGTACAAAACCGGTCCTACAAAAATCACATACACAACCACAAGCAGCTTCAGACCGCCAAACTGCAGACGGTTGCTGCCCCGCCCCAAAATCGTAAAAATCCGTTCCAAATTGTAATCCGTATCATATTGTGCAGTTCCTGACTGGTTAGGCGCCTTTGACATATCAACCGCGTTGTTTAAAAACCGCTCTACCAAAGACTCCTGCGTTCCTTCATTCAAATATGCGTCCGCGCCAAGCGCACCAAGGTCCGTCAGCGAACAAGGCAGCAGACTCACCGATCCGTCCCCCCACGGTGCACCGCACTGAAGATACTGATAATACCCTCCAAAGGTATCCTTCGGATCTGAGAATTCTACCATCGTAAGCTTGGACGTATCCACAAAATCATCCCAGCCAAAATCGTTCACCTGCGTGTCATCCGCCTCGCTATATTCAATCTCCAAAAAGGATAATCCGTCCAGCGTTTTCTTTGCCTGACTTCCCGTGCCGACAATCAGCATGCCGCCTTTGTCCACCCATGACTCAATCGCCGTCCGCTCTTCATCCGTAAGCGCCTGTGTATTAAAGCTGTCAATCACCAAAAAAGCCAATCCGTTTAACGAGGGCACAAAACTTCCCTGCTGCAGCTGCACCAGCTTAATCGGGCGGCTTCTTTCCCCGTAGTAAAGTTCGTTTCCACCCATATCCAAATATGTAAGCGACGCATACGCATCACTTAATATTCCCATAGAAAGCGCATCCTTGTCATCCTGCAGCAGCTTTGGAAATATCTTCTCCGTCACGGAATTCATTTTCCTGTCCAGCAGCGTCACGCGCACATACCCATCCGTCCTGTCAATGCTGTTCTTCGGCAGCCTGACCGTAAACTGCTTTGTGCTCCCCTCCGGCAACGAAAGCGCCGTGTCATAGGCACAATCCGTATCGCCTCCGTAGCCAAGTCCTGTTTCCGTTTTCAAACGCACAGTTCCTTCCCAGTCCGTTCCCAAGTTCCGAACCGTCACCTGTACGTCGTACGTCGGATCATCCGAAGGAAGCACCTTTGCTTCAATGTAAATCGGCTCGATCTCCGCCGCCTGCACCGTCTGTCCTGCAGTGCCCAAAAGCACGGCAAACAGCAGCGCTGTGAAAAATCCTATATATCGTTTTATCCGTTTTTTCATTTTGTCCCCCATTCATACTATCCCTGATATAATCCGCTTTCCATAACCGCCTTATAATATGCCGCCAAAGGAATAAAGCACTGTCCAAAGTTTTTCGGACTGCCGGTGCCCGCTACAACCGCATCTCCATATATGGTCTTTTTCCCAAGCGAACTGCCTGACGGTGCGTGCAGCGCCTTTTTGAACGTCTGTTCTCCGTATTTCAAATAGCCTGCATCCCCTGTCAGCTCATAGGCAATGACAAGCGACTCCAGCAAAAGTGTATTTGTTCCAAGTCTGTTTAAACTTGGCAGCTCCTTATAATAAAACAGTCCCGTGCGCTCCATATAGAAGTTTTCAATCAAATCGTCCACCGCATTGACCATCATTTCCTTTAATTCCATACTTGGAAATACACGGTAATAGCGCATCAGACTGCCTACCGCCACCGAGATCATAAAGCCAACACGAATCACCGTGTTATCCGTGTACGGCGCAAGCCAGTATCCACCGTACTGTTCACCCCATACCCTGAAATCCTGTACGATTTTGTCCGCCTTCGCAAGCCACTTTCTGTCGTTCGTTTCCACATAGAGCGCCGTCAGGGAACGAAGCGCCCAGCCTGTTTCCCGTGCATTCACCTCACCGACCTTTGCGTACATCGGCGTATCCAAAAGCCGCATCACATTCTCGCCGATGCCAAGCGCCGTTTCCAGCCCCCGCTCGTCACCCGTAAAATGATAATAGTCCAAAAGCCCCTCCACCCACTGGTGCGAGCAGACCATCAAATCCTCCTGCCGTCTGACATTGCCGCGGCAATGCCCGTTCGTATGCTCCCACTGTCCACCCAAAAACAGCGGGTTTTCACTAAAATGACACACGTCCACGTCCATCCAGTGGCTGACTGCCGCGATATTGTAATCAAGGAAACGCCGTGTCCCGTTCCTTACATATAATAGAGCGCAGGCGTGCGGAAAGTCGTACTCGTTATTACTCCATACCAAATCGCCGCCGCCCCTGCCCTGCGTCGTGTAATTCATATCCGGAGAATCGCCGAAATTCAGCATTCCGTACGCCCGTGCATGACCGTCCGCATTGGCAATCAACATCTGCTCCGCTTCCGGAAGAAATTTCTCCGTAAAAATATCAATATAACAGCCTGATGCCTGGTGCACCTTGGGCAGCACATACGATCTGTCCGGCATCTGATAAATCAGACTACGGTTATCAAGCGCCTCAAGCGTCTCCTTGGCGTCATGGAAATGCAGCAAAAACTTCTGCTCCCGCGACATCCCCGGCTCCATAACCACCTTGTCCACGCCCTCAGGAACAAGCATCACCGAAACGCCTTCGCTGTCAGCGCGCACCGCTTTAGGATAATTTTGCTGCGCCTGAAAAATTGTCGCACACACGCCGCCATCTTTATCTGTACTGTCCGCAAAGAACGTTCCGTAGAAGACCTCCGCAAAATGCTCATTAGACTCATATACCAAACTGTTCGCATCGGCACACACTGAAAGCGCTTCTCCGTTTTGGCTGATTACAAAGTCCGTCTTATAGTTTGAGGACGCCGCACAAGTCCTAATTTCTGACACTTGTGTCATTTTTTTGCCG
The DNA here is from genome assembly GCA_910586715.1 of uncultured Lachnospiraceae bacterium. Taxonomy (GTDB): domain Bacteria; phylum Bacillota; class Clostridia; order Lachnospirales; family Lachnospiraceae; genus COE1. The sequence continues at coordinate 68,550 of CAJUJG010000003.1, forward strand.
TTATCTGTATCACTGTCTTTATTGGAAAGCTTTACGTCAAACACAAGTGATGTAATCGGAAGCTGCGACGAAGTCGTATTGATAATCCGGTAAGAAACCTCTATCCACGGCTTTTTCGCATATGCCGTCAATTTTACCTCAAAATCAACATGCTCCGCGGTATCTCCCATAGATATATTGGTACCCCTTGCCTTTAAAATTGTACATACTGCACCGCTTTCCACAATGCTCCATTTGCCGATTCGCATATGATACCGGCTTCCCTGCGCACCGCAAAGCACGGGACCTGCGAACTGCTCTTTATCATACTGCCGCTCCTGTGTCCGAATATGGCGGAAAATGCTGTCGCTATTGTTTTCAACAGCAAAAGCGACAGCGCCCGTATCAATGCAAATCCCATTTTCCCCCTGTACCGTCTCTATGACAAACATGTCTGCGTCCTGCACTTCCTGCACGTTTGTGTCACAAATCAGAACTGTGTCTTTGTTAGCAGGCAAATCCGCAAGAAACCGCAGAAACATGAATTTTACGCTTCCGTCATCATGCCGCGACGTCACTTTTTTTTGGATCGGCAGCACACTGTTATTTTGCAGCACCGCTACCTTGTCCAAATCATAAAGTGTGCCCTTTTTCATCGGAATGCCAATAAAACAGGGTTCCGCTTTACGCTCATATCTGTAAAGTTTGTCAACGTGAATTTCAATTCTCATCGTAATCGTGCTCCTTTCTATGCCTGCTGTCAATAAACTACTTTTCATTATAAAACGAACTCTTACATTTCTCAACTTTTTTTAAACTGTCCCCTAAAAAAAACTTAAAATTGTGTATTTTTTAAATGACATTCATATTATATAGTTATAAAATGTAAAGAATATTCAAAAAGAACATGAAAAACGGGGGAACACATGAAAAAAATCGCACTGATTAACGACTTGTCCGGATTTGGAAAATGCTCGCTCACCGCGGCAATTTCCGTCGTATCCGTTATGGGAATTCATGCCGTGCCGCTGCCTACGGCTGTTTTGTCTGCACAAACGGGCTTTCCGAGCTTTTACTGCGACGACTACACAGACCGCATGGATTTCTTTACGGACGAATGGAAAAAAATGGGTGCAGACTTTGACGGGATTCATTCCGGCTACCTTGCAGGTCCAAGTCAAATAAAAAAGGTGCTCCGCTTTTTAGATACATTTCAGACAAACGCCTCAATTTACCTCGCAGACCCCGTCATGGGCGACGACGGCAGGCACATTAAGGCATTCAGCCAAGAGCTTTTGGACGGAATGAAACAGCTCTGCGCACGTGCAACCATTACGACGCCTAATCTAACGGAGCTTTGCCTTTTAACGGGAACAGACTATGCAAAGCTTACAGCATTTGCAGATACAGACGATTATCTCACGCGCATCTTAGACGTTGCAAAACAGCTTTTAAATGCAATGCCAAATAACGCATGTTCACTCATCACCGGCATTATCCGGCATACGGAAGACGGCTCTTTTATAGGAAACATGGCAGTAACCCAGGACAACTGCTTCTATCACGAGACACCCTATATCCCGCAAAGTTTTTCGGGCACGGGAGACCTTTTTGCGGCGGTAATCTGTGCATCTTTGGTAAACGGTCTGAGCGTGGAAGCTGCAGCAAAAAAAGCGGCTTTCTTTTTAAAACCCGCCATCGAAGACGCCGTGGCAGAACAAATTGAGAGCAATCACGGAGTCGATTTTGAAAAATATCTTGGACGGCTGATTGCAGTCTGACAAGGATAAAAATAGAACAATAAAATCAAAAAAGAGGAGATTACTGTGAAAAATAAATTTTTCACAGGGCAAATTTGTGCTTACGCCCAAATTCGCAGGTATATCAAGAAAGGAGAATTAATATGAAAGCAAACACAACCACAAAGGCAAAAGTATCACAATCCGCCAAAATGCGCTATGTGACACTCACAGGGCTTATGGCAGCAATGATTGCACTGATGACTGCCTATATCTGCCACATTCCAACTGGCATAAACGGCGGATATATCCATTTCGGCGACTCACTCATCTACATTGCAGCCACACTGCTTCCCACACCGTACGCACTTGCCGCGGCGGCAATCGGCGGCGGTCTTGCGGACTTGATGACAGCCCCCATATGGGCACCCGCAACAATTGTCATAAAGATGCTGATTACCATTCCGTTTACAAATAAACAGGCAAAAATTATCACGCCGCGAAACGTGATTGCAACCGTGATTGCCTATTTTATCTCCGGCATCTGTTACTTTTTTGCCGAATATCTTCTGTTTGGCTCCTTTGGAAGTGCATTTATCGCATCAATGTCCGGAAGCCTGATTCAGTCGGGAGGAAGCGCGGTATTCTTCATAATATTCGGACTTGCGCTTGACAAGGTACATATTAAGGGCAGGCTGAACAGCCAACCATAAACCAGCAGCACGAGAAAGGAGCATTGACACGGCATTATGGCAGACATTTTATACACCTATAAAAACCAAGTTTACGCAAATATTACAAACAAATGCGACTGCAGCTGCACCTTCTGCATACGTTCCCTAAAGGACAGCGTAGGCGATGCCGAAACGCTTTGGCACCAAAAAGATCCGACACTGAAGGAAATCAAAACAGCTATTGACAATTTTGATTTTACTGGATACGATGAGCTTGTTTTCTGCGGCTACGGAGAACCGACCTGCGCGCTTGATATTCTGCTTGCATGCGCCAAATATGCAAAGGAACAGTATGGGCTGAATATTCGTTTGAACACAAACGGACTCTGTAATCTCTATCACGGGCGAAATATCGTGCCTGAACTTGCCGCCGTGATTGACAGCGTTTCCATTAGCCTGAACGCGCCGACCGCCGAACAGTACGACGCCGTAACAAGACCGCAGTTTGAAAACGCGTTTCCGGCGCTGCTTGAATTTGCCTCGCTTGCGCAGGCGGCATTTGCGCACACGCAGTTATCCATTGTAGATGTACTTCCCGCGGATGAAATCGCAGAATGCCAGCGAATTGCGGATGAACGGGGCATTTATTTAAAAATCCGAAAATACAGTTAAGAAACTTATTTGATAACCTGCACCGTTTTCCATAATGAAGACGGTGCAATTTATTTGACTTTCGTCTCACAATATGATATACCCGATTTAGACAAGGTACATCAAAATGTACGGATAAAAGAAAGAAGGAACAGATTATGAAAATAGAACCATCAAAACGTCTCTCACATTTCCAAACAGGAATTTTCGCCGCATTGGACGCCAAAAAGGACGCTCTGCTCAAAACCGGAAAAAAGGTCTACAACCTTTCCGTAGGAACACCCGATTTTCCCGTGTTTCCTCATATTCAGCAGGCACTGGTCAATGCTGCCAAAGACCCCGAAAACTTCCACTATGCCCTCAGGGATCTGCCCGAGTTGACGCAAGCCGTTCAGGCATACTATCAAAAACGCTTCGGCGTTACGCTTTCCTTGGACGAAATCACTTCCGTAAACGGCTCGCAGGAAGGCATTGCCCATATCGGTATGGCACTGTGCAATGAGGGGGACGTCGTTCTTTTGCCGAACCCTGGATACCCCGTCTTTGAAGTCGGTGCGTATTTTGGATATGCCGAACAGTATTTCTATGATTTGAAGGAAGAAAACCAATTTCTCCCGCGTTTTGACGAAATCCCGGAAGATATTGCAAGGCGCGCAAAATATATCATGGTTTCCTACCCGTACAATCCGGTCTGTGCGGTGGCGCCGCGCAAATTTTACGACGAGCTGATCGCCTTTGCGAAACAGTACAATATCATCATCGTACACGACAATGCCTACTCGGACATTATCTACGACAATGTATACGGCGGCTCATTCTTAGAGCTTCCCGGGGCGAAAGAAATCGGCGTAGAGCTGTTTTCGCTCTCAAAATCCTTTAACCTCACAGGCGCAAGGGTATCCTTTGTAGTCGGAAACAAAGACGTGGTGGACGCCGTGAAATTGTTGCGCTCACAGTACGATTTCGGTATGTTCCTACCGACGCAGCACGCCGCTATCGCCGCGCTTACCGGTCCGCTCGACGGCGTAAAGGAACAATGCCAAAAATACCAGGAACGCCGTGACGTGCTCTGCAACGGACTGCGCGCAATCGGCTGGGACGTACGAAAAAGCGAAGGCACCATGTTTGCATGGGCGAAAATCCCGCCCAATTTCAGCTCATCACAGGAGTTTTGTATGGAATTAATGGAGCGGACAGGCGTTATCTGTACACCCGGCGATGCATTCGGCAGCATGGGCGAAGGATACGTGCGCTTTGCGCTCGTACTTCCCGTGGAAACGCTTCGGGAAGCAATTGATGTGATTAACAGGAGCGGAATCATCCGGCGCTAGCAAGAAATTTTTTAACATACGCCAAAAGCCGTTTATAGATTAATTTATTTTCCGATATTTCTACAAGCCATAACCTCTCATCTTTTTGAAGAAGAAAATCTTCCATATGCAGCCCAAGGATACCGCTGAGAATAAATAAATGATCCACTGACGGCAGATTCTGCCCTTTATACCAGCGATAAATGGGCTGCGGACAGGAAAGCCCAAGCTTGTGCTGCATTTCGGAAACGGAGTATCCGGCTTCACTTACAAGCCTTTTAATTAAATGTCCTGTCATAACCATGTCCAGCGAAGTAAATTGGAGTTGCGGTTTGCTCATTTGTGGAATCTCCTTTTCGAACATATTTTCTGTAATAATTATAGGATATTTCCATATGAAAGTAAATAGTTTTTCGCACAATCCTTTTGGATTTTTAATCCAACGAGATTTCACACATTTTTCACAAAATATACGTTCTTTGGACACATTTATCCTGTAAGATAAGGATTGTTAACAGGAAACATACCTTTTCCCTTTTTTTGAGGCTTCGGTTCCCCGCCGAAGTCTTTTTTACTTTATAGGATTAGGGTGTCAAAAGGTCTGAATTTCCCTTGCAGGCTAATTTTCCCAATCTTGCACCACAATATCTATCAACGATGCGCCGCATCGCCTCAAGATATTGTGGCACAATCTTTAAAAAATTATCTCTGCAATGAAAATGGACCTTTTGACACCCTAATCTTTATAGGAAATTACGTCCTATAAAGTAAAAAACCCTCCGGGGGATGCGCACTCCGCGCTAAGGAATATGGTTGCTAAAGCAACCGCGCTCCGGCGCGAGAGTCCGGCGAGCCGGACTCTTTTTTATTTCAGTGCCGCAATCTCCTGCAAATGCCGCGGAATATCAATGTGCTGCGGACAGTTCCTGACACATTGCCCGCATCCGATACAGTCCGCCGCCGTTCCTTTGCCAAACGTCGCCCGCTCATAATACATCCGCGAAAAATTTCCGTTCACCTTATAATTATTGTACACGCCAAAAAGACCGGGAACCGCAATCGTTTTCGGACATACCTCCGTACAGTATCCGCACGCCGTACACGGAATACTCATCCGCATATTAATTATCTCTGCCACCTCCGCTAAGAGCGCTCTCTCCTCAGCGCTCAGCGGCTTTGGATCATTCATCGTCTTCACATTTTCTGACACCTGTGTCATATTGCTCATACCGCTCAGCACCATCATCACATTGTCAAGCCCTGCCGCAAACCGAAGCGCATAAGATGCCGCCGACGCATCACAATTGTACTCCTGCAAACGCTTCTGCGCCTCTTCGGGAAGCTGCGCAAGCGTGCCGCCCTTTACAGGCTCCATAACAATCACGGGTTTTTTATGCTTCACCGCCGTTTCATAACACTTCCTTGACTGTATAATTTGATTTTCCCAATCAAGATAATTCACCTGAAGCTGCACAAAGTCAACCTCCGGATGCTCTGTCAGAATTTCATCGAGTGTCCTTGCATCATCATGAAACGAAAAACCAAAGTTTTTAATCTTCCCTTCGTCCTTCTTTCGCATCGCAAATTCAAATCCGTGAAATTCCTTTGTTTTCTGATACCGGTCTTTTCCCATATTATGCATCAGGTAATAGTCAAAATACCCTACCCCTGTACGCTCAAGCTGCCGCTCAAAATACATCGGATACTCATCGGCAGACTTGACAATCACGGTCGGCATTTTATCCGCAAACACATAACTGCTCCTGTCGTATCGCTCCACAAGCGCTTTTCTAAGCGCCTCCTCCGACCGCTCCTCATGGTACAAATATGCCGTGTCAAAATAACAAAAGCCCGCCTGCATAAACAAATCCACCATTTTATTCAGCTCTTCGTAATCAATCGACGTTTTATCCTCAAAATTTTTCAGCGGCAAACGCATTGCTCCAAATCCCAGTTTTTTCATAAGTAAGCCACAACCTCCTCAAAATGCATTCCGTGCGACGCCTTCACAAGAACCGTATCCTTATCGTGCAGAATACCTTCCAGCTCACAAATCATCGCATCCTTATCCGTAAAATAATACCTCTTCTGTGCATTGTTATCCACGCCGCAAGCCGCATCATACATGCTTTTGCACAAATCACCCACAAAAATCAGCACATGAATTTCCGCATTTGCGGCATATTCTCCGACCTGCGCGTGCAGCGTGCGCTCATTCTTTCCAAGTTCAAACATATCGCCCAAAATCGCCACGCGCCGCGGGCTTTTTTGCAAATCCGACATCATCAGCAAATCAAGCGCCGCCTTCATTGATACAGGATTGGCATTATAGCAGTCGTCAATTACCGTAAAACGCTCCGTGTGAATAATATGGCTTCTGCCGCCCACCGGCTCCACCGCGCAAATTCCCTGTCTGATTTGCTCTGCGCTAAGCCCCAAAAGTGTCCCCACGGCTGTAGCCGCAAGCGCATTATAAACCATATGCCCGCCTGCAAGCGGAATGTCCGCCTGAAAATCAGCGCGCACTTCGCCTGTACGAATATGTATCATCACGCTGCTGCCGTCAAGCCCCCTGTTCTCATAGCCGTCCGCATAAACGCCGCACCCGCTCTCACTTCCAAAAAACAGCGGCTTTATGCCTTTTACGTCTGTAACTGTAGAAAGCTTATCATCATCCCCATTCAGGCAGATACGCGCATCCTCTTTCATATAATCAAAAATTTCCGTCTTAGCTTTTAAAATACCATCGCGTGATTTCAAATTTTCCAAATGGCACTGACCGATATTTGTTATGACACAAATGTCAGGTTTTGCAATTTTGCTAAGCCGGTGCATCTCGCCAAAATCACTGATCCCCATTTCCAGCACGGCAACCTCGCAGTCATCGCGGATTTTCAACACCGTAAGCGGAAGCCCCACTTCATTATTAAAATTGCCCTCCGTCTTCTGCACCCGAAATCCTTGCGAAAGCACACTTGCCACAAACTCTTTGGTACTCGTCTTTCCGACACTCCCCGTAATCCCGACAACCTTAACATCAAGCCCGTCAAGATAAAATTCCGCCATATCCTTCAGCGCCTGAAAGCTGTCCTTTACAAGAATATACGCACCCTCAGTGTCTTTCGGTTCTTTCTCACACACCACCCCAAGCGCGCCCTTCTCCCACACGCTCCCGATAAAATCGTGACCATCCACACGCTCACCGGTCGTAGCAACAAACACAAAGCCGCGTTCTGCCTGCCTCGAATCGTGCACCACCCCAAGCGCCTCGGCAGAATACTGCCAACCGTCCGCTGGCACGCCCTCCATATGCAGCACGCCGCCCACTGCCTGCGCAATATTGCTGAGTGTCATATTTTTCATACCATACCCCCGTATTATCCCCGATATTTCTCCAAAGAAATGTCTATTATCTTTTGGCAAAGCGCCGGAAAATCCGTTCCCACAACGGCAGCCTCCTGCGGCAGAAGCGAAGTCGGCGTCATTCCAGGCAGTGTGTTTGCTTCAAGACAGTAAAAATTATAATTCCTATCCATGCGAAAATCCATACGCGCATAAGTTTTCAAACGAAGCGCCCGAAAAACAGTTTCCGCGCATGCCTGCATGGCGCGCGCTACGTTCGCGTCAAGCTCGGCAGGGCACGTTTCCACGGCAGAGCCCGCCTGATATTTATTCTTATAATCATAAAATCCCGTCTTCGGCGCAATCTCAATAATCGGCAATGCCTTACCGTCAATGACCCCGACAGAAAATTCCCTGCCGTCTATGTACTGTTCGATAATAACCGTATCTTCCAGCGCAAACGCCTGCTCCAGTGCATTTGAAAGCTCGTTTCCGTCATACGCAATATACACGCCGACACTCGAACCGCCGCAGTTCACTTTTGCAATGCACGGATAAATGTTCCACACATCCGCCATATGCCTCTCTGTTTTTGAAACGACAATGCCCTTGGGCGTCGGAATTTTAAACTGTCCGAAAATTTCCTTTGTAATTGCCTTATCCATTGCAATCGCACTCGACAGATAATCCGTCCCCGTATATTTAATGTCCAGCAAATCAAACATCGCCTGAATCTTTCCGTCCTCGCCGTTTTGCCCATGAAGCGCCAGAAAAACAATGTCCGCCTGCTGACAAATCGGGATTACATTCGGACCGACCGCACATTCCGGATTGCCTTTGCGCATCGCCTTCACTGCATTAATATCAGGATTCTGCTCCGAAATGCTTCCGAAATTCTCACTCCAGTCCCGTTCCCGCGAGAAAATATCAGCCGCATCCCCCTCATATCCCATATACACATCAAGCAGCACAAGCTGGTGCCCTGTTTGTTTTAACGCCTTATAAATCATTGTTCCCGTTACGAGAGACACATCCCGCTCCGTACTGATGCCTCCCGCCAATACTACAATATTCATTCTGTAATCCTCCATTCTAAACCATTCGCTCCTAAATCCAGTTACCAGTCTTTCTCTATATCAATCAAATTTTTCAGCATATCACTCATTCCAAAAAGCAGTATTCCGTTCCACTCCAAATTTCTGTCAGCTGTCTCCAAAAGTTCCTTCCACGCGCCGCTTTCATCAATATAACACACACCGTTTTCATTCAGACCTCCCATATATTGTATGGTATTCTCAATAATCTCCGTGTATTCCTTGCTCGGCGTAATATCATTTATGAAACACAACAGCAGCATATTGTAAAGATTATCATACACCGAACGCTTTCCGGTCCCGAAAAACGCGTCATTTTTCGCCGCATTTCCGGTATCCTCATTCCGGTCCACCAAATCCTTCATAATATGCGTACACAAATCCCTGTCCGTGTTCTCTCCGGCGCTGACATATGCGATGACGCCGTAAAAAACAAACCGCTGTGCAGAATAATCCTCATTCTTTTCTTTCAAAAACGTTTCAACAATCGTCTTATATTCCTCGTTGAATTGAACACGAAACAATTGCACTGCCGCATAAAAACGTGCATTCTTTCTGACATCCGTGTCACATTCCTGCTTTGAAAGCCACGCCCAAGCCTTGTCCGCCGCCTCCTTATACTCCTTCGAGACGCTTGCCTCATACCTGCCGAACATATCACGGCTCATTGCCATAATCCCGCAAAACGCTGCCGTCGCCTCGTAATCACCGTAAAGACTTCCATCCGTTCCCTGATGCCCTTTCAGCCAGCCGGCAAAATACAAAAGCTGCGACACAAGCTGCCTGTCCTTTTCCTCCTCACCAAACTGCTTGTATGCTTCCTCAAACAGCGAACCGTTGCACTGCATTGCGTACATAATCGCATGCATTCCAAAGCTGATATCGCAAATCCCCTGCGCATCCTCCACAAGCTGCACATCGCTTACATTCTTTAACATTCCAACAAACATATTTTCGTATCCGTCCGGTGTAATGCCAAACGGATACGACTGTCCGACAATATCTGTCTCTATGTAATACGTTCCCGTATCCGTCACTTCGGAAAAATCGCCCTCACTGAGATAGCATCCACTGTTTTCATCCAATCTCCTTTTCCCGATTCGTCCAGTGTAAACCACCTTTTTGTCTGCCTGATTGATAACCCGAAATGTGCTCCCCAGCTGCTCGCCGAAAAACATTACTTTCTTCTCACGATTGGAAATATACCCTGCCTGATTGACAAAAACCTTTGTAGTGCTCACGGGAAGCGTAATTCCCTGGCTCACCAAAAGGGCGCCAAAGTCCTCTCCGCGCCCAAACATCGATTGCTGTATCATATCCTGCTCCGACGCCACCTTCGTCTCGGTCTGCTCCGTTTCCATCTGTGTACCGCCGCATCCTGTAACCGCAATTGTTACAGCCATAATCAGGGAAATCGCCCTGAACCTTTTATTCATCTTCATTACCATAATCGTATCTCCAGTAGTTCTATTTTACACGTATTCCTTTGCTCTGTAAACCACTTTTCCATCGATGATTGTCATAAGCGTTTTTGTAAAAGTTTCCATTGGATTTCCATCGAAAACTGCAATATCAGCATCTTTTCCCTTCTCAATGGTGCCCACCCGATTGTCCGTTCCGCATATCTTTGCGGCATTAATTGTCATTGCACGATACCCGTCCTCAAGAGACAGCCCCTGCTTGACGCTAAGCCCCACACACAGTGGAAGCGACTGGATCAGCGACACGGGATGATCCGTTGTAATTGCCACTGTAACACCTGCGTTTGCAAGAATACCCGCGGTCTTAAATGCCACATTCTGCACTTCAATTTTATTGCGCGTCGTAAAATCCGGTCCGACAATTGCAGGGTAATTCTCCGCGGAAAGCTCTTCGGCAATTAAATGTCCCTCACTGCAATGATCCAGCGTCATCCGCAAATCAAATTCCTTCGCTATGCGAATTGCCGTGAAAATATCATCCACACGATGTACATGTGCCTTCAACGGAATTTTTTTCTCAAACACCGGACGCCATGCCTCATAATGGAGACTGTAGGGCGTGTTATTCTTCTCGTAATCGCAAAGATACTGCCGCGCATTCACAAGTTCGTTTCTCAGCATCCCTGCAATCGCCATTCGCGTTACAGGAGATATATTCATACCGGAATAATTTACCTTCGGATTTTCACCGAAGGCAACTTTCATTGCGGAAGGCATCTTCAGGATTAAATCGTCAATCCTTCTCCCGCATGTCTTGATAACAGCAAACTGACCTCCGACAACATTAGAGCTGCCGGGGCCGATATTTGCTGAAGTAATGCCCGCCCGAACCGCGTCCGAAAAGGCTGCATCCATCGTATTTATGGCATCTATGGAGCGGAGCATGGGCGTAATGGGATGGACTGTCTCATTGCAGTCGTCTCCCTCCTGCCCCTTTTTCTCTTCTGTGATCCCCATATGGCAATGCGCCTCAATCAAGCCGGGCATCAGCAAATGGTGTCTCACATCTATTGTCTCGCACGCCGCAGACTCCGGAAGCGTTATTACATTTGATACCTCTGCAATCTTACCGTCCTTTATAAGTACACTGCCATCAAATGTTCCCGCTTTCGCCATACTGCGGATCGTCGCATTTTTCAATAAAAGCATTTGGCTGCTAATCCTCCTGTCCCCTCGTTAAAGGATCAACCGGTATTCCGTCTTTCGTCAGCTTAAAATAAACATTGGAACCTTCTTCCGAATAATAAATGGTAGGCGCCGCTACTTTTCCCACCAAATCGCCTGCCGACACTCTGTCACCTTCTGCTACGGCAAGTTCCTCAAGCTGCCCGTAGGTAAGCTCATAACCGTCTCCTACATCAAAGGTTACGGTATTTCCCGTTTGGGAATCATAGTAAATGCGTTTCACAATCCCTTCCGTTGCCGCCGTGATTACTGTTCCCTCAGGCGCGGAAAGCACAAGTGCGGGATTGTACTTATACTGCTGCATGGTCGGATGATACACCGCCTTGTCCATACTGTAGTCAAGGAGCACTTCTCCTACAACCGGAAGTGTCAGTGCTTCTGTTCCCGCAAAGTTCAGCGGTTCCGCTGCCGCTTCCTCACTCATAAATACCGCTGCCTTGTCAGTACCTTCTAAGGTACTACCTTCAAGCGTGGTATTTTCCAACGGAACATTTGACACGTTTCCAGAATTTACCTCCGTAAAATTGGGATCAACATCCATGTCATTGTTATCGCTTAAATCATACATATCAATATCCTGTGTCTTCTCATAGCGCGCATCGGTCAGACCCGCATTTCCTTTTGTCAGTTCCGCCTTCGCCTTTCCCGAAACAAAGCGCGAATTATTCGCGTTTTCCTCCTGCGTATTACCATCATTTTGTTTTTCCTGCTCGAGCCTTGCAAAATCTATTTTGTTATCTTCCGTTTTCGTGTTGCCCCGTGCCGACATATACACGCCGGCAAGCGTCAGTGCAGACAATACAAACACAGAAGCTGCTATAATGCTCAATTTTTCCTTCTGCACGGCAGGGCGCCTGTTATTACGTCTGTTCATCCTCTACCTCCATTTCCGGCAAGTCACCAACAAGTTTTTATCGGTTCGCCTGTTGATAGCATTGCCGTGTTTGGAGAAGTTTATTCATAGATTGCTACCGAAATCCCGTCGTAAAAGTATTGCAAAATTTTGTAAAAATCCATGCCGTCCTGAGCCAGTATATACGCAAAATTTAATGAAAACCCAACGCCCTCGCCCGCCTCTTCGACAAGCATGCTGCCCTGTGAGGACGTGAAAAACGGAGCCGCGATTACCCTGTTTTCCTTTGTAATCACGGCTCCATATGTAAATGCAACGGCACGTTCAATCTCTTTCCATTTTATATATTCCTCACTGCCCGTATCCGTTCCCAGCTGTCTGATATAAAGACCTGTCCTGTCAAAATCAAGGTTTTCCGGGCATCCCTCGCACTCCCATGTATAAAGAAGATTGGTGCGAAACACAATCGCAAGCGCCTTCAAATACTCCTGCTCTAAATCATACGCAGACTGCGACGTTGTTTCCACAAAATCCTCGCTTTCGCTAAAAATAATATCCTTTGGTATCTGCGCTGCAACCATCAGTTCTACAATTTTCTCCGGGGCATAATAGAAATCTCCCCTGCCTTCATGGACCATTACCCGAAAAGCAGAATTTATGACACTTGTGTCATTTTTTTCCGCTTTCCCTTTTATGGAATCATAAACAGATTTAGGCGGTTTTATCAATATACTGCCAATAATCGGCAGGCTGATTATAACAATAAAAATTTTTAAAATCTTCTTCATGCTTTATTTTACGCATTACTATTTTATACTATTCATAATTTTTTATTTCCGTGAGCAATGGGCAAGTGGTTGCTTGCATACATTTTGCAAATTCCTCGTAGCCCGCTGCGAAGTATTTGACTTTAACCGCACGTTTACACCCCGATATAATCCTGCGCTCCATCCACAATCAGATCCCCATAAATTCCGCCAAGCGCAAGCAGTCCTTTCGCAATAAGCCCCGCATACAGCATCGCACCATCATAGCGCAAATGCGTATTATCCTGCTTACCTTCCGGATAATTCTTATAAATTCCTGCATCAAAAAACATATGCCATTTACGGCTTTCTTCCTCTCCTGCTTTTTCCAGTGCGGCGCGGCTCATGGTAAATAAATCCACAAGCGGTACGTTATATTTTTTTGCAGCTTCTTTCATGCCTGCTACATAGTCTGTGTGCATACTCGCCAAAAGAGCTCCGTTTTCGTCAAAATGTCTGCGCTCAACCGGCGTAATCAATACCGGATATGCATCATGCGTTTTTGCGACCTGGATATACGTCTCAAGATTTTCAATATATGTCGAATACGGCTCCGTATAACGCGATGGGTCTTCTTTCTTTTCATCATTATGACCAAACTGGATAAACAAAAAATCTCCCGCTCCAATCTCCTCGTCAATCGCCGCGAGCCTGCCCTCATCCATAAAGCTCTTTGTGCTTCTGCCGTTTCTTGCATGATTCAAAACAAAAACACCCTCCTTTACATACATCGGAAAAACCTGACCAATTCCCGTTTGCGGATAGGTTGTCACATCGTTGTTCTGTACCGTGGAATCCGCCGCCCAAAATATCTTATTCATATTATAACCATACCTTTCTTCACTCATAAACTTTTCTTTATTTATGATTATAACACAAAATAAATAAAAAAGGGAAACTGAAGTTTCCCTTTTTCTTTAATATATTTGCAGTACATATTCGAAAAACCTTCGGTTTTCCGAATACACGAGCTTCGCTCTATCAAAATGCAGATTGTCAAATTCGTCTGCAAGCAACCGATTTGCCACTTTACATTTTGGCACTGCTCATTGCTTACTCTTTAACAGCACCAATATTAACGCCCTTAACAAAATACTTCTGCAAGAACGGATACAAAATCATGAAAGGCAGGATTGCCGAGATAATACCCGCGTTATACAGCGTATTCTGTGAAACCTCGTATGAGGTTGTCGGCGTATCACCGTCCATAATCATGTTTCTCAGCTTATACTGGAAGTTTACCTGATCCGGATCCGTAATATAAATCTTAACTGTTGAGTAGTCATTCCATACTGCCACGGAGAACATCAAACCGATAGATGCAAGTGCAGCCTTTGAAAGCGGAAGCACAATCGTAAAGAATATTCGCATGGGCGAACACCCATCGATTCTCGCCGCCTCAAACAGTGATGCCGGAATCCCCTCAAAGAAGTTTCTCATCAATACAAGGTTGTAAACGTTCATACCATGCTTAAAAACGAGAATCCACATTGTATTCACAAGTCCCAACTGTTTCATTACCAAGTATTCCGGAATCATACCGCCTGAGAAAATCATGGTAAACATTAAGAAATATGCGAAAAATTCACGTCCCGGCATCTCAAACTGTACCAACACGTAACCACCGAGTGTTGAAAGCACAAGCCCAAGCAAAGTTCCCAACAATGTCGTGATAACAGAGTTGAAGAACGGTCTAATCAACGCCTTTGTTTCAATAATTGTTCTATAACCATCTAATGTAAACTGACTCGGCCAAAGCTGGAACTGATAAACGCCAACCTTATTTAACGAGTCAACGATAACTTTCCAAATCGGTACTAAGATAATTAAGCCGATTATGATGAACACGATATAATTGACAATGTCAAACACCGAAGTTCTCTCACTTGGCTTTTTTGTTTTAATTTCTTTTTCCTTTGCCATATTCGCACCTCCTTATACAATGCCGCGTCCACGGGTCTTCTTACTTGCCCAGTTACATACAAGCACGAGGAAGCAGCCTACTGCCGACTTGAAGAGACCTACCGCTGTTGAATAACCATAGTTCGGCAATGCAATTGCGAATGTCTGACGGTAAATATATGTAGAAATAACATCAGATACATCGTATACTGCATTGTTGTAAAGTACGAATACAGACTCAAACATATTCATAACCTTTGCAAGGTTCAGAATCAATACCGTAATAATTGTATTTGCAAGTGCAGGCAATGTTACGAAACGAATCTTCTGCATACGCGTCGCACCGTCAATGTCCGCTGCTTCATACAATTCAGGGTTAATACCAGAAAGCGTTGCAAGGAAGATAATCGTTCCCCAACCTGTTTCCTTCCAAATATTAATCAAATAGAAAATCGGACGCCACCACGTTTTGCTAGCAAGGAAGTAGATGTACTTTGTCGTATCACCGTGGAACAAAATACCGTTTACCATACCGGTTGCCGACGGTGAAAGGAACAAGCTGAAAATCGATGCAACTACTGCCCATGACATAAAGTGAGGCAAATATATGATAGTCTGCAAAGTCTTCTTCGCAAACAGATTTTTCATTTCATTTAAGAAGATTGATACCACAACCGCGGAAATATTTGTAATAATCAGCTTTATGATACTCAATTCCAAAGTGTTTTTAAATGCGGTCCAAAATGCCGGCGTTCCGAACATCTTTGCAAAATGGTCTAAACCGACAAATACTTTGGCTCCTACAGGCTTATAATCATAAAATGCATAGCGTACGCCGAGCATAGGCCAATAGTTCATAATCAGCATGAAAATTACTACGGGCAGGAACATGATATAGTATCCTCTGTTGTTCCATATGCGGAGTCCCAGAGGCTTATGACGAACTTCTACGCCGCCTGAGGTCATTACAACTTGTTTTTTTGCCATACCGTTCTCATCCTTTCTTCCTTTTCCAATGGAATTTTCCCCATAATCACTATGCGGCCGGATAGAACGGCCACGTGTTACTATGTTGGTATTTTTTTGAACAAGCGCCCTGCCATATGCGGGTTCCCACACATGGCAGAGACACACTCATTCTCATAACTTTACTATCAGCCCAATATATTGAAAGCTGTTATAATTACTGATTTAACTCAGCAAGACACTGGTCAATAATAGAACCAACCGTATTTACATATTCCTGCATAGCCGCTTCAATGTCGCCGCCTTCTACAACAACCTTTGTGATTACAGCAAGCTTCGCATCAAAAATGGTACCTGTCTCATTTGTAAAGGTCTCTGACATAGGAGCCGCAGGAGCATCTACACAGTTCTCCGTGAAGAACTTGTTACCCTCTGCTGCAAGCTCTGTCTGAGCAGCAAAACCATTTGTAAGCTCACAGATTACAAGAGCGGGATCAATAAGGTTCTTCTTCCATACAGAGTTCGGGTCATTCGGAGACGGCTTTAAGTGGAACTCACCATCCGCATAAGAATACTTCTTCTCCTGATCCGTACCCGGATTGGTTGTGAACTCTTCCGCCTCTGTTGACCAGTGAACACCTTCCGCACCATAGGTCCAAAGTGTCTGAACAACATCGCCGTCCATCATTGTCTCAATTAATGCATCAAATACTGCCTGATTACGAACCGGATCTCCGGAATCAATGATAACCCATACAGGAGCTTCTCTGTTAAGGTAAGCGCCAACCTCTGCAATAGGAGGAAGCTGAACAAGATTTTCATCAACCTCATTCTTGATGAGGTTATCTGTCAATGTCTGATACCATGTACCTGCCCAGTATGTGAATACACCTGATGAACCAGTCTGATTATTTGAGAACCATTTCTCACGTGCTGTCTTTGTCTGTGCCGTCAGTGTCTCAGGATCGATACATCCGTCAACATATGCCTGACGAAGTCTTTCAAGCGCTGCTTTTGTCTCCTCTGTCTGGAAACCGTCGTACCATACGCCGTCATCTCCCTGAATGAGAGACGGATATGCACCCTGCCAAAACTCCGGCAGATAGTTGATGTAAGGAGCCTCGTTGCCAATGAATCCGGCTGCTACAACACCGTATGTATCGCCTGTTGTTCCGTTTCCGTCAGGATCCTGATCATGGAATGCCTTGAGCATTGCATAGTAATCATCATATGTCTTGATATCATCAATGCTCATTCCCACTGCGTCAAGCCATGCCTGTTTTACATAAGTAACGCATCCGTTACCATACGCATAAGCAAATCCGTATAAATGACCCTCTGAATCCTTTAAGTTTTCATTGATTGTCGGAAGAATCATTCTTTCCTGGAAATCAGCGTTTTCATATGCTTCTGACATATCCCAAAGGATACCTGTCGGTGCGTACTGCTTAAACATATCCGCTGACATGATCATGGCATCCGGATACTCCTGGCTTGCGAAAAGACGTCCAACTGCATCTGTGTAGCCTGAGTGATCCATCTGCTGGATTGTCAAAGGAATACCAACCGCTTCCTCCCACTGCTGCTTGAATTCAGCCTGTCCGTTGTCAAGAGAAGCTGTAACCGTACCGTTTACTACGATATTGAGACCCGTATCTCCAAGAACTTCATGATAGTCAACATCTCCTGTAGCTGCTGCGTCACCGCCGTTGTTGCTGTCTGCTGCTGCGTCACCGCCGTTGTTGCTGTCTGCTGCTGCATTGCCGTTGTTGCTGTCTGCCGCAGGCTGGCTCGGTTCTGAATTACCACCGCCGCAGGCCGTCAATGAAACAACCATAGCAGATGCCAAAAGTAAAGATAGTGCTTTCTTTTTCATTGCTTTTTCATTCCTCCCTAAATATTAATGATAAAATAAGTTTCAGACAAGGTTACATGCCTGTTCTTTTAGATTTAAAGGACATAGCCTGTGTCTATTTTAGATTTTACCATTGTAAACGCTTTCATGCAAGCAAGAAATTTTAGAAATCATGCCGTTCAGGGGAAGTTTTTTCGAAAAAGTATTGATTTTTCGGCATTTCTCGCAATTAATAAATTCTAAATTTTTTTAATTTTTCTTAAAAACAATAAAAAGTTGCTAAAGTTTTCCGCAGTTTTTTCTAAAATTTTTATCGAATTTTGGTAGTAAGGCATGAAGTTACATAAGACAAAATGTACATCCTGTCATAAAATTAACAATTTTCATATACAAATTCACCAAACGAATTTTCAATTTTTCATGCGCGGTAAATAATCTTTCCGTTTACAATAGTATACTGTACCACCCCCTGAAGCCTGCAGCCTGTAAACGGCGAGTTGGACGCCTTTGAAAGATAATCTCCTGCCGTCCATGTCTTCTTTGGATCATAGATTACAATGTCAGCAGGAGCGCCGACGGCAAGCGTTCCTGCATCTAATCCGTACATGTTTGCAGGATTCGTGCTCATACACTGCAAAAGCTGCAAATGAGTAAATCCGTTCTCCTCCACAAGCTTTGTCACGCCAAGGGAAAGTGCCGTCTCAAGACCAATAATGCCGCTAGGCGCTTGCGTAATCGGTTTTTCTTTTTCTTCCCTGCTATGAGGTGCGTGGTCGGTGGCAATGATGTCTATTGTTCCGTCCCGAAGCCCCTCGATAATTGCAAGACGGTCCGCCTCTTCCCTAAGCGGCGGATTCATCTTTGCCAATGTTCCGTATTGGATTGCCGCCTCTTCGGTAAGGCTGAAATGGTGCGGTGTGGCTTCGGCATGAATTGTATTCCTTCCAAGATTGGCTGCTTTTCGTTTTGCTTCCCTGACAAGTTCCACGCCTTCCTTTGTGCTGATATGCTGGATGTTTAAAATAGCACCCGTTTTTAACGCAAGCTCCAAATCACGCGCAATCAATGAGATTTCCGCCTCGCGCGGCGAACCTCCGATACCGAAATGCGCAGATGCTTTTCCTTTATTGATACCATTATTGATTATCAGCGCCGGATTTTCCTCATGCAGGCTAATTGGTATTTTCCGTTCGGCTGTTTTCCCAAATGCCTCCTCAAGCAGCTCCGCATCCGTTATCGGAATGCCGTCATCCGTAAAGCCGACTGCTCCGCAGGAAAGCAGCGCGTCCATATCCGTGAGCTCCTTTCCTGCCATTCCTTTTGTCACGGCGGCACACGTATAGACTTTAATATCCGTTTCTGCGCCCTTATTAATCACATATGTTATTGTATCCTCATTGTCTCCGGCAGGTTTTGTGTTCGCCATAAGGACAACACTTGTAATTCCACCTTTGGCAGCTGCCTTTGCACCGGTGGCAATGTCCTCTTTATAGGTAAAACCGGGATCTCTGAAATGCACATGCACATCGACAAGTCCCGGCGCCACAATATACCCGTTTGCATCAATAACGTCGCATTCTCCATCCACTGTTATTTTATTCTTTACCCATTCTATTTTATTGTTTTTTACAAGAATATCCTTTTTTTGGCATAAATTCTGACTGGGATCAATCACCAATCCGTTCTTTATCAATAACATACGTTATCCTCCTTTGTTTTTATCATATTTCGTATGTACTCCAAAACATTATAAACCTATACTATCATAAAACCCGCAAGCCGCAAACAAAATTGCTTTGTATTATTACTTGAATGCAATGGGTTTATCCGAAATATTTTCCGTTTTTATGACAATATACGGCGTCGTCGGAGTGTCCGTCACATTTTCCGCAGATCCGGGACCAAGCAGCGTAGTGTCTATCATCAGAGAATCGGGTGTCTCATAAAATGCATTGACCGAAATGCTGTAACCTCCGCTTGGCTGCTCGCCGTATCCGATTGCAATGTATAAATCCTCTCCAATGGTATAACTAATCTGAAATGCACTGCCTGATTTCTCCGCAATAATGTCTTTGAGCGCCTCCGGCTGCTCCGCCTCGCCGACAACCGTAAACTCCAAATCCTTAAGCTTATCCGCCGCCGTTTCCTGCGCGGCGCATCCCGTGAATATCAGTGTCAAAACAACAACCGTAATCGCACGTACTACATTTTTTATGGATATATGCATGCTGCCTCTCCTCATAAATAATATGGATTTTCTGTATTAAACTATGCTATCGGAAGAAAAGATATTCTTTTATTATTGATTTTATTGCATAAAATGTATTAAGATAATAATGTAATCAAGAAGAAAGGATTGAAATACCGATATGATAAGACTGATTTTAGTGATTACTTTTGTTGTTCTTTTTTTGATTTTCACAATTCCCGTTATGATTGTTGAATATATTATTGGTAAAACGAACCCTGATTTGAAAAGCAGGTCAAGCCTTACTATTGTAAACTGGGCTTTTCGATGTGTACGTTTTCTTGCAGGCACAAAGGTCGACTATATCGGACTGGAAAATGTTCCGTCCGACACTGCCGTGCTCTATATTGGCAATCACAGAAGCTTTTTTGATGTTGTACTGACATACCCGATGGTGCCGCGCCCGACCGGATATATCGCGAAAAAGGAAATTGAGAAGGTTCCGCTGCTCAATATTTGGATGCGCAATCTGCACTGCTTATTCCTTGACCGCAAGGATATTAAGGCAGGTATGCAGACAATTCTTGACGCAATTGATTTAATAAAAAACGGCATTTCCGTCTGCATTTTTCCGGAAGGCACAAGGTCCAAAACGGAGGGAGAGCTTCTGCCGTTTAATGAAGGAAGTTTTAAAATTGCATCAAAATCCGGCTGTCCGATTGTCCCAATGACAATTGTCAACAGCGCAAGCGTACTCGAAAACCAGTTCCCTTTTATTAAAAAGTCGCATGTGATAATTGAATACGGAACACCTGTTCTTATTCAGGACCTTCCGAAAGAACAGCAAAAGCGCCCTGGCGCGTATTTTCAAACCATTATTCAGGAAACACATATAAAAAACATTCAGAACTTATAGACAGCAAAATGGAGGTACAAATGAAACGAATATCAATTGCGGACTTAAAACCGTGCATGATTGCCGCCGAGGATATTTTATCTCCCGACAACCGCGCTATTGTTCCAAAAGGAACCGTATTTACGGAAAATATCATTGTCCGCCTTGAGAATTATTGTATTTATTACGCAACAGTGGAAGATGAACCGGCATATGACCTCACCTGTCCGCTCACATCCCGGACATCGGATTTTGATGCCAAAAGCAGTTGTTTTTTGGGTGCCTTCAAACGATGCTCGGAGCATTACCGCGCTGTTCTGACAAGCTCTGTTGCAAGAAACGAGCCGTTTTGCCCCAACGATCTGCTGCGCGAGGTCATATCACTCCTTCATCAGGACGGCAGTATTGTCAATATCTTTGATATCCTGCTGAATCTGCGCAGTACGGACAGTTCCATATACAGCCATTGCATCGGCGTTGCATTGATCTCAAATATGCTTTCGCGCTGGCTTGGTTTTTCCAAGGAAGAACAGTTAACTGCCACTGCGTGCGGGCTATTCCACGATTGCGGCATGTTGATGCTTCCTTCGGGTATTTCAGAAAAAAACGGGCATTATACCCATGAGGAACAAGCAATCATTAAAACGCATCCCATTGAAGGATTTCATCTTCTGAGTAAATACCGCAGCATTCCCGAAGTGGTCAGGGATACCGCTCTCACACATCATGAGCGGTGTGATGCAAGCGGCTATCCGTACGGTTTGGCAGGCAGCGAAATCAGCAAGTTCACAAAGCTTGTCATGATTGCCGATATTTTTGACACAATAATTGCCGATAAGATATGCCGCCTTTCCATGTGTCCGCTCTCCCTAATCAAATATTTTAATGACAGCGGTATTCAAAAATATGAAACAAACTATGTGCTCACCTTTTTAGAACACATCTTAAACTTATATTTGAAGTATAAGATAACGCTTTGCAGCGGCATGAACGAAAATGTAATCTTTGTCAACCGCAGCGGTTTCCCCAAACCTGTCGTACGCATAGAAGGAGGCAAAGACAGGGATCTCCAAAAAGAATATTATAACAGTATTATGCTGCTGTCCAATATGGAAAACCTGTCAATTGAATCCATTATATAATGTTTACAAAAAGGAAGTGGGTGCACATACACCCACTTCCTTTTCATTTTATCCTTATTCCACATCCGCCAAAGCTGCCATGTCCTCTTCTCCTGTCCGGATTTTTACGACCTTGTCAACATTGTATACAAAAATCTTTCCGTCGCCGATATGTCCCGTATAAAGCACTTTCTTTGCTCCTTCAATGACTTTCTCAACCGGAATGCTTGAAACGACTACCTCAACCTTCACCTTCGGAAGCAAGGTTGCGTCAATTTCCGCTCCGCGGTAGCGCTCGCCCGCACCTTTCTGAATGCCACAGCCCATGACCTGTGTGACTGTCATGCCAGTCACTCCGAGGTCGTTCATGGCTTTTCTGAGCTTGTCATAACGGCTTAACTTCGCAATAATAACCACCTTGTAAATCCCCGACGCCGATGCGAACGGAACCTGCGATACTTTGACAGCTGCGTTTTTCTGCGCCTCTGACGCTGATGCGTATTCGTCCGTGCCAAGCTGCGTGTTTTCGTTCTCCTCCATAATCATGTTGTTTGAAATATCCATCATCGCAAAGCCTGCATATGCGGAAGGAAGTCCATGCTCTGTCGCGTCAAGACCGATGATTTCTTCCTCCTCCGTCACGCGCAGTCCAAAGATTGCTTTTATGATAACAAATGTTATTGTAATTGTGACCGCTGTCCAGGCGATAACACTGAGCATACCGAACAACTGTATTCCCAGTAAATGAAATCCGCCGCCATAAAAAAGCCCTGTACCGCAAATCTGATTTGCACCATAGGTTACGCCGTCTCCAAAGCCTCTCGCATACGCAGGCGCCGTGTCCGTTGCAAACAGACCAACCGCGATTGTACCCCAAATACCGTTTAAGCAGTGAACCGCTACTGCACCTACCGGATCGTCAATATGTAATTTGTAATCAAGAAACCATACACCGAAGCAGACTAGCAAACCTGCCACCACACCGATGACGATTGCACCGAACGCGTCCGTCACGTCGCAGCCTGCCGTGATTGCCACAAGACCTGCAAGCGAAGCGTTGAGACACATGGAAACGTCGGGCTTTCCGTACTTAATCCATGTAAATACCATACACACAACCGTCGCAATTGCCGGTGCGATTGTCGTTGTCACAAAAATGGAACCAAGCTCCGCTATGGAAGTCGCCGCCGCGCCGTTAAAACCATACCAGCCAAGCCACAGGATAAATACGCCGAGTGCGCCGATTGTCAGATTGTGACCGGGAAAAGCGTTGACCTTGACGATTTTTCCGCTCTTATCCTTCGTGAACTTGCCGATACGCGGTCCTAACATTTTTGCGCCAATCAGCGCACTGACACCGCCCACCATATGAATTGCGCAGGACCCTGCGAAATCGTGAAATCCAATCTGTGCAAGCCATCCGCCGCCCCAAATCCAGTGTGCTTCAATCGGATAAATAAGCGCCGAAATTACCGCCGAATACACACAGTAGGATAAAAACTTTGTCCGCTCCGCCATTGCTCCGGAAACGATTGTCGCCGTCGTCGCACAGAACACGAGATTGAACACGAAGTTTGACCAGTCAAAATCCGCATAGCTTGTGAAAATATCAAAGCCCGGTTTCCCAATCAAACCGACCATGTCCTCGCCAAGCAGCAGCCCAAAGCCGATTAAAATAAATACACATGTGCCGATACAGAAATCCATCAGATTCTTCATAATGATGTTTCCCGTATTCTTCGCCCGGGTAAAACCTGCCTCCACCATTGCGAATCCCGCCTGCATCCAAAATACCAATGCCGCGCCAATCAGAAACCATACGCCATAGACCTCACCGGTTATGATACTCATAATCTCCTCTGTCATAATTTTTTCCTCCTCAACTTATTTTTATAAACCCAAAAAGGCGCCTTGGGAATTCCTGTTTCCCAAAGCGCCTTTGCTTTATGTGCCTTATCCTACCACCATGCGTTTTGATTGTCAAATTTATTTTTGTCAAAAGTTTATAACCATATCGAAAACACGTTCTTTTATGCGTAATGCCATACAAATTGTGCGTTCGTTTTTTATATTTTTTCCCAAAATACTGCCAGTTTTTGACATTATGCCTCACAAACGTAGCACACAAGCTCCCGTTCTATGATTTTATTGCCAAAGTTTTTTTCATCGGTCTGCAGCCCCGGCAGTCGCACGTTCCCTGTCCTGATAAAACCAAGCCTGCCGCACAGCCGTATTGACGCGGTGTTTTCCTCATTCACAAAGGCAAAAAAACGCGTAACGCCAAGCACGCTTACTCCGTACGAAAACACTGCTTTACACGCCTCATACGCGTAACCGCGGTGCTGATACTCCGCACCAAGCATAAACCCAAGCTCCAGCCCGTCAAACCCTTCCTTATACTCGAGTCCCACACGCCCGATAACCGCACCGCTCTCCTTTTGCACAATTACCCACATGCCATAGCCGTAAAAATGATACACATTTTCAATATAAGCTTTTGTGTATTCCACTTCCTGCTGCGGTTCAGGAAAAAGCGGCTCCATGTATTTCGTAACGCCTTCGCCACCGTACAGCTCATACAGACGCGGTACGTCATCTACCGTAATTTCGCGAATTCTAAGGCGCGTTGTCTCGGCAATCTCCCACGGAAGACCGCGAAAACGCCGATACACCCTGTCTTTATATGCATCGTCAATATCCTCTGCGTTTTCGACACAGTATGCACCGTTTGGGAATGTCTGCCCCTTATTTTTTTCATTTAATACCACAATGTATGGAATGTTCTGTTTGGCATAATCGGCTGCCTGTATTGGCGAGTCGGTTATTTTTACATCAATTTTTTCTGTGCTCATGTCTGATTACCCGTCCAAAATGTATCGTTTCCGTCCTACTAAACAATATCGTATCACCATTGTTTCTTGTATACAAGGATTTTACGAAATTTTTTCAAAAAGGACGTTTTTTACTTTACTATCCGCTTTTTTTATCTTATCATAATAGGGATTACAAATTTTAGGAAAAGGAGCGTACAAGCATGGCACAAAATCCAGTTGTTACAATCGAAATGGAAAACGGGGACAAAATCAAAGCGGAGCTTTATCCGGAAATCGCCCCCAATACGGTGAATAATTTTTTAAGTCTGATTCAGGACGGGTACTATAACGGGTTAATTTTTCACAGAGTCATCAATGGTTTTATGATACAGGGCGGCTGCCCTGAAGGTTCGGGAATGGGAGGTCCGGGGTATTCGATTAAGGGTGAATTTTCTGAAAACGGTTTTGAGAATAACTTAAAGCATACAGAAGGCGTCCTGTCAATGGCACGGAGCATGATGCCGGATTCGGCGGGAAGCCAGTTTTTCATTATGCACAAGACAAGCCCGCATCTTGACGGCGCTTATGCGGCATTTGGGAAAGTGATCGAAGGTATGGACATCGTGGACAAAATTGCGACGAGCAATACGGATTATTCGGACAGACCGCTCGAAGAACAGAAAATGAAAACAGTGACCGCGGAAACGTTTGGTGTTGAATATCCAAAGCCGGAGCGATGCTAATGCATCGCTCCAAAGCATGTCTCAGGACTTTTTTTCCGTATCCTTCCCTTCCCCGAAACCGTGCAGATACTGACGCACAAGGCATA
This sequence comes from uncultured Lachnospiraceae bacterium, assembly GCA_910586715.1. Taxonomy (GTDB): domain Bacteria; phylum Bacillota; class Clostridia; order Lachnospirales; family Lachnospiraceae; genus COE1. Next base: position 94,233 of record CAJUJG010000003.1, read on the forward strand.
AAACCGCAATGCTGATTACGGACACAAAGTCCTCATAAGGCGTCGTATCGACCACAATCATATGCCTTGCTACCAGGAAAATAATAACCTCTATCACATTATCCGCACTTGGGCGAAACAGCATCTGTAAGAATTCAATTCCGATTACAATCATAAAAATGTTATCCAAATAGTGCTGAAACGTACCAATATCTTCCAATAGTTCTTTAAAAACCGTGCCATCCTTAAAAAACGAAATTAATGCGAGGAGAATGCCAACCATTACAAGGACCGCTACCACCAGCTCCAAGATTCTGCAGGTCTTTTGTATCAATGCTTCAAATCTTTTCATATATCTTCCTCCGTCGTTTGGCTCATTTCTGCTGTTCATTCGGACGCAAACAGGACTTCATCGTTTCATACAACGCAAATTATTCACCCAATGGGCAGAATACCATTTGGTATCCCTGTGAAATCATAATGTAGAGGGACTCCGCATTTTCTGCTATTTCTTCCGGCAGCTGGAAGACCAGTTCGCCCTCCTTGGACTCTCCAGGATCCAAGAATGTGTCAACCAAACAACTGTCAAGCGTTATGACATCCACGCACTGGTACAAATTCTCATGGGAAGAATCGGTGAGCAAGATAAACGTATCCTCTTCCGTATTGCCCACAGACGGAATAAACGTATTTCTTTCAGTCCCTGTATTGGTAACCGTAAATCGTACCCTGGCATACTGGTATCCCGGATCCGCCGTATACATCCATATGCCCTCCGTAAAGCTTTCCACAATTTCACTATTGTGGTATACAATCTCCCAACCGCCCAAGGAAACAGGCTCTTCGGGCAAGAATTCCGTATTGCCCCCAAGATGGTCAACGAGCGAGGCATACGCCTCAGGGGTATTTGCATTTTGATAAATAAAGTACAGCGTATCCGCCTGCGTCAGTACAGGGTATTCAGGGGAATCGTCAGAATATTCAGTAAAAATCGTGGATGGAGGCGTCTCTATTACATTGCCCAAATGCCGTAGAAACGTACCGGTTCCCGCCTCATACAAGTCAATCGATGTACTGGAACGGACTTGCTGTACATCGGATGCTGTTTGGGATGTAATTTGATAAAAATCCCCATATTCGTACGAGGGCGTCAAGACGAGATAATAGTCCGCATCATCCATGGACTTTGGATACTCCTCTTCGGACAGTCCCAGCATGAAATCTCCTAAGATCCTCAAAGCCGTAGGAGAGTCCTTAAATTCCTCCACATAGGGATTGCGGTAAAACGCGACAACCTTTCTGCCTTCCAGCTCGATTGTCTCTGGCAGATTACTTTCATCAGGCTCTTTTAAATCCAATGGTTCATCAACCGTAATCGCCAAACCTGTAGTGTAATAACTACCCTTGCCAAGCGTTGACGAAGACTGCAGACTATCTTTGCCGTACTCCGCCTCCAATTCAGGCAGCAGGGAATTCCGCAGAACGCTGATATAAGCAATAGCATCTTCCGATGTATCCGTTTCTATGCAATAAGGGTCTTGACTGTCATAAAAAAAATGATAAATCCAATCACTGCTTTCCCATTCGTCAAAATATCCCGCTGTCCGCAGTTCCTCCACATATGATAACAGACTAGGAGGATGACGCTCCACCCATTGATCAATCGCCTCCCTCCAAAGAACGCCATGTACGCTATCCTCCGGCATAATGTTTAAAAGGTTTGCCAATGTATTTCCATCAATTTGTTCTGCCGTCTCAAACAGAGCCTGAAAACAGTCGCGAGGATAAAACGCCGTGTCAAAGGCAGCGGCAAATTCTTCCGCCTCAGTATTTACTTTGGCAAGAATGCTTTCTGCATATACGGAAGCATCAGCACCGCCTTGGCGGTCTATTTCGCATAAAAGAATCGTTGCCTGAAGCTGCTGGCGCAATGTACTGTCTGCAGAAGCTGCTTCCTCCTGCAAAGCGGCGAGATCCATGCTGTCAGACTGCTCCTTTACATACATTCCCAGGCTTTCTATCTGTGTCATGGAAGCCCAGTACTTTTCTGTCATGGTTTCCTTTTGACTTTGGCAAGCCGATAATGAGAACAGTATAAAGCAAAGTGTTACTGTCAATATTTTTTTCTTCATATTAACCTCATTTCTGCACATACTTCTGCATATGACGAATTTATACCCCGTATATGCAACAGTAAATCCATTTAGCATTTGTAATATCTTCATTATACTTCATGCCAAAAACCGTGTCAACGTAAGGGATTCAGTAGAACTCTCCCTGTTAATTTTTTCACGTTCACAAATCGTTCATATTTTCTTGAAAAATTATTCAATAAAAAAACATTGTTTAGACATTTTAATTCATTATACTAATATCATAAGGCGGGACACAAAAACGCCTGAATGACAAACGATAATAATACTTAATTAATAACTTTTTCATAATAAATGCCAAGTAGTCGACAGATTACTTGGCATCCTCCCTTTTATGGCACAAATCCTCTTGTTTAGGGCGATATTTTTATCAATATTTTACAAAATTTTAATAAATATGCATTTTTTTCTTGCATACTTGCGAAAAAACATGTATAAATATAATATAAAAGAATATTCCACAGAAGACGCAGCGACGCGCCGATTATGGAATATTCTTTTTTTGTGAAACACAGGTTCCAAAACGACAAAAGGAGATAGGAGGAATTTAAATTGATACTTGATTTGATAGCAAACGTAAACGGCGCCATAAACGGCGTGGTGTGGGGCATTCCCATGCTGGTCCTGATTATCGGTACCGGTATTTATCTGACGGTGCGCACGAAGTTTTTCCAGTTGACACGCGCAGGACATGTCGGCGAAAACACTATCGGCGGTGTGTTTAAAAAAGGGCACAGCGTCAAAAATTCCAGTGAGAAAGCATCTATTTCGCAGTTTCAGGCGCTCTGCACGGCGCTTGCCGCAACAATCGGTGTCGGCAATATTGCGGGAGTTGCTGCCGCAATCGCTGCCGGCGGACCCGGAACGATTTTTTGGATGTGGCTTTCGGCATTCTTTGGCATGATGACAAACTACTCGGAAAACGTGCTTGGTATTTATTATAGAAGAAAGAACAGTCACGGCGAATGGTGCGGAGGCGCAATGTACTACCTGCGCGACGGTCTTGGTTCCAAAAACGGCTGCTCGGTGATTGGTAAAGTCCTTGCCGTGTTGTTTTCTCTGTTCTGCATTCTCGCATCATTCGGTATCGGAAACATGAGTCAGGTCAACACGATTTCAAGCAACATTACATCCGTATTCAAAATTGAGGCGCTCAACCGCACACTGATGTTCGGTTCTACGGAAATTAATCTCTATGCGCTGATTGTCGGCATTGTTTTAATGATACTTGCAGGTCTTGTTGTCGTCGGCGGCATCAAGCGTATTGCACAGGTGACGGAAAAGATCGTTCCGTTTATGGCGTGTGCATACATTCTCGGAGCGCTTGTTATTTTCATTATCAACATCGGAAAAATCGGCGAAGTATTTACGTCCATCTTTTCATTCGCGTTCGGTTTCCGCGCACTCGGCGGTGCGGCAATCGGTCTTGCAGTGAAAAATGCGGTGACATGGGGCTTTAAGCGCGGTGTGTTCTCAAATGAGGCAGGACTTGGTTCCTCTGTTATGGTGCACTCGGCATCGAACGTTGTGGAGCCTGTGAAGCAGGGAATGTGGGGTATTTTCGAGGTTTTCGCGGACACGATTGTCGTTTGTACGCTCACGGCGTTCTCAATTCTCTCAACAGGATTAATTGACTTACATACGGGTGAAATGCTTTCCGCAAATGAGCAGACTGCACTTGTGAGCGAGGCGTTTGGAACGGTATTTAATTTTGGAAGTGTCAATGTCGGCGGTATTTTTATCGCAATCGCCGTTCTGCTCTTCGCGTTTTCAACGGTGCTAGGCTGGAGCTACTATGGCACAAAGGCGTGGGAATTTTTATTTGGCACAAAGGCGACGATTATCTATAAGGTTGTTTTCGTGGTATTTATCGTGTTCGGCGCAACGATGAACCTTGACCTTGCGTGGGATATTTCGGATACGTTCAATGGTCTGATGGCGCTCCCCAACCTGATTGGCGTGCTGGTGCTCTCAGGAACGGTAATTAAGATTACAAACAACTACGTGGCGCGCATTTTTAAGGGTTCTAAGGAAAAACCGATGATTTCCGCATTTGAGGATATTCAGAAAGAACAGGAAATCAAGCTTGCACAGGAGCAGGATTAAATCTATATAGATGATAATTTGAATCAAAGAGGGTTACTTAAACCATAATCCGCTTACTGGTTTAAGTAACCCTCTAAAATTTTATATACCTTATCATTTAGCATACAATAATATTAGCATTTTTATTATGAACAAGTTCACTTTTTTATTTTAAAACGTTCCGTTTTTAAATATTCACCTACAGTATCTATCAATTCCTCCAAAAAAGAAGAAATAAATTTTACATATTTTTCAAAATCCTTAATACTGTCATTTCTTACTGCCTCGACAAACGAAACCGCCCCATGTGCAAGATTGTTGCGATTCTCCTTAATACTGCCTAAAATATCAGGTCTAAAATTCTGACTATCCGTTTTTATTTTAATTCCATGTGACTCAAATGTTTCCTTTATTGACACACCGTCTAAATTACCTGCCGGCAAGGACTCTCTTGCATGTATGTCTAATGTTTTATTACACAAAACTTTTTCTATTATTTCTTCATTTTTTCTGATGAATGTATTAAAGTTTGCATTTGGATCCCGCGCCGCTTTTAATATTGTTTCTCTCCATAGCCTTCTAATCGAATCATTCACATCTCTATAAGATAATTTCTGCATTCGAATTTCATCATAAATGCAATCTATTAATCCCGACACTGTATATTCTATAATGTTGTATAACATTAATGACACATTCGACTTCAAAATATTAATCAATTCCTGATATGATAACGTTATTTTATTATTACCTGTATAGAAAAAGTCATCAAAAGACAATTCCTCTTCGTCCGGCATTATTTCCTTTTTTTCCAAAAAGAACATTAATTCAATAAATTTTTCAATTTCCCTTTTTCTGTTTTCATATGTATCTTTTAATGCTATCATTCATCTACTCACTTAATAATTTATTTTTAACAAATTCAATTCGTCTCTTTAATTTACTTTTATTATTGGCTGCGTCAGATTTTGTAATCATTGAAAATTCGTCTTCATCAATCCATGCATTATCAGAAATCTCCAAATTTGGATTTTGTTGCAATGCAAGTGTAATTCCAACTGAAAGTGCTTCAAAACGTGCCCTAGGCGTTGATTTAGATTTTTCTTTTTTCCTAAATCCTCTGTTCCCCAAATAGCTTTCTGCAAAATCAAGCATGCTTTGAAACCTATTTTCATAAGCATCTTCTTGACTTGATACTTCCCATAACCCATTCATATTCTCAATATATTTATCAATATATTGTGCAACATTTCCCGTATAATCAGGAAAATTCTCATCATACTTATCTGAATAAGCAAAAAAACGTGATACTAATTCTATACCTTCATAACGCTTCTCTGTTTCCTCACTTCTTGGTGCCAGCATGTTAAATTTTTCGTTTTTAGAACATTTACTTAAAAATGCCATAAATTTACCATCAATAGAGCCTCTCCTGGTTTCTGAAGGTTTTGCATGCCGTCCTCCCGTGTTTATTCTTTTAAAAATCTCCTGTCTGACTTTTTCTGTAGTACCCTCCTCTAAAAACACAACACGAATAGTAGTATTTTCAAACTTTCTTTGCACTGCAGGATCAAAATCATTAAAGCAAAAACCATTCGATTCTGTCAAAATCTCCAATCCATTCAATGTCAAATCTCCTTGCACAAATTCAACCAAAGTTTGTGTCCGTTGTGCTCCGTCAACGATCTCTATCCGCCCGTCCTTTGTATCTGAAAAAAACATAAACGGAATCGGTAAACCCATCAAAACAGATTCAATAAAAAAACATTTATCTTTTTCATTCCAAATAAAATTTCTTTGATAATCCAAAGGAACATAAAGGTCCCCATGTTCAAACATCTGCTTTAAATATCCGATAACATAATCTCTAGTATCATACTTTACATCCTGTTTCTTTGCGCTTATCTGCTGTGAAGACTTTACAATATCCTCCTCCATCTTCGTACAAATCCCCTTCTCTATCATAATCATTCACCTTTCGTAATCACGTAAATGCTGTTGTATACTAATACCAATCGCACGTCCTAACTCAACCGGAACAGCATTCCCTATATGTGTACCTAATTCTCTCTTTTGAGAAAGATGTTCTTCATCAATAAAAATATAATCGTTTGGAAAGGATTGTAAAATTGCGCCTTCCCGTAATGATATTGCCCGATTTTGTTCCGGATGCCCAAATCTGCCATTTCCATATCCATAAAATTGGGTTGTTATCGTCGGAGAAGGCTCATCCCATTTCATCCGTCCATATACCGACGGATATGTAACACCTGTTTTTCTATTATGACAATCCAATTTTAAATTCTCATCCCAGTCCCTCCAAGTCCCCCCCTGAACGGATTGCCTAATTCTCATTTTATTAATACGAGATAATCTGCTTGACCTATGCAATAAATCACTGTCGCAGATCTCACCATCCTGAATCGGTGGAAGCCCCCCTATCGCCATTCTAACCGTTCTATATTCCTCTTTTCGATATAACGGTGGAATAAGATGAATTTCACCAAATCTTGATGCCAATAAAACCAGTCTTCTCCTTTTTTGCGGCACACCATAATCCGGAAAATAAACAATATTCCATTCCACAAAATAATGAAGATGTAGTAATTGTTCAACAAAATCTTTAAAAACATCTTCATTTACCAAACTAGGTACGTTTTCCATTGAAACAATGTCGGGTACGCACTCATTAACAAGTCTCGAAAAAGAATATAGCAATTTCCACTTATCATCTGTTCTTCCATCTTTTCTATACCGCAATGAATAGCGCGAAAACGGCTGACATGGAGCACAACCGACAATCATTTTTACTGTATTATCGGGAAAAAAGCGATTAATTTCTTCAGGAGTAACATTCGTTACATCTTCATTGATAAATTGTGCCGTGTTATTACTTTCATATGCAAAACGGCAGCTTTCATCTATATCAAAACCGGCAACAACATCTATTCCCGCTAAAGAAAGCCCCTTTGTGAGTCCGCCAATGCCACAAAATAAGTCTATCGCTGCATTTGGCATTTTATTCACCTCATCTCAAATCCATACTTTTTATAATCAGTATTATAATACCTTAGCGCCCTTTATTTTTCAAGAATTATTTCCCATACCATATTCTCTGTCAACCTGTTAAACAAGTTCCTCTTCATTCACCATCATATCAAATATTGTCTCTTCCACAACTTTAACACACAGCTCCACATCTTTGTTAATTTCCATTCCCCAAAAGCGAATGACCGTCCACCCCATAAACAGCAGCCGTTTATTCACTTCCTCGTCGCGCTCGCGGTTTCTCGAAATTTTATTCACCCAAAACGCGGCATTACTTCCGCGCTCCAACCGAGGCTTGAGCACCTCCCAGTCTTTTCCGTGAAAAAATTCACTGTCACAAAAGATTGCCAGTTTATATTTTGTCAGCACAATATCCGGTTTTCCGGGAAGTGCGGAAACATTTTTCCGATAGCGATACCCTTTATGCCACAATGCCTTGCGCAATTTTATTTCGATACTGGTATCCTTGCCTTTGATATTCTGCATGTTTCTGCGGCGTTGTTCTTTTGTCAGTCTGTCCATATCGAATCCTCAATTCCTGCCAAAGCCTGAAAATTTCGTTTCACAGTTCCTTCCCGACGCTAATCAGTCCCCGCCGGTATGCTAAAAGCAAAAGCTCCAAGTCGTTTATGGTGTCAAGGATTACCTTGCCGTTGTCCGTATCCTTTACCATAACGCGGTCGCTCTCCGTCTCAAAGAAGTTCGAGGTTGACTCAATATCCTTGTTCTCCGCAAGCACCTTTGCAACGCTCTCAAAGGGCTGGTGCGCTTTCAGACGCATTCCATGGGAATTGTATATCAGCGTATAGCCCGCGATACCCGTCGTTTTCTGGTATGCGCGGCAGAACCCGCCGTCAATCACGATTAAACGGTTATTTGCTTTAAGCGGCGACTCGCCTTTTGCCACCTTAATCGGCGTGTGTCCGTTGATAATATGGGAAATCGAGCTGTCCAAGCCAAACTCATGCAGGATTTTGCGGCAGTATTTTTCCTGCTGGTAAAATCTGTAATACGGATTTTTCGGCTCGTCGTAGGTGGACTTGTCTACCACGAACGTCCGCTCAAACGTTTTCATGTTTCTGCCAGAAAGCGGCGAATTTTTGCCGCACCACAGATACCACATAAAGTCATTATTGGACTGGTCGTAAGTGTCAAAAAATGCGCGCCTTGCGATTTTACAGGCGTAATCCATATACTCCTTGCCGCGGTACATCGTGTCCCCGATACGCATCCCGTCAAAATCGCCGTTTTCATCCATCGGAATACAGCCGTGAAACAGCAGATTGTCGTTATAGCACAAATAAATGTTTCCCTTTTCATATAGAAAACGGACATGTTTTTTCAGCATATGACTGTTCATAAATGCAGTGCGCAGGTCATCGATTACGTCCTGCTCCTCATTTGTAAGCACGTATGCATTATCCCTGTCAACGGTCGGAAAATACGTGTCATTTAACTCATATTCCCTGTCGCCAATCCGCACCACGCCGCGCTCTAAATCCATTTTGTCCAGCAGCAGCCGATCCTTCATGTCATATTCGGGATGGCGCATGATAATCTGTCCCTCCAGCTTAAACAGAATTATGGAAATCGCTTTCAGCGCCGCGTCCATCGGGCTTAAACCCGCATAGGTGTGCTCCGCGAAAAGCGTCAGCGCACGCAGGCTGATTGCATAGGAATTTTCGAGAATCTGAATATTGTTATACTTAATATTGTTGCGCAGCACGTTTGCAATACACGCTTCGTTTCCGCAAGCCGCGCCCATCCACAAAATATCATGGTTTCCCCATTCAATATCCACCGAATGATGCGTGCTGAGCAAATCCATAATCTTATCCGCCTTGGGACCCCTGTCGTAGATGTCGCCCACAATGTGCAGACGGTCAACCGCAAGCCGCTTGATTAAACGGCACAGCGCCTCGATAAACGCATCCGCGCTCTCAATATCAATAATTGTTTCAATAATTTTTTCGTGATACACAAGCTGGTTGTTGTCCTCGTCAGGCTGCGCGTGCAGCAGCTCATCAATAATAAAGCTGAACTCTGCGGGGATTGCCTTGCGCACTTTCGAACGTGTGTACTTTGACGAAAGAAGCTTTGCAAGCTCCGTGAGATTCTTGAGGTTTGTCTTGTACCAATAAGGCGTCATGATATTCTGCCGCTTTAAAAGCTTGATTTTTTCCTCCGGATAATATACCAAGGTGCATATTTCCTGCCTGTCCTGTGCCGAAAGGCGCTCCGAAAACAGCAGGTCCACTTTCTCCTTAATAACACCTGCCGCATTGTTTAAAATATGATAAAATGCCTCGTATTCGCCATGAATATCGCTCATAAAGTGTTCTGTGCCCTTTGGCAGGTTTAAAATTGCCTTGAGGTTAATGATTTCCCGGCACACTGACGGTATCGAAGGATATTTCTCCGCCAGCAGCCTTAAATATCTCAGTTTTTCATCCATAAGCTGATTTAACAGTCTGTCCTGCTCCATTGCATGTCCTCCCTTGCATTGAAAGATTTTATACTTCATTTTTCCCTGTGATATTACCTAATCATTTGCATCTTATTAAAACTATGGCATCTGTACCTTATATACAGTGTACCATTTCCCCAGCCTGCAAACAAGACTGAAAATCCCCCTCCAAACAGCACAACCTGCTGTTTGAAGGGGGAAATTTTATTGCCAATATTATTTTTTAGTATATCACTGCGTTCAGTTTCACCGTCAAAGGTTTCGTCGTGTTATCAGCACCCTTGATGTATACGGTACATGGCACGGTGTATTTTTTACCTGCCGTCACGTCCGCGTTCTCCGAAAGCGATACATATACCGTATCCGTCTTCCCGTCAAACGTTACCTTGCAGTTTGCATCGTTGGAAGTCACATTGCTGATCGTATAGCCGTTTCCTGCATTCAGCTTATAAGATGCCCTGTGTCCTGCATTTGCACTGCATAATACGCTGCTAAGTGTTGTTACGGTTACCTTCGGCAGCTTGTTCGTAACGCTGATTGTAAACTTTTCATTTGTTTTAACCGTCTTTCCGTTGCTGAGTATGAAAATCAGAACGGGCTTGTATTTTGTCTTGGGATTCATTGCCTTTCCCGTGACTGCCGTCAGAACAGCCTTGCCGTCGTCCGAAAGCTTCACACGGAAGAATCCGCT
>CAJUJG010000003.1:104665-164465 GCA_910586715.1 uncultured Lachnospiraceae bacterium
ACACTCTTTACGGAGAGCGTTTCGGGAAGGTTTTTGAGCTTCGGTGTATAGACAACCGATGTGCCGTCCCTATTCGCAAGATTGATTTTACCCTTTGCGGACAGACTAACCTCCGGCGCCTTGTCTGTGAGTGTCACCTTTACGGACAGTCCTTTAATCGGCTTCCCGCTTACCGTGCCGTTCACTGCAACCTTATAGCTGCCCTTCACCGCACCGTTCTTGGGAGTTATTCTGATTTTTCCGCCACCGAGAACTTCCGCCGTAACAGCCTGCATGTCCTTATCCTTCTCGGGCGCTGCCGTGAGCTCCACAGGCACGCTGCTGCCCATGATACCCGCCGTAATTGTAACAGGAGCGCCATAACCCTCGCTGATATTGATGGTCAGCTTGGACACGTCTGCACCAATCTTTACCTTAGCAGGGTCTAATACGGAAACTTTACCTTTAAGCTCCAGTTCAGCGCCTGCCGCCCATGTGTTTCTCCTGATTTTTACCTTGTAGGCTCCGTTTTTATCGCCCGCGTATGCCAGCTTGATAATGCCTGCATCCTGTGTAAGCGTCACACCGTCGCCCTCTGTTTTGGTAACTGTATAATCCCTACATGAAATCTGCGTCTTTCCGTTATACAACGCCACGGACGCGTCCGCATTCACGCCGCTTAAAATCACGGCATCGCCCAATTTCAACGAAGGCTTTTTATTCTGAGCCGCCACGGTGAGATCAAGCGCCCATGTACCGTAATCCTGTACTGCTACCTCTACCTTTGCAGGATACGTCTTTGCATCCTTATTAAGCGTACTTACCTCCGCTTCAAGAACAAGTGTTCCCGTTGCTGCATTGTAGCTCTTTACCGTGAACTGTCCGCTGTCCTTTACGGCTTTGATGTTCTCAATAATATATTTACTGCTTACGTTAAACTCCGCTCTCACGGTGTCTGTGCTGCTGTAGGCTGCGTTCGGTTTCAATGTCTGCTTAAATTTCACGTTTTTCGCCGTGATTTCCGTCACGTCCACTGTCACGCCAAGCGTTTTCGCATAATCCGTTCCTGCTTCCGTTGTTACCGAAAGTCCAAGCGTTACATTTGTCTTTTTGTCGTAATTGCCGCCGTTTGCAAGCCATATAAGCCACTCGCCGTTTTCGTCCTTTTCTGTCTTAAAATCCGCATTGTTCGTCTTTACGGCTGTTATCGCATTTCCGTTCGTCGCAACCAATCCGACAGGCACATGCTGCGTGCTGTTCTTATAGATGGTAATCTTCTTGTTTTCCAACTGCGGTTCGCTGTCCGGTATTTCACCCGCAGTTATTTTAAGCGCTGCGTCGCTCGATACCGTCTTTCCCGTAGCAGTGTTTGTGACTGTCATCTTAACGGAAAGCGTGTCATCGCCGGATACCGTTACCGCAATCCGCCTGCCTGTATCAGCCGCAGCGGCAGGATTTTGCCCAAGCGTCCACTGCCAGCTTACGTCATAACCGTTTGCGGGATTTGCGCCAACATACGTGTAATCAGCGATATAGAGCGCCTCTTTCCCGCTGTTGACCGTGCTCTTTCCGACAATCCGAACCGCGTCAAGCTTTGACACGTGCACGTCCAGGTACCGTTCAAAGGATACGTCGTCCTTATTATAAACCGCCATAAAATCCTGTACCGGATGCGAATTGTCCGCCGTCAGCTTCTGCGCAGGATTTTCCCAGCTCCAGCCCTCGGGCAGCTTAATATCCGCAAGCGTACTGTCCGCACCCTCAAGGAAGTATAATGTGCCAAGCTCCTTGACAATCTCGTCCTGCTCGTCATCGGAAATCTCGTTCACAACCGTTATTGAACAAGATGCCGTGAATTCCGTACCGTCTAGCGCCGCCGTAATCACTGCGGTGCCTGCCTTTAACGCATCTGCCTCAAGCACAAGCCCTGTGCTTCCCGCAGGAATGGAAATGACACTCGTGTCAGAACTTGTCCATGTGATGCTGCTCTGCTGTGTCCATGCGCCTAAAGGCGTCACAGATGCACTGATTTCCACCTTGCTGCCCGCTGACACGCTCTCGGGAGCCGATACACTGATACCGGTCGGTTTGAGCGGCTCTTTTGTAACGGTCACCGCAACTGTTTTCGTTATTTTATCCGCCGTGACGCTGATATTTGTTGTACCCTCTGCAACCGCCGTCACAACCGCCTTGTTTTTATCGCTTTTATCCGCCACGACCGTTGCAACTTTCGTATTTTCTGATTTGAATGTCGGCGCAGTCTTATTTCCCGTAACCGTAATCGTGCCAACCTTTGCCGTGTCGCTGTCAAGGCTTAAGCTTAACTGCGTCGGAGATACCGTCCATGCGCTCGGCAAACCGCCTTTTATGCCAAGCGGCTGCTCGCTGACTATGAATGTATATCCGTTTGAATCAACGGCAGCAATGTCATAGAGCACATCCGCATCGGGAAGGGCGTCTATCAAAGTCTGTTTAAAATAATACCATCCCGGATTGCTTGTTCCACTCTCCAAATCGCTTTTATTGATTGTAATGGATGCAACCTGTTCCGTATCATACGGCTTGTATATGGTTACCGTCACCGGAAATACAACCGTATTGTACATACCGATACCGACCATCCTGTTGCTATCGCTCGTCCATGTAAATTTAGAGTCGGAAATCGGCTTGTATTTTCCCCGCTCATCCGCAAAGAATTTTGTTGTCTGGTCTGCCTTATACGCCTCTCCAAGCGTATTGTGCGTCACCTTAATATAATAATATTTATACGCGTCGCTCTTCTTTAAACCTGTTACCTTTAATGCCACGGAATCAGCATATCTGTTCGACACCTCCGTTTTAAGTTCACTGACCGTATTCCCTAAAACATCTGTCAGCGCAACCGTAAAAGCATCCTTTTCCGTCACATTAATCGTATCAAACGATACCCGGAAGCTGTTGTCATCAATCCAGCTCGCATACGGTTCGTTGTCATCCGTCATCACAAATTTTTCTGTCGGAAGTACCATAAATGTATAAGATGACAGTTTTTCATTCTGATAATTCAGTGTAATGGTATATTTTCCCTCTGCCAATGATGATACATCAAAAGTCATTCCCACCGTTGTGAGGGAAGCGCCATAATAGCTGTATGTCCATATTTTTTTCGCCTGCAATGGTGATGTAAGTGCTTCTCCTGTAAGCTCCGCCTGAAAATCTTTCGCACTGTCCGCATTGGTAAACGGAACCTCGGAATAAAAGTAAAAGCTCTTGTCGCCCGTAGCTGCTCCCACATATTTGGAGCCTGACCAATAGTTCGTTCTGTCGGCATTTACGGAAAAGGTTTCATGGTCACTGTAATCGCCGCATGTCATATCAAGCCTGTAATATCCTGCAGGCAGCTTATAAACCGCCCCCTCCTTCATCGGAACAAGGAACGAAATTGTTTCCGACACGATTTCCGGATTTACTTCAATGGTTTCAACGACATTCTTTTGAGAGCTTGCATCATCCCACGAATTGTACCGTGCAAGCCGAAATGCCACGTTCTCCCGTTTCAAATTCGAGGTAACGCCGGTTTCAACCTTGTTGGACACCTCATTATAAGCGCAGTAATAAATTCCCTGCGAAACATACGCAGTAAACGTATCGTTATCGAAAATAACATCATACCCGTCCTTTGGCGTCACTTTCACGGAAACGCTGTTTCCTTCTTTTGGCGTCCATGTGTCCTCTTTTTGGAACTTGACAATATATCCATTCGAAGTTTCCTTCCTATTGACATATTTTGCCGCCTGCTGCGCCCCGTCATAGGTAAACGCATAATCAAGCTTTGCTGCGTCAAATCCGTAACCGTTTATGGACAAATAGAAATAATCGCCAGTGCTGTCATAGCTGTAACCAATTGATCCGCCTGCAACATACGCTTTATCAATAATCTCCACAACACCCGGCAGCACTTCTTGCGTTTTGTCATCGTAGACAACGCGCAAATCATATGTACCGGCATCCGGGCTTTGATACTTTATGCATTCAAGACCGACAGAATTTTGGTTAACCTCCAATCCGCTCAGATTAATACTGCTGTTGCTCAGCGTTTTATATCGGTATTCATTGCCTGATGGATAGTAATTGATATCTAAATCCATCGCAATAATACTGTCGCCCTTCTGCATATATGCGGCGGATACCGGTTTATCACTGTATACACTTAAGTAATAAGAGCCTTGTCGCGCATTAAACCGATAAGGCGTTTTTTCAAGATAAGTTCCGCCCTCTTCCATTTTAAATGTTAAAGTTTTATCAACCTTCTTTTCCTCTTTTTCGTACATCTCGACAGTCAGCGTATGGTCTCCAACCGCAATTCCGGTGTCTTTATTGCACTGAATTTTTTCGCCGGAACCCCATACTGTATCATTAAAAGATACCACAGTCCCATCTACCGTATATCGGAACGTATACGGAAGTCCTGTCTTATAGCCCTTCACTTTCACCAGCAGAGGGCTCTTTCCTGCTCTCTGATAATAGGTTTCCTCCGCAATGACCTGCAATCCTTTATCACGCTGCGAAGACTGTGTATCATTGGAAAGCGTTACACCCTCCGGAAGCTTTGTAGAGACAGTCTCAAATTCTGCTGCCGGTATTAAGTTTTCCTTTAAGTATACAGAACGCAGACTTGCATTTTTTGACAAATCCGGTATCTTTGTCAGTTCATTTCCGGTAAGCTCCAATGAACTCAATGCTTTGAGCTTTGACCAATCTACCACTGGAGTATCGGAAATTTCGTTATTTTCTAGATTAAGTGATGTAAGCTCTGTTAAAAGCTCAATACCTGTTAAGTTTGTTATCGCCGCTGTATCAAAATCTCTGCGATTCGCATATAACGAAGTAATCTTCTCAAGCTGAGCCGTTGTTACTATCGTTGCATCACTGCCAAGATTTGCCCCCTTTACAATCAGTTCTCTTAAACGTGCATCCGGGAATGTCGCTTCGAGCGGATGGGTCGCGTTTTCCTTCGTAGTAAAATCGTCCATTTCGAATGTTTGTTCATATATATTTGAGGCATTGTTTGAACGTCCCTCAACATAAACAACAAGCTTCACTTTGTTGTATGTGGTTTTTTCTGTCAGACCGCTAAACGTCAGCGTTTTTACCTTTGTTTTATCGTTTGAATAATAATATACGTATGTGCTGATGTTTTTTTGTTCTGTTTCATCAGATGTATTGTAATACAGCTTTGCCCTAATTGTCTGGCTGCTGTCTCCAAGGCACATATCACCTGTATATGCCAAATCCGCATGAAATGTCGAAACACCTGTAGCTGCATTCGATACAGAAAATGTCACATTCGGAATGTTTAGCCTTGTGTATTCCTCAGACAAATATTCCTTTTTGACAAATTTTCCTTCCGCATCCTTTTCTTCCAGTGTCTCTACCGCCTTGAACTGCACTTTGGATGTTTCCATCAGCAATGAATTACTGTCGTAAAAGTTCTTGGATGTGTCCAATTTTGATTCAGCAAGCACTTTACCTGTGTTGTCTTTTTCCACAAGGTAAATTTCAAATTGTTCCGCGTAATCGGACGGTGTATAGGTACCGGAAGCATTGATATGAAATCCGCTGAATTTTACGTTCATACCACTGAAAACACCCTGTGCTGTTCCCTCTGTCGTCCGAAATGTTGTTGTACCGTAGATTGTGTTCTCATCAGCATAAGAAGTTATCTTTACTTCATATTCTGTGTTGGGCGCAAGTTTTTTTAATTCCACGTCACTGCTGCCTGATTTATATAGGTAAATTGTACTATCGTTTGATCTCCATTCTGACTCAGAACCCTTTACCCTGTAATATACTTTCGCATATGCATAATTGTTGCTGCTCCAGTCAAAAAATCCGTCTGGTTCTTTTATCGCAGCAGTAATTTTTGCCGATTTTCCCGCAACATCCTCCGTTCCGACCTCCAGCGATATGGCAGGTGTTTTTAGTGTCAAATACTTTTCACCAATCAGTGTATCATTTTTCCTTATGTCAATCTTAATCTCGTACGAAGCGCCTGCACTAATATGCGACGCTGAACATATAAGATATTCCTCTTCATAATTGTTTTCCGCGTTAAGTGTTATACCATTGTAGCTAAAATTGCCCTCTTTTGATATATAGTCAAGTTCTGACCCACCATTACCGCCATTGCCGCCCTTATCCTTAACGTACGCGCACACATTATAGCTGTCCGAAGCCTCAGGTGTTCCATCCAGTTTTACGTTCAGTTTTGCACCAAAGCTGAGCGGTGACAAGGTAATTGCAGGCTTTACACTACCTTCTCTCGTCGAAACCTCCGCTGTTTTCACCACGCCGTCAACAACTACTTTCAATTCATAATCCGTTCCTTCATATAAATTTGAAATCGTGTCCTGAAACGTGTACTGATTATCCGGTGTCAAGTTTAAGTTTCCCCAAGACGGTTCGTAATCATCTACAAAGGCACCCTTTACGCGATAATACAAGCTACAATTATACGAATCGCTCAATCCATTGGTATCGCTCAAGCTTATGGTATACTTTATCTTTGTTTGTTCCGTTTCATCAGCCACCGCATCAAATTGCAGTTTTTCGGCAATCTCTGATTCCTTTGTCTTAAAGGTTGCTACATCTTCAAGTTCTTTCCTCATGTTTTCATCAGAACTGTATTCAGCAACCCAGACTGGTAATGTATAATCTGTTCCTGCCTTTAAATCAGATAACGAAATGGTAACAGTACACTCCTTTGTCTCTGATGTCTTGGAAATCGTTTCAACATTATATTCCGTCCTTACACTTCCCAAAGCATTTTCGTATTCTGTTCCTGAATACAAGCCTATGTAATTACTTGGATATAATCCAGCATAATCTGTAAATGCCACCTTAATCTTCGCTGAGTTTGTTGTAACATTTTCAACGGATACAGATGTCTTGAATTTATAATCCGTCGTAGTAACTTCTTGTGTGGCATATACCTTTGCGCCATCGTTATAACTATCTTTTAGCACCAGTTCATATGTAGTATTTGGCTTTATTCCGGAGAGCACGTTTTGCTTACTGCTGGATACTGATTCATATTTATATTCCTGTGTTCCTTTTTCCCGCCAAAAAACATAATACCACTTAGACGTACTGCTCTCAATCTCATATACAATATAATATCCGCACTCCTGCACGTTCTTAAATGATGCAGTGACAGTATCGTCATCCTCCTGATTGACAGCCGTTTCGTCTATGTCTGTTTCTTCTGTCATGCTTTCTGTCTGCACCTGTGTCGGTTCCGAAGACGCCTCTTGCGTCTGCGCATCGGTTTCCGTCATCTGCTGCGTTTCCTGCACTTCTTCTGACGGTTCCGCTATCGCGTCTGTCTTTGTTTCCTCCGTTGGCGATACTGTTTTTGACTCTGACGCCGTTTCCTGCTCCTGCGTCTCGTCCGTTCCTGCCGCCTGCGTTGTTTCCGGTTCTCCCTCCGCCGTTTTGGTCTCCTGAACGGTTTCCTGCCTTTCGGCAGTTTCCGTTTCCGTAATATCTGACCGTCCTGTCTCCTCCTCAATCTGCGCGGGCGAATCGTTATACCCCCCCCCCCGCATCATTAATAGTTTCTTCCATTGCGCTTACTGCCTGTTCCTCTGCCGCAATCCCCGTCACCGGCAGACTTGTGGCAAGCAGACAGCCGCATAGTAAAACAGATAGCACTCTGCGAACCATAATGTTCTCCTTTCCCTCTTTACCGTTTCTTGATATTTGTTACCAAAAACCATACTATGCTATTTTGCATCTTTTGTCAAATTAAACGGAATATTATGCGAAAATGTGCAAAATTCCAAATACCAATTTAGAATTTTAAGTATCAAAAAAACGCATGATGCTCAATTCTGTGCTAACATTTTTAATCACCTCCGGTGATTTATCCTCCCATGTTTTTGCCTTGAAAAGTTTCGCCCAGTAGTCCATTTTATATGCTTTGTCCTCGTCGGTTGCCAGTTCTATCTGACTTAAGTCTAGCACATTCAAGGTAAAGTTGTCATTATAAATATAGTGTTTTTTGACATCTCAGAATGAATTTTATGTAAAATAAAAAGAACACACACCACGCATTAATCATATGCACAGTGTGCGTCCTTTATAGAATCACTTCATCCGGTCCTGATTATCTACCAAACTGGCAGTCATTGTTGCCTGACGCTGTTGTCCACATCTCAAGCATGTTAATCGGATCATTAAAGTCCGCAAGCCAGCCATTACGCGCAATGTCGTAATTTCCTGCTTTTCTCTCATTCAAAAATACATTCCAGTCTACCGTCTTGATTGTCATGTTAATTCCGATAAAGCCGAAATCCTGCTGCAGCGCCTCTGCGATTGCCACGTGTGTTGTGGTATCGTTTGTGAGATACTCAAACGAAATCGGTGTAGAATCAGAAAGTACGCCGTCGTCTGTAAACTCATAGCCTGCAAACTTTAAGAGCTCGATTGCCTCCTCAACGTTCTCATCAAGCGCCTCAGGATCATAGTAGCCTGCCGTCGCCTCGTTCGGATACGTATATGCGTCGTCGTTCTCCTTGAAGATACCGCCGTTACCGTCAGCCATTCCTGCCGGAACAAATGTATTTGCCGGCTTCTGTCCTGTCTGTCCGATATTCTCCGCAATGTAGTCACGGTCAACCAAAAGTGCAAACGCACGTCTCATCGCATTTGCCTGTGCAGGCGTCTTATCTGCAAAGAGGTCGCTCTTTACGTTAAAGCCTACATAGTATGTTCCGATTTGGTCAATCGTATGGAATTCCGGATTGCCTAAAAGGGTCTGAATTTCGTCTGTCGGAATGGTATCCGCTACAAAGTCAAGGTCTCCTGCATTGTATGCCGCAAAAACTGCCGTATCGTCTGCGCTCAGCATGAACTGAAGCTTTTCAATCTTCACTTCGTCCGCTCTGTGATAGTTCGGGTTCTTTACATATGTCATAGACTCATCATGTGTCCAAGACTCCAGTGTATATGCACCGTTTGTAACAAAGCCTGCCTCCTGACACCAAACGCCGGGATTTGTCTGCCAGTCCGCCGCTGCCTCTACCTCGCTCTGCTTTACGGGATAGTAAGCAGGAAATGCGCAAAGGTCAAGGAAATATGCACAAGGAGCCGCAAGCTCTACCGTAAGAGACTGTCCGTCCTCGCTTGCCGTCACTGCAAGCGTACCGTCATCGTTGTGCTTGATTGCATCAAACATATAGAAATAGTCTGCTGCTGTTTCCTCTGCAACAACACGGTTCCATGCATAAACAAAGTCATTTGCATTCAGCTCGGATCCGTCCGACCACTTTAAATCAGGAAGTAAATTAAAGGTATATGTCAAGCCGTCGTCGCTAACCGTATAATCCGCGGCAAGGTCGGGAACAACATTCGCATTCTCATCATAGGTGAAAAGACCTGAAAAGCTGTTTACCGCAAGACACGCACCGTCAACCGTTGTATTCAGCGCGGGGTCAAGCGTATCAGGCTCTGACGCCTGATTCAGGCGAAGAGTGTCACCCTCTGTCTCCGCAAACATCCAATACTTAAATCCGTAACCATTTACATAAACTCCCGATACATACGGTTTCTGCAAATACATATTGTTGTAGTAGTAAATCGGCAGGATTGCGCCTGTCTCCATAATCATATCCTCAGCCTTGTGCATCAGCGCCTCGCGCTCCACAAAGTCTGTCGTTGTTCTGATTTCATTAATTAATTCGTCATATTCACCCCAGTTTGCAGGGTCTACTGCGTTCTCTGCGTCTACCGCCGCGTCCGTTGAATCTGCATCTCCCGCCGCATTGTCCGCGCTTGGTTCCGCTCCGTCCTGTGCCTGCGTTTCTGCCGGCGTATCCACTGCATTGTCAGCCGCGGGCGCATCATTTGAGCCGCATGCTGTCAATGACCCCATTGCCATCGCAAGTGCAAGGCAAAGAGCCAATACCTGTTTCTTTTTCATAATACTGTGTTTCCTCCTTTAAAATTTTTAAACCTAAAAAACAGATTTGATCTATATTCACACTCCCTGTTCGGACAATACCCGTCGGGGAGATGTCAATATCCTCATTAAAAGTTACCAAACTTGTATTGATTACCGATTATGACATGCCACCATATGTCCGCCGCCCTTATCGGTAAGCGTCGGGCAAACCTCCGCGCACTTGTCTGTCGCAAAACGGCATCTCGTACGGAACGCACAGCCTGTCGGCATATTCATCGGACTCGGCACATCGCCGGAAAGCACAATTCTTTGACTCTGCTTTGCCTGAATCGGGTCAGGAATGGGAACGGCGCTCAAAAGCGATTCCGTGTACGGATGAATGGGATGCTCGTACACCTCGTCCGCATCGCCAATCTCCACAACCTTTCCAAGATACATCACCGCAATTCTGTTGGAAATATGTCTTACCACCAGCAAATCATGGGCGATAAACAGATACGCCACGCCAAGCTTTGCCTGCAAATCCTCAAACATATTGATAACCTGCGCCTGAATGGAAACGTCAAGCGCACTTACCGCCTCATCACAGACGATAAACTGCGGCTTTACCGCCAAGGCACGCGCAATTCCGATACGCTGCCTCTGACCGCCCGAAAATTCGTGCGCATATCGCGTCGCATGCTCGGCATTCAAGCCCACAAGCTCCATCAGTCCCAAAATCTTCTCACGACGTTCATTTTTATTCGAATACATCTTATGTACGTCAAGCGGCTCCCCGATAATATCCTCCACCGTCATACGCGGATTTAAGGAAGAATACGGGTCCTGAAAGACCATCTGCATGTTTTTGCGGTGCTCCGCCATGTTTTTTGCCGTAATCTCTTCACCGTTAAACTTCACTGTACCCGAAGTCGGCTCATAAAGCCGCAGAAGCGTACGACCAACCGTCGTCTTTCCGCAGCCTGACTCTCCTACAAGTCCCAGTGTTTCACCCGGCTTAATGTTAAACGTAACACCGTCTACCGCTTTGAGGGGCGTCGTTTTGAAAAATCCTGTCTTAATGGGGAAGTACTGCTTTAAGTCCTCCACCTCAATCAAATATTCACTGCTCATGACTGTACCTCCTCTGCGCCAAGCGTTCCATTCTTTAATTTCTTAAACGCAAGCCAGCACGACGCAAAATGTCCGTCAGGCATCTGCACCTGCGGCGGAACCTCTGTCAGGCAGATCTTCATCGCCTCGTCACAGCGTGTACAAAATGCGCAGCCTTTTGGCATATTCAAAAGGTTAATCGGCGTACCCGCAATCGGAACAAGCCGCTCTTTGCTGCCGTCCGCCTTCGGAACGGAGCGCAAAAGCCCTTTCGTGTACTCATGCCCCGGACGGTAGAAAATATCTTCCGCCGTTCCGCGCTCACACACGCGCCCGCCGTACATCACAATAATTTCGTCACACATATCCGCAATCACGCCCAAATCATGCGTTACCATAATAATTGCCATACCAAGCTTTTTCTGCAGCGCCTGCATCAGCTCCAAAATCTGCGCCTGAATGGTCACGTCAAGCGCCGTCGTCGGCTCGTCCGCAATCAGAATATCCGGCTCGCACGCAAGCGCCATCGCAATCATCACACGCTGCCGCATACCGCCTGAAAGCTCATGCGGATACTGTCTGATACGCTTCTCTGGCTCATTTACGCCCACAAGCTCAAGCATTTCAACCGCACGCGCCTTCGCCTGCTCTTTATTTTTATCCGTGTGGAGCAAAATCGCCTCCATCAACTGGTTTCCTATCGTAAATACAGGGTTTAAGCTCGTCATCGGATCCTGAAAAATAATGCTGCAGCACTTGCCCCTGAAATTTTTCATCTGTTTTTTGTCATATTTTGTGATATCCTCACCGCGATAGAGCACCTCGCCGCTCACAATGCGTCCTGTTGACGCCAAAATCTGCATAATTGAGTACGCAGTAACACTCTTTCCGGAACCGGACTCCCCTACGATACCGAGGATTTTTCCAGGCGCCAAATTAAAGTTCACGCCGTTTACCGCCCGGACTTCACCCGAATCCGTAAAAAATGATGTATGTAAATCTTTTACCTGTAAAATGTATTCTTCGCTCATTCTAATACCAGTCCCCCATTCCCTTATTTCTTAAGCTTCGGATCAAACGCATCACGCAAGCCGTCGCCGAGCAGATTGAGCGAAAGCACAATCAGACAGATAACAACTGCCGGAAATATCAACTTATACGGATAGCTCTGAAGTCCCTCCCTCGCCGAATTTGCAAGGCTGCCGAGTGATGGCATCGGCGCCGCCACACCAAGACCAATAAAACTTAGATAACTCTCCGTGAAGATTGCCGACGGAATCTGCAACGCAGTCGAAATAATGATAACGCTGATGCAGTTTGGAATAATATGCTTTGCGATAATCCTGCCGGTCTTTGCGCCCGTCGCCTTTGCCGCAAGCACATATTCATTATTCTTAATCGTCAGAATCTGTCCGCGCACCAAACGCGACATGCTCACCCAGTATAAAAGCCCGTACACGATAAACAGGGAAATCATGTTTACACCAAGACTTTGGAGCGCCGTTCCTTCAAGCTTTTCGGCAAGCGTTTCGTTCAAAACCACCGATAACAGAATAATGACAAGCATGTCCGGCAGCGAGTAAATAATATCAACAATACGCTGCATAATCAAATCGACCTTGCCGCCCATATACCCCGAAATACTACCATAGAGCAAACCGATAATCAACACCAAAATACTGGCAAACAATCCGACCGCAAGCGATACCCTCGTACCGTATACGACACGGATAAAATAGTCGCGGCACTGCGCGTCTGTTCCCATAATATGCGGAAAGACCTCACCGCCCTCCGCAATATATTCCAACTCATTCTCCGAATACTCAAACGGCTTTAAATTTTTCGCCGTCTTGTCACGCTTTCCGTTGACACTGATAATCTGCGAATAACTGTACGGCACAATATGCGGCGCGACAATAATCACGCTCATAATGAGAATCAATACAATAATACTGCCCACGGCAAGCGGATTTTTCATGAGCTTTTTCATACCGTCCTTAAAAAACGTGGTTGACTCACTCATAACGTCCTGCTGTTTTTTCTCCTCGTCCGTTGCTTTCTCAAAAACGGAATCATCGAAATTAAATTTCGATAAATCGACCTGTGCACTCAGCACATTTCTTTTCAGTGCATTCTGTTCTGCCATTTCTACAAACTTACTCCTTTCACGCAAACCAATATGCATAAACCTTTAGAAGCTCTTAGGCTGCGTCTAACTCGAATTTATTCGATTTACAGCCTTAGTGTTTCTTAATGTTTTTTAGTCCAGTTTAATTCTCGGATCAACAATACTGTAAATAATATCCGTAATCAAATTCATCGTCACCATGATAATCGCAAGGAACATCGTCGTTCCCATAATCATTGTATAATCACGGTTTGTTATGCTTGAAACAAATTTTGTTCCAAGTCCGCCGATTGTGAAAATATTCTCAACCACAAGACTGCCTGTCAATATGTACGCAAGCATCGGTCCAAAGTAAGTAATGACCGGAATCACCGCATTTCTGAGCGCATGCTTGAAAATGACTTTCCAGCCTGCCACGCCCTTTGCATTCGCCGTGCGGACATAATCCTGACCAAGCGCGTCAAGCATACTTGTCTTTGTCAGACGCGTAATATACGCCATCGGATAAAGCGCAAGCGCAATTACGGGAAGGACATAATGCGTCCTGTCCGGATCAAACACGGGCGACCATTTTAATATGATACAGAAAACATATAGCAACAGCGTTGCAAGCACAAAGCTTGGAACTGCGGTAAAAAGCGTGGTGATAAACACAATGAAGCGGTCTATGAATGTGTTTCTTTTCAGCGCCGCAATACTGCCTAAGATTAAGCCGACAATCGCTGCCGTTACCGCCGCCATTCCGCCAAGCCTTGCCGATATGGGAAAGGATTCGCCGATTACGGTGGAAATGCTTCTTCCGGTCTTTAAAGAAACGCCTAAATCTCCGTGAAGGAAATTTTTGATATAGATAATGAACTGCTCTCCGACTGGCTTGTCAAGGTTGTAACGCGCCTCCAAAACTTTCTTAACCGCCTCACTCGGCGCTTTCTCGGAAGCGAACGGTCCGCCAGGGATTGCATTCATGGTAAAGAACGTAATCGCAGCAATAATGAACACTGTAGCAACTGCGAGAATGACTCGTTTGACGATGTATCTTAACATCAGTTTTCACTCCTATCTTTTCGTTTTTTTAGCATAGCCTTTTGATAAATGTATCTATGCAATGTACATCTGTATACTGCAAATGCACACCTTGTTACTGTTCACTTTGTTCCAGTAACAGGTAAAAATCCATGCAGAATTCGCAAAACGAACAAATTCGTTACGCAAATGGATTTTTACTTGAATACGTTACGTTTTCTTACAGACTTAGCAGTAAATGCTAAGTCTTATATGAACAATATTTGCACACTTTCTTTACTGTTATGCCATAGTAAAGTGAAAATACCGTGCTAAAAAACGCGATATTCTTTTTTATATTAGACGAATTAAAAAAATTTGTCAATATTGCGCACCGTAAAGAAACTGACAATTTCTGCATGTTCAGGCAGTTTTCATGACATGATATGCATATTATCCATGCATTTTTTGTATTCTTACTTATTTTAATAGCTATTCTATACAAAAATTTATCATAATTTTTATCAATATTTTATTATCTTTATTTAGTATTGACAAGTCTTGTCATATGTATTATTGTATTAGTGTACTATTATTCTAATACATTGTTGTAAGGAGATGAAACTATGGCATGGGAATTAAATTCTGACCGCCCAATCTATGCGCAAATACTGGAAAAGCTTCAGGTGCGGATTGTGTGCGGAGTGTACCCGCCAGGCGAATGGCTGCCGAGCGTGCGGGATTTGGCGGCGGAGGCAAGCGTCAATCCAAATACCATGCAGCGGGCTTTTTCGGAGCTTGAGCGCAGCGGGCTTGTTATCACACAGCGCAATATGGGACGCGTGGTCACGCAGGATACACAGATGATTGAGGCTGCGAAACATAAAATGGCGGTCACGCAGACGGAAAGCTTTTTCACAAATATGCGGCAGCTTGGGTTTTCCGACAGTGAAATTGTTTCACTGGTAAACAGTCATACAAATGATACCAATAATGCAAATCATGCAGTTGTTTCTAATGAAAGGTAAGAGGGGGAATTTTTTATGAATGAACAATATACAACCGCAGCACCGCTTTTGCAGATTAACGATTTATGCAAACGTTATCCCAATATGGGAAATTATATGTCGGTGTTTCATATGAACCTGACTATTCCACGGGGGCGGATTATCGGACTGCTTGGACCGAACGGGTGCGGTAAGACAACTTTAATCAAGATGATTAACGGACTGCTTGCACCGACGAGCGGGGCAGTATACATTAACGGAATGTTTCCGGGGGCGGAGAGCAAGCGTGTGATTTCATACCTGCCGGAGCGTACTTATCTTGAAAACGGTATGAAGGTGCGCCAAATGATTGATTATTTTGCCGATTTTTATGCGGATTTTTCAAAGGAAAAGGCATATTCCATGCTGGAGTCACTAGGCATCAGTCCGGAGGCAAGGCTTAAGACGCTTTCAAAGGGCACAAAGGAGAAGGTGCAGTTAATCCTTGTGATGAGCCGCGAAGCCGAGCTTTATATTCTTGATGAGCCGATTGCGGGCGTGGACCCTGCGGCGAGGGATTATATCCTGCGCACGATTATTACAAATTACAATCCGAACTCGACCATTATTTTATCCACACACCTGATTTCCGATATAGAGAACGTGCTCGACGATGTTATCTTTATGAAAAACGGTTCCCTGATGCTTTACACCTCAGTGGACGCTATCAGAAGTCAGCAGAATAAATCTGTGGACGCTTATTTTAGGGAGGTGTATGCATGTTAGGAAAATTGATGAAATACGAATGGAGAGGGCTTCGTTTTCCGCTTTTGATTATGCTTGGGATTTTGGGCATTGCGACGCTGCTGACCTGTATCTTGATTTTTACGATAAATCCCAAGTATGACAGCGTTGCCTCAGGGCTTTCCGTGTTGTCGCTGATCCTTTCCATTATGCTATACTATTTTGGAATTATCGGCTGTTCCGTTGGGACAATGCTGATTATCGCGATACGGTTTTACAAAACGACTTATACCGACCAGGGGTATCTGACACATACGCTTCCCGTGGAGACAAAAACGCTTCTTGCTGCTAAGACGATTACCTCTGTTTTGTGTTATCTGCTTATGCTTATGGGCATTGCTGCAACGCTGCTGATTATTATTGGCGCAATTTATACGCATATCTGTAATCTTTCGGCTTATGAAGGCGTTTATTTAGACCAGCAGATTGGCGAGCTTTTCGCGGAACTGTCTGATGGTTTCAGGGAGGAATACGGGATTTCGTTTGGCGCGTTTGTTACATTTTACACTGTTTTTATGATAGTTGCCTGCATTTCGGCGATTATGACGGTGCTTGGGTGCGTGTCGCTTGGACAGCTTTATACAAAGCACCGCATTATCGGCGCAATTATTGCTTATTTTGCAGTGATTAGTGTGCAACAGTTTATTTCGTACTTAGCTATGCTGCCGACATATTCGCGCATGATTCGTGCAGAGGCGATGGCCGAGACCATTCCGATGTTTGAGATTATTTCTCCGACGATGATTATTTCACTGCTTTGGGCGGTGGCGGTTTCGGTAGTTATGCATATTATCAATCTGCATATGATGACGAAGCGGTTGAATTTGGAGTAAAACAGTTTGGAACGATTTTGTTTCAAATTTTGATTATGAGAGGAGGATTTCCATGAGTACTTTGGATGCAACTGTTTCCATGTTGGAGGCAATGTCGGAGGAGGCAAGAATTAAGGTTATGGAATATACGCAAAGGCTGTTTACTTCCGAAAGACTTGCAAATCCGTTTGTTCCAGTCAGTCAGGAGCAGCTTCTTTCTGACCTTGCCCAATCGCGTCAGCAGATTAATGACGGAGAGGGGCTTGATATGGAAGATGCATTAAACGAGATGGGAAAACAGCATGGATTCATTTAATGTAATCATCTCTCCAAAAGCACTGTCCCAACTGAACAGCTATATTGATTATTTACAATACACTTTGCTGAATGACCAAGCCGCTTTTGAGGTGTGGAAAGATGCCGTAGAAACAAGGGAACGGCTTGCAAGCATTGCTGGAAGCCTGAAACTTTGTAACCATTCCGTATTAAAAAAGAATGGTTACCGTTCCATCAACTTTTTGCGTCACCGCTATCTTATGCTTTATCGGATAGAAGGCTCAAATGTTTATGTAGATGCCATATATCATCAGCTTCAGGATTATGAAAAAAACTTTATAGATACATTCAATCAATAATTTCACAAAAAACGCAAGCCATGAGACTTGCGTTTTTATTTTGTAATCATTTTAAAAGGCACCGCTCCAAATCACGTTATTGTCGGCGGCGGTGATTTTGAAGGTTATGGTTTTGATGCCTCTATAGCCACCTTTGGGGCTGCCTTTGATTAAAATCAAGGCGGTTCCTTTTTCAGTATTGTTATAGCAGCCGATAACTTCGTAGTCTCTGCCTTCGATCAGGTAAGTCTTTGTGTTTCCTGTTGTTGTGTAGAGTCTGACTTCGGGACGAATTGGTTCTCCGGTGTACGGCTGTGGGGCGATTTTGTCGGCTTTTGTTTTTGCCAGGTCTTTTACGCTGTCTGCGTCGCGGACGAGGTAGGTGGCGCTTAGGGTGCCGCTATAGCCGCTTTTTTCGGTTGCTGTCACTGTCACGCGGAGTTCGGTGCCGTTTGCGACGGTGTCTTTTTTGCCGATTTCCTGGTCTGTGGCGGCGTCGGTGTAGCGGACGGTGTAGTCGGTGTTTTGTTTGAGCTGTCTGCCATCAAGGTCATAGACCTTTGGCGCGGAGTAATAGGCGCTGCCTTTCTTTTTGGCGTTGTACGGCTTATCGGTAACTGCAATGGTCAACAAATTTAGATTTTGTCTGCCAATGCTGTAGGTTTTTGTGACGGTTCCGCTATAGTTCCCGATGCCGCTGATGATGACAACAGGCTGTTTTGTGCTGCTTTCAGGGTATACTGCGGTGTTGTTTTTGTATTTCAGTCTGTAGTCAATGTTTTCCCGCAGGGTATGGGCTGTCCCGTTGTATGTATGCGTGATTACGGGCTTGGGCTTTGCGCCGCCTTTTGCATAGGGTGCGGCGGCAGGCAGTTGGATTGTGACTGTGCTTTCCCCGTTGTCTTCTTCTGCCAAAAGGTCGAATCTGCCGATAACATAGGTCGCTTTTAAGGTGCCGCTATAGCCTTTTTTGGGGTTGCCCGTAATGGTTATGGCGGCTTTTCCCGTTTTTGTATTGTTGGTATAGCGGACGGTGTACGCGTCGACTGGAATCTGTTCCCCTGTGCTGTTTTTGCCTGTAAAGACTGTAATGCTTGGGGTTATCGGCGCTCCTGTATAGGGGTAGGATTTTTCCAAACCTGTAATGGAGCACTTCTTTAAATCGGTTCCCGTAATGTTAATGGGAATGCGTTTTTCTCCTGCGTATATGCTTGCCTGTGTCGGTTCAATGATGAGCGTTGCCGTGCCGACGGCGTCGGTGTTTTCCGTTCGGACGGTGTAGTCCTTGCCCTGTGTGAGGGTTGTTTTGCCGACTTTTACAGTAAGGTTTGTCAAATCGGTTTCCAGTTTTGTATTCGGTTCCATATTCTGTTGCGTATCCTGATACGGGTAGCTTTTGACAAGTCCCGTCACCTTTGCGCTGTTTAGAAGCGGCGTGCCCTTGGACTTGACATGAAATTTGCGCGTGATGCTGCCCGTGTAATTTCCGGTTCCGCTGATTATAATGTCGTAGCCGTCCTCCGAGGCTGACGTGATATTTGCGTCATAGGAAAGGGTGTAGTCTTTCTTTTCCTTTAATTTTTTCCCGTTCCATGTGACGGTCACCTGCGGTTTCAGTTTTTTGCCTGTCGCAATGGCAGTCGATACGGTGGCGGAAACGGCGTTTTGCGGTTCCTTGCCGAGGTCAATTCTTTCTATTATAAAGGTCTGCGTTGCCTTCCCCTTGTAGTTGCCTTTGCCTGACACGGTAAGCTGCGCGGTGCCTGCGTTTTTGTTGTTTTTGTAGGAAATGGTGTACTCTGTTTTTTCCTGTAAAAGCGTGCTGTTGTGGTACACCTTGATACTGTCCTGCGTCACTGCGCTTCCCGTGTAGGGTACGGAATGCCGTAAGCCGCTTATCCAAAGACCTTTGTGTGTTTCCTCGGGCGTTTTTACGGGAATGGGTTCTGTATAAGTATAGCCGCAGCGTTTGCAGGTGTAGCGTATCTCGCCTTCCTCCTCGGCGGTCGGCTCTTTTATGGTTTCGCTTTCGTAGTCGTGTCCGAGCGCGGAAAGCTTTTCGCCGTCCTTGATTTTGTCGCCACAGGCTTTGCAGTAGGTGTCGCCGCTGTAGCCGTCGTGTTCGCAGTCAGGCTGTAGCGCGTCCCGCAGTTCGGTGTCGGTGTGGGCGCAGTTAATTTTTGCGATGGTAATGGTCTGCGTGGTTGTCTCGTAGTTGTCTTTGTCCGCGCCTGTATAGACTGCCATTGCGGTGACGGAAGTTCCTACTACAAGTATTTTTTCTTTGTCTGTGTCCTGCCACTGCCAGTTTTCGGGGAGCGGCACGTCGCCTACGGTTTTACGGCTTTCGGATACGGTCATGGTTTCAGTGGGCAGGGTTTGCGGTTTTGCCGCCTTGTTTACGGTAATTTGGACGGTGGTGTCCTCTTCGGCTTTTGTGTAGTTTCTGCCTTCTGCGAGGGAAAGCGTTATGGTGACGGTTCCCGCGTTTTGTATGGATATTGTGCCGTCTGCTGTGATATTTATGACACTTGTGTCAGTTATTGGTGTGCCTGTTGTATCACTGCTGGCGGTTATCTGATAGGTGATTTCGCCGTCGCTTTCGGTTGTGCAGTCAAGTCGGAAATCGGCATCGCCGTAGGTTTTTATGACACTTGTGTCAGTTATTTGCAGTGTACCCTTGGCTTTGCGGATTGTTACGTCTGTTTTTACTGCGCCTGCGGGCTGTGTCAGGGTGTAGTTGTCTTTGGCGGTTCCGCTAAGCGTCAGGTTTTCGGGCAGGGTGACGGCGGTGTAATGCCCTGCGTCGAGGCTCTCTAAGGTACCTGTCAGACCGCCTGCGGGTATGGGCACGGCGACGGCGTCACCTGTGATAACGCCTGCGAGGGTGACTGCGGTTATCTGTACGGTGTCTGTTTTGTCGTATTCGCGCTCCTGTGCCGTGACGTTTGTGATGGTCACGGGCTTGGGGGCGATGGGGAACTGCATTGTTTTTTCGATGTTGTCTGTATTTTTGTCTGATGCGCCTTTTATGGTGACGGAGGCAGTTCCAACGTCTGTGTTGTCGGTGTAGTCTAGTGTGTAGTCATCGGGCGCGGTCAGTTCTTCTCCGTCGCGTGTCACGGTGACAGCGGGCGTGTGAGGGGTTTTGTCATAGACAAGTTCCTGTGCGCCGTTTAGGGTGATTTCAACGGTGGAGCCACAGATGCAGGTTCCTGTCTGTGTTGTCTCATTGCCTTTGTAGTCGTAAGTGCAGGGCACGGCGGTTTCGGTGAGGGCGCAGGCTTTGCAGGTTTGGTTGTGCGTGCCTGTGTTTGTGATATGCTCTACGCTCCAAACATGGTCGGTGCAGGGGTTGATGGTGACGGTTTTATTTAAAGGGGCCATTTGTAAAGTGCCGAAAGCTATGCTTTTCAAGCCTTCCGTTATGGGCTGATTACCGCGGAAATAAGCATACTTTTCGTCCTTTGTATTGTCCAAAAGGTCAAGAAGGTTCAAAGGAGTATCCTGTCTTGCCTCCCAATAAATTCCAGCGCTATTTGAGGTATAGGTTCCGCCCGACAGTGCTATATCCACATTGGAGCCATAAATATACAAACCGTACCCGTCTCCCCTTACTTCCACGTTTCCTGAAATCTTTAAGGATGTAGCGTCTTGAACATAAATGCCAGTATTTCTCCCGATAATGATGCCGCCTTGAATGTCTGCGGTTCCCTCCACATAAATACCGTTAATTTTTCCAGTGATTGTCCCGATGCCTGTAATGGTTAAGGTTTCCTGTCTGCCGATATAAATTGTATTTGCATCGGAAGAAATGGTATGCCCGTTCAGTTCCAGTGTAAAGCTGTTTCCTGTTTGGTCGGACTGTATCGGAAGTTCAAGAAATGCAAATTTGCCGCTTTCAACAGTTCCTTCCACGTCGCGCAGCAGCGTTATGGTTGCGCCGTTGTTTTCCGCCGCGAAGGCGTCGGGCAGTTTTCCTACGTAGCGTGTTGTTTTGTCGGGCATGGTAATTGTTGCGTCGGCGGTGATTGTCACGTCAAAATCCGCCTGCGCGTCCGTCATGGTTTCGGTTCCGATGAACTTGACAGTGAAGGGCTTCTTTTTGTTGAGCAGGTCGTTTAGACTGTTATTTGGCAGGAGGGTTGTGTCCGCCTGCATGGTGTATGTGCCGCTGCTGTCGGCAGTTGCGGGCGCGGATAGCTGTGTGTCACCGTAAAAGACTGCCATTTCGCCTGCTGTCGGGGCAGTCGGAGTTTGCGCGGACTTTGTCTTGGCGTTTTTTGCTTTATTGTTTTTTGCGTCAGCAGTTTTTGTATCATAACCGTCGGCGGCTTGGTATGCGGGGGTGGCTTTGACGGTGATGGTGTCGCCGTAGGCAAAGGTGTCGGCGGGGGTTATGCCGTCTGCTTTGTATGTATTGACCTTTTCAGTCAACGCCATAGCAGCTTTTGCGATTGTTATTTCTTTGGATAAAGTCGTGTTGTCAGACTGGCGGGTGTATTTCACCGTGCAGGTTAATTCGTCGGCACTCCAGTCATAGTCCGTTGTCCAGTCGGTTTCGTTATAGTCTACGCTAAAGTCTTTGCCGCAGACGGGGATTGTTTCGGGGACGGTGATGATGTCCTTTATTTTTTCTTTTATGCCTTCCTGCCAGTACAGGTCGTCGGGGACGGTGATGGCGTCGGCGTTCATGTCCATTTTGAAGGCGCCGTCTCCGCTTAGGGTGCCGCTGCCTTTTAGGGATTTGGGCGAGGCTATGTTGATTGTGCCGTTGTTGATCAGGGTGACGCCTTCGGGGAGGGTGAGGGCTGCGCCTTCAGGGATTTGTATGGTTTCGCTTTCGGCTATGGTACGGTTTTCGGGAAGTGTGGCATCGCCGTATATTTTGTATTTGGTAGGGATATCGTCCGTTTTGTCAAAATACGACGCCATAATGCCTGTTACTTTGCTTTTATCATCAACTGCGATTTCGTCGGTCATCGCACGGATTGTGTACAGATGCGGGGTTTCTGTCGTGATGGTCGAGTTTGTGATTTCGGCTTTGTCGCAGTGCATTCCCATAAAGCCGCCGTTCATTGTGACGGTTGAATCAGTGATATATGCGTTGTGTGTCACGGGCGGATTAGGCGGATTACTTGTCGTGTATTTCATGTAAATGCACAGACCGTCGGGGTTCGGGTTGGTGACGGTTACGGTGCTGTCCGTTATTGTCATGTTTTGGTGCATATAAATGCCGCAGGTTGCGTCAGGGGTTGTGTTGGTCACAGTCAGTTTACTGTTGTTTTTTACAATAAGGGAACCATCGTTAATATACAAATAGGATAACTCACCATTGCATTGTACGTTTAGTTCGGCGTTATCAATTGTAAGGTCTTTATTTATCATAACATGTTGAACAGTGTCAAAACTTACACGGACGCCGTCCTTTATGATGACGTTTTGAGGCAGGAAAAAACCGCCGCTTTCGATGCTCTTAAATGAAAGCGTTGCACCTGTTTCACCCGTAATTGTAAGGGTTTCAGGGTAAGGTAATCCAAAATAAAATCTTCCGCTTGTTTGGACGATATTGTCACCTTTTAGATAGATAGTCAGGTCGTTACCGTCTCTTGTGCGAATAAAATCAACGTCTGTGTCCGTGAAACGGAAATTGTCGAGTGTCAGGGTGTCGCTTTGGCTTTGGCGGTCGTAGGTCCAACCGTCGCCTGATGTGGACCCGGTGATTTCAGTACCGCAAAAAGTCATGATAACGTTGTCTGCAGTTGCTTTAACGTCAGCATTTTTATCATTGATTTCGCTGATGGTTTCAGTGGCGCTTTCAATTTCGACAGTAGAGTGTTCCTGTTCTTGCAAAGGCTCGCTTCTATCTTCCTCTTGTTCCTGTGTCTGCGAAAAAGCCTGCTCTTCCTCCCGATGCTCCTGCGTTGGCGTCGTGAGTGCAATGTCTGTATCTGCTTCTGTTGTTTCAGACATTTGTATTTCGTCAGATGCAGTCTCGTCATTTGCCTGCATTGCTTCTGCTTGCTCGTTCACCTCTAACGGTTCCGTAGTTTTGGTCGATTGAAATTTCACATCAGCTTCGGGGACATCGTCTCCCTCCGCCGCGTGTGCCGTTATTGAAAATATATTTGTATGAATTTGCACGTCCCACGCGGGCGTAATGCATAGCAATATTAATGATAACAATATTGCTATAAAATGATATATTTTCTTTTTACGTTTTTGAGTCATATTTTTGTCCTCCATCTTTATTTCAGCTTGCAAAATTTTTTGTAATATCCATAACTTATTAAATTTTTATAAAAATCACAAGACTTTTGGCAGGAACGTCAATTTTTTGGCAAGAACGTCAAATAATTTTGCGTTAACAGAAAAAAAGAATAAATTTTCTCGAACAAAATTTCGAAAATCACCTTGGCGTTTCTTGCAGGAGATGTTATAGTATATTCTCACGAACAAATGAGCAATTGAATAACAAACGCGAAATTGGTATAATGAAGGAGTACAAATGACAAAAATAAAACAGACTATAGGAAAATTCTTCAAAAAACTATCTATACGGCGAAAATACACCTTTATGAGCATCAGGCAACCTATAATCCAAATGTGCCCATTCGGGTTCTCGAGGTTATATGAGGCGTATATTAAGGAAAACAGTCTGAACATTTATGGGCGGACGCTCGTACCGCTTCCGACGCCGAAATATATTATTTTTTACAACGGGAAGGATAAACAGCCCGACATACAGGAGTTTCGCCTTTCAGACGCGTTTACCGAAAAGGACGGCTCCACGCCTGCATTGGAGTGCGTCGCTACAATGCTCAATATCCACTACGAACATAATATGGAGCTTCTGGATAAATGCAAACGGCTCCATGACTACGCGTATTTTGTCGGGGAAGTAAACGGGAATATTGGCAAAGGTTACTCATTGGAGAAAGCCGTGGAACCGGCTATGGATAAGTGTGAGGATAATGATGTCCTTACGGATATTATTGGCAAACATAGAAGTGAGGTGTTTCATATGTTGTTATTTGATAAAAAGCTTTATGAGCAGGGACTCCGGGAAGAAGGCAGAGAGGAAGGCAAACTGACAGAGCGGGCAGAGGTCATTATTGAACTTCTTGAAGACATTGGCGAACCGTCAGACACTCTCAAAGATATCATCATGGAGCAAACCGATATGCAGACCTTGCGGGAGTGGTTTAAAGTTGCAAGGAGAGCGCATTCAATAGAACACTTTGAAGAGCAAATCGGTTTCGTCAGCCGCCGGTAGTCATTATAAAATACTACACAACAAATTTTTTACGAAAATGAGGTGAACCTGATTGAAGATTGCCTTAGTAGATGACGAACAAACCTGTTTGGACGAGTTGGCGCAGCTTTGCCATGATTTCGGTGCGCAAAACAACTATCTGATTGAAACCGTCCCGTTCACAAACGCCGAAGCCTTCTTGGACGCTTTCGACCGCGGCAGTTTTTCCGTTGTCTTTATGGACATCTATCTGAACGATATGAACGGCATCACTGCCGCGCTCAGAATGCGCAGCTTAGATCCCCGGTGTGTCCTCGTGTTTGTGACCTCCAGTGCGGATTTTATGCCGGAAGCCTTTTCCTGCCATGCCTTTGAATATGTCACCAAACCGTTTTCCCCACAGCGGATAGATGCCGTCCTGCAAGATGTATCCACATTACTGCCAATGTCTTCAAAATATGTAGAAGTGCCTAGTGACCGCAAAACCGTTTCCCTATTTCTCCATGAAATTATATCTGTCATAACGGATGCTCACTATATTCACATCAGCCTGATGAACGGCACCTGCGTCAAAAGCCGAATGACACTGACAGCATTTCTGCAGCTTACGGAAAACGACGCACGCTTTATTACTGTCAACAAAGGTGTTGCCGTAAATGCCGAATACATTACGGATTTTGGGAATAGCTGCTGCATTTTGGAAAACGGAAGGTATTTTCCAATCCGCGTACGTGACCGCCTGAAAATTGAGCAGGCAATACAGGACTATCATTTCAACAGCATACGCCGGCGCCAAGCGGCACACCGCCGCGCACCATAGTCCTGCCGATGCAAAAGGAGGAAATTTTATTTATGAATACCCGCACATGGCAATCCGCACTGATACAGCTTCTTGTCTTAATCCCTGCGGCAGCATCCTGCTATCTCCCCGCAAAAAATCAAATGAAATATTCTCCTTTAAAAACAATTCTCATATGCGCAGCGGCAATCATTCCTTACATTTTGGCTGCCTCATGGCTTTATGTGGCATTTCGGTTTGACACCAACTATATGCTCATGCTTTTCCTGCCCCTGTTTTTTTTCCTATACCGCGGCACGCTGAAT
Organism: uncultured Lachnospiraceae bacterium; assembly: GCA_910586715.1. Taxonomy (GTDB): domain Bacteria; phylum Bacillota; class Clostridia; order Lachnospirales; family Lachnospiraceae; genus COE1. The sequence continues at coordinate 130,385 of CAJUJG010000003.1, forward strand.
ATAGACCTGTCAAAAGCCCTTGCGATTTATGTCGGTGTCTGTACTGTACAATCATTTCCGGCACAGTTTGCCTATGCATTTGATGCTCACCTCAATCCGACATCAGGCGCTGCCAATCTCTCTGTCGAAGCCGCAATGTTCCAACTAGGGTTTGCATGCCTCATGCCGATTTTATTTGCTTACCCCTCCCGTCATCAGTTTACATGGGCAATTGACCAATTGGATTTTCCAAAGGTATGGTACTCCACCGTGATGCTCTCCGGTATTTTTCTCGTTCTGAATATATCGTTCATTCCACACTCCTACAGCACACTTTGGGCAGGGCGACTTTCCTATCTTTTTCCGCTTATGGAGCTGTGCGCCCTTGCGCTTCTTATCGTAATCTATGTACTTTTTTACCGCGCTGCAACCATCATACTAGAACACGCAAAGCTAAAGGAACGCGCGCAGCTTCTTGAAATGCAGTCCCATCAGTATCATGCACTGCAAAATTACATGAAACTGACAACGCAGCTGCGCCACGATTTCCGTCATTCCGTATATCTGCTTGCCTCTCTTGCGGAAAAGGGCGATCTTGACAGCATACGGATGCACCTGAACGCATACGAAATCCGGCTCGCGGAAAATACACCCGCAACCTACTGCGCAAATGCCGCTCTCAATGCCCTGTTTGGTTATTATCATGAAATGGCTGTATCTGCCGGAATTAATACGGACTGGAATATTTCGCTGCCGGAACCGCTGACGGTTTCCGAGCTTGACATGGCAGCGTTATTTGGAAATCTGATGGAAAATGCCATTGCTGCCTGTATTAGCGTACCAAAAGAAAAACGCTATTTCTCCCTGACATCAGAAATCCGCCATGGAAACAGTCTGTATATTGTTTCTACAAACAGCTTTGACGGATCGGTCAGAAAAGCAAAAGACGGCTACCATTCCACCAAACACAGCGGAACAGGAACCGGTCTTGTTTCCATCACTGCCATCGCGGAAAAATACGGCGGTTCTGCGCACGCATCCAACAATGAGCAGGAATTTTTTGTCGATGTGATTTTAAAGCTGTAAAATCAGCGTACGATAATGTCCATTGCCTCCTTATCGTCAAAAAGCTCCACTTTGGTATGTTTTCCGCCAAACTCTCCGTCGAGCGTCCATGCGATTGCGTCCTCCGACTCAAATACAATTTTGTTTGTTTTAAAATTGTACATATATTTTGTATCAATATCCGCAATTGCAAGCGCCGCCAAGATAGAATTAAGCTCCATCGGATTTTTGGGAACCTTTATCAAGGTGACCTCGAATAATCCGTCATTTAAATCAATTCCACCCTTAAACACGTTTCCGGCAATGCTCTTAAAGCCGCCTATCGAATGTGAGTTTGTTACCATTCCATAAATAAAATCGCCCTCAATTACCTTTTCCTCGCCGTTTTCTGACACATATGTCACTTTTAGCGCATAGGATTTAATGTTTGCAAGCTGCCTGACGCCCTCCAAAATGTACGCCATATGCCCCAGCATGTTCTTCATTTCCTGCGGCGTTCCGTAGGAAACTTCCGTAAACAGTCCAAACGCCGCAATATAAACAAACACATCCCTGTTAAAGCGCCCGACATCACACGCGAATACATTGCCTGCTACAATCACTTCCGCTGCTTTTTTCATCGTACCCGGAATTTTCAGACTCCTCGCAAAATCGTTGGTGCTTCCTGCCGGAATATATCCGATTGTCGTCTTAAATCCTGACTGTATCATACCGGTCACAATCTCGTCAAGCGTGCCATCGCCGCCACTGCACACAACCAATGCATAATCCTTGTCACGCTCCCGCATCACGCGCTCCGCATCACCGCGGCTCTGTGTCGGATATACCGTAACCTCGTAATCCGCCTTCACAAGAATATCCAATATCTCCAAAAGATGATTTTTAATCAGTCCCTTTCCTGAATGGGGATTTAATATAAACAATGCTTTCTTACTCATTCTTATCCCTTACCTTTTATACTGTCTGCCAATTCGCTGAGCTTTCTGAGCCGGTGATTTACTCCTGATTTTCCCACAGGAGGCACAAGATATTCCCCAAGCTCCTTGAGCGTAGCATCCGGATATTCAAGCCTTATTTTTGCCATTTCCCGCAAATTCTCGCTCAAATCATCAAATCCGTAATGCTTTCTGATGTACTCAATATCCTCAATCTGTTTATTTGCCGCGCTGACCGTCTTTGAAATATTTGCCGTCTCACAGTTTACTCTTCGGTTAATTGAATTGCGCATATCCTTTATAATGCGCAGATTTTCCAAATTCATCAGGCAGTTATGCGCCCCCATCACGTTTAACAGCCGTACAATATCCTCACTTTCCTTAATATACACAACGATATAACGCTTTCTTTGCACTGTTTTTGCCGCAATTTCAAACATTTGCAGTGTTTCAATAATCTTTGCGGCATATGCATCCTCCTCACAGACAAACTCCAAATGATACCCTTTTTCGGGATTGCTCATGGAGCCTGTTTCCAAAAACGCGTCCCGCAGAAATGCACGCGCAGGATTTTTGGAGAAGCTTTTTTTCTCCAGCTCCTTCTTGATTTCTCCTGAAAATGACATAACCTCTCTCCATTCAGCCGCAGCCTGCAATATTAACCAACTGTATCACGATGGCGCAGCGTAAGCCCATAATCGCCCTTATCCTTAAGCCTGTTGTAAAGTTCTCCCGCAAGCGTCACGCTCCGGTGCTGCCCTCCCGTACAGCCTATGGCAATCACAAGTTGATATTTTCCCTCCTTAATATAGTTGGGAATAAGAAATTCAATCATATCGGTAAGCTTATCTATGAACGCATGTGCCTCCGGATACCCCATTACATAATCCTGAACTTCTTTATCAAGTCCGGTCAGCTCATCAATATAAAAAGGATTTGGCAGGAAACGTACATCAAATACAAGATCCGCATCCTGTGGAATGCCGTGTTTAAAGCCGAACGACATCACATTGACCATGAGACTATTATATGCCTGACCACTCACAAAAATCCTGTCAAGCTCCGTTTTTAGCTCCCTCGTCAGCAGGTTTGTCGTATCAATCACATACTCCGCTACCGCCCGAATACTTTCCAAAAGCGCCCTCTCACGCCGAATGCCGCTCATCAAATCCCCGTCAACCGAAAGCGGATGAATACGGCGCGTTTCCTTGTAACGCTTTAGCAGCACATTGTCTGACGCCTCCAAAAAAAGGATTTCAAACGTGTAGGTTTGGCGCAGCCTTGTAATCAGCCTCGTAATATCCTCAAAGGATTGGTCAGCTCGCACATCAAGCCCCAATGCCACCTTTTGGATACCGTTATCCGGCATTGCGAGCAGCTCCATAAATTTTTCAATCAAAGGTACAGGCATATTATCGGCACAGTAAAATCCCGCGTCTTCCAGCATTTTCATCGCCGTCGATTTCCCGCCACCGCTCATTCCCGTAACAATTACAAACCTCATCTGACACCAAACCTGCCTTTCTTTTCCCAATCACAACAGTACAAGCTAATCATTGACCCTCGCGGCAGTCATCAAATGGATGCAATCAGCCACTTGACTCGTTGCCTGCGGGAATCACAATATCACTCAAACTCACCCAAACAGATGACCTCTGTCTCAATATCGACGCCCGCACTCGCTTTCACCCGTTTCTGAACTTCTTTGATGAGCGCATAAATATCGGCAGACGAAGCAGAACCTTTGTTTACCACAAATCCACAATGTTTTTCAGACACCTGCGCACCACCCACGCTAAAGCCGCGAAGTCCTGCATCCTGTATCAGCTTCGCCGCAAAATATCCTTTCGGCCGCTTAAAAGTCGAACCTGCACTCGGATACTCCAACGGCTGTTTCTCGCGCCGCCGCGCCGCCAATTCGTCCATTTTTTCCCTGATTGAAGCCGAAATACCCTCCTGCAGCGCAATTTCGGCTTCGAGCACTATAAAGCGCTCCTCCTTCAAAAGACTGTGACGGTATGAAAAACGCATTTCGTCCGCACGTTTTTTGACCATTTTACCCTCATAATCCATCAGCGTCACGCTCTTTACGACCTGCTTCATCTCACCATCATATGCACCCGCATTCATTACAATCGCACCGCCAAGACTGCCGGGAATGCCCGCCGCAAACTCAAACCCTGTCAGGGAATGCGCCAAAGCTGTCCTTGCAATTTGGGAAAGTGTCGCCGATGCGCCGCAGACAAGCGTATTTCCTTCAATGCGAATGTTGTCAAAGCCTCTGGCAAGATGAATTGCCACGCCCCGAAGCCCCTTGTCGCTCACAAGAAGATTGCTCCCGTTTCCGATTAGATAAAAACGTTCTCCTTTACTTTTCAGCAGTTCCAACGTTTTCTTTAGTTCATCCATATCGGCAGGCTCCACGAATACCTCAACTGCACCGCCCGTTTGAAACGTCGTATGCGCCGACATCAGTTCTTCTGCAGCAACACGTCCTCCCTTAATTATAGAAGACAACTCATTGACCAACTCTTTTTTCAATCACATAACCTCTGCTTATTCATATTCTTATTGATATTTTTTTGTCAATCAACCCAGCACAAGCTTTGCCGCCCCGTAAATACCTGCATCATTTCCAAGCGTGGCAAGCTTAAACACGGCATTTTGACAAGCATGGAACGTATACTTTTGATAATTTTTTTCAATATACTGAAACAAAATATCGCCCGCCTTCGACACACCGCCGCCAAGCACAAAGACCTCGGGATTGACAACCGTCGCAATCAACGCAAAGCCTTTTCCAAGATAGCTTCCAAATTCTTCAGCAATTTCACATGCCACCTTGTCGCCGCCCTTTACTGCGTCAAACACTGCCTTTGCGCTAAGCGTCCCTTCCGCCTGCGCGGCACGCAAAACGCTGTCCTCTTCTGACGCTGCAAGTCTGCGCTTTGCAAGGCGCACAATTCCGGTCGCGGAACCATACTGTTCAAAACATCCATGATTTCCACAGCCGCAAGCATCCGGCTCGCCGTCCACAATGTGCATATGTCCGATTTCGCCGCCCGCGCCCCTTGAGCCTGTGACAATCTTTCCATTTGTAATAATCCCGCCGCCGACGCCCGTACCAAGCGTAGCAAGCACAATATCCTTATAGCCCTTTGCACCGCCGCACCACATCTCGCCAAGCGCCGCTACATTCGCGTCATTACCCGCTTTTACGTCCATACCGAGCAATCCGCCAAGCGTTTCATTGATGTTAAACACGTCCCAGCCAAGATTTACCGCACGGTAAACCATACCTGCGTCGTCAACCGGTCCCGGAACGCCGATTCCCACGCCGATTACCGCCTCCTTTGCAATCCCGCGCTCCTGCATTTTTGCCAGTATGGCATCCGCAATGTCCGGAAGGATTTTACTTCCGTTCTCCTGCGTTCTTGTAGGAATTTCCCACTTTTCAACCACTTCCCCCTCAGGAGTAAAAATCCCGATCTTTACCGTTGTTCCGCCTAAATCTACTCCAAAACAGTATTTGTTCATTTATCTATTCTCCTCCATATTATATGTTACATATCGTCTTCTCTTGGCTTTGACAGAGAATTCTGCACGCGCTGATAAAGCTCCTGCGCCGCGTTATAACCCATTTTCTTCTGACGGTGATTGACCGCTGCCGACTCACAGATAATTGCAAGATTTCTGCCCGGTCTAATCGGGATATTATGGCAAACCACCTTATTCCCGAGATATTCCGTATAATTTTCCTCAAGCCCAAGACGATCGTAGTTTTTCTCCTTGTCCCAGTCCTCCAAGCGAATCACAAGATTGATATTTGTGGTATCCATTACGCTCTGCACACCGTATAGTGTCTTAACATCTATTATACCTATGCCGCGCAGCTCGATAAAATGCCTTGTGATGTCGGGCGCGGTGCCAACCAGCGTATCATCGCTCACCTTGCGGATTTCCACCACGTCGTCTGATACAAGTCTGTGTCCGCGCTTAATCAGCTCCAATGCAGCCTCACTCTTTCCAATACCGCTCTCGCCTGTAATCAGCACCCCTTCGCCGTAAACATCGACAAGCACGCCATGCACGGAAATGCACGGTGCGAGCTCCACGTTAAGCCAGCGGATAATCTCCGCCATAAATGCCGACGTCGGCTTTGACGTTTTCAAAAGCGGCACATTATTTTTCATCGCAATATCAATAAACAGCTGATCCGGCATCAGATTCCTGCAAAAAATGATACACGGTGTCTTTTCTGAAATGACTCTCGGATAAACCTCCTGTTTTTTCTCATCAGTGATATGCTCCATATAAGAGTATTCCACAAATCCGATAATCTGAGGTCTTGTTTCCTCAAAATGTTCAAAATATCCCGAAAGCTGCAGCGCGGGGCGGTTGATGTCGGGCTGATGGATTTTGATGCTTGAAACATCAATTTCCGGCGTGAGATTCGTGAGTTTGAGCTTTTCGATAACTCGTTCAATGCTTACACTTGACATGTTTTTTTCCTCGTTCTTTCTATTTGTAAGTTGGTCTGCCGCATGCGTCTTATTTATTTGCATTTATTTTAGCACATTCCTGACAGTGTTGCTATGCTTTTTTCGCACTGCGTTTTAAAGCCGCGGATACGTGGCGAGCGTGTGAAACGCCAAATCCATTGTGGGATTATTCACCCTGTCCACTACGGATTTCACAAGCCTGCGCCCCATTTCCTCAATGCGCACATCCACCGTGATAATGTCGTTCTTAAAAAAATCGGATTCCAATGTGTTATTAAATCCCGTAATGACCGTATTTTTCACTGCCTGTGCATCCCGCTGCAAAAGGGCAAGCGACACATTTTTCGCGACATCATCATCCTCGCACACAATTGCATCCGGAATGTAAGGCATATTATTGACGATTTCCTCTACTACTGCATAACTGAAACAATCCTGATTACCTGGATTCGTATACTGTATCTGTGCATCGAGCGCAATCTTGTTGTGATTGCAGGCATTTAAGAAACCCAAATACCTTGCCTGAATCATACGTGAGCCCTCCGCATATCCAATATAGGCAAGTCTTTCGCTTTCTTTTTCCCTGATTATGTAATTCGTAAGCCTGTTCATGGAATAAAATCCTTCCATGTTCATAATGTCGCCAAGCTCGATATATTCCTGCGCATTTACGGGCGTATTAAAAAAAGTCATCGGGAGTTTGGAACGGCTAACTCCTTTTACAAATTTAATCGGAAAAATGCACAGAAAGATAATTCCCTTCACGTCATCCGCGATTAAGCGCAGCGTTTCGCTACCATCCTTGTCATTCGCGTCCACCACATGCAGCTGCATACGATATCCCTCATCGTTTACTGCACTGCTGATTCCCGCGAGCGCCCTTGTCCAAAACATGGACTGCATATGGTTAAAGAGCACTAAAATTGTACCCGTATTGACTATTCTGTTAAAACTTTTTACTTCCTCGAGCAGGTTTTCATCAAGCTTCGCGTATCCCATTTGCCACGCCTTCTGAACCACCGCCTGTTTTGTCTGAGGCGACACAAGCCCTCCGCTCAACGCCTTTGCAACAGTATTACGGCTTAATCCCATCTGCGCCGCAATATCCTGTATTGTCACTTTTTTCATCTGTATTTCGCTGCCCCTTTCTTCTGCAATTCCGTTGCATCATTCATAACAATTGTCGAGATGACTAAATTTACTATATTTTATAAAAATAATTTAGTAATTTTACCTATAATATTATTGTTTGCCTTTTCTTTATAGTATAATAAACGCCCAATTATTTGTCAATTTGCGAAAGTATTATTTTACAGGCTTTTACAAAACCGCAATGCTGCATGCACTGTTTTGCACACAAAAAGGACTGCCTTTTGCAAAGCAGCCCATGCTCTCTTCCTTTATCATTTCACGGAAATTAGATAAAAATCGCTTTCCGAATACAATCCGTCTATCTTCTTTCTAAAAATAAGATATGCAACCTCATCCGTATCAATAATTCTGTCGTTTGCATATGTTGCAACGTACGTATTCTTATCATCCGCGCAGTATCCTTCCGCGCCGCCGTTACACAGATATTGATAAACCGTGCCATCTTTCAGCTGCACACCTGCAATCGGCGGCGCTTCCACAAACTGCGTACTTTCTATCATATTGCCGTCTTGGTCGAATCCTGTTTCAACGTATTCCTGATACGGAAAATGATACTCCACATGCATGGAAATCGGTGAAATTTCAGCCTTTATCACCGTTGCACCCGTATCGCCAAGCGGCGCATTCAGAGTGTACTCCTTTCTGCTGTCAGAACCTTGCAGGTTCCATTGAAAATTCCATTTTCCGCTTACTTCATGCTCTTTTTTATATTCCGTCTTATAAACCGTTCCCAAATTTTCAAATTCGACACAGATTTCTTTATTCAAAAAATATCCCCTTTTTTCATTATAAAGCGTCATCAGATACTCCAGGCTGCCGTCCTCACGCACATAACGCGCCAAACTGCCAGGAGCTTCATAGTCGATCGGCGAACCGTCCGCATAGACTGCCCTGCCGTTCGGTCCTGTTACCAAGCCGTCATAAAAACTTCCGTACATATTGTAGTCAGAACCTCCGTTCACCGTTATGTTAATCTTTTCAAAACACGGTTCAACATAGTTATCCTGGGCGTCTTTTGGCAAATCATATCCTTCGACGCGAAAGCTTAAGTGCGCAAAATAATTGTCTGTAATGCTCTGCTGCGCTGTCACGGTGACGCCGTTTTGCGTCTGACTCTGCATGGCAAAAGCGACTGCGCCCTCCTCCTGCAGTTTCTCCTTTTGCTCATCCGATATCTGCAAATCGTCTGAAAGCCCTCTGCTCCAGTTCTGATATGCCGCAAATACCGTAACGCCTGCCAAAGCAAGCACCACTGCAGCGGCAAATATTAAAATTCCCCTTTTTCTCATATGCGGTTTTCTCCTCTTTGTTTGATTACTTATCTGCTCTTTCCCGTCCATGGCGTTTGTTTCGCGGATTTTCTGAAATGCCATATTTGCTTTCTCCTGCACAATCTCAGGGATTATAATATCCGACTGCAAAACACCCAATGTATCACGCTCGTTCATAGCTGCCGCCTCCTTCCAAACTTTTAGCCAGTTTTTCGCGTCCTCTTGCAAGCCTGCTTCGTACTGTGCTCTCCGGCATATCAAGCATTTTTCCGATTTGTACCGTGTCAAACTCTTCCACATAATAGAGTACCATCACAAGTCTGTATTTTTCATCCAATACTTCCAACGCAGCCTTCCACTCCACATTCTCATAAGTCGTATCAAATACTGCCTGCTCCGGCAGTTCCCCCACCAGGGAAATACCGTTTTGTTTTCTGATAATATCTTTGCATTTATTAATCAGAATGCGTGTCATCCATGTACGAAAGAAATCCGGATTTTTCAACTGCCGCAACTTCTCCCAACAGGTCAGAATGGTATCAGATATGGCATCTGCCGCATCCTCATCGTTGCGCAGGATAGCCCTTGCCGTTTTATACATATTTTGAAGCTGTGACTGCATCAGCCGGGTAAACGCGTCTGCGTCCCCGCCTATTGCTTCAAGTATTAATGTTTTCATTTTGGTTTCCTACATCTCCTTTCTAAGGAACGATTTCCAAATAGCTTTGAATAATTCCTATTAATCGTGCGCACAAAAGCATTTTATTTATGCTTCTGTACATTAGACGGTATTTCCACATATCACGTCCCGATTATTTCCGACTTTCTATCATTTTGACTTCTTAATGCCGAAGAAAATGACCTGCAATTAAGAACCGGATAAATAACACACGTTTTTAATTATTGTTTCATAAAGGTAAATTTCTATAATTATACTAATTTTTAATTTCTTAGCTTCTTAAATCGAGTAGAGAAGATTCATCTTCCCCTACTCGTCGCGCCGGGCACCCGTCAGCGAACCGATTTATCGGTTTGATGACATATTTCCTTTGGGTGCCCGTGTGCATAAAGAAAAAAAGAGCTGCAATTTTTGTGCAACTCTTTTTTTGTTCCATTTTCAGTTCAACAAAATAACATGTTTTATTTTAATATATCTGTATTTCACAATTGCTTTCCATAATACATGTTATTTATAATCCCTGTGCTGATTGTCTTTTTTATGTATGAATTTTTTCCTTCATTTTCTAAATTCACTTTGTCATATTTAGCAGTAATATGTAATATTTGCTTGATTTTTCGTTTTTGATGAAAATTTCATTTTTCTGTGAAATTTCAATTTTTGCACTTGTGCAATGCATTTTAATCCATCCAATTTAGTTTATGCTGTTATTTTTCCCCTGTCATTCCTTTTTCATGAAGCAGACTCATTTTCAGCTCATAATAATCCGGCGTCATATCCATATAATGCACATGCGGATTGATAAAACGCTGTTCCTCTTCCCAAATTTCCTCGCTCAACTGCTTTTTCACATAGTCGCGTATTTCCTCAAGCGTCGGAAGCTCATATACGCGCTTTCCATTTTCAAACACCTTGACCTGCAATGATTTTGCAGTACAGTTTGTAAACTTCAGATTGCGCCAGGGCATCTGTGGGTCCACGAAACGGAACTCCCCGCCCATTTCAATTACCTCATCCGCTTTTGCAAGCAGATCTGCCTTTGCCTTTCCGTTTTGATCATAAATCCGGTAAACCTTTTTCAAGCCCGGATTGGTAATCTTTTCAACCGTCCCCGAAATCTTAATACGTGGTATAAATGTGCCTTTTTCCTCAACCGCCGCAATTTTATAAACCGCACCCAGCAGTGCAAGCGTATCGTCCGAATAGTCGCTTGTCGCTCCCGTAATCAAACGCTCTCCCACTCCGTAGCTGTCGATACATGCCTTCTGCGTATTCAGCGAAGAAATGGTATGCTCGTCCAAGCTGTTCGAAACAATAATTTTACAGTCATTCAGACCTGCCTCATCAAGCATTTTACGCACTTTAATTGATTGGTATGCAAGGTCGCCGCTGTCGATACGGATACCTTTCAGGCGTTTGCCCATCGGCTCCAAAACCTCATGCGCAACGCGGATTGCATTGGGTACGCCCGACTGCATGGTGTCATAAGTATCTACCAACAGCACCGTATTGTCAGGGTAGTTTACGGCATAGTTTTTAAATGCCTCAAACTCATCCTTATAATACATCACCCAGCTATGCGCCATTGTCCCGCTCACCGGGATGCCGAACATCTGTCCCGCAAGCACGGTTGCCGTTCCCGCAGCGCCGCCTATGTAGGAAGCCCTTGCGCCGTATACCGCGGCATCCATATTGTGCGCGCGCCTTGCGCCGAAGTCCGACACAAGCTTTCCTGCCGCCGCCTTTACAATACGCGCCGTTTTTGTCGCCACAAGCGACTGGTGGTTGACCTGCGCGAGGATTGCCGTCTCCACAATCTGCGCGTCAATTAAGGGCGCTACAATTGTCATAATCGGCTCATTCGGGTACATAACCGTACCTTCCGGAAAAGAATAGATGTCTCCGCGGAATGTAAAATTCTTTAAGTATTCCAAAAAAGCATCCGTAAATGTATTGAGGGAACGCAAGTATGCAACATCTTCTTCCGAGAAATGAAGATTCTCGACATACTCAACAATCTGCTCAAGTCCCGCAAAGATTGCAAATCCGCCTCTGTCGGGATTTTTCCTGTAGAACACGTCAAACGCTACCCTCGATTCCATGTCGCCGTCGTTAAAATAGCCGTTTGCCATTGTTAGCTCGTACAAGTCCATTACCATTGTCAGGTTTCGCTTATCTGCCTGTTTCATCATTGTTTTAATTCCTTTCCATTGTTGATAGTTGCTGGTTTATATGCTTATTTATTTGCCAAAATTTCCGCACAATTTCTTATTTTTGATTATAACAGATTTCCAACATTTTTACACCCTAAAATTTCGGTTGTCCAATATCAGATTGTTTGGTATAAAACAATTTCGGTTTTCTTGTCATGACAAAACCCCTCCTGCAATTTTTAATAGACGCAGGAGAGGTTTTGATTATATGCCTTAATTCTCTTTTTACTGAACCTGTGCGGAATTGATTTTGAATTTGACTGTTTTTTCGCCTGCATAGGCTCCGATGCCTTTAAAGGTAACGGTTGCAGTGCCTTTTTTGAGGTTGTTGCTGTAGGCGGCGATTTCATAGTCTATTCCGAATTTTAATGCTGCTTTGGTTTTGCCTGTTTTAATGTTTGCTGATATAATATCATCCGATTTTATAATAACAGAACTTCCAGTATATCGTTTTGCCGTTACTTTTATGTCAGCTTTGGAGAAATCTATTCCTTTTACGGAATAGGATGTCTCAATTGTACCGGTATAATTACCTTTTCCTTTGATTATCACCGTTATTTCCGCTCCTTCCTTGGGATTGCTCTTTTTGTCAAGCATGGTTTTACCCATGTAATACGCTTCAACGGCGTAGTCTTTGTTTTTGGCGAGGATTCCCCCGTCGCTGTCGGTGAGAACGAGGGCGCTTTGATATTTGTTTGGCTTTCCTGTGTATGGCACATTAGGAACTCTTACTGTGATGTTCGGGCTTGTTAAGTCTTTAACAGTAATGCGGAAGGGAATTTCAAGGTTCCCCGTGTAATTTCCTTTTCCCTTGATTACGATTGTTCCCGTGCCTGCTTTTTTATTATTTTTGTAGGAAATGGCATAGTCCTTGCCCTCTGTAAGCGCACTGCCGCCTGTTGCCAGTTTTGGCTTTGGTTTTGCACCGTTTTTATGGATTTCGACCGTACCAATTTCTTTTTTGTTCGTTACCATGCTGTCTGTCAGTGCGGTTGGTGTGCGCTTAATGGTAAAGGTTATTGTTTTCGTTCCCGCATATTGTCCCTTACCCTTGATAATCAGGATTGCCTTGCCTGCTTCGGTATTGTTAGCGTAGCTTACGGTATAATCGGAGCCTTTTTTGAGCGTGGTTTTGTTCAGCTCTACTTTGACGAGGCTGTCGGGCAGCTCTACCGCCGCACCGTTTTGATATTCCTGCGCTGGGATTTTAGCAATTTTTGCCTTGCTTAGGTTTTTATCTTTATCCACAATAATGACTTTTGCGCTGTCATAGGTTCCCGCGTAGTTTCCGATGCCTTTTATTTTGACGGTGTAGGTGCCGACTGACGTGTAATCGCCTGTGCCGTATTCAACAGCCTGATAATCCTTTCCCTCTTTGAGTTTTTTCCCATTGTACATAACAGCCGGCGCTTTTTTGTGCGCTTTTTTGTCATAGCTGTATACGGCGTCCTCAATTATGACATTTGTGTCATTTATTTTACGCGGCTGTATTTGAAATGTCTTTGTGACAACGCCCGTGAGGTTTCCCTTTGTTTTTATCATTACAAGGGCGGTTCCGGCGGTTTTATTGTTTTTGTAAGACAATGTGTAGTCTCTGCCTTCCTGCAGAAGGTTTTTATTATAGTAAACCTTGAGGTTTTGTTTTACCGTGCTGCCTGTGTAGGTCTTTGTTTTTAGTCCTGTAATGTAAAGTCCGTCTTTGAGGCTTCCGTCCGGTTCGTCGGACTCTGATTCCGTCGGATGTTCTTCTGACGATTCCTCCTCTTCGGATGTTCCTTCCGTGCTGTCTTCGGTTGAGGTTTCCGACTCTCCCGGCTTTTCCTCTCCGGGGTCAATGGCGCTTCCGTCTGCGGATATTTTTGTAACCCGAAATCCCCATGCCGTGACCGCCTCATCGGATACAAGCTTGATTTTAATGGTATCACCTGTTGTTTGAATGGTTTTGCCCGCAAGTTGTGTGCCTGTTGCTTTTTTGATTTCTTTGTTGTCCTTGTCGTATATGTAAATAAAGTCGTAGCCGTCGTCTACATTTGTTTTGCTGTCAAAGGTAACTTCCAGTGTTTTTGCGCCGCTGTAGGTGTACTTCCAAACCTTGTTGGTGTTGTTGGCGTAATTGTGGGCACTTTCTAACTGACTGTATTGTGTGCAAAGCTGTCCTTCGGAGGTCACGGTGACAGTGCATTTTGCGGTTCTTCCGCTGCCGTCCTTTGCGGTGACGGTGATGTCTGCAGTTCCTTTCGATAATGGCGTGACTTTTCCGGTTTGTGACACAATCGCAATTTTCTCGTCGGAAGTTGCCCATTCAACGGATTTGTCTGCCGCGTTGTCAGGATAGACGGAGGCTGTCAGGGTGTAGTCCTCGAAGGCGTCAAGGGACAAGGTGCTTTTGCTTAGGCTGATGCTTGTCACAGGCTGTACAACGGTGACTGCGCAGGACGCGGTCTTTTCTCCGACTGCCACACGTATGTTTGCGGTTCCGACTGCCTTTGCGGTGATAACACCCATGTTATCCACAGTGAGGATGTTTGTGTCGCTGCTTTTCCACACAACTTCGTCTGTGAAATCACTTGGAGTAACGCTCATTACGAGCGTATGTTTTGCGCCTGTAATCATGGACAGGCTTGTACTGCTTAGGGTTACATCGGTGGCGTTTACTTCTCTGTTTACGAACCTTGCGCCAATTTGGTTCGCATAGGTTTCGGCGTAGGTGCCCGAAATGCCGTAGATGGTGAGCCTGTCGGGATAACTGAATGCACTGGCGCTGATGGTTGTCGTGCCTCTCGGGATTGTGACCTCGGTCAGCTTGGTGCAGTTGGTAAAGGCGTTTGCGTCTACGGTTGTGATGCGGTAGGGCAGGACGATTTTCTGCAGCTCAGGGCAGAGGTTAAAGGCGTAGGACGGAATTTTGGTGAGTCCCGTGCCTAGTTTTACGTCCTTTAGGGTGTCGCAGTGGGCAAATATGTATTGTCCCAGGGCGGTTACGCTGTCGGAGATTGTGACAGTGGTTAGGGCGTCGCTGTCTTGGAAGGCGTAATCTCCGATGGTGGTTACGCTGTTTGGGATGGTGAGTTCGGGTAGGGCGTCGTTGTTGCGGAAGGCGTAGCTGCCGATGGTTTTTAGGGTTTGATTTAGGGTTACTTTTGCCAAATTTGTGCAACCGTCGAAGGCGGAACTTTCGATGGCGGTTACGTTTTCGGGGAGGGTTAGTTCTGTTAAGCCTGCGTTTTGGAATGCGTATTTTTTGATGATTGTTACGGTTTTGGGTAGGTCTATGGTTGTCAGGCTTGTGCAGTTTTGGAACATTCCTTCTTGTATGTTTACTTTTATGTTTGGGAGCTTGACAGTTTTTAGGGAAGTGCAGCCGCTAAATGTGTAATTACCCATACTTGTTACTGTATCAGGAATACTAATTTCTACCAACTTTTTACAGTTTTTAAATACATTATCTCCTAAACTTGCCACCGAATTAGGTATCTCTATTGCTTTTAAATTAACACAATAATCAAATACTCCTTCCTCTATACTTGTTACTGTATTTGGAATCTTAATTTTCTCTATTCCATTACAGCCCGCAAGCAGATATTTCAATACCTTTGTAATCCCTTCTTCAAAATTTACTTCTTTCAACGTTGTACAGTTATAAAATGCTCCGCATTCGTGGACATTATTATAATAACCTCCTGCCTTTTCCAAGCTTTTGGGAATTGTTATTTTTGTTATTGGTACATTTGTGAATACCTGATATCCTATCGCAGTCAATCTGTTTGGCAAATCTACATCTGTCAATTTTTCGCAACCTTTAAACACATTATTTCCTATACTTGTTACTGAATTAGGTATCTCTACCTTTTCTAAATTAACACAATGTTCAAATGCACTTTCTCCTATACTCGTTACTGTATTTGTAATCTCAATTTTCTCTATTCCATTACAACCCGCAAACAGCTTTGATGGTATTGATATAACTCCTTCCTCAAAATTTACTTCCTTTAATGTTGTGCAATTATAAAACGCTCCACATTCGTGGACATTATTATAATAGCTTGCCGCTTTTTCCAAGCTTTTGGGAATTGTTATTTTTGTTATTGGCACATTTGTGAATACCTGATACCCTATCGCTACCAATCTGTTTGGCAAATCTACATCTGTCAATTTTTCGCAACCTTCAAACACATTATTTCCTATACTTGTTACTGAATTAGGTATTTCTATCTTTTCTAAATTAACACAATATTCAAATGCACTTTCTCCTATGCTCGTTACTGTATTCGGTACCACAATTCTCTCTATCCCATTACAACCCGCAAACAATTTTGACGGTATTAATATAACTCCTTCTTCAAAATTTACTTCCTTTAATGTTGTGCAATTATAAAACGCTCCACACATGTGGACATTATTATAATAGCCATCCGCTTTTTCCAAGCTTTTGGGAACTGTAATGTTTGTTATTGGTACATTCGTAAATACTTGATAGCTGATTGAGTTTAATTTATTTGGTAAATCCACATCTGACAGACTTGCACAATTATAAAATACATTATCCTTTATACTTATTATAGTATTAGGTATCTCTATCCTTTTTAATTTTTTGCATTCATAAAATAGTCTTGAACTTAACGCAACAAACTTCTCATTCTCAGGCAGCTGTATATTTACCAAATTTGTACATCCATAAAATGCCTGATTTCCAATACTCTCCACACTATCCGGTATCACAACCCCCACTAAATTCGTACACCCAGAAAACGCACTATTCCCAATACTAATCACACCATCAGGTATCTCAACCGTCATCATGGTCTTATTATTCTGAAATGCACCATCCCCAATCGCCGTAACCGTATCAGGAATGACCACATGGCTCTGCCACCCGTTATATTTAACCAATACCCCATCATTAATCACAAAATTCACACTGTCATCATAGAACAAATCGCTTCCGTCGCCATAAACTGTCCCGTAATTATTCGCCCGATACAGCGTAAACCCATTGCCGCTTGTACCGTCTCCCGTTCCATACCGACCTGCAAGGTATTCCCAAGTATACAGCTTTGTATAAATATCACACTCTCCATACAAATTACACTGATAGAAAACTGCACCTGTATCCGTAATCTCCTGCAATATCATCGTATGCTGACCATATGGCGCGCCATAGCCCTGCGTCACGTCGCCCAATTTTCCCTGTGAAACAAGCTTTTTCATATTATCCGCCGTCACATTATTTCCTGATAGCTGCCCGATTACCGTTACATTCGTATTATTCGCAAGCTCGTATCGTTTTCCGCCTTTATATGCTGCGGGCATATCACACCCAAACAGCAGATTAAAAACCATTCTCGCAAATCCAAAGCACTGCGTTGCACCGCCGTAGTTTCCCGTCCATGTTTTCCCTGCGTTGGGCGGATATTTTTTCTGAATTTCGGCATATTTCGCCTTAATGCTTTCCGTAGGGTCATACTTCTCATCAATAATTGTTCCGTCAGGCGTTTTCTGTACTGCACTGTCATCCGTAACTGTCAAAAGACCTGCGTCAATATCCTTTGTCGCAAGCATTCGATAATAATTTATATATCCTGTATAAGTAATCGGGCTTTCCCCTATACTTTCCCTGTAATTTTCCAATGTATTTTTTAATGCTTTATTTGACGTAAGCCCTTTCGCATATTTCATCATAAGCTTAACAGCGCATAATTCCGCTGTAAGCGCTGCTTGTAAACAGTCTATGTCTTCTTCCTTCGCCTGTTTTTTGTAAAACTTCATCTTATACTTGGTCACCGCCGTATCTAACGTCAGTGCATAATTATACATAATCGTAGTATGCACAATATCGTCTACAGATGGCTGAAACTTTTCATAACACCATACGCCGACATTGACGGCAACCCCAACAATCACTTTCCCTGATGTCGTTATTTCTATACCAGTAACTCCTGATACTGCATTATATATCGCATCTACCAAAATTCCTTTTACTTTCCCAAGAGCCTTATCGGTCAGATAATTTTCAAGAATATATGTTCCTATATCGCTTGTAATATCGCTTCGTATCATTATGAGCCCTTCGTACAAATCCCTGTCATTTGAATCTTGAAGTGCAACAATCAAGTCATCAATAACTTCCAATTCCAATTCTTGATTTGCCATAATGGATGTTACAATATCAAATGCATCAACCGTTTTATCCGCGTAACCGCTTATCTTATCCAACTTTCCAAATATAGCATCTACAGCTTTATCAACATCATTATCTGACATCGCTGTACACGCCTCTTTCAACTGTTTTGCATATTCTTCTTTTTGTATCTTTAAATCTGCATTTGCTATTTTGTTAAGACCTTTCAGATTTTTAGACAATTTTTCTGCGCTGACTCCTAAATATTCCTCATTTCCCATGTACTCACGTACCAGTTCACCAGCCAAATCTTTCTTCTGTTTCTTGTAATTGCTGTCTGTCCAACCGTAGGCAGATGCAATTTCTTTCGTCAAAAACTCCGCCCCATCTTTCAAGCCTTTCATAAAAGCCGCTAAAATATCCTGCGTACTGCTCACACTGTCCATAGCTCCTCTTGTATAATCAAAACAGCGTGTCAGATATGTATCATATGCGGAATTTTTCAACAGATATTGAGGCGCCTGCATAAAAAGCTGATTTTCCGTAATCTTATAAGCATTGTCTGCTGCTGCCAGTTCCTCCACTAATTCCTCATATTCTCTATAATACATTTCATACAGAGCTTCATTATCCTCATCTGTCTCCGTTTCGCTTAATTCCGATAATTCCTCCGTTTCATCAAAATCAGACACTTCCTCTTCTGTCATTTCTTCTGTTGGCATACATGAAGTTTCCTCTATCTGTGATGCGCTGTCAATGATACTGCTGCCTTCTGCTTCTTCAAGGCTCTCCTGTGATAATTCCAGCGTTTCTGTTTCTTCTATATTTTCACAGTCATCCAATGTCATATTGTCTGTCGTTTCCTGCCTGACTTCTTCACGTTCCATTTCCTCAATTTTTTCTGAAACAGTTTCCTGCACCGTTTCCTCAGCCTGCTCCTCTGTCGCTTTTTCCGCACTCTCAGAAAACGGCTCTGACGAAAGTTCCAATGTAAATTCTCCTGCACTCCGTTCCTGTGTCTGCCCCTGCGCAGTCTCCGCCGCAAACGTGTTCATCGGCACGTTCTGTGCTGCAAGACATACGCATAACAATACCGCCAGTATTCTTGCACTGATTTTTGCTCTCTGTTTCTTGTTCCTCATAAGATTTCCTCCTGTTCGTTAACTTCAATACAATTTACCGATAACGCAAAAAATCAGACAATTCGTATAAAACCTCTGTCTGATTTTCTGCGATAATCCAACACATTACACGCTCAATCCCCTGCTGTTTTTATCTGTTTTCCGTTCCGTGATAAACTATATTATGAATATCATCAGCTTAAATTTTTGCCGCATTTCTCCAGTTCTCTGTAAGAGGTATTTGCCTGACTTTGTGAAAAAAGCAATGCATTTGCAACCGCAATCACATATTTTTTATTTTCCATTGAAAGCTTTGAAATGATTTCCTTAATTTCTCTGATTTCTTTCGCTTTGTCCATTGAAACTGCCCCTTCTATGTTTACTACAAACATTCTAACTCTTATTTATGTTTGTGTCAATTATACGAGGTTATTTTCTCTTTCAAATCATATTTTAATATGCTATAATTTAATTCATAATGCAATTGAGGTGATTTCATGGAACCATGCGAACGCGTAAGGCATCTGCGAAAAAAAGTGTTAAACCTTACTCTTGAAGAATTTTCCAAAAGAATTAATATCTCCCGCTCTAACCTTAACAATATTGAAGCGGGAAGGATTGGATTTACGGAACGCGTTCTTTTCGATATTTGCCGCACATTCCATGTTAGGAAGGATTGGATTAAAAATGGAGAGGAACCGATTTTTGAAGACGGCGAAAATCCGCTTGATACCGAAATTTTAAGGCTGTATGCCCTTTTAACAGATGACAGCAAAAAATATCTGTACGGATACATCCAACGCCTGTTGGAAGAACAGCAGGAAGAATAATCGTTTCCGCTTACCGTAAGCAGGTACACATGTGCCTGCATTTTTTATGTACGTTTTTTTAATCAGACGTTTTGTTTTATTTGACGCATCATTTGTACAGCTTAATGAAGAACAGCAGGCGCTTTTCGATAAATGGATTACTCAAACGGAATTACAAAAAGAAATATTGCCAGTCCCATAAATCAAATACAGGACTGGCAACCTTTTTACAGATACTTTTTAGACGCTTCAGGGCTTAAATGGTACTGCTCCTGAATTTTGACAAGGATTGTCTGTGGAGAAACCCCCAAAGTTTTTAATATAGACACGGTTCCTTCAATGCCTTGCTCGATACCTTGTTCGATACCTTGTTCGATGCCTTCTCTCATTATCGTTTTTGCCTCATACTCCAAAACCTTTCCACCCATAACCGCTTTCACTCCTTCCCTGACAGCATTGTATTTTATGGCAATGTGTTCTAATACTTTGCTCGACATATCAATAATGGTACATTTAATATATTCACTAATGACTCCCTGATTCAAGAGTTCTTCCAGTTTATTTTTGATTTGTTCATATTCCTTCTGCAACGCTTCCAGCTTCGCTTTGTCTTTCTCATATTCCTCAAACCGGGCTTCGTGGGAAAAAATGTAAAAAGGAATTAGAAACAGAAGCTTTTTCTCAAAAATTTCCTTTAAGGTATATTGTTGGGCTTTCATCACGGGAATATCATATTCAACCGCTCCGCCCGGTGTCTCTATCCGAATTTTCAATGTATCCGGTGTTGTCGCATGATGCCGCAAAAACAGTACACCCGAATGTGGCAGTGTTACCGTTAAAATATTATCTTTAATCCTTCCTTCATCAAGGGCAATTTGTGTGCCATATTCAAAAAACCTGACAAGCATACTATTGTCTGTACTGCTTTGACATTCCAAATGATACTGCTTTGTTTCGTTCCCTCTTATTTTAAAGCTGGTATCTGTAATTCGTTCCTCCTCGTTCCCGCCCTGTTGATTCAGAAAATGTTCATTTGGCGAGAAAATAATTTCTTCCTGTCCTGAATAGTGTTCGCCAAAAATCTCATTAATTACAGGAATAATCAAATGACTGCAATCGTTCAGCAGCGTACGGAATACATCATCATAAGGTGTATTTGTAATCTTTACCTGTTTCATCGCTCTTTGCTCCTTTTTATTATTTTACCATATTGGTCAAATTTACTCAATTAGAAAATACCCGTCCCGGTAACGCAGAAATTTTTAATAGACTTTACGCCATATTTATGGTATTCTTATAAAATAAAGAGCGGGGAAGAGCAATCTTCTCCTTTTTTGACGAAGGAGGGCACTTATGCTAAGAAACCGAGATATTTTAGAGCTAAAACGCCGTTTTAAAAAGGAAAACTGCACAATCACGCGCATGTGCGGCTGTTATGTGGATTCCAACAAAAATAAAATTGTAGAACTGAACGAAACTTTTTTGAATTTGGATGAAGCAGAGTTTTACAAATATTTGGATATTGCCAAAAAAGCGCTTTCAGGTACCATCGGAAACAACCTGCTAGAACTCAAGTTTGAAAAAAGCGAGGAGGAAAGCGGAGGCAAACAGCAATACCTGCTCGGACTGCGCGAGAGCGGTCTGAAAAATCCCGAGCTGCTTGAACACCTATACGATATGATTATTGAAAATTATGATTACGTCGGAAACTATCTGATTCTAGTCTTCCATGACGCCTACGACGTAATGACCAAGACAAACGATGACCTCAAACTAGACGAATCGGAAGAGGTTTTCGATTACCTTCTGTGTGCCATCTGCCCTGTCAACCTCTCAAAGCCAGGGCTTGGATACCGCGAAGACGAAAACCGCATTGGTGTGCGCATTCAGGACAGGGTGGTCGGAATGCCGGACGTAGGATTTCTGTTTCCGTCGTTTGCGGAGCGTTCTGCCGATGTCCATTCGCTTACATACTATGTGCGTGATGCAAAGGATTCACACAGAGACTTTATCGAAACAGCGCTTGGCTGCGGCGCAAAGCGCACGGCGACGGAGGAACAGAACGCATTCGGCAGTATTGTCAAAGCTGCCATTGCTCCGATTATCGAAGACAGCGACGGTATGCTGATTAATATTCAGGAAAAGCTCAATGACATTGTGGAGGAACATGAGGCTGCAATGGAGGATTTGGTGGTAATTGATCCTGAAGAACTGACGCTGACTGCCGAAATGATAAAGGATGTGCTTGCCGACAGCGAAATTCCCGACGCTGCTGTCGCACTGATTCAAAGCCATTTTACGGAAGAATTCAGCGACCAGCCGCCTGCCGTAAAAAATCTTGTCAATGAAAAGGCGATTGAAAAAAACAATAAAGAAAAAAAAGAGGTCAAGCTGCTTGAAGAGGTTGCCACATTAAAGCAGGAGTTAAACGATACCAAGCAGGAAAATCTTGAAAAAACGGAGCAAATCGAAACACTTGTAAAAATGGAAGCTCCGCTTGATCCCGAGGAAGCCAAAAACTGGGCAGAGGTCTTTCTGCGCATGAAACCTGATAAAGCGCAACAGGTCAAAGCGCAGACCATAGACGGTCAGAAGTATCTGCTGATACCGATGGAAGAACATGAGCATATTAACTTAAATGGAGTGGAGACTGCGGTGTAGGTTGTTACACCGTAGTTTCCGTTTCAAGCTCCTCTATCATATGTTCCCACTCATCACAGCCCTTCATGTACGCAAGGCTTTCATCATTTTTTAAGGCATCGAGCAAATTTTTCTTTATTTTATTATAGAATGACTGCTCCAGCTGCCTAAAGTCTAAATGCTCAAATAAAAATGTCTTTGCATAATCTTCTATTGTTTCTATATTAGACAGCATTTCTCTTAAAGTCTGAATGGTTTCCCCTACATTCTTTTGGCTGACAGCAAAGTCAAGATACCCTGACACCTCATGATATCTGCCCATCTCAAATGTTCTTGCCATTTCGCTTAGTTTGTCCAAATACATTTTTGCCTTCACATAGTCCTTTTTCTCCATCGAAAATAAATAAAACACATTTAAAACCTGATTTAAGATCTGGTATCCTGAAAACAGCAATTGTTCATATAGCTTACATGCCTCCTCTTCCATTCCCTTATGCCTGTAAATTTCCGCCTGCTTTAGTTTTCGAACCGGATCGTCCTCGGAAAAATACTGCAAATAAGTTTCCGCCTTATCATACTCTCCTTTTCTGACATAAAAACCAAACAAGGAATCCGCTGCATTCTTTTTAATCTGCAGATCCTCATCCTCCAGTACCATTTGATAATAGCGATTAATCCGATCCAAATACTGCTCCGCATTTTCTACTTTTCTTCTCAAGCGTCCAACGTCCAAAACAAGTGCAACCTGCCAAATCAGCTGATTACAATTCGGATACTCATGCAGGATAGCTTCCGCCCACCGAAAAACATCGTCGTATTCTTCCGTCTCCAGCTTTGCATCAAGTTCCTTAATAATATTGTTGATTTCCTCCGTGGAAAGTTCCTCATGAAACGACAGCAGTTCGTCCAGCGAGATGCCCAGCAATCGGGCAATCGGAGCAAGTAACTGAATATCCGGCTGAGAAACGCCGTTCTCCCACTTATTGACGGCAGGCGTCGTAACGCCCAGTCTGTTCGCCATTTCCTCCTGCGTCATGCCGTTCTGTTTCCGATAAGTTCTGATTACGGTTCCAATCTGCAAGGTATCCACCTCCATGTTAATCTGAAAAGTTAAAGCAAAAGATAAAACATTATCGTTTTTTATAGAATAGCAAATCCTTTAATATATAACAATTGATTATCTATTAATTATTGTTTAATAATATTAACTGTTGTTCAAATTCTTTTCCATATTATACATACGAAATATACTTTACACTTTTTGCTCAATCTGCTATGATTGAATCGCAAACAGCAATAAACAAAACGATATTGTTAAATTACATAGACAAAACCAAAAAGGAGAAACACTATGTTCCAGTTTCATTATACCATCACAGACGATGATTACCTGAAATTTAATATAAACCATTCAACCCAAACAAATATCGGTAAGGCAACCGTACTTACAATGCAGCTCAGCATTCCCTTCATCCTTGTATTCATAATACTTTTATCGTTCATCAATGGGAGTACTTTTTCAGCCCTGATGGTAGAAACAATCATTTTTACAATTGTAAGCATCTTTTGGATCATATATTACAAAAAATCTATTACACGCAGTCTTAAGAGAACAATGCGTGCGACAAAAAAATCCGGACGCCTCCCCTATATAGCGAACGGCACACTGATATTTGATGAAAATTTCATGCATGAGGATACTGCTTTACAGGAAATAAAAACCGCATACAGCTTAATTGAAAAAATCTATACCACGAATGAAGCGCTTTATATTTATACCAGCGCAGTATCGGCAGTCATCCTGCCCTACCGTTTTATCGAAAGTCAGGAAGTGTTTAACAGCCTCTTGGATTTCCTTCAGGAAAAAACAGGAAAGACAATTATCAATATCACAAAATAAAAACCGGATGCCAGTTTCCACTCGTATCGCCCTAGAAAAGGAGTTTTTATGTTTCAGTTCAATTATACCTTAACAGAAAATGATTATTTTCAATTCAATATAAATCATCAACTTTATACGCGTTCCGGTAAACGGAATTTCCGTGTGATAAAATATTCCATATTATGCATAATGATAATTGCCATCACACCTTTTTTGTTCCATGATTTAACGAATACTGTCATTAGCATCGTAACTGGTATATTCTGCTGTATTGTATGGCTCATATCCGCTAAAAGAATTGTAATCGAACAGGCAAAATCATTTGTCAGAAAACAGCTAAAAAACAATCATATTTCTCTGCCCCAAGACGGCACGCTCTCATTTGAAGAACAATTTATATCTAATGTAGGGACGTTACAAGAAGGCAAGATTTCTTATCGTCTGATTGATTCCATTTATATGACAAATATGGCAATTTACATTTACATCACGCCAACATCCGCAATCATCCTGCCCTACCGTTTTATCGAAAGTCAGGAAGTGTTTAACAGCCTCGTAGGTTTCCTTCAGGAAAAAACAGGAAAGACAATTATCAACATCACAAAATAAAAAGTTGCTTAAATATTTACTTTGTTGCAATATACTACAACATAAAAAACACCCGCATACAGCCAAAACTGCATGTGGGAATTTTTTTAATGTAGAATTTTTATGTTGTTTTCTTCGTACAAAATGCCATCCTCGCAGTACTCCTATCCTTATTCTCTCTAAGCGCTCTCCCACGAGCCACGTAATCAAACGCCTTTGAAACGTACCGATTCCCAAAAAGCATAACAACCAAAACACTCACAAAAGCAGCTGAAATATATTTACTACGTGAATTTGAATCAAAAAAGTCACCCTTCCCAATCAGTCTTTGAATAAAACCATGTATTAAAAACACGGAAAACGTTCCCTTTCCCCAAACACGAAACACCGGTATTTCAGTGTTTGGGACAAAATTAAACAAAGCAAGAATCCATACCCACGCAATGATAAGCAGTACCGCTCTTTTCATCAATCCAAAACCCGCTCCTTCATAGGAATATGAACCATACAGCATTGCGGAAGAAACCTCCGCTGTTAGGATATAATAAGAAGAAATGACTGTTCCGAATAATATTGCTGCTTTTTGATGCCATTTTTCAAATACAATTTTGCACGGTCGATTATTTCCTATATAATTTCCTAATACAAAAAACGGCAAAAATACCAGTGTCCTTGACAGCGACATATAGTATCCTATGGAAGTATCATACCCCGCCAACAGACTTATTGCAACAGACAATATAAAAATCATCCGTCTCTGTTTTTTATTATCCGTCCTTATAAGCGGCAGCAATAAATAATAGATAATAATCGTCAATAAATACCACATCAGCCAGTACGGTTTTGTATATTGAAGCGTTACGGGTTCCCCATTAATATATCCGTCAAAAAGCAGATACAATGTTTGAAACAATATATATGGCATAATCAGTTCCAGTAAAATTTTCCTCGGTTTAAACTTTGCATAATAACCTGTAACAAAAATAAATGCAGGCATATGGAATGAATAAATTATAAGATATATTCGCCTTGCCGAAGCCAGTTCCAGCATATGACCAAATACTACCAAAAATATTAAAATTGCTTTTATGTTATCTGCTCTATCGTTTCTCTGCTTTACGACTTCCATCCGGTTTCTCCTAACGCATATTCAAATTTTATCCTTATAAAGACTTTGTACTATAACACCCCATAATGTCAATTATAACAATACTAAAGTATTTTGTAAATATACTTTCTATTAATAGACTTTTATTATGAGTAAAGGAGTTTTAACTATGATCGGTGAACAAATTAAAAAACTTCGTATCGCCCGAAACATGAGTCAGGTAGGGCTTGCCCGCATGATTGGTGTAACAAAACAAAGTGTGAGTAATTGGGAAAATAATAATATACTGCCTTCAATTGATATGCTAATTAAAATTGCTGAATTTTTTTCATGCACTACGGATTATTTATTAGAAATTGATGACAAGCGAAAAGTTATAGAAGTTAATGATTTGACATTAGAACAGATTGCCCATATTCAAATCATTGTAAATGATTATAAACAATTAAATACACAGCTGAGAACTGCGACAGACAATTGTGCTATTGATGCAAGCGAAAACTAATCCCATATGCAGTCACAGCAGACTTTGCTGTCCAAACCGCATATGGGATTTCTATTCCAAACACATTATAATACTTTTAAACGCGCTCCACGCCAATCACGACCTTCTCGCCGTTCACGTTCCACTCTTTCGCGTTTCCGCCACTCTCATAGCGAATTGCATTCGCAAGAACCTTCTCGCCGATTGCGTCCGCATTCTTCTTAACTACATCCGCAATCCTGTCGTTTCCGCTGATGTAAACATTGATATGGTCCATAACCTCAAAATCCGAATCCTTACGCATCGTCTGAATCTTGCTGATAACCTCGTACACAAAGCCTTCCTCAATCAGCTCGTCCGTCAGATTGGTGTCAAGCACAACCGTCACCGTGTTGTCCGCCTCCGTGACATAGCCTTCCTTCTGCGAAATATCAATCAGCAAATCCTCCTCCGCAAGCCTTACCTCAGTCCCGTTCACGTCAAACGTGATAACACCGTTTGCCTTCAACTCGTCCATCGCCGCGTTTCCGTCAATCGTAGAAAGCTTCTCCTTAATGCCGCCAAGCTGTTTGCCGTATTTCGGACCGACCGTCTTAAGCTGCGGCTTAAACGTATACGTCGTAAACTCCCGCACATCATCCGTAAACACAACCTTCTTGACATTCAGCTCGTCCTCAATAATCTCCTGATAAAACGCACCAAGCGTAAACGACGCCTTGATAAACATCGTACTGATTGGCTGTCTGTTCTTGATGTTTGCCGTATTTCTGCACGCACGTCCCATAACAACCGTCTTTAACAGCGCTTCCATATCCGCCTCAAGCTGCTTGTCAATCAATTTATCGTCAACTGTCGGGAAGTCACACAAATGCACGCTTTCCGGTGCAGACGAATCAATGCTGCACACAAGATTTCTGTAAATATCCTCCGTCATAAACGGTATCATCGGCGCTGCCGCCTTCGAAATCGTCACAAGCGCAGTATAAAGCGTCATATATGCATTAATCTTATCCTGCTCCATACCCTTTGCCCAAAAGCGCTCGCGGCTGCGTCTTACATACCAGTTGCTCATCTCATCGACAAACTCCTGCAATGCCCTCGCTGCCTCAGGAATGCGGTAATTCTCAAGATTGCTGTCAACCTCGCCAACCACTGTGTTCAACTTTGACAAAAGCCACTTATCCATGACAGGGAGCTTATCGTACTCCAATGTATATTTCGTCGCGTCAAACTGGTCAATGTTTGCATAAAGCACAAAGAACGCATAGGTATTCCACAGCGTACCCATAAACTTACGCTGTCCCTCCTGAACCGCCTTACCGTGGAAACGGTTTGGCAGCCACGGAGCCGAATTAATATAGAAATACCAGCGAATCGCGTCCGCACCGTATGTCTCAAGCGCCTCAAACGGGTCAACCGCATTGCCCTTTGACTTACTCATCTTCTGCCCGTTCTCATCCTGAACATGACCAAGCACGATAACATTCTCATACGGCGACTTGTTGAACAAAAGCGTTGACTCCGCCATTAACGAATAGAACCAGCCGCGCGTCTGGTCAACCGCCTCCGAAATAAACTGTGCCGGAAACTGCTGTTCGAATAATTCTTTATTTTCAAACGGATAATGATGCTGCGCAAACGGCATCGCACCCGAATCAAACCAGCAGTCAATAACCTCCGGAACCCTGTGCATCTCTTTTCCACAATCAGGACATTTGAATGTAATCTCATCAATATACGGTCTGTGCAGCTCTACCTTCGCCGCATCAGGATTCCCGCTCCTGTCCGCAAGTTCCTGCCTGCTGCCGATACATTCCTGATGACCGCACTCGCACTCCCACACATTGAGCGGCGTGCCCCAGTAACGGTTTCTCGAAATACCCCAGTCCTGAATATTCTCAAGCCAGTCGCCAAAACGACCTTTTCCGATAGATTCCGGAATCCAGTTTACAGTATTGTTATTCCTTACCAAGTCATCCTTCACAGCCGTCATCTTGATAAACCACGACTCGCGCGCATAGTAAATCAGCGGCGTATCGCAGCGCCAGCAGTGCGGATAATCATGCTCAAACTTCGGCGCGTCAAACAGCAGTCCCTTGCTCTCCAAATCCTTCAAAATCATCGGGTCCGCCTTCTTCACAAACACACCCGCATACGAGGTTTCTTCCGTCATCTCGCCCTTGCCGTTTACAAGCTGTACAAACGGAAGGTCATATTTTCTGCCGACATTTGCATCATCCTCACCAAACGCAGGCGCAATATGAACGATACCAGTACCGTCCGTCATCGTAACATAATTGTCGCATGTGATATAATGTGCATTTTTCCGCTGCTTTTCAATAATGCCTGCCGCAAAGTCAAACAGCGGCTCATATGCTTTTCCCTCTAAATCAATACCCTTGTAGGTACCTAATATTTCATATGTGCTGTCGCCCTCATTCTCAGCAAGCTTGCCAAGCACCCTGTCAAGCAGCTCTTCCGCCATATAATACGTATAACCGTCAACCGCCTTTACCTTGCAGTACATCTCTTCGGGGTTTACACAAAGTGCAACATTGGAAGGAAGCGTCCACGGCGTGGTTGTCCATGCAAGAAAATACGCGTCCTCGCCGACTACCTTAAAGCGCACAACCGCCGAACGCTCTTTGACCGTCTTATATCCCTGCGCAACCTCCTGCGAAGAAAGCGGCGTCCCGCAGCGCGGACAGTACGGCACAATCTTAAAGCCCTTGTATAAGAGCTTTTTGTTCCAAATCTCTTTTAACGCCCACCATTCCGACTCAATAAAATCATCATGATATGTCACATACGGGTCGTCCATGTCCGCCCAAAATCCAACCGTCCCGGAAAAGTCCTCCCACATGCCCTTGTATTTCCATACAGACTCCTTACATTTTTTAATGAAAGGCTCCATACCATACTCTTCAATCTGCTCCTTGCCGTTTAAACCAAGCAGCTTCTCAACTTCCAACTCTACCGGAAGTCCGTGCGTGTCCCAACCTGCTTTTCTTGGAACCATATAGCCTTTCATGGTCCGGTAGCGCGGAATCATATCCTTAATGACACGCGTCAATACATGCCCGATATGCGGCTTTCCGTTTGCCGTCGGCGGTCCGTCATAAAATGTGTAGGTTTCGCCCTGCTTACGGCTTTCCATACTCTTTCTGAAAATATCATTGTTCTTCCAAAACTTCTCGACCTCTTTCTCGCGGTCTACGAAATTCATGTTTGTTGAAACCTTTTGATACATTGTTTTTTATTTCCACCTTTCTCTTTCATTTGCTTCTCTTTATTCCCGCGAGCAATGAGCCAAGCGACTGATTGCAGGCATTTGGCGACTGCCGCGAGGGTCAAATCCCCCGTAGCTTGCTGCGCTGCAAATTTGATGCCCCGTCAGCTTGCTGCGGAGTGTTTGACTTTCATAATCTGCTTTCTCTTTGACCAAAACATTATTATTGCAAGTACCGCCACTGCAATCAGCGAACAAAAATCTGCCACTTTATAAGATACCGGAATTTCATATGTTACAGCCACAACGCCACTGTATCCATGCGGAAGCATTACCCTGATTACATTATTATCTCCATCTACAATATTTAATCGAATACCATTTTCACCATATGCAGCATAATTTTTATAATTGATAATCGGCAATTCCACCCAGGCAATATCATTTTCGCCCAAATCCACAGTTTCGCACTCCATTATAGCATACTTTCCCTGCCTTGTGTAGCCCTCGATTATCTCCACATTATTGGTATAGACTTCTCCGTCAAACCACTTAATTTTCGTTCCTTCCCTGACATACTCTCCATTTACAAGCGAAAAACTGTCAATGCCTGCCGTATCATACTTTTCAACATAGCTGCGCTCCTGCACGACACCGCTAAACATTTGCGCCGTCGTCACGATTAGCAGTATCAGCAATGCAAATTCCGCACGTTCCCGCTTTTCCTGCTCGAATTTTACAAGCAGCATACATAACAGCAATGATAAAAATAACTGTGCAACCGGTAAAAAGCGCCACGGAAACTGTATTTTACTAATCCAGCCCATAAGCGGTACATGATTGATAATAAAATTCCACGGAAACAGATTTGATGCCATCCACAACGACAAAATTGACATAAGTGTCATAAATCTTATCGTCTTGTCTTTGTATTTTATACAAAAATATATCCCCACAAAGAGAACCGC
This sequence comes from uncultured Lachnospiraceae bacterium, assembly GCA_910586715.1. GTDB lineage: Bacteria > Bacillota > Clostridia > Lachnospirales > Lachnospiraceae > COE1. The sequence goes on from CAJUJG010000003.1 coordinate 161,128, forward strand.
CATTAATGTAATTCCTGGCGTTAATGCCATTCTGTCCCCGATATTTTTGCCGGTTCCACCAAATGCTCTTTGGTACAGCATAAAATACTGGCTTATAAATGCGCCCGCACCTTGTATCGTTTCAGCCATGGTCTCCTCACTGTCACTAAACACTTCAACCGAAACATTATTTGAGTAGTCCATAAACGGTACAAGGAAAAACAAATTCACTGCCACAGTAATTATAACAGCTGACATATATACGAACAGCGTCCTTTTCCGCAATGTCTTTTTTATCATCACAATACAGATCAATGCAATGATCATTGATACGGTTGCCACGCTAATCAAATGTGTCTGCACAAGCCCTGTCATACCAACAGCCAAAAGAACCGCATTTTTCATATAAATTTTAAATTCGGCTGTATCCTCCATATAAATCCGATACACTGCCAAAAGAATAAATGGCAAAAACATAATTGCGGAATACTCTCCTACCGCAATTCTTACATACACATTCGTCAGGCGGTATATTGCAAAAACATATCCTGCCGTACCCAAAAGCGCTGCCCTGCCATCCTTCACAATTTTATAAAAGCAGACATAAGCAATCAGCGTCGTACCAAGATTCACCAAAAACAGATACGCCTTATACGCCTGGGTGACAGAAAAACCGATTAATCGAAGCATCGCAGGGATATACAGCAAAATATCCCCATAATAAATTGATACAGGATAACCATATCCTTCCATCCAATTGGACTGCATCCTCACAGGAAATTCACCCAAACGAAGCCCTTGCGCCAAACCCTCAATCCGAAGCAAATGAAACGTTCCGTCATGTCCCGTACACAACCCCCGGGTCATCGCAGGAACACAGGAAAAAAACACAATTGCAGCAAGGGCTGCAAACGTAAATCTGTTCTGTGTGATTTTCTGCCGGAACAAATAACATACAGTCAAAAGAATTACAACTGCAAAAGCCACAAAGGCATTCGTCCTAATTCCTATCGTATTTTCTGTAATTGTAATACGATTTACCCTAAGTTCTCCATATCCATTATATTTTACCCTCAACTCAAGGTCATTGACCGTATCTTTCAATCTGATATGAAAACTTTTATGTGTGCTTTGCGATTTTAAAATAATATCACCTGATATAACATAATCCGCACACTCATTGCTGTGCACGTCCATTATGCAGTCATTGTCCGCAGCATAATCAATGTCCACCGTATAATGACCTTTGTACAATGCCATATATGGTCCATAAAGAACGTAGTCGGAGTCTCCGCTGTAAAGATATTTGCTCCCGTCATCTTCTGTCATCATGCTTCCTGACATTTCATTCAAATCAATTTCTGTATGAAACGGCCAAAAGTCATCAAGCCTGACAGCAGTTACAACAGCAATTACAATACATGACACGACAGCAGCAATTATCACTGTCTTATTATTTATGTACCGCGTCACTTTTTCCATTTTATGTTCCTTCTTTAATTGGTATCCGCTTTTTCCGCGTACATCCAGTATACGGGAAAAGCGGATAAATTACAATAACTTATCCGCCTGCCTCTGTCATTATGATAACAATTCTAATACAACATTTATGGATTACATCCAACTGCCGCCCAGCTCGACGCACCGATAATCGGAAGTGCAAACTGTGTATATGCAGCAGACTGTGGTGTATCAATATATTTATATACTTCGCATATCTGCTTCGGTGTACTAATCATACCATTTGCATCACAATTATAAATACCACACGCAATCTTGTCGGAATTCTTTTCGTAAAGATTATCTACTGCTCTATGTACGATAAAACCTTTAATATGCGGATTACGTTCCGCAAGCTTATATGCATACGCGAAAGACGCCGCCTGCGTTGCTTCATCAGAACCTTGTGAATTAAACAGAATTTCTGAAATAATGATATATCTCACCTGTCCATTCGGCGCAAGGAAAGAGGGCTGTGCCATATAGTTTGTGAACACATCCATATTCTGAGGATTAATCATCCTTGTGTTTGCATCATTACTAATCAAATGAAGCGCCTTGTAATTAGAAGGCATATTCCAAAACTTCGGTGTTGTCAGCGGTACCGGATGCGGATGCCATGCTACACCCCAGTCAATGTTTCCGTGTGATGCAACATCCGTATTAAACGCATCAATAAACTTCTTTGCGCCATACTGGTTTGCTGTTCCGTCTTCCCATGTCCATCTTTGGTCAATGCAAGTCAATACTCTTGCATTTGCATTCTGTGCCTTAATCGCATTGTAGCATACGCGAAATGCTTTCTCATACTCTGCCGCAAAATTTGTCACATTATAATTTCCTGCAAAATACCACGGATTATTGTTATTTACTTCGTTACCGATAATCCAATTGGTAATCAGTCCTGTTGACGGATTACTGTAACGCTGCGTAAGGAATGCCATCAGCGCTTCTATTGACTCTGCTCCCTGCTGCTCGTCCATATTAAACGCATAATGACGGTATCCGCCAACTCTTGCGGCTGGTTTTACCGTGAACGCTGTTGCTGCGTTGAAATAATTTACGATATTCATTGTCACTTCAACTTTCTGTGACGCAAAAAGCTGCATAATCATGTCATACTCTGACACAACTTTCTTATTAAAGCTGTACGGCTTTCCATTATATGTAAAAGAAACGCTTTCTCCGGATGTAAAAAAGCGATCAATTGCAAGCTCATAACTCACATGCTGTACGCCAAGCTCCGGAAGAACCAAAATCGCCGTGTTATCCGCCGTAATTCCCTTGATTGACAAAGGAACCGGATTAATTGCAGTATGCGCTGCTCCTGCTTCAGGATTTGTAATGTAAAATTCCTGACTGACTGCCGTATATGCACCGCCTGCCTTCGCCGCTACCACAAATCTTGAACACAGCTTAGAATTTGCCGTATTTTTACCAAGTGGAGTCGTGAACGTTACCGTCGGAGCATTGGGCGCCACTGCGCAAAAATCAACTCTGCCTGCAATGGAATTTTGATAGGGCTTCAGTTCAAACAGATACAGGTTTCCGTCTTCACTTGCCACACCGGATGCTGTTGCCGTAACCGTAATTTGGTCCGCACCGCTGATAATGCACTGTGTAATGGCGGCAGTTCCTGCGGCAAATGCCGTCGCCGACATAACACACACAAGCATCATGCAAAGCGCCGCCCAAAGCGTTAGTTTCTTTTTCATGTAATACCTCCCATAGTGAATAATATTGATAAAATAGCCTGGTAAGGATAATTATAACATTTCAGGCAGCGAATTACAATATGTTTATGCCTTGAGTTTCCGCAGTTCTATCCACAGAACCGTCAATCGTATGTACTAATTATG